>DAOSVM010000027.1:0-31614 GCA_035379625.1 Ignavibacteriales bacterium | reverse complement strand
ATGAGATTGGATACTATACAAGCAGCTATATTAAATATCAAACTATCTTATTTAAAAACAGAAAACCAATTAAGAAGAGATAAAGTTAATATCTACAATAATCTATTAAAAAATGTTGGCGATTTAATTTTACCCCAATCAAGAAACTTAAATGAAGATGTTTACTATGTTTATACAATAAGAACCAAATTTAGGGACCAGCTTCAAAAATATTTAAATGATAATGGGATACAAACAGGCATATATTACCCAAAACCTTTACATTTGCAAAAAGCGTTTGAATTTTTAAATCACAAAAAAGGTGATTTCCCAAATTCTGAATTACAATCAGAACAAATTTTAAGTTTACCTTTATGGCCATACATTACAGAGGAACAAATTACTTATATATGCAAAACAATTAAGGAATTTTTCAATAGATGTGCGGAATAACAGGAATAATACATACCAATAGACAAGTTTCATTTGATGAAATTGATCGATTCACAAATATGCTTGAGCATAGAGGACCTGATGATAAAGGTATTTTTATAAAAGATAATGTTGCCTTTGGACATCGCAGGCTTTCTATTTTAGATTTATCCCCCGCTGGCAGAAACCCATTATATAAAAAATTTGATGATGGAAGTGAATATATAATTACTTATAACGGCGAAATATTTAATTTTATTGAACTAAAAAACGAACTTATTAAATATGGTTATAGATTTGATACTCAAACTGATACAGAAGTAATATTAGCTGCTTATCATAAATACGGCGATGAATGTTTACACCACTTTAATGGAATGTGGGCTTTTGCAATTTTAAATCTACAAACTAATGATATTTTTATCTCAAGAGATAGATTTGGTATCAAACCTTTATACTATTGCACAACTCCTTCTTCATTGTATTTTGCTTCTGAGATAAAAGCATTTTTAGCAATTCCAGAATATTCTTTTGAATTTGATGAAATTGAAGTAAGAAAAGCTCTTTCAAACGTTGTTAATTACGAAGGTAATTCACATTATACTATTTTTAAAAATATTTACAAGTTACTTCCGGGTTATAACTTAAAGATTAAAAATGGTATAGAGGCTTCAGTTGAAAAATGGTGGTTTTTAGAAAATAATATAAAAGAAACGTCATTAAGCTACGAAGAACAAAAAAATGAATTTAAATATTTGTTGCTAGATGCTATAAAAATTAGATTAAGAAGTGATGTAAACATTGGAACTAGCCTTAGTGGTGGGGTTGATTCATCTGTTATTGCATGCGCTATAAATCATTTATTTAAAGAAAATTCTAATATTCAAAGAATTCCTAAAGATTTACAATCAATTTTTTCAATAACTTTCCCAGGTTCATTTCTTGATGAAAAAGAATTTATTGATATTGTTATAAAAGAAAAAAATATAAAAGTAAAATATTTATCTATATCAGAGCCATCTGAATTTGATATAATAAAATCAACTTATTTTTCTGAAAATTTAACTATATCATCTTTATATCCAATCCTACAGATGTATAACTTAATGAGAAAAAATAAAGTTACTGTTACACTTGATGGTCATGGTAGTGATGAATTATTGTGCGGTTATTCATTTTATTTAAATTGGCAGTTAAATAATTTTTTTCCTAACTTAATTTATAACTTTGAAAAGGGTATCTTACCAGCAATATTGAAGAATTTTGACATTACTTCGATGGCTTCTGGTGTTGAAGTAAGAATGCCATTTTTAGACCATAGATTAGTCTCATTTATCTTTTCGCTCCCCTACTGTTCCATAATAGGTAATGGATATACCAAAAGAATTCTTCGAGAAAGTTTTGATGATCTTGTTCCATTTTCAATTATCTATCGTCAATCTAAAATCGGAATAAATAGCCCATTAAATAGTTGGTTTAATACAAACTTAAATAATATTGTTTTAAGTTTTTTTGAAGATAATTTTTCAAAGAATAATAATTTTTTTGACTACAAAAGATTATATCAAAAATTTTTTGAAAAAACTAAATTAAAAAATTGGCAAAATAACTTAGAAGATTTTAATCAAGCAAATGAATTGTGGATCCATTTAAATTTATTTTTATTAAATCATTTATACATTGAAAATAATTGGAAAAAATATGTATAAAAATAACGACATATTAATAATTTCATTACTTTTAAATAATGACAAAATTATATTTTTAAATAAACTTGTATTGGAGCAACTTAATACTAAAAATTATGAGAAAAAAATTGTTTTTTTCCTACCAAACGCTAATATTCAAATTCTTCCAATATCTATTATATCAAGAATAATTGATGGTTTTTTATACAATTCTTTGGAAGATGTTTTCGAATCATCATCACATATTTACATTTTTGAAGATGAAAAAGAGTTGATTTTTAATAATTTTAATTTGTCGATAAATAGTCCTAAAGTTCATATTATTTCATCTCAAAATATTGACTTTAATCAAATTTTTAATTTTTCTGCAGTTAAAATTGTAAATAAAACTATGAATAAATTAAAATTTTTACAATTGATTAATTTTTATCCTAATTATTATAATTACTTTTATAAAAAATATCCACAAGCACCATTATTATCATACGAAGAACATAAAAATTTATTACTTAAAGATGGATTTGCTGCCACACATTATTTTGCTCTTGAAATGCATAAATACGGTTATGACAGTGATTTAATTATTACTAATAATAAATATTTATTGAGCCATTTAGCAAGAAAATATAACATAACTACCGATAATATTTATAAACTTATAGCTGAAATTATAAATGTAGAAAAACCCGACATAGTTTATAGCTCTGATATGCTTGAACATGATAAAAAATTAACTCAATTTCTTACGTATAAACCAAAACTTCTAATCGGATGGCGTTCTCAAGTGGTCGATGATAAAATCGATTGGTCCGATTATGATATTATTGTTTCTAATTTACTCAAAATGAGAGATGTATCCATACAAAAAGGAGCAAAGTATTTTGAATTATTTTATCCGGGATATCCAGAATTTATAAATAATTATTTAACCAAAGATATTGAACAAAATATTGATATTTCTTTTGCTGGACAAATCTCTTTAGAGCATACAAACCGAATTAAATATCTTGAAATTATTGCACATTTGAATAAAAATTTTAATTTTAATTATAAAATTTTTACTCCAAATAACTTCTCATATTCAGAATTTGAAATTAATAAATATCTCAACAAAGAATTATTTGGTATAGATTATTACCAAAATTTTTTATCATCAAAAATTAACTTAAATATTCATATTGATATAGCCGATAATATAGGTAATATGAGATTATTTGAAATAACCGGTACCGGTGGTTTCCTTTTAACTGATTATCATCCAAATTTAGATAATATCTTTAAGATAGGTAAAGAAATTGAAGCTTTTGAAACACCTGAAGAAATGATAGAAAAAATAATTTTCTATTTAAAAAATGATGAAAAAAGATTAGAAATAGCAAAAGCAGGGCAAGAAAGATGTTTAAAAGATCATTCTCTTTCAAATAGAGCATATGATTTACATAAAATAATACAAAAATATTTAAAGAATGAAAATTTAAATAGTATAAGTCAAGATAAAAACATTTTGTCTCCAATTACACAAAGAAAAAATATTAAATTATTAGAAAAAATACCAAAAGATAAAATCATTAATGGCTATAAAGGTTTCAATACTAATGTAGAAAAATTTTTTCGTCATATCGATTATATAGAATTATATGAATGTTTGGATACAGGTTATCAATTTTTTTATCCATTTGATATTTGTGGTGATGATAATTTTTATCAAGATTTGAGTAAATTTGATTGGTACTATATGGAAAATAAATGGGAATTTGATGATGCTATAGCAAATATTTCAGAGGGGATGTCTGTTATTGAAATAGGTAGTGGTCGTGGATACTTTCTAAAAAAATTAAAAGATAAAAGTATAAACGCTGTTGGTTTAGAATTAAATACTGAAGCAGTCGAAATATCAAAAAGAAATAACCTTACAGTTTATAATGAGGATTTAGAAATTTTTGCGCAAAAATATCCAAATAAATATGATTTTGTTTGCAGTTTTCAAGTTCTAGAACATATTCCAGATGTTAAAAAATTTCTTGATAGTGCTATCAAACTTCTTAAAAAAAATGGAGTTCTCTATATATCTGTTCCTAATAATTTGAGTTTTATAAAAGAAAATGATAATGATTGGCTTAATATGCCCCCGCATCACATGGGAAAATGGACTGCAAATTCATTAAAAAAATTAACACATTTTTTTGACTTAGAATTAGTAAAAATAAATTATGAACCATTAGCTGAATATCATTATAATTACTTTCTTTCAATATTAAACTCCAAAATAGACCCTAATTTAGGTTTGGCTAATAATTTTGCTTACTTTTTTATAAATAAAGATATTAAAATTGTTGGGCATACAATGTCAGCAATTTTTAGGAGAAAGTAAATGAGTATTTATGAATTAATATATGATAAAATCGTAAAAAATGAATTACTAGAAGCTTTTAATTTACTTGAAGCAAATAAAAATACAATTACATATGCAGATTATATTTATTTACTTTCTATTATTTTAATAAAAAACAACCAGATTTTAGATGCAGAAAAGATTATGAAAAATTTTTTGGAAAATAATTTTGATAAACAAATTTCAACTTTATATACTTTTTGTCAAACAGTTCCCAATAAGTTAGAGGAATAATGAAAATTTTACATATTTCAACGCAAGATTATGGTGGTGCAGGAATTGCTGCCTACAGATTGCATAAAGCAATGCAAAAATACGGTTTAGATTCTAAAATGTTAGTTTTAAATAAAAAAAATGACGATGATTCTGTAATTAGAATTATGGATAGTGCTTTTCAAGGTAAAATAACTACAACTAATAAAGATAATTCATTGATTAATACAATTCAATGGTATTTAATGAATGTTGATTTATCTGTTTACCCCAATCGTCCTCAAGGTTTAGAAATTTTTACTGGAACACGAACGGCTGTTTATTGGGAAACAATTCCAGAAATTATAGAAGCCGATATCATCCATTTACATTGGGTTTTCGGCATTTTTGATTATAAAAGATGTATGAATGTATTGAAAAATAAAAAAATTGTTTGGACGCTTCATGATATGAACCCATTTACAGGTGGATGCCATTATACAAGTGGTTGTGAAAAATATAAACAAATTTGTTCTGCTTGTCCTCAGCTTGGTTCTAATTATGAAAATGATTTAAGTAACGAAAATTTCATTACTAAAAAAAGTATATATGAAAAATTGAATATATCAATTGTTTCTTTAAGCAATTGGCTCTACGAATGCTCTTCTTCTAGTGCTCTTTTTAAGCACTTCAAACATTTTTGTATTAAAAATACTCATCCCAAGGACGTTTTTTTCCCTCTTGATAAAATAGCACTTAAAAATAGGTTTAATCTACCAGATAAAAAAATTATTTTATTTGGTGCCGAAACACTAACAAGCTATAGAAAAGGCATTATCTATTTTATAGAAGCTATAAATCATCTCAAAAATTACAAAGATCAATTTATCTTAGGTTTGTTTGGTTCAAATCCTATAGAATTTAAAGGTTTTGAAACAATCAATTTTGGTACTGTTTCTAACCCTAAAGAAATGGCAGTAATTTATAATTTAGCTGATATTTTTGTAGCACCATCCCTAGAAGATAATTTGCCAAATACAGTTGCTGAATCTTTACTATGTGGTACTCCAGTTGTAGGTTTTTCAACTGGTGGAATAAAAGATATGGTTGAACATTTAAAAACTGGTTATCTTGTTGATGGATACGATTCAATAAAACTTGCAGAAGGTATAAAATATTTTCTTGATAAAAACTCTGAAGATTATCAAATGCAATGCAGAAATTCTGCAATCGAAATGTTTGATGAGAGAAAAGTTGTAGAGGAATATTTAAGAGTCTATGAGTAATAATTTTTAAATTATTAATCTATATTTTTTCAAATATTTTAGTTAGAAAATTTAATATTGATATTATTTTAATTTAATTACTATGCTATAAATATGCTAACAGCACAACGTTTATTAATTGCTGTTTTTTTGAAAATATTGAAAAAAAATGGCTACTGATTAACATCTAGTGAGAATTCTTTTCCACCCATCTAATTTTTATACTACCAATTTTTAAGTTTGTACTGCCATATAATTAACAAAAGTTTTATGAAATTTGATACGAGAAGTCAAAATTGGTTTTAAGTTTTTTTATGTCTTTTCTAATATTTAAATGGTACTAAGTGGTTTGAAATATAGTTTTGCGCACGTATTTAGTCTATAGGCTGGAAATGAAAATAAGAAATTATATAATAATCCCTATTTTTTTAATAGATTTAAAGCAATCATAATTAATTTAAAATATCATTAAATTATAGCATACAAAAGCAATTAAAAAATAATTTAGTAAAGAAAATCTAATTTAACTCAGACAGTGTAAGCTTAAGCCCCTTACAGCTTATGCCAAGCTGCAAGGGGCAGCGGGCCGGAACGGCCCGCTAAAATTCTTTACAAAGAGCGGTGCTTTTGAACCTTATTATTCAAATCTTTCCCAAATACGTAACAACTTACAAATGATGCAATTTTTTTATATTAAATTGTACCTGCAATTATATCGTAATTACAATTTTAGCTAAAAAAGTGTCAACCTGTATAAAAGAAAAAAAAAGAAACTTATTCAGTCTCTAAATATTATTGTCATTGTTCTACAAAGTGTTAACCAGTCCTGTGTCTGTAAGTGTTTGAATTATAAACTTAATTTGTCATTTATATTGTATTTACAATTATATAGGAAATACAAAAATATTATTAGAAAAAGTCAATATATCGATAATACAATTATATCGTATTTACGTAAATATTTTAATGCTTTAAGTTTGCTATTACTTTGGAAAATTTTCAGACAATAGTTATTTGGGTAGATGCATAAATGTAGTATGTCATTTATATTATGTAAGATATGGTTTAATTAGTGAAATATATTTTGGGCTTTAGCCCGCCCATGCGCCATCTTGCGCACGGGCTTTATGCTTACACCGTCTGAGCTAATATTGAACTAATTCAAATATTTTAACTCTTTTTTTTCTTTTTTTTTTCTTATAAAATTTAATATATTAGACAATTTACAAATAAATTTCTAAGTGGTTATGAATATTTTAGCTTTTGGTATTCTTAATTTATTATTGATTTATGTATTTTATAGAATATCTACAAAAAAAAATCTGTTAGCAGTTTATCAAAATGGAAAGTGGTGGCTCACCTGGTTAGCTATTGGTATTATTACATTAATGGATGAATTAACATCCATTTATTATGCGCCTGCTGAAGCTTATCGTTTTATAGGAATAAAAGTTATTTTTTATATTGCTTTAACCTCTTTTATTATTCGTTACTATTCGCTTAGAATGATTGAAATTGCTGAAATTTTGGAGAATCATAATATTAAAGGTGGTGGCGTTTATTCATTTGCATATTTCGTATGGGGACCAAAAATTTCATTTTTAGCTGCTGCTTCCATACTTGTTGATTATATTTTGACAGCAACAATTTCTACTGTTAGTGCCGTAGAAAATGGCGCGTTCTTTTTCCACATTCCAGTAGCTTTAAAATTTGTTTTTATGTTCTTTATAATTTGGTCGATAGCTGGCTTAAACATTCTTGGTATAAAAGAAAACGCCAAATTTACTTATGGTATTTTTGTTTTTGCTGCATTTGTTTTACTTAATTTATTATTAGGTGGATTATTAAATTTTAATGATAAATCTTTAGAAATTTTATCATTGAGTGCCAATAGTTTTAGCAAAGATTTTAATATTTTAACTCCAATAACTTCCTTTGGATTGATTGTTACAGGAATTGGCTCTTGCATACTTGCATATTCTGGAGTAGAATCCGTTTTGCAAACAGCCTCATTGACAAGAAGTTGGCGAGAAATTAGAAAAGGTTATTCATTTTTAGCATTTACAGCTGGTATTGTAACTCCTTTAATTGTTTTATTTGCAATGACATCAGGAGTTCAAATAACAAAGCATGAGACCGATTTAATTCCTGCTTTTGCTACAATAACAAATGGGAAATTTTTCGCAGTAATAGTAAGTATTCTTGCAAGTATAACACTTATTATGGCAACAAATACCGCAATGGTAGCTTCAGCTGAATTAATAGGAAAAGTCGCAGAAAGATACAAAGTTAATTGGTTAAGAAAATCAAATAAAAATCAGTCTCTATATAGAATACATTTAATAAATGCAACTTTTTATTCTATAATTCTCATAATTACTGCTGGTAGTCAACAAATTTTGGCTGAAATGTATGCTGTCGGCTTAGTTGCTAGTTTTGTAATTAATTTAGCATCATTGATTAAATACAGATTTTCTGAAGGTTCAACAAAACATACATACAACACTTCGCGTATTGGAACACTTATCGTATTTATTTTTATTTTAAGTGTATTTTTCTATATAATTGCGCATAGACCTTATGGTACTTTATTATGGCTTATTATTTCTACTCTTGTACTTTTGTTCGGTATTTGGCTTTCTAAGGAACGAGCACCTGAAATTCCAATTAAAAAATTGTCTAAAACACCTCTTGATGTAATTTTTGCAATTGTGGAATTACCACAAAATGACGTAAATATTTACTTCAAACGACCGACAGAAGATGATGAATTATTAAAAAATCCTCACAATATATTTGTAAGTTTTTATCATCCAAGATTAGAAATTCCAGATAATATGCAAAGACCAAATTTATTTTGGTTATCATTACAAGAAAGAATGGATTTATATGATATGATATATGGTTTTTTGGAAACAATACAATATGATTTACCGCCGGAAAAAAAATTAACAATACATTTTGGATGGCCGCTTTCATCATGGATTGATAGATTATCAACTGGCTTTAAAGTTTATAAGATTATGAAATTGCCTAAACAATTTCCAAATTATAAATTTGTAATTGAATATATTCCAAAGAAAAAATAAATGACTCATACTATATTTTTAGCATTATTTATATGCTTATGTAGAATATGTGATGTATCTATAGGCACAGTTAGAACAATTTTAGTTGTCCAGGGGCGTAAATATTATGCAGCACTGGCAGGTTTTATGGAAGTTTTTATTTGGATATCTGCTATGAGCTTTATAGTTAAGCACCTGGACAATCCTATCAATTTAGTGGCATATGCAACAGGTTTTGCATTAGGAAATTTGGTTGGCATAACTTTGGAACAAAAACTTGGATTTGGCTATATACAAATAAATTTATTTTCGAATACAAAAAATAAGGAAATAGCTGAAAGATTGAGAGAACTAAATTATGCTGTAACATTATTACCTGCCGAAGGTGTTTCAGGTAAATTCTTTATGCTCATAATTATTATTAAGAAAAAAGAACAAACCAAAGTAATAAAAGAAATAGAAAAATTAGATCCTACTTGTTTTTATACAATTCATAATGCTAATCCGCATCGTGGATACTTTCAAGGAGCTGGAAAATAACAAAATTTTCACTCATTGTCAAGACTTTTTTTATATTGATTTTATATTACATTTACGTTGCGAACTTTATAATAAATTTATATCCTTAAGTAAAAACATTTCTACTCCTATGATGCCGTTTGGACCGCATTTAGCACCAGGCGGCATTTTATTTTTTTCTATTGACTAAATAATTTTTTTTTTGTAAATTTGTATTACCTCATTGACCACAATATGAGCCACAAAATAAAAATACAAGATAATAAATCAACAAACCCAATTTTCAAGGAGTTATTTTAAGTTATGGATAATAACAACAATTCTAACGGCACCTCAGTTAAAATGGACATTTCTGATCTCCAGTCAAAAAAAGTAGTAGAATTATACGGAATTGCAAAAGAATTAGGTTTAACTGGATATAGTGAGTTAAGAAAACAAGAGCTTATATATGCAATTTTGGATGCACAAACAAAAAAAGATGGTTTAGCATTCTCCCGCGGAGTACTTGAAGTTTTACCAGATGGGTACGGTTTTTTACGATCAAGTGATTATAATTATTTGCCATCACCGGATGATATTTATGTATCTCCATCGCAAATTAAAAAATTCGCTCTTAGAACAGGAGATACAGTAAGTGGGCAAGTTAGACCACCAAAAGAAGGTGAACGTTTTTTTGCATTATTAAGAGTTGAAGCTGTAAATGGAATAGAACCAGAAAAGGTAAGAGAACGTACTTTATTCGATAATTTAACTCCTGTTTATCCAAGTAAAAGATTTAATTTAGAAACAACTCCTGGTGAGTTATCTACAAGAATTATTAATTTAATTGCTCCTATTGGTAAAGGACAAAGAGGTTTAATCGTTTCTCCGCCTAAGGCTGGTAAAACAATACTTTTACAAAAAGTAGCTAATGCAATTATAAGAAATCATCCTGAAACACATTTAATCATATTACTTATCGATGAACGCCCTGAAGAAGTTACTGATATGGAACGAAATGTTAAAACAAATGAAAATAAAGATCGCGTTGAAGTAATTAGTTCAACCTTCGACGAACCAACTGAAAGACATACTCAAGTAGCAAATATGGTAATTGAAAAAGCTAAAAGATTAGTAGAAGTAAGAAAAGATGTTGTCATTTTACTCGATAGTATTACGCGTTTGGCAAGAGCATATAATACAACTGTTCCACACAGTGGAAAAATTCTCTCTGGTGGTGTTGACGCTAACGCATTACATAAACCTAAAAGATTTTTCGGTGCTGCTCGTGCTACAGAAGAAGGAGGTTCTCTTACAATTATTGCAACTGCTCTTATAGAAACTGGTAGTAGAATGGATGAAGTGATATTTGAAGAATTCAAAGGAACTGGTAATCAAGAAATTGTTCTTAACAGAGAAATAAGTGATAAGAGAATTTTCCCTGCTATTGATATCAATAAATCCGGCACACGTAAAGAAGATTTATTGCTTGATCTTGAAGAACTCAATAAAGTTTGGATACTTAGAAAATATTTGGCAGATTTAGATGTTGTCGAAAGAATTGAATTCTTAATTGATAAAATGAGATTAACTAAAAATAATAAAGAATTTCTTATGAATATGAATTCATAATGCGATATATAATTCTCATAATATTTTTAATAAATGTTTTTGTTTTTTCTCAGCAAAATTTTTTTAATCCATTATCTCAAAAGATTATATTAGTAAACTATTTTAGTATAAATCCAAATGCTGATTATTATATTATTACCTTAAACCCAACTAATTTAGTTTTTGAAAAACTATCAAATTCATATAATGCAAATTTTTCGATAACTATCAATATACTTGATAGTAATAAAAATAGTTTATACTCACAAATACTTGATACTAATATTGTTGTTTCAAGTTTTAATGAAACACAAAATCAAAAATTTTATTTTAGCTATTTAATCACTACACCTAATTTCCTTCAAAAATATTTTTATGAAATCATAATTACACAAACCAATAAAAATATTTACAAAACTTTATTCAAATATCACTTTTATCCGTATTTCGTAGGTAATGTAACAGATTCCACCTTTATTTTAAATAATTTTGGAAATAATCTATTATATTCCAAACAAACTCAAGATTTACTTTTAAGAGTAGATTATTTTAGTGATTCATTAATATTTATTCAAGATAAAATAATTAAAACAGTATCCAAATTACCAATTATTTCATTAGACTATAATTTAAAAAAAGACATTAACAAGTTTTCCGTAAACATTAATAATAATAATGAAAATAAATATTATGTTGTTAAAAATATTAATCAAAACTTTTATGAAGGTACTGTATTCATAAAAAATAAAACAATCATTTTTCCACTAAAAATTAAATGGTTCAATAAACCAATATCTTTATCAAATTTAGAATATGCTATTACTAAATTTAAATTACTGTTTAATGAAAATAAAATCAATAATTTGAAAAATCAGGATAGTATTACTTATGCATTTTTTAGACTATGGAAAATGTACGACAAAGATACACTAAGCTCTTACAACGAAGCCATAGAAATTTTTTATAATAGAGTTGATGAAGCTATATTCAAATTTACCAACTTAGCAGTAAAAGATGGTTCAGAAACAGATATGGGGAAAATTTATATTTTATATGGTGAGCCTGATAATATTAAAAGAACTTTATTGGATAACAAAAGAAGTGTTGAAATTTGGGAATACAAAAGTATTAAAAAGAAATTTTATTTTGAAGATAATTCAGGTTTAGGAAATTTTAAGCTTATATCAAAATGAAAAAAACAATAGCTATAACATGTGGTGATATTAATGGGATAGGCCCGGAAATATCATTAAAAGCAATTCAAAAACTTAGTAACCAACATATCAATTTTATTTTTATTTGTCCTTCTAACGTATATGAGTATTATAAAAAATTATTAAATTTAACTGTAAATTTAATTCCAGTGTACGATATAAATGATATTGATACTAATCGTAACTATCTTTTTGTTTTGCCAGAAACTAAAATGGATTTTGGTAAAATTACAAAAGAATCCGGCTTAATTTCTTTTTTAGCAATAGAAGCATCAATCAAATTATTTAAAAATAAAAAAATTAATGCCGTAGTAACTTCGCCAATTTCTAAAGAAGCGATAAAATTAGCTGGTTTTGATTTTCCCGGACATACAGAGATTTATTCAAATTCTGAGAATAACAATAATTATACAATGACATTCATATCGCACAAACTAAAAGCTGCTCTTACCACTATTCATATACCACTAAAGGACGTTCCTAAAAGATTATCTCGAGAACAACTTGAAATCACAATACAAAATGCATATAACATATGCGTAAAATATTATAAAAGATTAAAACCGAAACTAGCAATTTTGAGCTTAAATCCACATGCTGGCGAACAAGGCATTCTAGGCACTGAAGAAATTGAAATAATTATTCCGACAATAAATAATAGTCAATATAAAGATAGCTTATATGGACCATTCCCTGCAGATGCATTTTTTGGTAACAAATTATATAAAAATTTTGATTTTATAATTGGTCATTATCATGATCAAGTTTTGATTCCTTTCAAATTACTATCCTTTGAGAAAGGTGTAAATTTTACTGCTGGATTAAATATTATAAGAACATCTCCTGATCACGGCACAGCTTTTGATATATCAAACAAAAATATTGCATCCCCTACTAGTATGATAGAAGCGATAAAAGTAGCTTGTAAATTTTCATAATTTTTTTGATTTTTAATAAAAAAATCACTAATTTATATTTTATTTATATATATATGATGAAAATTTTAAAAATATTTCTAATATTTGTTACATTTATATTTTCTACTTTATTTTCACAGGATTTTCAATTAGACACAAATTACTTCAAAATAAATAATTACTTTATTACTTACCTCGGAATAGACGATAATTTACCACATTTATTGATCAACTCTATCGGTGAAGATCCTAACGGTTTTTTATGGATTTCCACGCAAGAAGGTGTTGCTAGATATAACGGTTATAAATTTGAAAATTTACCAGATTATTCGGGTAAAAATTTACTTACGCGAAATATAACCAAAATTTATAAGGATTCACAAAACAGAGTTTGGTTATTACCAAGATATCAACTCCCTGTTTATTTTGAAAATAATAAATTTATTTCTACTAAAACTAATATTACTAATATTCATGTTATTAACGATATAATAGAATATAACAAAAAAATTTTAATAGCTACAAATGATGGACTATATTACATCCAAAATGGTGAAATAAAATCATTTAATACAAGTCAATTTTTAAACAAAGAAATTTTAGCTATAAATATAAAAGATGATTTTCTATATTTTTCAACCACTTCATCAGTATATCAAATTAAATTAGATAAAAATAACCTTATAATCCAAAATAAATATGATATTAAATATATTAAACAAATTTTAGTAAGAAAAAATGATTTAATTTTTGTTTCATTTCTAGACGGTATTTATATCATTAACAATAATATTTTTCATTTATATGAAAAAAATGGTTTAATTTCTAATATAATTAATTATGCTATTGTTTCCAGCAATAACGAAATATGGATTGCAACAGACAGAGGTGTTAATCGTATTCTCCCCAATAATAAGATTTTGCAATATACAACAAAAGAAGGATTGAGTTCTAATATCATCACGTATATTTATGAAGATCCTGGGAAGAATTTATGGTTTGCTTCTTTAGGGAATAACGTTACATTATTCAAGCCCACTGATTTTTATGCCTTTAAAAATAAAGGTATAACAAATCATAATGTTTTTGCGGTGTTATTACATAATAATTATCTACTAGCTGGCACTTATGGATATGGAATAGAAGTATATGATAATAAAGGCAAATTTATAAAAACCATTAAATTACCTGGTGACAAAGAGAATGTTATAAATTCTATTATTAAAATAAAAAATGAAATTTGGGTTAGTACAAATTATGGCATCTATAGGTTAGATAATAACCTAAATTTTATTGAGCATTTGAAAGTGCCTAAAAGTAATTTAGTTGGATCAATATACTATTCGAATTATTACAATAAAGTGTTTTTAGCCACATATTTTTCTCTTTACGAGTATGATTTAAATAAAAAATATTTTGCTTTGATAAAGGATTCTCTTTCAATATTTAATATAGTAGGAGATAAACTCGGAAATATTTACTTATCAACCGAAAATAAGGGAATTTTTAGATATAATAAAGGTTTAATAACTCATCTTGATTTTGAACGTAAAATTACCTCAACTACAACACTATTTATAGATAGAAATAATAATTTATGGTTTTGTGCTGAAAATGAAGGTTTATGTAAATATGATACTAAAAACAAACTTCATATAGTATCTGATAAGAATGGTTTATTCAATAATTTATTTATGGCAATTGAAGAAGTTGGTGATTATTTATGGTTTAGCAGCAATCAAGGAATTTTTAGATGTAAAAAAAGTGAAATTGAAGATTTTTTTGCAGGTAAACGTAATTATATTACTTCTATATTATATAATCATAAAAATGGTATTCCAAACTCAGAATTCAATGGTGGCTATAATTTTGCTTCTGCTAAATCAAATGATAATACATTATTTTTCGCGAATGCTGATGGAGTAGTTGGATTTTCGCCCACCAAAGTAATGATTTCACCTAAAGCCAAAATTGTAATAGATGAATATTATGCAAATAATGATATTCTTTTTGTGAGGAATAATAATATTTATTTACCTAAAAACAAGTCCAACAGGCTTGAATTAAAAATTCAACCTATAATTTTTGATAATTTTAATCATTTAACAATAAAATATAAACTAATTGGATATGATGATAATTGGCGTATAGCTACATCTAATAATATCATATTCACAAATTTAAATCCTGGAACTTATGAATTACTTTTATCCCTTAATGTTGATGGAAATGAAAATATTTTATTAAAAAAATATTATATAACTGTTGAAGGATATTTTTATAAAAAAACTTGGTTTATTGTTTTAGTTATAATTACTTTCGTCTTATTAGTGATATTTTTATTCGATAGAATTAGAACAAGACGACATGCGGAAAGAGAAAGACAATTAGAAAAATTAATTGAAGAAAAGACTAAGGAGCTGATAGAAGAAAAAGATAAAGTTTTACTTGCATATAAAGAGGCGGAGAAAGCGCTTAAATTAGCTGAAGAACAGAAAAAATTAGCTGAAGAAGCTAATAAAATGAAGACTGAAATAGTTAGATTAGTTGCTCATGATTTAAAAAATCCGTTTGGAGCTATACAAAGTTTTGCTTCTTATATTTTTGAAGATATTGATGATGACAAACAATATGTTTTAGAACATGCAAAAAATATTAAAGAAGCTGCTGATAATATGCTTACATTTGTTACTCAATTATTACATATGGCTCATTTGGAAAGCGGAATGATTAAGCCCAATGTTAGAAAAACTTCTATTATTAGTTTAGTGGAAAATGTAATTTCTCAGAATATACTTATTGCGAGCCAGAAAGCCCAGGAAATTCATTTTACCAATAAATTAAATAATGAAATAATTTTATGTGTTGATCCAGTGCTAACAACTGAAATTATATCTAATTACCTTTCAAATGCAATTAAATATTCACCTAAAGCTTCTCACATTATTGTTGAAGTTGAACTAATTGAAAACAAATTATATATTTCAGTTATCGATAATGGACCAGGTATAATGGATAGTGAGAAAGATAAGGTCTTTGGAAAATTCCAAAAATTAAGTGCGAAGCCAACAGGCGGAGAAAGTAGCCATGGATTAGGTTTATCAATAGTAAAACTGTTAGCTGAAATTCAACAAGCAGAAGTTGGTTTTGAAAGCGAATATGGTAAAGGTTCTAAGTTTTTTGTTATATTTGATATAAATAAAAATAAGGAAAGTAATTGCGAGGATAATTAATTTACAATTCTTTATATTATCATCTCTAAACATTTTCAACTAATATATTTTTAACAGTTATATATTTTTTATCCGGCTTTATTAAATTCATTTTTTGAATTAGGATTATTTATATTTGAGGAATTTTAATTAATTTTTTAATTGAATATTATAATTTTATTTTATTATAAAGATTTTTTTTATATGTAAATTTTTAGGCTTTAGCCTACCCGCAAGCAAAGCGAGCGGGCATGCTTATACCGTCTGAGCAATATATAATTAGTTATTATTTTTCTCTTTGACAAAAAATAAAATTATCGTTCCAATGATAAAAAAGAATAGAAGGGATAATATTGCAAGTCTTTGACTTTTTGTAATATAGCTTATATATCCAAATGTTAAAGGTCCAATGATAGCAGAACTCTTTCCGAAAAAAGAATAAAAACCGAAAAACTCTGTTTTTTTATCATCTGGTACAAGTGAGCTCATTAAACTTCTACTTACTGATTGAGTTGCCCCCATAACACTTCCGGCAATTGATCCTATTAAATAAAATATTTTAATATCTTGTGAAAGAAATACGGCGAGAATTACTATTAACCAGATAAAAAGTGTAATAAGTAAAGTTTTCTTTTTGCCAATATTATCTGCCAAGATACCAAAAACTACAGCACCCAAAAGAGCTGTTAATTGTGTTATAAGAAAAAAGTATAAAAGTTCTAATTTTGTAAAATGCAATGTAGATTGAGCAAAATTACCGACGAAATAAATTACAGTATTAACACCTTCAATAAAGAAGAAGAAAGATAACAAAAAAAGAGACAAATTTTTTAAATACTTTAAGTTTTTTATAGTTACAATTACTCTATTTATTCCAATATTTATTAAGGAAGTTTTACTAGAATTTTTTTTATTTTTTTCTTTGATTATAATAAATAATGGTAATGAAAAGGTTAAAAAGAAAATTGAAGATATAAGAAATGTTAAGTTAATTTTGTTTAATTGAATAAGATAAAAAGTGAATATAAGTGAAATAAATGAACCTAAATATCCTAAAGCATATCCATAACCACTAACTCTACCAAAATTTTTAGGAGTTGTAATCTCCGGTAAAAAAGCATCATAGAAAACTAAACCAGCTTCAAAACCTATGTTAGCGATGATAAAGAAAAGCAAACCTAGAAAAATATCACCTCTATGAATGTTTGTAAGTAGTGAAGTTGAAATAACACAAATTAAAGTAAAGATAAATAGAAATCTTTTTTTCCCTGAATTATAATCAGCAATAGCGCCCAATATTGGACTGATAATAGCAGTAATTAGCATTGAAATTGCTGTTCCAAGGCTCCAATAAAAATCCCCAATTGGTAAATTTGAACAAACAATTTCTTTAAAATAAATTGCATATACGAATGTAACAACAACTATAGAAAAAGATGTATTAGCAAAATCATAAAAAGACCAAGCTATAATACTTTTATTTCGAGAAAAAAAATTACTTATTTTTCTTATTGAGGGATTGCTCAATCAATCCTCTTCCTGTTTTATTAAGTTGATTGTTTTTTTGAAGGTCATTAAGGAAAGAATCTAAAATACCATTTACAAACTTGGACGATTTTTCGTTTGAATATTCTTTTGCTAATTCTATCATTTCGTTAATAGTAACTTTAGGAGGAATATCTTCGAAATGCATAATTTCACAGATACCCATTCTTATTATGATACGATCTATTACAGGAACACGATCTAGTTCCCATTTGTTGAGTTTAGAATTGATAATTGAATCGAAATCTTTAATTTGGAGAATTGTTTTATTGATAAGTTTATTTGCAAAATCCTGATTATTTTGATCGAAATCTTTAATTTTATCTTTTACAAATTCAAAATAATTTTCTTTATTGAATTCATAAGTATATAAAAGTGAAAGAACGGTTTCTCTAACAAGATGTCTTTTATTTGGCATATATTTTGAAAAAATTTTAATTATTTTTATAAATATAAGAATTTTTTTTTATATTTACTATAATCGAATAAAATAATTTTAAAAATACTGAGTAGGATATGGAAGGAATAAATTTTACAAGAAATACAAAGATTTTATATGTAGATGATGAACGAACATTATTAGAAGCTTTTAAAGCATTATTTAGAAAACATAATTATGAATTGCATTTATTAGATGATCCGTTACAGGTTGAAGGTTATTTAAGAGAACATGGTCCTTTTGCAGTAGTACTTTCAGACCAGAGAATGCAAGGTAGAAGTGGACACGAAGTTTTAGAAATAGTCAAATCAATACATCCTGATACTATTAGAATATTAATTACAGGATATAATGACCTAAATGAAGCCCTTGAGGCAATTAATAGAGGTGGTATTAGTCAATATATTCAAAAGCCCTGGAACAATGCAGAATTAATTAGGCAAATAAGTTATTATATTGGAAAATACAACTTAAAATTAGAAAATCAATATTTATTTGTCGAACTATCAAACAAGAATTTATTATTAAAAGAGCTTTTTGAAGGTACATTATCAGAAATTGTTAATTTATTTAGTAATTTTATAAGTAAAGTAAATAATGAGGCTGCTGAACAATCTGAGAAGTTAACTAAATTGCTTGAAATTTATCTACCTTTATTTACAAACGTAAGTGATGAAGAGAAAATTTTAATTAAATTTGCTGCAAAATTATTAAATCTTGGAATAACACTTTTACCAAGTGAAACACAAGCACAAATTCAAAAAAATGGATTAGCTGCTATATCAAAAATACCTTCTGCAAACAATCACCACCTACTTGCTGCTAAAATGTTGGAAACTATACCAAAACTTGATCAAGTAGCAAGAATAATTAAGTATTATCAAAAAAATTATGATGGAAGTGGTGAACCAAGTTTTGATTTTATGAATGGTAAATTTATCCCGTTTGGTTCACGATTATTGCGTATATTATATGATTTAATTAAATTAAGCTCAGCAGCTCAAAATCTTGAAGTTCTATTAAAGAGCATGTCTAATGTTTCATCTAAATATGATATTGATATTATTAATACATTGTTGCAATACCATATTTCACCAAATGAAGTAGAACTAAAAGAGAAATTTGATTTTACACAACCTTCAAAAGTTGTTAGTCCTTTAGATAAGCTTTTACAAGAACAAATGAATCAAATAGAAGAAGCCGAAGCTCAAAAAAGGCATGACAATATAGATAAAAATAGTTTTATATTTAAATGTCATTTGGACCAACTAGTTGAAGGCTTGGTAGTATTAGACGATATTATTACGGATAGTGGTGTTAAACTTATTTCTGCTTATACCGAAATAACAAAACACGAATTGGAATTTTTAAGAGTTTGGAAAAGAACACATAATGACAAAATAACAAATCTTGTAAGGGTTAAAGTCGCAAAGAAATAATTAATTTAGTATATCACTAATAAAATCTAATCTTTGATAATCGGGATTTATATTCAAACTTCTATCTTCGAATTTTTTAAAGAAGGTAATTTGTTTTTTAGCATAATTTCGAGTATTTTTTTTTATTTTTTCGACAGCTGAATATAAATCAGTTTTGCCATCTAGATATTCTATAATTTCTTTATATCCAACAGTATTTAAAGAATTTAATTCTTTACTGTATCCCATATCCAAAATCCTTTTAACTTCGTCTATTAAGCCTTCTTTCATCATTTTATCTACTCTGGAATTTATTCTTTCATATAGTAACGACCTTTCTCTAACAATATTAATAATCACAAAATCATGTAAAGAAGTCATTTCCTTTTTTAAGGAAGAAAATGTTTTTTGAGCGAGATAATAAAATTCTAATGCTCTAAGGATTCTTCTCCAATCATTCGACGAAATTCTCGAAGCATAATCCGGATCTACAATTTCTAATTGATTATAAAGGAATTTTGTGCCATATAAATTAAGATCTCTCAATAAACGATTACGCAAAATAGGATCATAATCACAACTATCTTGTAGACCATCAATAAGTGCTTCTATATATAATCCTGAACCACCAACAATAATAGGGTTTTTATTTTGTTGTAAAAGTTTATTGATAATTTCATTTGCTTGTTTAGCAAACATCCCAGCTGTAAATCGATAATCTGGTTCAAAGCAATCGATAAAATGATGAGTTATTCCTTCTTGTTCTTCGATTGTAGGTTTAGCAGTTCCAATATTTAAATATTTATAACATTGTCTACTATCAGCGGAAATAATTTCGGTATTTAATAATTTAGCAATTTTGATGCTAAGTTCTGTTTTTCCAGAAGCTGTAGGACCTATAATGACAATTACTTTTCCCAACCTTCTTTCCCAATTAAAGGTACAAATTTAAATGTGTCATAATTATATTGTTCAAATTCATGTTCTGAAGTTCTGACAATTTTTGTCATAATCTGGAAATTCAAATCGCCAATCGGAATAACAATTTTTCCGCCAATTTTAATTTGGTACAATAAGGTTGAAGGAAGTTTTGGGGCAGCAGCAGTAACAATGATTGAGTCGAAAGGTGCATATTCAGGCCAACCTAAGGTACCATCTCCAAAACGTGATATTACTTTTAAGCCTAATCTATCAAATTTTTTTTGAGCTTCAATTTGTAAATCTATAATTCGTTCAATAGTAAATACTCTTGCTCCTAATTTTGCTAAAATAGCCGCTTGATAACCTGAACCAGTACCAATTTCTAAAATTTTATCATCTGGTTGAACGTCAAGTAACTGGGTCATAAAAGCAACTGTATAAGGTTGAGATATTGTTTGACCATACATTATTGGTAAGGCCTTATCTTCATAGGCTAAGTGTTCGAATGATGGTTGTACAAATAGATGTCTTTCTACTTCATAAAAAGCTTTTAAAACTTTGGGATTTATTATACCTTTATTATATAACTCTTTAACTAAGTCTTTTCTTTGAATTTCGTACATGAAAATCTATAATAATTTAAACTTAAAATATAATAAAATTTTTATTTTTTTTCATTATTTTTTATAAATTGTAGTTTCTTAATTATAGTTTTTTAATAATATAATTTTTGGAGTTATTATGGATTTTAAAAATTCTCCTCTAGCCTCACTAAAACCAGAATTAGTTTGGAAATTTTTCTTTGAATTAACACAGATTCCAAGACCTTCTAAAAAGGAAGAGAAGGTAAGGGAATATTTGAGAAACCTTGCTAAAAATAATTCGATAGATTATTCTGAAGATTCTTTAGGAAATATTATCTTCCGAATTCCAGCAACACCAGGTTATGAAAATAAACCAATTGTAGTTTTGCAAGGCCATGTTGACATGGTTTGTGAAAAGAATAAAGACGTTGAATTTGATTTTGATAATCAACCAATTAATGTATATATTGATGGAAATTATGTTAAAGCTAAAGGAACAACTTTAGGGGCAGATAATGGTATAGGGGTTGCTTCAGCTTTAGCAATTGCTTTCGATAAAGAAGCTGTACATGGCCCTTTAGAATTATTATTTACTGTTGATGAAGAAACAGGCTTAACTGGTGCTCAAGTATTATCACCAGACTTTGTTAAAGGAAGAATTTTATTGAATCTTGATTCAGAAGAACATGGTACTTTTTTTGTTGGTTGTGCTGGTGGGCAAGATACTAAAGGCGTTTTAAATACAGAATTTACTACACTTCCATCTGAATTCCAAGCATATGAATTAATGATTTCAGGCTTAAAAGGAGGCCATTCCGGCTTAGATATTAAAATTGGTAGAGCAAACGCAATTAAATTACTCGCAAGATTTCTCAATAAACTTTTAACTAATAATATTGAATTTTATATTTCTGATATGGTTGGTGGAAGCAAGCATAATGCAATTCCAAGAGAAGCAGAAGTTACTCTTTATATTAAAAAAGAAGATGAAATTAAAATTAAAACTTTAGTAGATGAATTCATTAAAGAAGCTTTATTAGAGTATAAGAAAAATGATGGTGATTTAAAAGTATCAATGACTTCTAAAAATGGTAGTAACCAAGTATATACTAAAGAATTGACATTAAAATTAATAAGAATTTTACTTGCTCTTCCGCATGGTGTTATCTCAATGAGCCCAGATATTGAAGGTTTAGTAGAAACATCTACGAATCTTGCTACAATAGTATCTGATAAAGATAAAATCATTATCGGTACAAGTCAAAGAAGCTCGGTTGAACCTGCCAAAAATTACATTTATAACTCTGTAAAGGCAATTTTCGAATTAGGAGGTTGTGAATTACAAGTTGGTGATGGCTATCCTGCTTGGCAACCTAATTTAGATTCAAATGTTTTAAAAGTTGCAGTAAATTCTTTCGAAAAGTTAGAAAATGCAAAACCTAAAATTGAAGCTATACATGCTGGTCTTGAATGTGGCATAATTGGCGCAAAATATCCTGGTATGGATATGATATCATTTGGGCCTACAATGCATAACGTTCATTCTCCAGACGAAAAATTAAATATAGAATCTGTACCTAAATATTATGAATTATTGAAAAATATATTAAAAGAACTAGCAAAATAGGTCTCAATTTTGGTTTAGATAAAGGCAGGCGAGCGTAAGAGAGCTTGCCTTTATTATTTTAAAGATACTCATCATTAGCTCAGACGGTGTAAGCATATCCAGCTCGCTACGCTCGCTGGCAGGCTGACGCCCCAAAATAAAGAAACCTTTTAATTTAAATCTAAACTTTATAAATTTGCTATCTTCATGCGCTACCTATGTGGCATTCAATGCCAAAAAGGTGGCATATCAATGCCACCCTACATTTATTTTTGCCACCTATTGAAATCGGTGGCAAAATTTTTTCGGGCCTTCGGCCCGCTGCCCCTTGCGGCTTGGCAAAAGCCGCAAGGGGCTATGCTTATACTGTCTGAGCCAAAAAGAGCTCCCTTTTTAAGAGAGCTTCTTATTTGTTATTTTAAATTTGGTCCTATCATTTTTTCAGGGCGTACCCATTCATCAAATTGTTCATTAGTCAAATAACCTAATTCGATTGCAGCTTGACGTAAAGTTTTATTTTCTTTATGGGCTTTTTTTGCTATTTCTGCAGCTTTATAATATCCGATGTGTGGATTAAGAGCTGTAACTAACATTAATGAATTTTCAAGGTGGTGGGCAATGTTTTCTTTTCTTGGTTGAATACCAACAACACAATTATCTGTAAAGCTTTCGCAAGCATCGGATAATAATCTAATAGAATTCAAAACATTGAAAATAATAACAGGTTTGAAAACATTTAATTCAAAATTTCCACTTGCACCACCGAAGTTGACAGCTACATCATTACCAAATACTTGAGCACATACCATTGTCATAGCTTCACTTTGAGTAGGATTGACTTTACCAGGCATTATTGAGCTACCAGGCTCATTTTCAGGAAGAGCTAATTCCCCTATTCCGCAACGAGGGCCGGAACCCATCCAACGGATATCGTTAGCAATTTTCATTAAAGAAGCAGCAATTGTTTTTAATACACCGTGAAATTCTACTAAAGCATCGTGAGTTGCTAAAGCTTCAAATTTATTTCTTGCTGTTACAAAAGGTAGGCCTGTAATTTCAGCAATTTTTTCAGCGGATTTAACTGCAAAATTTGGATGTGTATTTAATCCAGTACCAACTGCAGTACCACCTAAAGCTAATTCATATAATCTAGGTAGAGCAGCTTGAATTCTTTCTAATGCGTTATTCATCATCTGAACGTAACCAGAAAATTCTTGCTCAAGAGTTAGTGGAGTTGCATCCATTAAGTGAGTTCTACCGATTTTAATAATACCTTCAAATTCTTTGGATTTTGCTTCTAATGCATCTTTTAACTTTTTAATCATTGGGATAAGTCTTTTATGAATTTGCTCAACAGCGGCAATATGCATAGCAGTAGGGAAAGTGTCGTTAGAAGATTGAGATTTATTTACGTCATCATTTGGATGAATAGGAGTTTGACTACCGAGCACGCCACCGGCCATTTCAATAGCTCTATTAGCGATAACTTCATTAGCATTCATATTTGTTTGTGTACCAGAACCTGTTTGCCAAACAACTAATGGGAAATGAGCATCTAATTTACCTTCAATAACTTCATCGGCAGCTTTCATTATTAAATCAGCTTTTTCAGCTGGTAAAACACCTAATTCTTTGTTAGCCATTGCAGCAGCTTTTTTTAATACACCAAGAGCTCTAATAAATTCTCTTGGAAACCTATCACCACCAATTTTGAAGTTCATCAGAGATCTTTGAGTTTGGCAGCCCCAATATTTATCAGCTGGGACTTGTAATTCACCCATTGTGTCTTTTTCGATACGGTATTGCATAACATCTCCTAAAATTTTTTATTTGTAATGAAAATATCGCAAAATTATTTTAGATTTCAAAAATTACTCTCCGATAATAGTTACAACCAATTTACGAGAACCACCCCTGTATCTATGTTCACAAAGATAAATCCCCTGCCACGTACCAAGATTAAGTTTTCCGGCAGTAATTGGTATATTTAAACTAACACCTGTTAATGTTGCTTTTATATGTGCTGGCATATCGTCTTTGCCTTCAAGAACATGTGTATAATAAGGTTGGTTTTCAGGTGCTAATTTATCAAAGTGAGAATTTAAATCAAATCTAACATCTGGATCACAATTTTCATTTATTGTTAAAGAAGCTGAAGTGTGTTGTAGGAAAAGATTACAAATTCCAAATTTAATTTGCGCTAATTCTGGTAACTGTGAGTATATTTCATCTGTTATTAGATGAAAACCTTTATTTCTTGGTTTTAAATTAATAATTTTTTGAAAAACCATATTTAATTAACTTTATATCCAATGTTTGTTAAAATTTCTTTAGCTAGTTCAGCATCTTCAAGAGATTCAAAAGCTAATCTAAAAGTACCACCATCACCTTCTCTAATTTTTAATAATTCAATATCTTTAATGTTAATATTTTTGTCAAATAATGCTGTAGAGATTTTACTAATCACACCAGGTTCATCTTTCACATAAACTAGTATGTCATAAATAGGTGAAATAAAACCTTTATTATTTTTAGGGATTGAATCTCGTTTGATTGCAGCACTCAAAAATTTTTTACCAATATTATAAAGTTCAGAGTTTAATAATTCATTATCTGTTTCATTTAAAATATTTTGTAAAGACTGCAATGCATAATGAATTTCATCTTTATTATACTTAAATATACTTTCCCAAATATCAAAACTACTTGAAGCAATTCTTGTCATATCTCTAAAACCGCCAGCAGCAAAATCAAGAAAATTAATGTTATGGTCATCAGTTGGAAGATTATTCACTAAAGAAACAGCTAACAATTGTGGCAAGTGTGATACAAATGCAACCACTCTATCATGTAATTTAGCATCAAGGAATCGGAATCGTGCACCTGTCAATTTTAATAACTCAGATATTTTATTAATAATTTCATTATTTGAATTTTTGGATTTACATAATATATAAACAGAATTTTCGAATAGAAGAGGATCAGAATTACTATAGCCACCTTTTTCTTTGCCTGTCATAGGATGTCCGCCAATATAATAACCTGCTTTAGCTTTTACTTCCCATAAAATATGAAATGGATACTTCACTCCACAAACATCAGTAAGGATTGTATTGCTTGAAATAATTGGGATTAAATTTTCAAAATAATATAACGATAAATCAATAGGTAAACATAAGAAAATAATATCGTAATCTTTGGCATCTTTATAATCATTTAAAGCAAAATCTATAGTTTTTTCTTTAATTGCAAGATCTATTACATCATTTTTATCAAAAGCTGCAATAAATGAATTTGGTGATTTCTTTTTTATGGCTTTAGCTAACGAGCCACCAATTAACCCTAAACCTATTATAGCTATTTTATACAATTTCCCTTCCAATTGCATTAGCGATTGTTTTAATTTCTTGCATTAATTTTGTAAATTGAGATGGTACTAAAGCTAAAGCTTGCGGACCATCTGAAAGAGCTTTTTCTGGATCGTAATGGATTTCAACCATAATACCATCGGCTCCAGCAGCAACAGCTGCTCTTGCTATAGGAATAACTTGATCTCTAAAACCAGTAGCATGGGAAGGATCTGCAATAACTGGTAAATGACTTCTTTTATGTACAACAGGAATAGCTGATACATCAAATGTATTTCTTGTATAAGTTTCAAAAGTTCTAATCCCTCGTTCGCACAACATAACATTAGGATTTCCACTAGCCAAAATATATTCAGCAGACATTAACCATTCTTCTATAGTAGCCGCAAGTCCTCTTTTCAACATAACGGGTTTACTAGTTTTACCTAATTCCTTTAAAAGTGGGAAATTTTGCATATTTCTAGCACCAATTTGTAAAATATCGGCATATTCAATAACAGGATCTATTTGAGCTATTTCCATTACTTCAGTAATTACATAAAGTCCATATTTATCTGCTGCTTTTCTCATCATTTTTAATCCTTCAACACCTAATCCTTGAAATGAATAAGGGGACGTTCTTGGTTTAAATGCGCCACCACGTAATATTTTAACACCTTCTTTACTAACAATTTCGGCCATTTTAAATATTTGTTCTTCACTTTCAACAGAACAAGGACCAGCCATTACAGCAACATTATTTGGATCACCTATTTTTAAATCGCCTATATTTATAATAGTATTTTCAGGATGGAAACTCCTGCTAGCTTGTTTATAAGGCTCTGTTACACGATATACATCATGTACACCATCTAATATTTTAATCTTTCTAATATCAAAATCTGGTTTTACGCCTATAGCTCCAAGTACTGTTTGTTCAACACCTTGTGACTCATGAATTTGAAAACCAAAATCTAAGAGATGCTGTTTTATATTATGTATTTGCTCTTTTGTCGCATTTTTTTCTAATATTATAACCATAATTCCCTCTTTTTAAATTTTAAATTTATATTTTTTTATTTTTAAATTCCATACTAAATATATTTTTTTACAAATATTTATTAAAAAAGCTCTGAGTTGTTACTACAGAGCTTTATTAAATTTAAATTAAGTTCTATTTTAGCAACTCAGCTCTCAATTTAATTATTTGCTTATTAAAAGAATAATCGTAAACTAAATCATTTAAATATATTATAAATCCACCACCTATATTATTTTCGACATAAAACTTACAATTAATCTTTTTGTTAGTTATTCTTTCTAATTTGTTAATTAAATTTTGCTTTTGTTCGGTTGTTAATTCAATATAAGATTTAATTTCAGCTTGTATTATACCCTTATAATCATAATATAATTCAACAAATTTTTCAATAACATATTTCAAAATATCAGCTCTATTTTGTTCAATTACAAATATTAAAAACTTTAAAGTTTTTTGATTTACTTTATTTTTGAATATTTCTTCAATTATTTCAATTTTTTTATCATTTTTTATTATTGGATTTGCTAAAATTGTTTTAATTTCTTTGACTGAACTAAAAACATCTAGCAATAATAAAAAATCATTAAAAACAGTATCAATTGAGTTATCTTCAATTGAATTTTGGAAATATGCTTTCGCATAACGATATGATACAGTTGAAGGTTTCATAGTATTTTAATTTATATTATCAATATATTTATTAATAATTTCTTTATGTTGATCTGCATTAATATTATTTTTTAAGAATTTTTCTGTAGCAGAAACAACTATATCAACCATTTCAGATTTTAACTGATTATATAATTCTTGTTTTATTTTTTCAGCTTCAAGTTTTGCATTTTCTTTTATTTTTTCTGCTTCAGCCTTAGCTTCGATTACTAACTTTTCTTTTACTTCATCTGCATATTTTTTTCCATCCGCAAGAATTTTAGCTACTTCATTTTGAGCATTATCAAGAGCTTCTTTGTTTTTTCTAGCTAATTCTTCTGCTTCTTTTTGAGCAAGTTCAGCCTTTTTTAAAGAATTTTCGATAAATTTTTCTCTTTCATCAAGCGCTGTAAGAATAGGTTTCCAAGCAAATTTTTTCAACAAAAATAATAAAATAAAAAATGTTATAAGAGTAAAAAATATTAATCCATAATTTACTTCTAGTAAGCTACCTTGAGCATTAGGCCCTTCGCCATGTGTAGTTGAAAATAAAAAGAGTATCTTAATCATACTTCTCTCTTATTTATATTATTTTAAAATTCGAAATAAAAGTAGAGACTAAAAAGTCTCTACAATAAATTATTTAATAGCAAGTAGAATACAAATAACCAAAGCGAATAAGGAAATACCTTCAATAAGACCAGCAGCGATAATCATTGATGTTCTGATATCACCTGCAGCTTCAGGTTGTCTTCCGCTAGCCTCCATAGCAGATGAAGCTAATTTTCCAATACCGTAAGCACCACCAATAATTGTTAATGCTGCACCGATACCAGCAGCTAAATAAGCAGCAAAAAGATTTAATCCTTGCATTATGTCCTCCAATAATTTTTTTATATTAATGCTCTTGATGAACAGACATCCCAATAAATAAACCCGAAAGTAAAGTGAAAATATATGCTTGTAAAATACAAACTAAAAGCTCTAATGTATAAATAAATAAAGCAAATGCAATTGAAACAGGTGCGAAAATTATCATTTTTGTGATGAAAATTAGCCCGAATAATGATAATATTACAATGTGCCCTGCTGTCATATTAGCAAAAAGACGTATAGCCAATGCAAATGGTTTTGTAAATAATGAAAGTAGTTCTACAATAAACATTACAGGAATTAACCAACCTGGTAAACCATGTGGCAATAAACCCTTAAAGTAACCAAAGAAGCCATTCTTTGTTATACCACCGATCAACATCATAAAAAATGTCAATACAGCTAATGTTGCTGTTACAGAAATACTACTCGTTACAGTTGAAGTATAAGGAATTAAACCTAAATAATTACTTGTCATAATAAAGAAAAATGCTGTAAGCAAATAAGGTAAAAATTTTTCATAACCTTTGCCAATAGTAGGTTTAGCTATTTCATCTCTTACAAAAACTATTAAAACTTCTAATAGTGTTCCCAAACCTTTTGGTACTCTACTTTTCTTATAATGGTTAGCTAAATATATCATTGAAATCAAAATAAATAGTGCTGCTATCCACATAAATACAACATGTTTTGAAATACCTATCTCAATAGGATAACCGAATAAATTAAAATGAAATACGGGTAAATGTATCTTAATTTGTGTAAATATTAAATCAAATTCAAGTTCATATGCATCATAAATGTGGTGAAGAATCCAGCTTGTATCTTGTGTAGTATTTTGTGAAGCTTGATTAAATAGATACATTTTTTATACCATTCATTTTTGTGAATTTAATAATAAAACTTTTATTAACAATATTGTAAAATACAAAATAAATAAACTTATTACAAAAAATATTTTATTAATTTCAAAAATCAATATAGTTAATAACACAAGTAAAAGAAATACAAACATTTTTATAGATATAGAAATAAGAACATTTTGTATAAATTTTTTATTATCACTTACATTTTTTGTTTGAAAAAATAAATCAATAAAAACATCTATAAAGTTGATAAAATATGAAAATAACAAAGAATTTATAACTGCAATATTAAAATTCATTTTTTTTAAAATAAGTAAACTAATTAATAAGTAAATTATACTTAAGAATGTATATATCTTTATGTTTTTTTTTATTTCAAATTTTATCATAACTAATTTTTAATATAATATTAAAAAAAAATTTTGTCAAGAAATTTTAAATTATTCTTGCAACAATATCATAATCTTGAACGCCTACAATTTCAGCATCGTAAAATTTTCCTTTAATAATTCTTTTATCTGTTTCAATAACTGTTAGAGGATCAACTTCAGGTGCTTGCCATTCTGTTCTTCCTAAACGTTCGTTATCAATTTTTCCATCATAAATTATTTTAACTTTTTTACCTAGTTTACTTTTATTCTTTTCTTCAATTATTTCTCTTTGTAATTCCATTAAAGATAAATATCTTTCAAATTTTGTTTCTTCGTCAACACTATCTATTTTTTTACCAGCTTTTGTGCCTTCTTCATGTGAATACTTAAAGAATCCAACATTATCTAGTCTATATTTTTCAATAAAATTATACAATTGTTCAAAATCTTCTTCTGTTTCCCCAGGAAAACCTACTATAAAAGTAGATCTTATAGTTACTTCAGGGATTGTATTACGAATTAAATCAATTAAATCTTGGATTTGTTGAGATGTAATACCTCTATTCATTGCTTTTAACATATTATCAGAAATATGTTGTAAAGGTATATCAAGATATTTATTAATTTTTTGATTATCTCTTATTGTTGTTAACAACTCTTTTGGGAAATTGGTTGGATAAGCATAAAATAATTATATCCATTCTATCCCCTCAACTTCAGATAGTTTATTTAATAAATAATCAATTTTCCTTTTTTTATATAAATCATATCCATAATATGTTGAATCTTGTGCTACAACTAAAAGCTCCTTAGTTCCATTTGAAGCAAGAAATTTAACTTCATCAATTAATTTTTCAATTGGTACAGATACGTGTTTCCCTCGTATTAAAGGTATAGCACAAAATGAACATTTATGGTCACATCCTTCAGAAATTTTTAAATATGAATAATGTTTTTCCGTTAATTTACTTCTTCTATATAAATAATCACTTTGATATGATGCATTTAAATAATTTAAAATATCTGAATATGCTTCTGTACCAAAAAAAACATCTACTTCAGGAAGTTCTTCTTTTAGTTCTTCCTTATATCTTTGACTTAAACATCCAACTACAATAACTTTTTTTAATGTTCCGTTTTCTTTAAGTTCAATGGCGTTCATTATTTCGCCAATAGATTCTTTTTTGGCATCAAGTATAAAACCACAAGTATTTATAATTTCAACTTCAGCATCTTTAATGTTTTTCACAATTTCAAAATTATTTGCTTGAAGTTGTCCTAATAATTTTTCACTATCGACTAAATTTTTTGCACAACCTAATGTTGTTAAATGTATTTTATGTTGATACATCAATAATAACCTTTCTTTTTATTTTATAAATTTTAAAATTATTTCCATAATAGGTGCTATAAAGATAAGTGAATCAAATCTATCAAAAAAACCACCATGTCCAGGAATTAAATCTGATGAATCTTTAACACCTGC
>DAOSVM010000026.1:0-35954 GCA_035379625.1 Ignavibacteriales bacterium | reverse complement strand
TATCGATAAAAATTCTATTGTATTTCTGAGTGCTGGTTCAGAATATAAGTTTATGCCTAACAAAGAAATAGATTTTAGAAAAGTTGTAGAAATGATACTAAGTAATTTCAATAATTCTTATTTTATTATTATAGGTATAAATCCCAAAAATAGATTATGGAAAAAAATACAAAACAAATATCAAGATAAATTATTGTTGATAGAAGAGGTCGATTATAATAGTTATATAGAGTATATAAACATAACAAATATATATATCGATTCTATGCCTGTTAGTGGATATACAATATTATTAGAAAATGCAGTTAGAAAAATTCCAATTGTTTTCTTAGATACTTTTTTTAGTTTTCCAGATTCTATTTTAAAGGAAGCAATATTATATGACAATATATTGGGAAAAGTAGAGGAAATTATAGAAAATAATTTTATGCAAAATGTAAATTTAGAAGCTCATTATGTAGAAAATTATATAAAAAAGTTAAACTTTATAATTGAAAATCATCCTAAGCATTCAAAAAACTTAAATATGGAACAAAAATACGATTTTAGCAAAAGTTCAATTTTTTCTTATATTTTAGAAAATGTTTTTAAAAATAAAATAACAAGGGATAAACCACAGTTGAAAATTTTATCATTAAAATACAAAATAATGATTTATTATTATATGATAAAGGAATATAAAATATCAGTTCTAATTTATAATTTTTTATTTCAGAAAGTTAAAAATAAACTAGGATAGTGTATTTATCCAAGATGTTTTTTTTCACTTTTAAAAACCGTGCTTGCACGGGCTTTATGCTTATACTGTCCGAGCCAAGAAAAATTATTTTAAAATAGTTTAATTAACATTAAGCTATTTATGAAGCCAATCTTTGTTCCTATATAATTATAATACTTGATTTTTTTTATAAATATTATTATATTAGTAAGTTACAATTCGAATTATTTTTGCGAAAGTGGCGAAATTGGTAGACGCGCTAGACTTAGGATCTAGTACCGCAAGGTGTGGGGGTTCGAGTCCCCCCTTTCGCACTACTAACAGGCTGTCATCTCTTGAAGGGATGGCTTTTATTTTATTATTTAATAAACAAAAATATGGGGCTTAAATTGGAAGCTAAAGTTTCATTAAAAAATCAAAGTGAAAAGACTTTTGAATTTGTGCTTGGATATGATGAAATAAAAAATGATCTAGAAAACGCTATTAAACGCGAAGCAAAAAAAGTTCAAATGGATGGTTTTAGAAAAGGTAAAGTTCCTGTTGAACTTGTTAGAAAAAGATTTGGTTATGCTATTGAGTTAGATGAGTGTGAAAAAATTGCAAATAAAATTTATCAAAATTATGTTAAAGAAAACAATATAAAAGGGTTATCAACACCTATTTTAACAGATTTAAATTATGAACAAGGTAAAGAACTTAAATTTACTATCGATCTTGAAGTTATGCCAGAGTTAGAAAATTTGGTTTATAAAGGGCTTGATATCGAAAAAGTTGTTATGCCTGTAACTGATGAAATGGTTGAAGAAGAAATTAAAAGAATTGCTAAAAGTAATGCGAAATTGGAAGATGCTGAAGTTATTGAAGGTTTAAATTATTATGTTTCTTACGATATGGTAAACTCTGAAACTCCCGATGCAAAACCAATATCCTTACCTGCAGTTTTAGAAGAATTACCAGAAGATAATAAATTAAGAGAACTTTCTCAAGGTAAAAAGAAAGGTGATACTTTTGAATTTGAATTTGTTGATAAACATGAACATAAACACGAAGATGGTACAACAGAAGAACATAATCACGAATATAAATTCAATGTTACTGTTAAAGATATTAAAAAAGTTGTTGAACCTACATTTGATGAAGAATTTGTTAAAAAAATCACAGGTGGTAAACTTTCAAGCTTAGATGAACTTAAGAAAGATATTAAAGAGCAATTAACAAAAATTTATGAAAATCAAGCTGAAAATGCTACTGAAGATAATATTATTCGTGCTATTATTGAAAAAAATCCATTTGAATATCCCAAAAGATATGCTGATGAGTTGTTAGAATTATTAGTTAATCAGGATAAAGAAAATTCTAAATATTATCAAATGCCATTTAATGAAAAAGAATCTAGAGAAAGAAATAAAAAGAACGCTGAAATCTATGCAAAATGGTTTATATTAAGGGAACTTATTATTAAAGCTGAAGGTTTAACTTTAAGTGATGAGGAAATTGAAGAAAAGGCAAAAGAATATAGTGAAAAATATAGTGTTGCTTTAGATAAAGCAAAAGAATTATTTAACCAATCAGATAGAAAAGAAAGATTATTATTTGATAAATTGTTCGATTTCTTGAAACAAAACAATAATATGATAGAAAAAGTAGTAAAAGAGTAAGTTAAGAAAGGTTGAAAATGCAATTCGATATTAACAATCAGCTCATACCATATGTTATTGAGCAATCTCCACGTGGAGAACGTGGAATGGATATTTTTTCTCGATTATTGAGAGAAAGAATTATTTTTTTAGGTAGTGCAATTGATGATCATGTTGCAAGTATAGTTGTTGCGCAACTTTTATTTCTTGCAGCTGAAGATCCTGATAAAGATATTTCGTTGTACATTAATTCGCCTGGTGGAAGTGTTAGTGCTGGTTTAGCTATTTATGATACAATGAGATATATAAAGCCCGATGTATCAACAATTTGTGTTGGTATGGCAGCTAGTATGGGGGCTGTTCTATTGGCAGCTGGCTCAGAAGGGAAAAGATATGCTTTACCACATTCTAAAATCTTGATTCATCAGCCATGGGTAAGTGGAGGATTATCTGGACAAACTACTGATATTTTAATTCAAGCTCAAGAATTATCTAAAACTCGTGATTCTTTGTATGAAATTCTTTCTATTCATACTGGTAAAAATATTGAGCAAATCGCTAAAGATTGTGAAAGGGATTATTATCTCACTCCAACTGAAGCAAAAGATTATAAACTTATTGATGATATATTAGTAAAAGCAAAATAGAATCTTAATATTACCATAAATAATCGTTTAGCTGCCTTTAAGGCAGTTTTTTTTTTATTTTTTTGTTATCATTTGATTATTGTTTAATTTTGTATTTTATTCAATGGAGTTTATTAGAAATGAAGTTTTTAGAAAGTTTTAAACATCATATTAGGCTATACAAATACTTTTTTAAATTTAAAACAAGAATTATTATTGGTATTATTGCAACCTTAGTTATGGGTTTAATGGATACGGTTTTAGCTACCGGAACTGGAGTTTTGATGAATATTATGACTGAACTCGGTAAAGTTGCTACTAATCAAAACATATCATTTTATGTAAAGATACCACGTACAAATATTCCAATCCATGTTACAGGTTTTGAAACAATTATTTATGTAGCATTGGTTGTTTTTGCATCAGTATTAATTAAAGTTTGTTTTGTTTATTTACGTGAGTATATGATGAATTCGGCTGCTCAGAAAGTCCTTTTATATTTAAGAAATGAAATTTTTACAAAAATATTACGATTACCTATGAACTTTTTTGACAGAGAGAGAACTGGTAATCTAATGTCACGTATAACAAATGATGTAAATAATGTTGAGATTGCTTTGAATTCAGGAATATTGACAACTCAAAACTTTATTTATTCGGTTATTTTTACAATTGCATTGTTCGCAACAAGCTGGAAATTAACACTATTAACTATCATTTTATTTCCAATTTTAGGAGCTGTATTAAAATATTTTGGTGATAGAATAAGAAATGTAAGCAAGAAATTATCGATTAATATTGCCGATATTTCATCATTTTTGCAAGAAAATATTTCGTCAATTAAGGTTATAAAAAGTTTTGGAAGAGAAGATTTTAGAGAAAAGCAATTTTACGAGAAAACTCGTACAAATTATAGCTTTTCGATGAAAAACGTGAGAGCTGTAGCGCTATTAAAGCCAATTAATGAAGTTCTTTCAAATTTAAGTATGATTATTGTTATCTTCTTTTGTGCGCATGAATTTGTAACAGGGCATATGAAAATTGATACAATTACAACTTTTATCATCCTGGTAACAATGCTATATAAACCATTGAAAGAATTAGGAAATCAAACCACAATTTTTCAAAAAGCTTTGGCTTCTGCAATGAGAATATTTGAAATATTAGACTTGGAAAATGAAGATAATCCTGAAAAACCAATTAAAATTGAACTTAATAATATTAAAGGAACAATTGAATTTAGAAACGTAAATTTCAAATATGATACTAGCACCGACTATATTTTAAAAGATATAAATTTTAAAGTTGAACAAGGTAGAACGGTAGCATTAGTTGGTGCGAGTGGTTCTGGTAAAACTACTATTGTCAATTTAATACCGAGATTTTATGTCGTTAAAGAAGGTGAAATATTAATAGATGGTATTAATGTTAATAATTTTGATAAAAATGATTTAAGACGTTTGGTTGGATTAGTTCCTCAAGAAACTGTTTTATTTGCTGAAACAATTAAAGAAAATATCAGGCTTGGAAAACTCGATGCTACAGATGAGGAAATTTTTGAAGCTGCAAAATTTGCTAATGCATATGATTTTATTATGGATCTACCTGATAAATTTGATACTTATGTTGGCGAACGTGGGATGCAACTTTCAGGTGGGCAAAGACAGAGAATTGCAATTGCTAGAGCTATATTAAGTAATCCTAAAATATTATTGTTAGATGAGGCAACTTCTGCTTTGGATAATGAAACTGAACTTATTGTACAAGATGCTCTGGATAGACTAATGAAAACAAGAACTTCTCTTGTTGTAGCCCATAGACTTTCCACTATTCAAAATGCTGATTTGATTATTGTTCTTGATAAAGGTGAAATTGTTGAAACTGGAAAACATGACGAACTTTTGAAAAAAGAAGGTTTTTATTATAAATATTACAATATGCAATTTAGGAAGCATTAAAATGAAAAAATTATTTTTAATTTTAAGTTTGTTCATTCTTACTCGCTCTTTATTCCCTTTTTCATCCCAACAATTTTATAATTTAGGAAACTTTAAGCTACAATCAGGAAAAGTAATCGAAAATTGTTTTATTGGCTTTCGTACAATTGGAAAATTAAACGAAACCAAATCGAATATCATTGTATATCCTACATGGTTTGGTGGTACGTCAGAAAATATTCAAAATTTAATTGTAAAGCGTAACTTCATTGACACCACCAATTATTTTATCGTTATTATTGATGCTTTAGGTAACGGTATTTCTTCTTCTCCTTCTAATAGCCAAACTCAAAAGAATGAAAAATTCCCACAATTCACTTTAGTTGATATGGTGAATACAGAATATGAATTTATTACAAATCATCTTAAAGTAAAAAAAGTTCATGCTATTATAGGTGGTTCAATGGGAAGCATGCAGGCGCTAATGTTTTCGGTATTGTATCCAGATTTTGCAGATAGAATAGTTGGGTATGTTTTCAGCCCAAAATTGAGTAGCTATGACTTAATGACTATGAATTTTTCAAAAGAATTAATAGAAATTTGTACCAAATATAATGTACCTGAAGATGAAATTATGCGTTTTATCGACATTTTAACAGCTATACAAGCAAAATCTCCCAAAGGATTTTACAAAGATAAAGATGAAAACGATTTTGAAAAATATTTTAGTCGTTTTAATGAAAAGAAAGTGCGTACTTTTACAAAGTATAATTATCTTTACCAATTAAAAGCTATGCTCCAATTGGATATTTTTAAGAATATGGATACTGTTAAATTTAATAAAATTCCAAAATTGCTTATATACTCAACGTCTGATCATATTTTATCTCCAAAATTTGCTGAAAAAATGAGTAATTTTGAAAATACCAATCTTGTAAAATTAGATGATGACTGTGGCCATATGGCAGTTGATTGCAATTTTGAACTAGTAAGAAAATTAATAAATGATTTTTTGAAATGATATTATTATAAACTAATAAAAAAAAAGCAGTCCAAATGACGGCTTTTTTAATTAAAATGCATAGCTAAATGTTACTCTTGGTTCAATTCTTTTTTGAGTTTTGTAACCAATAATTTTCCCATCTGATTTACCACCTTCTCTTTCAGGTGTAAAGTTCCAAATATAAGCCATGGAAACTAACATAAATTTGTAGGGTCTATAACCAAATTCTGCAAACATTATAGTGTTTTCATTAACTTTGAAAATTGCTGATTCCCCATCAATGTTTCTTTTATCGTAACCTGCTCTTGCAGCGTAGCTTTCGCCTAAGTTAGCTGTTCCATCAATATGTAAGATTCCGCTTTTAGGCTCATCTGGAATTCTTTCGTAACTACCGCGAATTTCAACAATTTTTGCAATAGATCCATATAATTCACCAAAATAACCATTTTTACCTTTTATTTCATCAAGGCTTCTTGCTTTTCCGTATGTTTTATTACCATAAGTTTTCCAATTATATCTTTCAATTTCATAGAATGAGTTGAAATAACCAGGAATGTATTCATCACCGTTAATTCTGTACTCAAATTTGGCACCAAACATGAAAGTTTCAACTGGGTTGATATCTAATTTAGCACCAAGTGCGCTACCACTACCGTAATTTAAAATTTTTGCAAAGTCATAGTAAGTTTTGAAATTAAAAATGCCAGATTTAATAATTGGCAATGTCACGTCAAAACCAACTACGGACAAAGTTTTCTCACCATAAGTTTTAGAAGTATTACCTACTGTTATAGTTGAATCAAAATCAGCTCTTTTGTCTAAATCAATAATATATGTGCCGCCTAATTCTAAATTACTTAAAACAGGAATATCACTCATACCAGCCATTTGTAAAGGTCTTACAAAAGCTCTACCGCCTGCAATACCAGCAAGCCCAAAATTACCATAGATTAATTCTGCACCGTATTTTTCTGCATCCAAAGCCATTTCAAGACCGATTTTTCTTGAATCTATGGAAGGACGGTTAGAATAGTAAGAAACTATTGTGCCATTCCCTATTGTTGAAAAGTCTAATGCGCCAACTCTAAAGTAGAATGGATCGCCTTTTTGTCCGTATCTAATATATCTGATAATAGATAAATAATCTGATGTTTCATTAAAATTTTCTTTACGAATACCATCATTATTAAATTCTAAACGTAAATCTAAACCTATACCAATTTTTGAAAAGGAAAGTTCAGGATTAATAGTAACTTGGTAATATGGTTTCCCATCAATCCAAACCATACCAGTTCCACCGCTCAATATAGATTCTTGCATTTTGCCTTTTGGAGCTTGAGCAAAAACAAAGCTTAAAGCTATTAACAAAAATAATAATTTTTTCATTTTTTACCTCAATTATTGTTTGTTCTTGTAAAGTTTCATAAAAAATTCTTGAGCATTTATTAAATTTTCTCCTTCTGGAACAACAGTTTGATAATTCCCATCAGGTAATAAAATTCTAGCTTTTTGATTATCTTCTAAATATGTTCTTAAAATATCAGAAATATGAGATTTAATGCTTTTATCTAAAATAGGAAAAGCTACTTCAACACGTCTATTCAAATTTCGTTCCATAATATCAGCACTACTAAGGTAAAGTGCCTCTTTACCATTATTATAAAAATAATATGCCCTATGATGTTCTAAAAAACGTCCAACAATGCTTCTAACAGTTATATTTTCACTTAATCCTTTAACTCCGGGTTTTAAGCAACAAACACCTCTTATAATTAAATCAACTTTTACACCGTTATTTGATGCTTCGTAAAGAGCACTAATCATATCAGGATCTGTCATAGCATTACATTTCATAATAATATAACCATTATTCCCCTTTTTAGCATTTTTTATTTCATTGTCTATCAATTCTAATATTTTTTGCCTTAATGTAACAGGAGCAACAAATAATTCTTTGAATTTATTTTGGTTTGAAAAACCAGTCAAGTAATTGAATATGTCTGTTACATCATCACAAATATCGGTGTTGGATGTTAAAAGTCCGAAATCAGTGTAAATTTTTGCTGTTGCTACATTGTAATTACCGGTACTTAAATGAACATATCTTTTTAAACCATTAGCTTCCTTTCTTACAACTAGTGTCATTTTAGCGTGTGTTTTTAACCCTACCAAACCATACACAACATGAACACCAACTTTTTCTAATTCTTTTGCCCATTTTATGTTATTTTTTTCATCAAATCTAGCTTTTAATTCAACTAATACAGCTACTTGTTTACCATCTTCAGCAGCTTCTTTTAAATAATCTATAATGGGAGAATCTTTCCCTACTCTATACAAAGTTTGTTTTATGGCTAAAACGTTTGGATCATCGACAGCTGCTTTAATAAAATCTAATACAGTATTAAAAGAATGATAAGGATGATGAAGAAAAATATCCTTTTGCGATAAAGTATCAAAAATATCTTCTGTCTCTTCTTTTGTTAATGGATTAACGGGTAAAAATGGTTCTTCTTTTCCGCCAGGAATAGGTAAGTCGTACAATCTCATAATATCGCTCATTCCTAATGGTCCATCAATTATATGTACATCATCACGTCTCATTTGTAAATTTTTTACAATTAATTCGGTCATAAAATCGGGCATAGACTTTTCAACTTCTAAACGTATGACATTTCCAAATCTTCGTTGTAAAATATTTTCTTCAATAACACTTAATAAATCATCTGCTTCATCTTCTTGAATTTCAATATCAGTATCTCTTGTGATTCTAAATTTATGTGCTTCAATTATTTCCATACCAGGGAATAAAAGATGTAAATTATTTTTTACTAAATCATCTAACCAGATAAATTTGATTTTTTTTGACTTTAAAGCACCTAAATTAACTATTTTATCAATTTGAATTAATCTTGGTAGTGTGTTAGGTAATTTAACACGCGCAAAATGTTTTTCACCATTATTTTTCTTAATTTGGATAGCTAAATTTATACTTAAATTTGATATATATGGGAAAGGTCTTCCAGGGTCCACAGCTAAAGGTGTTAAAATTGGATATAAATCTTTCTTAAAATATTCTGATAATGCTCTTTTCTCTGATTCATTAAGTTTTTCATATTCTAAAATATGTACATCATATTCTTTCAAACGTGGTAAAATTTCATTTTTCCAAAGTTCTAATGATTTATTTATCAGGGGTTTGACTTCATAATCTATTAATTTTAATTGTTCAATGGGGCTTAATCCATCTACAGCTGAATCATATACTTTAGCATCAATTTGCTCATACAGACCAGAAACACGAATCATGTAAAATTCGTCTAAATTAGAGTGAAAAATGGATAAGAATTTAATTTTATCTAATAAAGGTAAATTCGGATTTAATGCTTCTTCTAATACTTTTTGATTAAATTTAATCCAACAGAGTTCTCTGTTAAAAAAGTTATTTTTATTATTATATTTCGAAAGAATTTCATAATTTAGCATATCTTATTCCTAATTATTACTCAATAATAAATATAAATATTTTATAGAATTATTACAAATTATGTATAATGATAAATATTCAATACTAAAAAATTTTTTTGGTTATTCCTCTTTTAAAGATGGGCAAGAAGAGATAATTGATAATATATTACACGGAAATTCAATTCTTGCTATACTTCCTACTGGTGCGGGAAAATCTTTAACTTACCAAATTCCTGCTATTATATCAAATAATTTTTCAATTGTTATAACGCCTTTAATTTCAATAATGCAAGATCAAGTTGAAAAATTAAATAGTATATCAAATATTTCTGCATTTATCAATAGTTCAATAAGTTATGAAGAAATAAATTTAATATATAATAGAATTTTGAACGGAGAAATTAAATTGTTATATATTTCTCCAGAAAGGCTTGAGAATAAAAATTTCTTATCCTTTGTAAATAGAACAAATCCAGATTATCTATTTATTGATGAAGCTCATTGTGTAAGTCAATGGGGAAATAGTTTTAGACCAAGTTATTTAAAAATTAAAAACTTTATACAAAATATTAATTTTAAGGCAATAGCTGCTTTTACAGCAACAGCTGCGGATAACGTTGTTAATGACATTATTAAATATTTAGGCCTGGAAAGTGTAAAAATCATTAAAACAGGTTTTTATCGTGAAAATTTGAGTATTCATATTTTTAAAGAAAGTAATAAGAAAGAGAAATTAATTGAAATTTTAAATAATGTGGAATTTCCCGGAATTATTTACGTTTCTACAAGAAAATTGGCAGAGAGTTTATCATTTTTCTTAAATCAATTGGGCTTCGAGAATGAGTTTTACCATGCAGGGATGAATTTGAAGATAAGAAAAAGAATTCAACAACAATTCTTACTAGGAAAATTAAATTTAATGGTTGCAACGAATGCTTTTGGAATGGGAATAGATAAAAAGGATATTAGATTTGTTATTCATTATAACCCACCAAGTAATTTTGAAGCATTTTATCAGGAAATTGGTAGAGCTGGTAGGGATGGGAAAATTTCATATGCTTACCTTTTGTATAATTCTGAAGATGATAAACTTAACGAATTCCTAATTGATTCTAATTATCCTGAAGAAAACGCAATTTATAAATTCTATGATTTTATCTTTGATAATGCTAATATAGGTATTAATTCATTTTCTAATAAGCTTCTATCTTTCTCATTAAAGAACATACAACAATATTTCCATAGAGAAATAACTGATAACTATGTAGAAATGTTACTTTTATGGTTTGAAAAATATTCATACTTGATAAAAATTAATAAATCAAATGATATTTTTATAAAATTTACACTTACTCCAGATGAATTAAAAAAAGTTATTAAAGAAACTCAAGATGAAATTAAAAAAATAATATTGTCAAATTTGGTAAGTTTTTATAATTACTCTATATTTAATGAATTTGTTAATTTAAACGTGAACAAATTTTGTACTCTATTAAATATTGATGATAATATGATTATTGAATATTTAAATAAATTAGAAAATTCATCCATATTAGAAATAAATAAAATCACTAATGATTTTAATTATATATTGTTAAAAAGTAGGGAGAGAGAACCTAACTTATATCCAATAATTAAAAATGTTAGAGAATTAAGACAAAGAGCTAACGAAAATTATCAAAAATTTAAAGAATTTATTTATACCAGCAATTGTAGGATGGAAACAATTGTTAATTTTTTTGGTGAAAGGAATATTACAAAATGTGGTATTTGTGATAATTGTATGAATAAAAATTTGGGAGATAACTTAAAATATTTAAAATTTTTGATCCATAAAACTATTGAAATTGAACCTACAATAAATGATACAGAAATTGTAAAAATATTAAAAGGTTATTCGGAAAATATATTTTTCCCAACTTTTAGCCTTGGTCAATCTTACTCGGAAGAAATAATACTCGACACATTAAAATCATTAAGTGATAAAAGACAAAATATTATCAAAAAAAATATTATTTATAAAAAAGAAGATATTCAACTTTATGAAAAATTAAAGGAAGTTAGGGCAAAAGTAGCTGAAAAATATTTACAAGAAGAGAATAAAATTTGTAATGATAAGGTATTAATAGATATTGTTTTGAAAAAACCTAGAAATATATTTGAACTATTAAGTATAAAAGGTTTTGATAAGAATAAATTTAATAAATTTGGTGAAGAAATATTAAATATTATAAACAATTATAATTGTAATTAAAAAGTTAAAGATATTATAGATTTTTTTTATAATTTTTTATTTCATAAATTTATAAAATTGATTAATTAAAGTAAGGTTAAAAATGAGAATATTAGTTACTGGTGGAGCTGGATATATTGGCTCGCATACAGTCAAGCAATTAATAAAAAATAATTATGATGTAGTGGTTTTAGATAACTTATCAAGAGGTCACAAAGAAGCAGTTCATTCAAAAGCAAAATTGTTAAATTGTGACTTACTTAATTATGATAATTTATTAAATACATTAAAAAATGAGAAAATAGATGCTGTTATTCATTTTGCAGCTTTTGCTTATGTAGGAGAATCAACAGAGAAACCTGATATATATTATAGAAATAACGTAGTTGGTAGCTATAATTTAATAAATGCTGTAAAAGAATTAGCCATAAAATATTTTATTTTTTCTTCTACATGTAGTGTTTATGGTAATCCCTTGCAGATTCCAATTTCGGAAGAAGAATCAATAAAACCTATTAATCCATATGCAAAAACTAAAAAAGCTGTAGAATTTTTATTAGAAGATTTTACAGAAGCTTATGACTTAAAATATGTGATACTTCGTTACTTCAATGCAGCTGGTAGTGATCCAGAAGCACAAATTGGAGAAAGTCATGATCCAGAAACACATCTTATCCCTTTAGTCATAAATACTGCATTAGGCAAAAGAGATAAAATAAAAGTGTTTGGTAATGATTATAATACTCCTGATGGTACATGTATCAGAGATTATATTCATGTAGATGATTTAGCTGATGCTCATATAAAAGCTTTAGAGTATTTGGTGAATGGTGGTAAATCTGAAGTGTTTAATTTAGGTACTGGTGAAGGTTATTCTGTTCTTGATATAATAAATGCAGTGGAAAATATTACAAATTTAAAAGTTAATTATGAAATAGTCGAAAGAAGGGCAGGAGATCCAGCTATTTTGGTTGCTGACAATAAAAAAGCTATAGAAATATTAAATTGGAACCCGAAATATAATTTAAATGATATAATAACAACAGCTTATAAATGGTTTTTGAATAAAAGATATTGAGAGGTTATATGCAGAAAATACTAACTGAAATACCAGACGTGTTTATAATAAAACCAGATGTTTTTGTCGATGATAGAGGATATTTTCTAGAAACATATAATCTAAAAAAATATCTAGATATAGGTATAGGTGAACAGTTTAAACAAGATAATTTATCATTATCTAAAAAAAATGTCGTAAGAGGATTGCATTACCAAGTAGGTGAATATGCCCAAGGGAAATTAGTACGAGTTTTGAAAGGTAAAGTGCTTGATATCGCTGTGGATATTAGGTTTGGGTCTCCTACTTTTGGAAAATATGTTTCTGTTGAATTAAGCGATGAAAATCATTACCAATTGTGGATACCAACTGGCTTTGCACATGGTTTTGTAGCTTTAGAAGATAATACTATCTTCTCTTATAAATGCACTAAATTATATTCAAAGATGCATGAAAGATGTATATTGTATAACGATCCAACTTTAAATATTGATTGGAAAGTTGAAAATCCAATTGTATCTGAGAAAGATTTGCAAGGTAAAAAATTCAAAGATATTGAGAAAGATTTTTTTTATAAATAATATTTAGGTTGTTTATGTCAGACTCAAAATTAACATTTCAGGATTTACTAGGTATTCAACCTGAAACTTCATCATCCAACGAAGAAGTAATTAGTTTTGTGGCAATTATTGGATGTGGTGTTATTGGTAGAGGAATTGCTTGGACAGTTTCACAGGCAGGAATTGATGTTTTAGTAATTGAAAAAGATGAAGCTTCGTTACAGATCGCACAAGAAAGGCTTAGCGAAGCGATGGATAGAGAAATCCAGCGTTGGGCTATGACTGTAAGCGAGAAAAAATCATTATTAAGTCGAATTACTTGGTCTACTCGCATTGAAGATGTAGAAGAAGCAGATTTGATTATTGAAGCTGTTGATGAGAATTTTGAATTGAAGTGCGAAATATTTAGAAAAATCTCAGAGATTGCTAAACCTAACACAATTTTGGTATCAAATACTTCAACATTTAGTCTCTCAGAAATTGCTAAAGTTACTAAGAATCCGGGTTTGGTTATCGGAATGCATTTCCAACATCCTGTACAAAAAGTTTCTTTAGTTGAATTAGTAAGAGGATTAGAAACTACAGACGAGACTGTTAATCGTGCTAAATTGTGTGCATCGAAAATTGGAAAAACAGCTTTTGAGGTTTTTGAATATCCAGGTTTCATTACAACTAGATGTATAATTCCATTTATAAATGAAGCAATGTATGCATATATGGAAGGTATTGCTTCAGCAGTAGATATAGATTTAGCTTTAAAGTTAGCATATAATCTTCAAATTGGGCCTTTGGAACTAGCTGATACAATGGGGCTTGATGAATTATTAGCAGTGATGGATTCTCTTTGGAAAACTTTGGGCGAACCAAGATTTAGAGCTTGCCCTATTTTAAGAAAATTAGTACGAGAAAAGAAACTCGGGAAGAAAGTTGGCGAGGGTTTCTTCAAATACAATGCTGATGGAAAAATAATGCTTTAATGGAGGAGAGATGAAAATTTTAGTTTTAAATTGTGGCAGTTCGTCAATTAAATATCAATTTATAGATACTACAAATCCTGAACCTTTAGCAAAAGGTTTAGTTGAAAGAATTGGAATGAGTTCAGCAGTTTTAACACATCAAAAGTTGGGAGATGAAAAAATTCGTATAGTTGGAGAAATTCTCGATCATAAAATTGGTATTGAATATGTCTTAGCGGTTTTATTAAGCCCTACACATGGAGTTATAAAAGATAGAAATGAAATAGAAGCGGTTGGCCATCGTGTAGTTCACGGTGGTGAGTCTTTTGCTGATTCTGTATTAATTACACCTCAGGTAATTCAAGCTATTAAAGATAATATTGAATTAGCACCTTTACATAATCCTGCAAATATTAAAGGTATAGAAGCTTGTTCAGCGTTATTGCCAAATAAACCTCAAGTAGCTGTTTTTGATACAGCTTTTCATTCAACAATTCCTCCAGCACATTTTACTTATGGTTTACCTATGGAATTGTATAAAAAATACAAAATTAGGAAATATGGTTTTCATGGTACTTCTCATAAGTATGTAGCTAGTAGAGCAGCTGCAATGCTTAATAAACCAATTGAAGAATTAAAAATTATTACTGCTCACCTTGGTAATGGTGCTTCTATGGCTGCAGTTAAATATGGAAAATCTTACGATACCTCTTTAGGATTTACAACTCTTGATGGTTTATTAATGGGAACTCGTTGTGGTGAACTAGATCCTGGTGTTCTTCCTTATATTATGAGTAAAGAAGAATTATCTGTTTCTGAAGCAAATACTTTGATTACAAAGCATAGTGGTGTAGTTGGTGTAAGTGGTGTTGGAAGTGATATGCGAGAAGTGGAAGAAGCAGCATTAAATGGAAACCAAAGAGCACAATTAGCTCTTGATATATATGCCTATAGAATAAAAAAATTTATTGGTGCTTACATAGCAATTATGAATGGTTGTGATGCTATAGTATTTACCGGTGGTGTTGGTGAAAACTCTGATATTATTAGAAAAATGGTTTGTGATGATATGGATTGGTTAGGAATTAAACTTGATGAAGAAAAAAATAAAACACGTGGTTTTGAAATTGATATGTCTACACCTGATTCTAAAATACGTATTTTGAGAATCCCTACAAATGAAGAATTGGTAATAGCTTTAGATACAGAATCCATTATATCAAAAGAACTTAATCAAAGAGAAAAATAATAAACATAAAGGCATACATTGTGTATGCCTTTTTTTTTATAAATTAAAAAAAATATTCATAATTTATAAAAATTATATATTTTTTCTATAATAAAATTAATATCATCATCTTTAATACCGTAAAACAATGGTAATCTAATTAATTTTTCGCTTTCTTTAGTTGTAAAAATATCTTTACTACTGAATTTGCCATATTTTAATCCTGCTGGTGATGTATGTAATGGCACATAATGAAAAACTGCATAAATTCCATTATCTCTTAAGTATTGTAACAAATTAGTTCTTTCAGTTAAATCTTTAGTTTTTATGTAAAACAAATGATAGTTATTTTTGCAATTAGTTGGTATGACAGGTAATTCAATAATACCATGATCATATAACTTCTTAAGCCCTAAGTAATATTTTCCCCAAGCAATCTTTCTATTTTCTATAATTTTATCTGAGATTTCTAACTGTCCCCACAAATAAGCAGCACTTAATTCATTTAATAAATAACTACTACCAATATCAACCCAAGTATATTTATCAACAAGACCTCTAAAAAATTTACTACGGTCGGTACCTTTTTCTCTGATAATTTCAGCTCTTTCAATAAATTTTTCATCATTTATAATTAAAAGGCCACCTTCACCTCCACTAGTTATATTTTTTGTTTCATGAAAAGAAATACAACCAAAATGGCCTATTGTACCTAAATATTTATCACTATATTTTGATAAAATTCCTTGTGCAGAATCTTCAATAACATAAAGATTATATTTATTAGCTATTTGCAAAATTTTATTCATTTCGCAAGCTATTCCTGCATAATGTACTATACATATGGCTTTTGTTTTTGGTGAAATTGCAGCTTCTATAAGATTTTCATTTATATTCAATGTATCTGGGCGTATATCTACAAAAACAATTGTAGCACCTCTCATAGCAAATGCATTTGCTGTAGATACGAATGTATAAGATGGCATTATAATTTCATCTCCAGGCTTTGTATCTATTAAAATAGCGGCCATCTCCAAAGCATGCGTACAACTTGGTGTTAAAAGAGCTCTTTTACATTGTAATTTTTCCTCAAACCAATTTTGGCATTTTTTTGTGAAATCACCTTCACCGGAAATTTGTTTACTTGCTAAACATTGTTGAATATATTTAAGCTCATTACCTGTTACTGTTGGTAGATTAAATGGTATCATTTTTTTGTCGAAAATAATTTTATAATAAAAAAGATATATTAGAACGTTGACTACCATTAACAATTTTCATTGATGGTAACAATTGATGCGGTACTTCAACGTATGGTATATTCGACATATTAATAATATCATGAATTTTCTGACTTATTATACTATTTCGTTTTGCTAACACAATATCCGACCAATCGGTATTTGTTAGAATAACTGGGAAAAAATCAGTCCTTTTAGTAAATTCAGTAACTGCATATAGGACCCCTAAATTCTGTTTTGCTCCTGCATCGGAAAAACAACAATCATTTAATTGTATTAATCCATTATCTGATAATATCTTATGCCAATACATTAAATCTCTTAATACATAATCATATTGATGATTAGCATCAATATAAACAAAATCAAGGTACTTTTTATTAATTTTTTGTAAATCATTTTTTAATATATCTATTGATTTAATACTATCTTCTCTGATTATCTTGACATTTTGAAATTCAATAAATTTTTGTTTGGTTTCATTTAATAAATTATCAAAAGTTTCTTGCTCATTCAATGGACCACCAAAATATTCTTTATAAACTTCAATATTTTGTATATAAAATGGATAATCTGAAAAGGGATGTACGTTATTTGAGTTCATTTTTTCCCATTTATCAATTAGCCACATAAAAGACGGTTTTAATTCATACAGTAATTTGGAAGCATTTTCTCAGCGTAATACTTCCACTTCAGCAACATATGGTTTAATATTTAATTGTTCAAAACAAATATGTATAAGTTGATAAATTGTAGTTCTTTCACAGATGCAAACTTTCATAAACCACTCTTTAATAATTAAAATTTATTAAAACTCTTCAAATAAAGTTGAGATTGTTCACCTACATTAAAAATTAAATCAATAATACTAACTACGTGAACAAAAGGAGGATATAACTGATCATACGTAGGATAATTGTTATAATCCATCCATTCTATTTTTATATTTTCTTTTGTAAAGAGATCTTCTAGAATATATTCTTTTGCCGATGGACCAGATAAATAATTTGTTGCACCTAAATATTTAAGGATATCTAATAATCTTTCACTTTTTTTTAGATTTCTATTGTAGTTTAATTCAGAAGATAAAATTATTTTGGTTTTGATTCCTAATAATGAGTTAATAGACTCAATAAATTTTAAATTTATTTCCCAGAGATAATTCTCATTCAAATTACAATACAATTCAGCAAAAAACTCTTTATAACTTTTAAAATAATTAGCTTTACAATAATTATGTTCAATAGTTTTCCAATGTTTGAAATTCCATTTTTCATCCCAAATAACTTTTACATCTTTAATTATTTTATTTTGTGTCCCATCACAAGGTATAGTTAACCATTGAGTTCCAAATTTGGTTTTTATTTTGTTCCTATTTCGCCAATCTCTAACAGTATATTGTACATCATCGTATAAAACAAATATATCAACCATATTAATTATATCAAAATAACCTTTCCATGGGATGTAATTTGGTTGAAGTATTGCAATTTTCATAATATTGATAACTCTTTCCAAAAAGCATCTGTGAAACAATCCAATTTGAACTTTAGGTTCGGACTAAATTCAAAAAATTCAATATCATTCAAATTTAACATATTATTATTAAATATATCAATTCTACTTGATGCTAATAATACTGAATTCAACAAAATTATAGCTCCTTTTTGAAATGTTTCATTTATTAAAATATTTTGATCTTTATTATTTACTTTTATAATTGCTTGAGAAATTATAAAACCATCATCGACAGCATCTTCAACAAAATGAGTAGAAACACCAATATATTGACAATTCTTTTTTAATGCTTCTGATAAAATTTTCTTAATACCAATCATTCCTTTAAATGCTGGCAAAATTGAGTAGTGAAGATTTATCATACGATTTTTGTATAAATTTACTATATCATTGTCAATTATTTTATGCCAATTAGTTATTATAATATCTGGATTTATTTTTGATAATTCATCTAAAAGTTCTATGTTGTAAGTAAAATTATAATCTAAAATTTTTGAATGTATTTTTTTGCTTAAAGCAAAGTCAATTGCTCCACATTTCTTATAAGCAATTGTATATAATTGGATATTTGATAGTAATTGTTTTTCTTTAGCTAGCCAAAAAAATTTTAAATTACCACCATTTCCATAAACCAAAAAACATATTTTTAAGTCATTCATTTAAACAACCTTTCTTACTATTATTGTAAATTCATAAAGTTCATAATCATGTAGAAGTGATACATTTTTTGAAAAATTTCTTTTACAAAAATCAAATAAAAAAAGAGGATCAGCATAATATAAATAATCTCTCATATATTCTTTATCGGAATATTTAGATAATATATTGAAAGCAAAACCTTTTAGTGATTTATTATACATTTGTTCTAACGTATTTAGTATATAATTTAACCATTGTACTTCAGTATAATGCATCTTAACATTAAATATTCCACTTGTTATAATATAATCAACAGATTGAATTTCTTTAATTGATTTTATATGTTGAAAATAAACATTATTTTTATATCCATAAAGTTCTATGGCTTTTTTTATCATAGAATTAGATAAATCGTAGCCTATATACGTATAATTTTGGAAATTTTTATCTAAATAATCTATAAATTTTCCATATCCACATCCTAAATCTGCAACTGTAAAGGGTATATTTATATTAAGAACTTTTGATAGTTGACCAAATCTAAGTATTTGTCCCTCTTCATTTTTCCAATCAACACCTAAGGGGTTAGCACCATATTTAAGTATTTTATCGGTATAATATTTTTCAATATTTTCATATATTTCTTGTATGTATTCTTCCATCTTTTTAATTTATAATTAAAGTTTATGAATTAAAAATATTTCCAAGTGATTTTTTCAAATTTTCTTCGGAAAAATATTCTTTGATAATTTTAGTATTTCTTTTGACTTCAGTTAATTCTATATTCAAATTAATTTCGTCATTTATATCATATATTTTTAATCCTAAATTATAAAAAAAACTCCAATGGGTGGCTTGGCTATCTAAATACACTTTTTTACCAAAACCTAATAAATGAATAATATTACCCATTGCTTCTTGTTTTTTATGAGCAAATAATGCAATATCAATATTAAACAGTAACTGAATATATTTATCATATTCTAAATAGTTTGTTATTGGTTCAAATTTATCCCCATATAAAGATTTTCCCAATTCAATTATTTTTTGAGGATAGTTTCCATTACCTTTACAGTAAGATAATGGAGTTATTAATCTTATATTTTGATTACTTAAATTTGTTAGTTTTTTTAGTATGAATTCATGTCGATTTGTTTCACTTGCAGAATTACCAACTAAAATCCACATTTCATCTTTTGAAATTTTATTTAAATTATAATTTAATTTATCATCAAAAATATTACTTAAATATGTTAAACTTTTGTAATATTTAGGATAAGTATTATATTTCTTTTGTAGAAAATCTACATCTCCATCTACATATGTGATAATATTTTGTATTTTTTTTATTACTTGTTTTTTTTGCCAACTATTGATTTCTGGATATAAAAAATCACCACCCCACATTACCCAATAACTTTTTTTAAGTAGCCAAGGTTGAAAATATAATATTTGTATTAATCTTTCATTAAATAAACCGTGTATTATTATTTTATCAGCTTTATATAAACAATACTGTAACACGGTAATTTTTTCTTCACTCTTTATAATGTATAAATTATTTATGTTGTTATCTAATTTTACATTATAACCTGAACCTCCGAAAATCACAAAAAAATGTTCTTTTGCATTAAAATTTTTGTTAATAAACATAATAAATGGTTCTATAAAAATTGTATTAATCATTATATGTAAAGTTAACATAGTAAATATTTTTATTATTTTCAATATAGAAATTTATATAATTATTTATAAAAAATTTCAAAAAGTTGTTTTTTTTAGTTTTCTTCAGTATAACATTCTTTAATAATTTTTTTATTGTGTTCTAATTCTGATTGATTAATTGTTAAATTAATATCGTTATTTATGTCATAAAGTTTAATTCCTGCTTCACTAAAATGCTTCCAAAGAGGTGAGTTTTTGGATAAATAAACTTTTTTACCTAAGCCTAATAATTGAATTATATTTCCAAATGCTTCCTGCCTTTTGTGTGCAAATATTACAATATCAATATTAGCCAATATTTTTAAATAATCTTGATATGGTAAAAATTCTAATAATGGATTAAATTTATCGCCAAATAATTTATAGCCTAAATCTATAATTTTTTTTCTATAATTTCCATCACCAATTGAATAAGATAAAGGGGTGATTAATTTGATATTTTTATTTATTAAATGTTGTAATTTATCAAATATAAATTCATGACGGTTTGTATAATCAGCGGAGTTCCCAACTAGTAACCATATTTCATTTTTGGGCATAGTAAAAATTGTTTTATAAAGATCTTCATTAAACACATTACTCAAATAGCAAAACGAAGTATACAATTTTGGATAAACTTTATAATTATCTATTAAATATTGATAATCCTGTTTTATAAATGTTACAACATTTTTAACATTTTTAATAATTTGTCTATGCAACCAAGTTTGTTTTTCAGGGAAATATAAATCTCCACCCCACATCAACCAAAAACATTTTTTAATATCCATGGTTGATTAAATAATATTTGTTTTATTCTTAAATCATATAAACCATGTAATAATATTTTGTCAGCTTTATTAAGATAAATTTGCAGTAAAACAAATTGGTTCTCACTTTCAATTCATATGACATTCTCAATCGAAGGATCCATTTCATATTCATTACTTGCATTACCTATTAAAAAAAATAAATGTTTGGTTTGATTAAAATGTTTATTTACAAATTTAATGAAAGGTGGTATAAATTTGTTATTTACCATTAAGTGAATTATCAGCATATATTAATTATTTAATTTATAAAAATTAATTTTTAATAACTATTTTTTCAATAAAGAAAAAAATATATAAAAAATAAAATTCCTAATATTTTAACCAAATAATATATAAAAAACAATTTTTTTTGTTATTTTTGTAGGAAATTATCTAATAATAAAATTGATTTGTTTTATGAAACTATTATCTCTTGAATGGACATCTAAAGGTAGAGATATTGATATAACAGAGCCCGTACTTTATTTCTTAGAAAAATTCTATAATTTTACTGTAATTCGTGAGAGCATTTACCAATTTGAATTTAAAATTTTAAAGTATAAACCAGATATTCTTCTTATTGCTAATGGTGTTGGTGCACCTAATAATTTTAATATTGTAAAATTTGCAAAATCTTTGGGAATTAAAGTTGTAACTTTAACTTCTGAAGGGGATTATGTTGATAATCCTCAAGGTATTGAAGCTTTCTTTTGGGGCTGGAATAAAGATAAAATTCTTTATGAAGATTTGCATCTCGAATGGTCTACTAAAAATGTAAATATTTTAAAAAAATATTTAAAGCATTTAAATTTTAATAAAATTAAAGTTTCTGGTGCTACTGGATTTGATAAATATAAATTCCTTTCTTTTATGGATAAAAATACTTTGTTGGATAAATATAATTTAAAATCTTTTCAAAAAGTTATTTTAATTGCTGCTTGGGGGTTTGATAATTATTTTACAGATTATCTTGAAAAAAATAAAGAAGATATTGTAAAACGTTTTGGTTCTCTTGAAGTTGTTGAAAAAATTAAATCTAATAGAGATCCACTAAATGAAATTTATAAAAAACTTATTGAAAATAATCCAGATATTTTATTTATCTTAAAATACCATCCCGGCACTGTTGATAAATATGAAACTGAGTTTAAAGGATTATTGAGTTATAAAAATGTTTTAGTAATTCATCGTGAAGAAAACATTTTCGATTTGATAAATGCTTCAGATTTATTAGTAGCTTTCGAAAGTACAACAGCTTTAGAAGCTTGGTTATTAAATAAAATGTCAGTTCTTGTAACTCCTAATTTTGGAGATTTCGAAAGATCTATAATTTCTCAAGGAAGTCCAATAACAAAAACTTACGAAGAGCTTCAAAAATACATTGATGAATTTTATCAAACTAATAAAATTGAGGATTTTCTGAAATTATCCGATAGAAGAAAAGAAATTATTAAAAATATAATTGAATTTGATGATGGGAAAAACCATATTCGAGCAGCTAATTACATTGCTGAATTAGCAAATAATGAAATTACTAAAAATAAAAATTTTAAAATTTTATTAACATTTATAATAAAAGCAATTTTTAGAGGTTTTATTATTAGGACAAAATTGTATAAATTAAAATACTTTAAAAAATTTTCTCAGGATTTATGGATTAAAAATCAATTTGATTTTAAGGAAAGAAGAAAAATTTATGAACTGTACAAAGAAAATTTAGAAAAATTTTATAACAAATTTGGGATTGAAATTTAATTGGATACAGGAATACATAAAAATAACTGGTTAAAATCTATTTTTAAGCATGGTAAGTGGTATATCTTTTCCAGTTTTTTTACAAAAGGAATTAATATAATTTTAGTGCCTGTTTATACAAAATACTTAACTCCTTCAGACTATGGAATTTTGAACACACTTATAACAATTTCTTTACTAATGCCACTTTTTATATCTTTATATTTAGACTCAGCGTTTGGTAGGTTTTTTCACGACTATAAAAATAATCAAGAGGATTTGAAAAAACTATACTCTACAATATTTTGGTTTGTATCAATATGGGGATTATTTTTAACCATTATTTTCATGTTCATAAGTAAAGGTTTTCTTTATAGTTTTTTACCTGTTCCGTTTTTTCCATATGCATTTTTAGCTTTTATTGCGCCTTTGTTTCAACAACTTGGTAATTTGGGAGCTATTTTCTTAAAACAATCTTTGAATGCAAAACAAACAACAATTGTAGAATCTTCCTCGGTTATAATTAACACTTCGGTTACGCTTTTTTTTTAATTATTTTAAAATATGGTGTACTTTCCAGACTTATTGGAGGATTAATAGGTGCTCTTTTTATTTTTTCCTTTTATTTAGTTTACTTTCTAAATAGAAACATATTAAATTTTCAATTCGATAAAGAGATATTAAAGAAGTCTTTAAAATATTCACTCCCTTTATTGCCTTTAGCAGCAAGTGGATGGGTTAACTCCTTTTCTGATAGGCTTGTTCTTGCAAAATATACAACAATGCAGGATGTTGGACTTTTTTCTTTGGCATATCAGGCTGCAATGGTTTTGTATGTCATAATGGATGCCATTACACAAGTTCAAAGTCCGATGGCTATGTCCGGATTAATTTATGATAAAGAAGCAACTTTACGCAAATTGGGTAAATTCATTACTGTTATGCTAACAGTTCTTGTTGCGGCTCATTTATCATTGACTTATTTTGCAAAAGAAATTGTTTTAGCTTTTGCAAATAAAAAATATTTTCATGCTTATAAAGTTATTGGTATTATTGGAACGATTTATGTATTTGGAGGTTTACAAAGACCAATTGCGGATATAATCAGTTTTCATAAAAAAACTTGGGTTTTAAGTTCTGGTGTTTTTATATCAGCTTTTTTGAATTTAGGTTTGAATGTAATTTTTGTCCCTTATTATGGTTATTTTGCTTCTGCATTTGTAACATGTATATCAACTTTATTTTATGTTATTTGGTTATATTTCTGGGTGTTTAAATTTGAAAAAATTCATCTTGAAGTTTATAAATCATTAACCATAACTTTTATATATGTTTTGGCTCTTGTTATTTACTATACAATTTTCTTTGATAAAGCAGGCATAACAATATTTTTATTTAAAACTTTATTCTTTATTTTAAATTTGATATTATTATATATACTTATCATTAAATGGTTTGCAAAAGATAAGGAATATAATCCAATTCATATCATTAAAAAAATTGTTAGTTAATCTATGAAAAATTTATATTTTATAACTCGGTTTTGGGGTGAAAAAAACTCTGGCGGAATTCTTTTACGAAAAGAAAATGTAAAATATTTGCAGCAAGCAGGATTTAATACCTTTATTATTACGACAAATGCTAAAAATGAAGATAATATTTTTTCTTATCCTTTTGATTTTCAAAATAAGTTACCACATATTTTAGTAAAATTAGGGCTTAGTGAAGATTATTTAAATAGTTGGGCTAATATTGCTTATAATGATTTGAAAAATAAAGTTGGGCAAGATGATTATGTTTATGCAACTACTGGCGGAGAACTTTCTACACTGAAATTAGGCTATTTACTTAAAAAAACTAAAGGACTTAAGTTTATTATCCATTTCCATGATCCTATCCTTTATTTAAAATATCAAGGTTTGCAATTTATTCATAATACCGGATTTTATTATTTCCGCGAAAAAGCTTTAAGAAAGTATTTACAAGCGGCTGACTTAATTATTACAACATCTAAAACTTTTTACACTACTTTAATTGAAGAGTTTAATGTTGATAACAATAAAATTATTAATAATTATTTCGGTTATATTAATAAGTTGGAATTAAAACAAGGATTTGATATTTCCAAAATTAAAATTGTTTACGGAGGTGTTTTTGATAGATTACAAAAACCAGAAATTCTTGCTAAACTATTGGAAAAGCAAAATAATTGTATTATAAATTATGTTGGTGAGTATAAAAATTATATTCCTTTACAAAAATATTTGGATAAGCAAAATATTAATTTTTACGATAATATGCCATATAATGATTATGTTAATTTTGCGACATCTAATTGCAATGTTGGATTTGTACCATTAGTTGAAGATTATTTGAAATTCTGTGTACCTTCTAAAATATACGAATTAATAAATATGGGGATTCCAATACTTGGTTTACTTCCAGATGGTGATGCAATGGATATTATTAATAAAAATGGTTACGGGAAAGCATTTAAGCATAATGAATTAGATAAATTTAAAAATTTTGTTGATGAATTGGTTGAGAAACCTGAGGAATTATTAAAATTTCGTGAAAATATTTTAAAAGATAGAGATAATTGGTTTATTGGTAATAAGTTCCGTGATGTGATAACAAGGATTAGTGATTTGTGATATATATTATGGTAAGTTAACACGCTAAAAGTCATGCTTATACCGTCCGAGCCAAATATTAATTTTTAATCAAAGAGAAAATTATGAAATTATTATTTTTATTTGGGGCGATACCTCATTATTTGGAGCCAGTACTTAGTAGATTGAATAAACATATCGAAGTTTATGTTTGTGTTCCAGAAATTAAATCGCAAACTATTGGTCAAGGTGTAAAAGTTGAAAAGAAAAAATTTGATTTTAATGTAATTTATTTACGAGAATTTACAACATATTACAAAAAACCTTTTCTGGAAGGTATCGAAAAAGTGTTAGATGATGTTCAGCCGAATATTTTAGTTATGGGTTGGCCATATATTTTATCAATTGTTTTTTATCCGAAGTTGTTTTTTAAGTTGCGTAAACTTAATATAAAAATTGCATTTCGAGATATTCCTTTTCAAGTTCCAAAGTTTTTTGAAGCTATTAATCCTTTTAAATCAAGAGTTATGATTAATGAAAACGGTGATAAAATTAAAGTGAACAAATTAAGTGACATTTTTTTAGCATTTTTAAGGTTGATTTTTGCAAATTTAGCCGATTTACATTTGTATTATGCTTCTGTGGGATTTGAGATTTATAAATCCTATTTCGTAAAGTCAGAAAAGATGCATTTGCTATCAAATTCACCTGATACTGATAAATTATTAAAAGTTTATAACGAATTAAAAAAATCTGTTCATCCTGAAAATAATACAATTATTCATGTTGGTAGATTGGTAAAGTGGAAAAAAGTTGATTTGCTATTGAAAGCAGTGAAAATAATAAAGGAAAGAATTCCGAATGTTAAATTGAAGGTTATAGGTGATGGGCCAGAAAAGCAAAATTTACAAAAATTAGTAGATGATTTTGAATTAAAAAATAATGTCGATTTTTTGGGAGCAATTTATGAACCTAAAGTTTTAGGTAAGGAGTTCCTTAGCAGCGAAATTTATGTTATTGCGGGTATGGGCGGACTTTCAATTAACGAGGCAATGTGCTTTGCAAAACCTATAATTTGTTCAGTCTGCGATGGTACAGAGAAGGATTTGGTTTTTGAGAATTTCAACGGATTATATTTTCAGGAGGATAACTACTTAGATTTAGCAGAGAAAATTATATTTCTTTTACAAAATAAAGAGATGCTTAATAATTTCGGGCAGAATTCACTTAAAATTATAGAGGAAAAAATTAATATTAATATTTTGGTTGAAAATTATTTAAAAGCATTTCACAAATTTAATTTAAATAAAGAAAAATAAATTTTTATATAGCTCGGACGGTGTAGGCATGAATCCTTGCGGATGCGCTTTCGCGCAGCCGTAAAAGGAATAAAAAAATATGATGTTTTACAATTGTGATAAATATTGAAAAATGTATATATTAAGTATTTTAAAATAAAATATTTTAGGTTAAAAAATGGTAATTAACATACTCTTTTTTATTGCTATGCTATCAATTGCATATTGGGTTGAAGTTAATTTTATAAAAAAATTAAAAGAAAGCGGTAACCTTGATTCTATCAACTTATATTTATTCAACTTAGTACCGTCTATTTTTACAACAATAGGAATATTTGGTACGTTTGTCGGAATTATTATTGGTTTATTGAATTTTGATGTAAATAATATAACAGATAGTATTCCTATATTATTAGAAGGTTTAAAAACAGCTTTCTTTACATCAATATTAGGTGTAATTTTATCATTAATATATAATTATAGAAATCATTCAATATTACATCAAGTAGAAAACAAGAAAGAAGTGAAGGTTAGTGATGAACTATCAGCATTAAAAGAATTAGTTGTTATATTAAAACAAATTAAAGAGGAAAGTAATAAGAATTTTACACAACTTAGTAATATATTGGTAGGAGAGAAAGATAATAGTCTATTAACTCAAATTTCAAAATTAAGAACAAATATTATTGATTTAGAAAAAGAAAATAAAAACCAGTCTAATATATTAATAAAAATTCAAAATTCACTTGGCGGAGATGCTGAAACAAGTTTATTAACTCAAATTCAGAAATTGAGAACAGAAATAAGTGACTATAAGAATGAAAATATTAAAATATTACAAAAAATAATTAATACCTTTCAAGTGGTAGATTTAATGCTAGATATGTTTGGTCGAATGCTAGTGTTAATGATTTAATTGATAAAGATACAAGAAAAGTTTATAAGAAACAGGATTTAAATTATTGTTCTTATTGCAGAAAAATTTTTGATATTGGAATTGATAAAACCAGCGAATTCCATGAAATGATAAAAAAAGGCCCTATAAAATTCATTCCTAAAAGAGATAACGATAAAATTATTATTTGAAATAATAAATCATAAAAAACTAGTTTAATAAATTTTATTTAGTATAATATTACAATTACATATTTGATGTTATTTTTAAAATTGTTTTTATTTATGTATAGATTAAAAGCAAAAAAATAGTTGGTATAATATTTTTTATAAAAAAAACATATTTTATTATAAAATTTAAATCTTAACAGACCCTTCCCAGTAAATGATGTAAATAAAACTAATAATAAAATTATAATAATGAAGATAAATTTTCACTTCATATAATATGTTTAAAAAATTTTAAGTAATACTATATTCATCCCATAGAAATTTAAAACATGTCATAATTTAGGTAGTCAAATGAAATATATTTTTGTTCTTATCGTTTTTATGCATTCTATTATTCATTTATTAGGTTTTATTAAAGGGTTCGGTATCAAAGAAATTAAAGAACTCTCAATGTTTATTTCAAAATATACAGGAATATTATGGTTGTTAGTTTCAATTCTTTTTATAATTTATACTATTTTATTCTTAAAAGACTTCAAAAATTCTTGGATAGTAGGATTTTTTGCTGTTTTCCTATCTCAGTATCTTATATTAATGGTTTGGAAAGATGCGAAATTTGGTACAATCGCTAACTTTATAATATTAATTATTTGTATAATATCCTTTGGATATTACCATTTTGAAAAAATGACTGAAAAAGAAATTTTGCAAATTATAAATAACAATAAGAAGCTAAATAAAATAATAGTTGAAGATGATTTGAATGATTTACCAAAACCTATTCAAAATTGGTTAAAAAATTCTGGTATAATTGGAAAAAATTTCATAAACATAGCAAAAATAGAACAGAAAGCATTACTTAAAATGAAACCAGACCAAAAGAACTGGATGGAAGCAACAGCAACGCAATATTCTACTTTTGAAGAACCTAATTTTATATGGGTTGTTAAAGTAAAAATGAACGAGTTTTTAAATGCTCTAGGACGAGATAAGTTTATAGATGGTAAAGGTGAAATGTTTATAAAATTAAACTCATTATTGACAGTTGTGGACGAAAAGGGTGAAAAATTAGATGAAGGAACAATTCAAAGATATCTAGGCGAAATGGTTTGGATGCCTTCTTTAGCGTTTAGCAAAAATATTCAGTGGGAAGAGATCGATAGTAATACTGTAAAAGCAACAATTAATTATAAAGGGACTTCAGGGAGTGGAATATTTTATTTTAATTCAAACGGAGATTTTATAAAATTTACTGCTTTAAGATATATGGGGAATGAAGCAAATACAAAAAAATATGAATGGGTAATTCAAGCAGAAGATTATAAAACTTTTGAAGGAATAAAAGTTCCATCAAAATTAACGGTAACTTGGAAATTAAAACAAATCGATTGGAATTGGTTAAAAATGGAAATAACAAATATAAAGTATAATTGAATTAGTAATGAATTATTTAAGAATAAATTTAATAAATGAATTTATTAAATGTTGGATAAAATCATTAGTTGTAAAATAGAAGTTTTATTATTTGCTAAATGATTGGAAAATATTCTAATATAAAAGAAAAAATATTTTTGTTTTTTAGAAAAAAATAAGAATATTATATGATATTATAAAAAAATATAAAATATTATATGGAACTAAATATGCATGAAAATGCTAAAACATATGATGAATTGATTTATGAAATCGAAAAATTACAAGCTGAAAATAAAGAATTAAAAGAAAAGCTTGTAAATAATACAAATGATATAAAACAAGCTAATAATGGGACTTCATTAAGAACATTGGCTACCTTTTTTAATACCTTGAATGATTTAATTTGTGTTTTAAATGAAGATTTGAAAATAATTGATGTAAATGATACATTTATCAAGCGTTTGGGATATGATAAAGAAGAGTTAATTGGAAAATCTTTTCTAAATGTATATCCTGAGGATAAAAGAGAGGAAGTTAATCAAATTTTTGAAATGATACTAAAAAATAAAGCTGATTATTGCAATATTCCTATAATAACAAAAACAGGTACAAAAATTCAAGTTGAAACAAGAGTAGAATATGGTGAATGGAATGACCAAAAGTTAATCTTTGGAGTATCCAAGGATATTGAGGAAATGAAACTTTCTGAAGAAAAATTTTTGAAATTGTTTTATTTAAATCCTTCAATTTGTTTTTTAATTGATGCTTCTACTGGTAAGTATATAGATGTTAATGAAAAATTTTCTTCAGTTTTAGGTTTTTCAAAAGAAGAAGCAGTGGGGAAAACTACAGTTGAACTTGGTATTATGAATGAACAGGAAAGAGAAGAATTTTTAAGTAAGTTTGTTAATGGTATACAAAATGTTGAAACTGTATTAAGAACAAAGTATGGTGAATTAAAAAATGTTTTAATATCTATTGAAAATATAACCATACAAGATAAAATTGTAAAGTTTATTGTGGCTCAGGATTTAACTGAGTTTAGAAAATTACAAGAAACTGAGAGGTTTTTATCTAATATTGTTGAGAATAGTATCGATGAAATTTACGTTTTTGATGCAGAAACATTAAAATTTGAATATTTGAATAGAAGTGCGTTAACAAATATTGGTTATTCTTTAGAAGAAATTAAAAATATGACTCCACTCGATATTAAACCAGAGATGAATTATGAAAAATTCAGGGAGTTATTGAGCAAACTTGATACAGAGCAGGTTTTAGTTTTTGAAACAATACATAAAAGAAAAGATGGGACAATTTATCCTGCTGAAATTCATTTACAAAAATATACTGGTAGTAGTGGGAATAAAAAATCTTATTTTGCTATAATACACGATATAACAGAAAAGAAACAAATTGAAAATGAAATATTAGAGAATGAGCAAAGATTAGTGACACTAATCAATTCAACACCGGATATTATTTGCTTTAAGGATGGTCAAGGGAGATGGTTGGTTGCGAATGATGCAGATTTGGAATTATTTTGTTTGAAAGGTATTGATTATTTTGGCAAAACGGATGCAGAATTGGCTGACTACACTGATCCGATATATAAAGAAGTTTTTCTTACCTGTATGGAATCTGATGAGAAAGCATGGGTAAAAGGTGATATTTCAATAGGTGAAGAGGTTATACCAACAGTAGAAGGATCTAAAAAAGTTTACGAAGTTATTAAAACAACAATATTTGAAAAAGATGGCTCCAGAAAAGGTTTAGTTGTTTTAGGTAGAGATATAACAGAAAGAAAAAAATTAGAAGAAGAATTAATTTTACAAAACAATCTTAGAGAATTATTTATAAATACTATAACTTCCCTTATAGATATACCAATTGATAGGATAGATGATGGAATAAATTTTGCTTTAAAGGATTTGGGAGAATATGTTAATGCTGATAGAGCTTATGTTTTTGATTATGATTGGGACAAAAATATTTGTATAAATACGTTTGAATGGTGCGCTGAAGGTATAACACCACAGAAAGATAATTTGCAAGATGTAGCATTAGATATGATTGAAGATGTTGTTTTATCTCACAAAAAGGGAAAAATAGTAGTGGTGGAAGATTGTTACAGTCTTCCCAATGGTAATTTAAAAGATATACTAGAACCGCAGGGGATAAAAAGCTTAATATTAGTTCCTGCAATAATAGGAGATTATTTGTTAGGCTATGTGGGATTTGATTATGTTAAAGAATTTAGAATTTTTTCAGAAATAGAAAAACAAATTTTACTAATTTTTGCAAGAATTGTTGCAAATTTGAGATTACGAAAAAATTTAATCAACGATATTATCAAGGCAAAAGAAAAAGCAGAGGAAAGTGATAGGTTAAAATCTGCCTTTTTGGCCAATATGAGTCACGAAATTCGAACTCCAATGAATGGAATTTTAGGCTTTGCGGAATTACTCAAAGATGCTGATCTATCAAGTGAGAAACAAGAAAAATATATTGATATGATAAAACAAAGTGGCATAAGAATGCTAAACATTATTAATGACATTATCGATATATCAAAAATTGAAGCAGGAATGATGAAATTAAATATACAAAGTACTAATGTAAACGAGCAACTTATTTATATATATACATTTTTTAAGCCCGAGGCACAGAGCAAAAATATTAAGTTAAGTATGAAAACTTCGTTACCTGATGATGAAGCAGAAATTGAAACTGATAGAGAAAAATTGTATGCAATTTTAACGAATTTAGTAAAAAATGCTATTAAATTTACTGCACAAGGAGAAATTGAATTTGGCTACGTTTTGAAAAATAATAATTTAGAATTCTACGTGAAAGATACAGGTATTGGAATACCAGAAAATAAGAAATCTGTTATTTTTGAAAGGTTTGTACAAGCAGATATAGAAAATAGAATGGCAAAACAAGGTGCTGGGCTTGGTTTGGCAATTGCAAAAGCTTATGTTGAAATGCTAAAAGGTAAAATTTGGGTTGAGAGCGAGTTGGGTATTGGTTCTGTATTTTATTTTACATTACCGTATAAAAATGAAATGATAATTAATGATCAAAACAACATAGGGCAAAGAAATATGGATAATAATCTTGCAAATAAGTACAAAATATTGATTGTTGAAGACGATGAAGTTTCATGTGTATTGTTAGAAGCTATTGTAAAAAAAATTAGTAAAGAACTAATAAAAGTAAATTCAGGAAAAGAAGCTGTAAAAGTATGTCAAGAAAATCCAGATATTGATATAATCTTAATGGATATAGGATTGCCACATTTGAATGGTTATGAGGCAACAAGAGAAATAAGAAAATTTAATAAAGAAGTAATAATATTAGCACAGACAGCGTTTGCTATGGAAAATGATAAAGAAAAAGCATTGAAAGCTGGTTGTAATGACTATATTTCAAAGCCAATAAATAGGTATGAAATATTGGAAAAAATTGAAAAATGGATGAGAAAATAGAAAAGATTATAAAAGATTGGAATAAGTAGCAATTTTTGAAGTTGTATTTTTAATTGTTAATCTTAAGTGTAGAAGTCACAACGTGCTCCTGCATCACATATTTCACGATTCATGTGATTATACAGCATAAATAAAAAGTTATAATTTCTCTTGACTTTAAAATATCTTTTGTTTAATTTTGTAGCATCTTAGGTGAGCGAGTAATAGGGAATTCGGTGCAAATCCGAAGCTGACGCGCAACCGTGATGAACATAACTATATAACAAAAGGCCACTGTCGATGAGATGGGAAGGCGTTATATAGTGTTCTAAGCCGGGAGACCTGCCTAAGATAGGTTACTTACCTGCGCGGTTTCTACGGGTAAAGTAACAAAAAAGGATAAGAGTATGCTTTTTTGTTATTAATAATTTCTTCTAACCACGCCATTTGTGTATCATTTAACCTATCTTAGGTACGCTCACTAAATTAAAAAATTTAGTGGGTACTACAGTGAAAAAATATACACTAATTATATTTTTTATAAGTTTTTTATTCTTTAAATATCGTCTATACCAATGTATTCGCTCTAATATTACAAATTATACATTCAGTTTGGTGCTGGAAGTTTTTAAATCATCTTAAACCGGCAAAATGTTGCTACTAAAATAGAAAAAAAAAATCAATCTCCCCATATGGGCGCGTATGCATTGTTAAGGCTGCGCGCTCTTTTTTAATTTTTTGCAGAAGAATGCCCAGGTACTAACTCAGCATGTTTTTCAGCATGGTAAGAGCTTCTTACAAATGGCCCAGAAAATACATCTTTAAAGCCTAAATTTTTACCATAAGTTTCATATTCTTTAAATTCATCTATTGATACGTATCTATGAACTCGCAAATGATTAATACTAGGTTGTAAATATTGTCCGATTGTCATTATATCACAATTAATCTCTCGTAGATCTTGCATTAATTCAAAAACTTCTTCTTTTTCTTCTCCAATACCGACCATTATTCCGCTTTTTGTAATTAAATTTTGTTTCTTAAACCAATCTAATAACATTAAACTCCTTTCATATTTAGCTTGTGGACGTACATATGGATAAAGTCTTGAAATTGTTTCTAAATTATGATTTAAGATATCAGGCGGATTTTCCATTATAATTTCAAATGCAGATTCTAATCCTTTAAAATCTGGTATTAAAATTTCAACTGTACAGCTTGGTAAATTTTGGCGAATTAATTTAATAGTTTCAGAAAAAATTGATGCCCCACCATCAGGTAAATCATCTCTATCGACAGAGGTAATAACAACGTGCTTTAAATTTAAGTTTTTTACAACTTCTGCAACGCGTTTTGGCTCATCATAATCGATAGTGCGTGGCTTGCCAGTTTTAATGTTACAAAATCCACAACTCCTTGTGCAAATATCGCCCATTATTAAAAAAGTAGCAGTTCGTGATGACCAGCACTCACTTTTATTTGGACATCTTGCTTCTTCACAAACAGTATGTAAACCTTGATTTCTCATTTCTTTGTGTACATCTGCAAAGTTTTTGCCAAGAGGAATTTTAATTTTGTACATATCAGGTTTACGGATAGGATCAAGGGTTTTTTCTTTATTTTCTTCATTATATTTTTGCTGAAATTTATTTATCATTTATATATCCTTTATTTTTAATTGAATTTTCAAATATAAAAAAGTAAATTTAGAATTAAAATTATTTTTTAAATTTAACAATATTATATGGCTTCAAAGTTCAGTTACTATAAAATTTATAAACCTTATCAAATGCTTTCTCAATTTACTCCTGAACCAAATAAGCTTTCTTTAAAAGATTTAGGTTTCACATTTCAAAAAGATGTTTATCCAGTTGGGCGTTTAGACTACAATAGCGAAGGTCTTTTATTACTTACAAATGATAATGTTTTAAAAACTCGATTGTTAGAACCAAAGTACGCTCATCAAAGAGAATATTATGTTCAAGTTGATGAAAGTATTACTTGGGAAGCTATTGCTCAGCTTGAAAATGGTGTAGAAATTGGTGGTTATAAAACTAAAAAAGCTATTGTAAAAAAAATTGAAGAGCCTTTGTTGCCTGAAAGATATCCACCTATACGATATCGGAAAAACATACCGACTTCTTGGATTTCAATAGTTCTAACAGAAGGGAAAAATCACCAAGTTAGAAAAATGACTGCTAAAGTTGGATTTCCTACTTTAAGGTTAGTAAGAGTAAGAATTGAAAATATATCGCTTGGTAGCTTACAACCAGGTGATGTCGTAGAATTGTCACAAGATGAAATTTCAACCTTAAAAAAGGTGATTTATGTTCGTTAATATTGCTCTTCCTTTACCAATTTATCAATTATTTACTTATTCTGTACCTGATGAATTTGCCGAATTAATAAATATTGGTGCGCGTGTTACTGTTCCCTTCAAAAATGTCTATTATGATGGCTTTATAGTTGATATTTTCAATGAAATTCCACAAACTGAATTCGAAATAAAACCTATTTATGATATTTTGGATTTCCAACCTGTACTTTCCGAAAAATTACTACAATTTTATAAATTTATATCGAATTATTATATTACTCCTTTAGGTGAAGTATTAAACTACGCAACAATTCCCGGCACAGATTTACATATTGAAACATATATTTCATTGAATAATATATCTAGTCATATAAATATTATTGCCGAAAAAAAATATACGGAATTATTTGAAGCTTTAAAATCTTATCAAAAAATTGAATTAAAATCTCTTACTAAGATATTAAAAAAAAATAATTTAAATGCTTTCCTGAAAAAATTAGAAAAGGATGGTATTTTAAAAATAGAAACAAAAATTCTCCCCAAAAAGGTTAAAGATAAGACGGTAAAATTTGTAAGAATACTAAAAAATTATGACGAAATTAAAGAAATATTAAGCAAATTAAGTAAAAAAAGTGTAAGTCAAATTGAACTAGGAATTTTTATAATTGAAAATGGAATAAAGGAAATTGAACTTAAAACTCTTAT
>DAOSVM010000025.1:0-37925 GCA_035379625.1 Ignavibacteriales bacterium | reverse complement strand
TATTTATAATATGATGTTCTATATATCTTTTTAAAAAATCAAAATGATAACTTTCTCGAAAAAATTCTGTTGTATTTGTTGTTATAAAATCTATTATGTTATTATATGTAGTTTTATCTAATTTATTTGATAAAAAAGCTTCTATTAGAACGTTTAAATCTTGATAGGAGGTATTTTTTAAAATCTTATATAATCTACTTTCAACTAAAAATTTTTTTTCACTAGTTAAATTAATACCATAATTCTTCTTAATAAAATTACTGAATTCAATAAAAATATTATTTCTTAATTTTATCATTCTATTTAGCATTTTTAATTATATTGTTACTTTTAATCATATTATTATAAGTATCGTTTAATATTTGTTTGATATTTCCTGTTATTGGATCACCGTGACCTGGATAGATAGTTTTAATATTCAAAGATAATATCGTTTTTATGGAATAAATATGTTCATCAGTATAAGTACCACCGATAGAATTAATTATAAAGGGAAGATCTCCGGTAAATATTGATAAATTATCGGGGCAGTATATGCTTATAGAATCAGATGAGTGTCCTGGGGTATGAAAGATATAACAATTTGTATCTCCTAATTTGATTAGTTGATTATTGAAAACTTTATGATCTGTAATATCTAGTTTAGAATAACTATAAATTTCACATTTGTAGTGTTCCTTTAATATTTTAGCTGCATGAATATGATCAAAATGAGAATGAGTTAAAATAATTTTATCAACCGATTTTTTTCCAACACCAGTATTATAATTCTTTATTACATTTACAATATTGTGGTCGTTTCCAGCATCAATGAGCGCATTTACATCGTCAATTTTATTCCAATCTCCACGTATTAAATATACGTTTGAAGAGTAAATATTTGGATTTAATTGTAATTTATCTATTTTCATAATTTTTTATAAATTTGGGCATCGCTTGCTACTTGCTCAAATTTCCCTTTAAATTCATCGGGTAGTTTTTGTGTTTGTTCAGTAACAAGTAACCCATTGGGTGATAAAGAATTATAGAACATATTAATAACCTTAATTCTCTCTTCGTATGTAAAATGTAATAAAACATTTTTGCATAAAATTAAAGAGAAATCATTCCCAATAGAAGTAAGAGTTAATAAATCATGTTTATAAAATGTTAATTTATTACGTATTTCGTCAATAACTTGAACTTTATTATCTGAAATTTTAGTAAAATATTTTTCAAGATAATCTTGAGGAATACGAGCGACCTCTTCATTTGAATAAATACCTTTTTCAATGATATCACCAAATTGATTAGAAAGATCAATATCTGTGCAAATAATCTTAACATTTTTGAATTGGAATTTGTTCATTTTTTCATTTAATAGAATGGCAAGAGTGTATGGCTCAGGGCCATTAGCACAACCGGCATCCCAAATTTTTATAACACTTTTTCCTGTTACTAAAGGAATAAAAAGATCTAGAGTTCTTTCAATGCTATGAAGATCACGAAAGAAAAAAGTAAAAGCCATTTTTTACCTATTTATAGTTTTCAAATCCATAACCAAAAACACCAACTGTATGGTTTATAGATATAAATGCTTTTGGATCAATTCTTTTGACAATTTTTAATGTGTCATGTAATTCAACTTTTCTTATAACAGTTACAATAACTTCTCTATCTTTTTGTGTGTACCAACCCTTACCATATAAAATAGTTATACCTCTTCCAATTTCTTGAGTTAAAGCATTAGCTATATCATGAGGGTAGTCAGAAAAGATAAATAATTGGTAGGACTGCTGGAAACCTTCCAGTACCAAATCCAATACGTAAGCGGAAATTGCCATTGTAACGTAACCATAAACTAATTTTTCAACATCCTTGATTATGAAATAAGATAAGCCAATAATAATTGCATCAATATACATAAAAATTACAGCAGTTTTTACATTTTTATATTTCGAAATAATTAGACCAATTATATCTGTACCGCCAGTACTTCCACCTTCGTAAACACAAAGGCCGATTCCAAAGCCCATTAGAGAAGCACCTATAACAGTTGCTAAAAAATTATCTCTAATAATTGGATTCGGTACTAAATATTGAAAAAGTCCAAGAAAAAAAGACATAACACTTGATACATACAAAGTTTTTAATGCAAAATGTATACTTAATATTCTTATGGATATAATAAGAAGAAGAATATCCATCACAAAGTATGAAGGACCTATTGGAATTCCGAAAGCGTAATATAAAATAGTTGCTATACCACTCAATCCACCGCCAATAATTTTAGCAGGTACAAGAAAAATAGCAATTCCTGCAGCTGTAATAATTAATCCTATAGTAACAACAAAATACGAGCGAATAAAATCAAATACCTTCTCTTTATTAATTTGCATAATCCACCATAAATTATTTCGTATACAAACGTTTTAATTTAGATATTCCACCAGGTATAAATTTATTATTTCCGGATAAATATTCTGGATAAACGATATAATTTGTATTATTTTTTTTGATAATCCAAATCATTTCTTCTTCTAATGATAAGCCATCTTTTGAAGATGTGGTGGGATCATCGCCCCAAGCTGTAATAGAATTACTTTTATTTTCCCAACTTATTTTTCCGCAACATTTTAAAGAATCTCCTTTTTGGAAAAATACACCAATTTCGTCGTTTACCGCAATATCATAATTTTTTATATTAAATATTGTAGTATCCTTTATAATTGCGATAACATGATTTGTATTAGTTCTTGAATAATTCCAGTCGATTTTTTGGTTTTGATTTGTGTTATCAGGGTTACTCTCTGTTGAATTTTTGCAAGAAACTAAGAAAAATAATACAAAAATTAAAAAATATTTTATAATTTTCATAATTTACCTTAATTATTTAATAATTCCCTAATTTTAATTTCTTCTTCAATTTGTGAAATTTCTTTGTTAATGTCAATAGATGATGAAATTTTATTTTTTAGTTTTAATTGTAATAATTGATTTTTAAGTTGCTTATGTGATAAACCATAGTATTTAGGATTATGTAAAATTTCAGGTAAAAAGATTGAATAATTTTCCTTATTTGTAGAAATTATAGCTAAATTTTTTGCTCTTGTTAAAGCAACATATGATAATCTTCTTTCTTCTTCAAGTTGTTCTTTATTTTTAAATTTATCTTTAATAAAATTGAAGATAACAACATATTTATATTCATTTCCTTTTGTACTATGAATTGTCGAAAAGGTAATTTCATCATCATTAGATAATGATTTATTAGTATCATTTTCTTGAGTTTGTGGATTATTGATAAAATTATAAAAATCAAAAATATTTGGTGTTGATTCGGATAAATCAACTAACACGTCAAAAATTATATTGTCTGGGGCTTCATCAGCTTCAAGCAATTTGAATTGTGAAGTATAGAATTCTTTAAAACCAAATAATTCATCTAACTTTTTAAGAATTTCTTTAGTAGGCTTTTTTTGTTCAACTAAATGAGAAATTTTTTTAATATTATCCTTAAAATCTTTCAAAATTTTATTGTCTTTTGGATTTTCTGAGATATATTCTTGGAACAATTCAAAATTTTTTATAGTAAAAATTGTATTATGAGATAAATATTTTAATGGCCTGAATAGAATTCTTTCGAAATCTTTGGGTAATGTATATTCAGGATGTAAAATTAGTGTTAAATATGCTTTTAAATCATTTATTGGGTTTGTATTTAACAATAATGAGATATCTATATTTGTATGAGGAATGTGTAAGTTTTTCATATACATCGATAATGGAAAAGCAAAAGCATGATATCTATATAGAATAGAAAAATCATTCCATTTTAAGTTTAAGTTTTCTTTTAATTCTATTATTTTATTTGTAATATTTTTAGCTTGTTCCCAAATGGAAGATGAAAATATTGTTATTAAATTTCCATCTTCAGAATTATGAAATGGAAGGATATTTTTTTCAATTCTTTTCTCATTTTTTGTAATAAGTCTATTTGCATAATCAACAATTATTTTTGCACATCTATAATTTTTATTTAATATAACTGTGTTTGAAATAGGATAAAACTTTTTGAAATCAAGAATGTATTCTAAATTAGCGTATCTCCAACTATATATCATTTGATCATCATCACCAACAACAAAAATATTATCACTAGGTTTGCTAAGAATAGAAAGTAAGAAAAATTGTGAATCATTTAAATCTTGAAATTCATCTACAAAAATATATGTGAATTTATTTTGTAATTTTTCTCTGTATTCTTTGTTTTGGATAAGAATTTTGCAACTTAAATAAACCATATCTTCAAAGCTAAAATATTTTAAGCTTTCCTGAAGTTCATTATATTTTTCAAAAAATTTTGTTAATGAAAATACGTGATTATTTACTTTTATAGTTTCATCTGGATTAAATTGTTTAAGTTTGGAGTGAATCTCTTCAACAATTTGAATAAAATTTTCAACGTAAGAATTTATTTTGTTAGCAGGGATATTATTAGAGTTTAACAGGGCTTTTGTTATAATAGATTTTTGAACTGTTGTTGAATTATCCAAATCAAGTTTCCAATTTAAAGTATCACGAATAATTTCATAACCTAAAGCATGAAAAGTTTTGACACAAACACATTCATTCCATAAAGTATTTTTTGATTGGATATTATATTTGCTTAACCTTTCTCTAATTTCATCAGCAGCTTTTTTATTAAATGCCAAGACTAAAATTTCAGATGGGTGAATTCCATTATCAATAAGGTTTAGTATTCTGGATATGAGCGTTTTTGTTTTTCCAGCTCCTGCAGGGGCAAGAACTCTAACGGGTCCGTTAATTATTGTTGCAGCTTGATTTTGTCTTTCATCTAAATCTCTAGGGATATTAATAGTTTTATTGCCAAAATTTAGAAATTGCTCAAGAGAAATCGTATTATTTATAATAGTATGAATATTTTCTGGAGTTAATTGAAAAATATTATTTTGATTTTTAAGTTTAAAACGTTCAAAATTAATTAAATAAGTCTTTTCACCTATAGTTATTTTTAACTGATAATTCTTATCGTATTTAAATTCAAAGGAATAATTGTTAACTTCTAAGAAATTTAGAAAAATATTCAAATAATTAGGTAAATAATATTGTTCTACTTTCGTAATTGTACTATTATAAATTATTGTAATAATTTGAGATAGGTATAATTTCTTAGAAATAATTGGTAAATTAAAGTGTATATCTAAATCATAAGTCTCCGATTGAGAAAGCAATTTAGAAAAATCTTCTATATAATTGCAGAATAAAAAGTTATTAAAATAAAGATAATAATAGAGCTCGTATAGTTTTTCAATTTTATGTAAAATATAATCATTCAGTGAATTTAAGTTAATAAAAATTATTTGATCATGACTTAAATTTGTTATATCAAGATTTTCAATATTTTGATTAGTAATTTCAAAGGTAGAATAATTCTGTGATAGTAGAATTTTGAAGTCGTTATATTCATTTAAGTTATAAAAAGTAATACCAATTTTTTTATGAGAATAAAAATATTTGTTTTTAAGCCATAAATTAGAAATCATAAGCAATGATAAAATATTATTAAAAGAGAATAATTGTTATTAACAAAATAAAATAAATATTTGATTTTTAAAAATATAAACATTTACAATATAAAAGATAGGTAAACATTAAAACTTTAAATTATATCAAAAAAACAAATATTATTTTTAGGCTAATGCTACTAGTTAAGAAGGGTACTACTCATCATACTAAAGTATTTTATATATTCATAAGTTGTGTATTGATATTTTAAAAGATTGTGCTATTGTGAAATGAATGAAATTTAGATATAAATTGATAAAGTAAAATATAAAAATATATAATGTAAAATATAAATCCTTTTCGAAGTTAAAGGTGGCAAAAATGATTAAATAAGGTGGTTCAATATATAGCAGGTAAAAATTATTTAAAAATAAAACTTTACTTAGTTTTACCAACTTTCATCAACGGTGCTATTTGAGTAATAGTTTATTTCCTTAGCCAATGGAAAAATAGATTTTTATATTATGATTATTAAAAAATTTATCTTAAATTTATAATGTTTTTTACATTTTCTTAAATAATTAAAATAAACATAAAAAAGATAAAACTAACATGAAAAAGGATATTCTTATTATTTTCACTGGTGGAACTTTCTCAATGAAAATTGATGAGACAACTGGCGGTGCAGTTCCACATTTCTCAGGAAACGATTTAGTTGCCATGATGCCAGAAATTAATGAACTAGCCAATATTACTGTTTATGACTTTGGGAAATATCCCGGCCCTCATATGACTCCAGAACTTATGCTTAAATTATCACTCACAATTAAAGATTTGATAAGCAAAAAACATTATGATGGAATTGTTATTACGCATGGTACAGATACTCTTGAAGAAACAGCTTACTTTTTGGATTTGAATGTTGATACAAGAATACCTATTGTACTTACAGGATCAATGAAAAATAGCTCTGAACCAAATTGGGATGGTCCTCGTAATTTAATAGATAGTATTTATATCGCACTATCGCCAAATAGTTTAGATATGGGGGTTTTGGTTTGTTTAAATGGTGAAATCAATGCTGCTAGTGAAGTAACAAAAACACATACCGAAGATGTTGAAACTTTCCATAGTTTAGATTTTGGGTCACTTGGTTTTGTTGAAAAAGGAAGAGTTATTTATAATAGATTACCAAGAAAACTTGAAAAAATTTTAACTGATAAAATAGATACTGAGGTTACTTTAATTAAAGTCTATGCTGGAATGGATGAAACACTCTTTAAATTTGTAGCTGATGCAGGCGCTCATGGCCTTGTGGTGGAAGCTATGGGAGTAGGGAATGTTCCTCCCAAAGCATTTAACGGAATTAAATATGTGGTTGAGAAAAATATTCCGGTTGTTCTTGTTTCTAGATGTCCAGCTGGAGAAACTTTGGATATTTATAGTTATGAAGGTGCTGGGAAATGGTTACATAAAATAGGCGTTATGTTTGCTGAATATCTAAACGGGCAGAAAGCAAGAATAAAACTAATGTTAGCTTTAGGTAAAACAAAAGATATAAATGAATTAAGAAAAATCTTTGAAGGTTAATAAATATGAGAAAGTTACTCTTTATAATGATTTTTATTTCAGGTTTTTTGTATTCTCAAAGTAATATAATTGAATTTGATTATGCAAAATTTATGTATGATTCTTCCAAAACATACTTAGAAGTATATTATTATATTGATCAATCACAGCTTAAAACTATTTTTTCAAAAGAAACTCACAATATTGACGGGATATTGAATTTTAAGATCATTAGAGGAAACGAAATTGTAAAAGAACATAATTTAAATTTTTCCAATAATTTTAAATCTATTGATGAACAAAAAACTTCTAGCCCAATTTTTGGTGTTACTCCTTTTGTTCTGGAAGCTGGAAATTATAAAATAGTCATTACATTATTTGATAAAAATGATAATAAAAATCTTTTTAGTTTAGATGATGAAATTGTTATAAATCGATGGGATAATAATAAAATCCAGGTTAGTGATATAGAGTTATCAAACAATATTGTACCTGAAAGTAATGAACAAAACTCACAGTTTTATAAAAATTCATATGAAATATATCCAAATCCAACAATGTATTTTACCAGTAATTTCCCAGCATTATTTTATTATTATGAGCTTTATAATTTGAATACATCTAAAGATGGATTATATTTATTAACACAAGTTTATGATAATTTAAAAAACATTGTTTATCAAATAAAGCAAAATTTAAATAAAAATTATCCATCGCAAGTAAAAGTTGGTAAAATTGATTTATCAAATTTCAATTCAGGATCTTATACATTAACCGTTTCAGTTGTTGATACTTTAGCTAAAATAATTTACAACACAAATAAGAAATTCTTTTACTTTAATCCAAATAAGATTCAAAATAACGTTACAAATACAAAATCAATTGATTTTGTAAAAAGTGAATATAATTTATATACAGAAGAAGAATGTGATGATATGTTTAATAAGATGAAATATATTATTACCAGTGCACAACAGAATAATTATTCAAGATTGACAACCTTAGAAGGAAAAAGAAAATTTTTATATGAATTTTGGACACAATATGAAGCAAATAATGATTATGGATTGAGTAAAGATATTTATATGGAAAGAGTTCAAATAGCTAATAAAAGATATTCAGCTGCAAAAAAAGAAGGATGGAAAACTGATAGAGGAAGAGTTTATATTTTATATGGCGAACCAAGCGAATATGAAAGATTCCCAAGCGATTTAGAGACTCGACCATATGAAATTTGGCGATATAATGAAATGGAAGGTGGAGTTTATTTTATTTTTGCAGATATAAAAGGATTTTCTGATTATGAACTACTAACCTCTACCAAAAGAGGAGAATTAAACGACGAATACTGGCAACAAAAAATTCAAGTAATCAGGTAAATTTCTGATGAAAAAAATTGTTCATTTTATTCAATATATACTATTTATTTGTTTTGTTCGCTTATTTCAATTCTTTGGCTTAAATATTTCCAGAAAAATAATTAAAAGCATTGCCACAATAATTTTTTATTTGATACCTATAAGAAAAAAAATTGTTGAGAAAAATTTAAGAATAGCTTTTCCTAATTTGACAAAAAGTGAAATAGAAAAGCTTGCTTTAAAGTCTTATATTAGTATCGGTTACACTTTTGTTGAATTTTTTATTTTTGAAACATTATCAGAAGAAAAAATTAGAAATCTAATACATTTTAATAATTCTCAATTAGTCGAAGATATTATAAAAAGTAAAAAAGCTGCAATCCTTCTTACTGCACATTTTGGCAATTGGGAATTGGGGGCTATTTCCTTTCCAGTTTTATTCAATTTAAAATTGTCAGTTCTTTATAAAAAAATGCATAATCCTTACGTTACAGAATGGCTTATAAAAGTAAGAAACAGATTTAATAATTCTGTTGCTGTTGGCCTTTCTTTAAAAGAAATAATATATAAGCTAAAACAAAATAAAGTTGTTGGTGTAGTAGCTGATCAACGTGCCCCAAAAGATTCTACTATTCAAGTTAATTTTTTTAATACAAGTATAACTTCCTTCAGTGGACCAGCAGCTTTAGCAGTTAAATTTAATATACCTATATATTTTGTTATAAGTAATAGAAACGAAGATTACACTTATAATTTTGATATTATGCCAATTGAATATAATCAAGATTTAAGTGATTCAGAAAAAATTATACAAATAACTCAAAAATATTATACTTTACTTGAAAACTATATTAAAAAATATCCTGAGCAGTGGTTTTGGTTGCACAACAGATGGAAACACATAAATATTTAATTATTCAAACAGCGTTTTTAGGGGATTGCATTCTTACTTTGCCTCTAATTCAAAAAATTTATGAATTATATAATAATTCTATAATAGATGTCATTACAACACCTCAAGGTAGTGAAATATTTAAATTATCTCCTTATTTAAATAATATTTTTATCTTTGATAAGAGGAATGCAAACAAAGGTTTTAATAATATTTTGAAATTTGCTAGAGATATTAGAAAAAATAATTATGATACTATAATATCCCCACATCGTTCAGCAAGAACTGCTCTTTTGAGTTTTTTTATCCATTCAAAAGAACGAATTAGTTTTGATAAATCTTCTTTAAGTTTTTTATATACAAATAGAGTAAAATATCTAAAAAATATCCATGAAATTCAACGAAATTTAAAATTGATTGGATTGGATATTTCCAAAGATGAATTAAAGAAAATACATTTGAATTTAAATTTTTCTGATTTAGACACTCGAAAAGTTGACAATATTTTAATGAATAAAAATAAAACTTGTGCCATTGCTCCCGGTAGTGTTTGGAAAACAAAAGAATATCCTATTGAATACTATTATAAAATTATTGATTTTTTATTCAAAAATGAATATATTGTATATATTATAGGTAGTAAATCTGAAAAATTATTAGCAAATAAAATACTTGAAAATTTTGGCTCAGTGATTGATTTAACTGGTCAATTAACAATACGTGAAAGTATCTATTTTTTAAGCAAAGTAAATTTGCTTATAGCTAATGATAGTGCCCCTACTCATATGGGGAGTATTGTTAATACAAATGTTCTTACATTATATTGTTCTACTATTCCAGAATTTGGCTTTTTCCCTTTTAACGAAAAAGGATACTATTTAAGTTTAGATTTAGATTGTAAACCTTGTGGAATACATGGACACCAAAAATGTCCCAAAGGGCACTACAATTGTGCATACCAACTAAATCCTGAAATTGTTATTAATAAAATTAGAGAAATAATTAGGTAGTTATGTATTTAGATATTTTTAATTTAAAGAAGCATTATTATAAAATTAAAAGTAAAATATCATCATTTATTGAACATATTAACAGTTATAATATATTGTTATTTTCTGATAAAGTTCATGTTGATCAGAAAAAGATAAAAGTTAATTTTAATAAAATTTTACTAATTGTAGGTGGTTATTCTTTTTTTCTTATTTTGTTGACAACGTTAATATTCTATTTTACACCATTAAAGTATGTACTATTTTTTGATGAAGAATTTATAGATTATCAAAATCAGCAAATAATATCATTAAATAGAAAAGTAATCTTTTTAACAAAAGAGTTAGAAGAGTTAGTATCTGCTAATAAAAGATTAAAATATTTAGAAATAATGGCTGATTCTATTTCTGCTGAATCATTAGCTGTAAAGAAAAAAGAAATTCTTAAACAAAAGAAAAATATTTTCGGTGGTGATTTATATTTTATAATAGAAAAATTCATAAAAGATGATAATTTGATTTTCATTAAACCAGCAAATGGTTTTATTTCACGAACATTTGATGAAAAATTAGGCCATATTGGGATAGATTACAGTTTAAAAGTTGGCACGCCAGTTGTAGCGATTGAAGATGGAATAGTATTATTTAGCGATTATTCAGCAAAAGATGGATATTTTATAATTATTCAACATAGAGATAATTACACAAGTATTTACAAACATCTTAAAAATTGTTTGAAAGAAAAAGGGAGTAAAGTAAAAAGAGGGGAACTTATTGCGTTATCAGGAGATAGTGGTATGGATGCAAGTGGCCCACATTTACATTTAGAAATTTTAAAAAATGGTATTCCTATAGATCCATTGACTGTTATAGTGAAATAGGAGATTGTATATGTTGTTTAAGCGTTCAGAACATAAAGAAAACGAAGTTAGTAATTTAAAAAATATTGAAACTCAAGAAGAGATAAATAATTTTCAACAACAAAATAAAGGAAAACAAACTATGGCAAACGAAGATGTAAGCATTATATCAAGCAATGTTACCATTGAAGGTAAATTAATCAGTAGTGGTAATGTTAGAATTGACGGTAAAATCGAAGGCGATGTAATAGTACACGGGAATCTTACATTGGGTGAGACTGCTTTTGTTAATGGAGAAGTTAAAGCAGAAAATATTACAATAGGTGGTAAAGTTATCGGATATGTAAATGCAAATGACAAATTAATTTTAGAAGCTAAATCATATCTAGAAGGTGATATTACAGCTATTGTTTTAGTAATTGAAGCTGGTGCTAAATTTAATGGTAAATCTAATATGGTTGATCCAAACCAAAAGAAAATTGATAATACACCAAAAACGTCAAGTGAAACAAATTCACAAATTCCAGTATTTAGTACTGGATTTCAAGTTGCATCTAATTTAGATGATGAACAATAATTTATTGAAAAACTCACTGATTTTTCTGGGACTTGGTTCTCAGATTGCATTTACAATAGTTATTTTCTTTTTTATAGGAAAGCAGTTAGATGAATATTTTTTATCTAAGCCATATCTAACTGCTTTATTAACAATTGTTGGATGTGTTATAGCAATGTATTCTTTTATAAAATCAGTTATTCATTTAAACCGTAGAAATAAAGATTAGTGTTTCTCCTTGAAGTACTCTATAAGCAAAGATTTACATTCATCTTCTTTGATACCAGAGTAAACTTTAATTTTTCTGTTGTAAATATTGTTTTCAATTAAATTTAATTGACTTCCTGCGGCACCAAATTTAGGTTCATAACATCCATAATAAACATTAGATATTTCAGTTAGTAATATAGCCCCTGAACACATTATACAAGGTTCACAAGTGATGAATATGGAACATTCATTCAATTTAGGTGATTTAATATTAGATATTGATTCATTTATAGCTATTATTTCAGCATGATTTAATCTATTAGATTTTGTTTGATTATATCCTCTTCCAATAATTTTGTTATTTTTTACAACCACGGCACCAATGGGAATTTCACCTATCATTTTTGCTTTATAAGCTTGTTGAATTGCTTGCGACATATAAAAAATAATATCATTCATTTTTGTAAATTCCTAAAAAAAAATTAAATTTGTATTTTTAAAAATAGAGATTAATTATGATTTTCTCAAGAAATAATATTGATAGAATAATAGCCGTAGGCGATAAAGTACTCATAAAACCAATTGATGAGCCCACTAAAACAATATCAGGTTTATATTTACCTCCAACGGTGGTTGAGAAAGAAAAAATACAAACAGGTTATGTCGTAAAAGTAGGTCCTGGGTATCCTTTACCATATTATGATAGTGATGAAGAACCATGGAGAGAGAAAAAAAATATTGTTAGATATCTTCCTCTTCAGGCCAAAGTTGGTGATATCGCTGTATTTTTAAAGAAAGATGCAATAGATATAGAGTTTGAAAATGAAAAATTTGTGATTATAAATCACTCATCAATATTATTACTTTATCGTGAAGATATATTAAAAAGTATAAATGAAGATTTGTCAACTCATTAAAAACTAAATTTCAAAATAACAAGGAATTTCTATAATAAAATTAAAGGCGTTTTTATCTTCTTTTATTATAATATCTGCTTCGTTACTTCTTAACATTTCGAGTGCAGCTAAGATATTACGGTTTTCAGCATTTTGCGGTAGAGTTTGATAATATAAATCTTTTAAACTTTTTAAGTTAACATTATATAAATCATTTTCTAAAATAATGGTATAATTTAGAGCTAAATTAATTTGTTTGTCTGTTTTGATAATATCTGTTGTAATTCTTATTTTAGAATTAAAAGCTAAATTAATTAAATTTTCAAGTATATATTGATTAAAGTCAATAAAGTATTTATAGTCTAAATAAATTATAGTTTTTTCATACTTAATTTCGTATTTTATTTCAATATTTCGATCTTTGCATATTTGATTGTATTTGCTTAATAGTTTTGTGATGATAGAATTAGCATAAATATCTTCTGACTTAAATTTTTGCAATTCTTGAAGTTCTAAAATAGATGAAATTTGATCGATTTGTGAAAACAATTCTTTAAGTAATTTTGCACTACTATGTAATAAAGGATTTTCATTATTTTGAATTGCAATATCATACGAAAGTAAACTCAATTGTTTTAGAAGAGGTAACTTAAAATTATTTGATAGAGATTTTAATAAAAGAGACTTAATTTTATTCCTTTGTTCGATTATTTGCTTTTCTTGTTCAATTATTGAAATTGATTTTTTTAGCTTTTGAACCATTGAATTAAGTAATGCAGACAATTTACCTAACTCGTCTTCTCTATAATCGATTAACTCAGCTGTGTAATCCTTATTTATTATTTTCTCACTAAATAATACTATATTGTTAATTCTTTTTGAAATTTTTCTTGCAAAAAGATAAGAAAAAAGTAATGATAGGAAAGATATGGCAATAAAAACACTATTAAGTTTTCTCTTTAAAATTATAGTATCTTTCTTAATATCATCAATATAAATTCCAGTGCCAATATGCCAATTTAAGGTTGTATCTTTATAAATTATGGATAATTTTGGGAAAATTCTGTTATTATATAATTGATCATAAGTTACATAAGCAAAATTTCTATTTTTAAGTGCATCAATAAATTTTATATAAATTTTATTACCATGGGCATCTAAAATCTGATTAGCTTTTAAATTTAAGTTAGTATTTCTAAGTGGGTGTACTAATAAAATTGTATCTTTAGCATCATATGCAAAAACATAATTTGTTTTATGTGTTGAAAGAGAATTAAGATAAATTATTGCTTCATTTTTAATTTGGTTTGTATCGGCGTTGGGATATTTTAATTTTGAAATTATAAAGTTATAATAATTTAAATGAGATTTTAACAATAAAAATAGATGATTTTTTTTCTCATTTAAATAGTAATTTTCAAATAATGGTATAAAATAAATATTAAAAACAATATATAAAATAAGAATAGGTAAAAAGACTATAGATAAAATTTTTAATAAAATTGGAATATTTTTAAGTTTATTTAACATTTATATATAATTTATTATTAGAAATTGAATTCTTGTAAATGTATAAATTTATTTTTATATTATCTTTTTTATAAATTAAAGAAAATTATGCAAAAATCCAACATTTACTTTATCGGTTTTATGGGTACCGGAAAAAGTACTGTAGGTCCTATTGTTGCTAATTCAATAGATTATAATTTTTTTGACCTTGATAAAGAAATTGAAAAAAGAACAAATCTTTGTATAGTAAGTATTTTTGAGCAGTATGGGGAGAAATATTTTAGAGAGTTAGAACATGAAATATTGAAGGAATTAATAAAAGAAAATAAAAAACTGGTTCTATCCTTAGGAGGAGGAACTGTTAAGAACCTTACTAATGTTGAATTATTAAAAAAAACTGGTATTATTATAAATCTATATGCAGATATTGATACTCTAGTTGAACGTTTATCAAGAAAAAAAACAAGACCATTGTTATTAGATGAAAATGGTGAGCTTCTACATAAAGAAATATTAAAAGAAAAAATAAGAAATATGCTTTCCGAACGTGAAAAATATTATCAGTTAGCTGATTATCATATTAAATCTGAAGAGAAACTAGCAGCTACTGTTGATAAAATTGTAAGAATAATTGAGGAGAAAATTTTTAATGGAAAAAATTAAAGTTACTACTTCAACAAAAAAATATAAAATTATGATAGGTAAAGATATATTTATTGAAGAAATAAATAAATTTGTTGACAAACATCAACCAAATGGAATTTATGTAGTTATAGATGAAAATGTTTATAATAATTATCAAGAAAAACTTAATTTATTAAATTTTGAGTATAAAATTTTCATTTCTACTACAGGTGAAAAAGCAAAAAGTTTTAATAATTTACAAAAATTATTAAAATTTCTTTTAGAAAATCGTGCTAACAGAAAATCACTATTGATTAATATTGGTGGTGGCGTTATAGGGGATTTATCAGCTTTTGCTGCATCCATTTATATGCGTGGAATTTCTTTAATTCAAGTTCCTACAACATTGCTATCAATGGTTGATAGTTCAATAGGTGGTAAAACTGGTATAAATTTTAAAAATGTTAAGAACGTTATTGGAACTTTTTATCAACCTGATAGGGTAATAATTGATATTTCGTTTTTAAATTCATTACCAAAACAACAAATATATTCAGGTTTTGGAGAGATATATAAATCTTCTTTAATTAGTTCAAAAGATTTTAATAAATTTGTAATAGATAATTACGATAAAATAATAAATTTACAAGAAAATTATATTGTAAAAGCAATTTTTAATAGTTTGCTTGTTAAAAAAGAAGTAGTAGAAAAAGATGAATTTGAAATTTCTGGAGAGAGAAAGATATTAAATTTAGGACATACCTTTGGACATGCTTTTGAAAGTATCGAGGGTTTCCAAATACCGCACGGTATAAGTGTAATTATAGGAATAAATTTTATATTATATGTTGCAAAAATATTAGAACAAATTGATGAAAATGTATATAAAACACAAAGTTTATTTACAAGAAAATTACTTTCAGAAATAGGTATAGGTGCAATTCGAAAAGGGAGCTATTTAAAGTATATGTTACTCGATAAAAAAAATAATGAACAAGATATAATAAAATTTGTTTTATTTAAAAATTTTTACGATATTGACTTGACATTTAAGATAGAAAGTAAAAAATTAAAGAAAATTATTAATCAATATATTGTTTTTTTTAATAAATAATTTTTTATTTGTATATAAAAAATAAGGAATTTGTGAAATGGGTTATTTTTATGAAGATATTTTAGCAACAGTACCAATATTTGATAGTTTAACGAAAGTCGAATTATTACAAATACAATCAGTAGGGAAGGTTGTTAGTTTTGAACCTGAGCAAGAAATTATCACTGAAAAAGAAGAAGGTACAGCTCTTTTTGTCATTTTGAATGGTGAAGTAAGAGTTGTAAGAAAAGGTGATGCAGAAACAGAAGTAATATTAGCTATTCTTAAAACAGGTCAGTTTTTTGGTGAAATGTCATTATTAGATGGGCAAGAAAGATCCGCTAGTGTGATAGCAAATACAAAAACTGAATTGTTTATGATTCAGAGAAATGATTTCGTAGATTTTCTTTATACATATCCTTCCTTATCAATTTCAATTTTGAAAGAGTTAACTAAACGTTTAAGAACAGCAGATATGAAAATTAAAGCTCAATCAATGAAAGATGCTGAAGCTAAAGTTGCTAGTATAATTATTCAGTTAGCTGATGAAATTGGAAAAATTAAAAATGGAAAGTTAGTTATCGAACGTTTACCTTTACAAGTCCAAATTGCGAATATGGCTGGTACGTCGAGAGAAACAGTTTCAAGAATGCTACATAAGTTTATTAAATTAGGTTATATTGAAATGGAATATGCTAAAGTTACGATTTTAGAATATAATAAATTCAAACAAGCATATGGATTATAAAAAACTCTGAATTACTCAGAGTTTTTTTTGTTTAAATATTGTTTAGCTTTTTCTAAAGCTTCATCAATATTACCACAGAAATTTTCTTCACCTATTACATCAAAGAAACCGCTATCAGTTAAGGCTTTTAATGGTTGGGCATGAATACCAGAAATAATAAGTTTGATGTTATGTTTTTTGCAGTCGTAATAGAATTCTTCAAGAGTATGGATACCAGTTGAATCTATAGCATTAACGTACCTCATTCGTAAGATTCTAACTTTAGGAAGTTTTTCTAATTTTTCAATTGTTTCTTTAAATTTATCTACAGCGCCAAAGAAGAATGGGCCATTAATTTCGAAAATTTCAACACCATCGGGAATTTTTTTAGGATCTACAATCGTTTCATCAATATCTTCTGTATCTTCAAATTCTTTTCTAATAATACCTACATTTGTAACTTGGGACATTCTATGCATGAATAAGAACACTGACATAATAAGGCCAATTTCGATTGCGATAGTTAAATCAAATACTACGGTTAAGAAAAATGTTATTAAAAGAACCATAAGATCATGTCTAGGGCTTTTAAAGAGTTTGACGAATGATCGCCATTCACTCATATTATATGATACAACAACAAGGATAGCGGCTAATGTTGCCATAGGAATTAAATTAGCGTATTTGCCGAAGAAAAGTAAAATAAGCAACAAAGTTAAAGCATGAATCATTCCAGCAACAGGAGTTTTAGCACCGTTTTTAATATTAGTGGCTGTTCGAGCAATTGCACCAGTAGCTGGGATACCTCCGAAGAGTGATGAAAAAATATTAGCAATACCTTGAGCAATTAATTCTGTATTGGATCGGTGTTTGCTACCTATCATTCCATCAGCTACAAGAGCTGAAAGAAGTGATTCAATTGCTGCCAACATTGCAATTGTAAAAGCAGGTTGGATTAAGTTTTTCACTGTTTCAAAATTAATTTGAGGAACAAATTCAATACCTAATGATGCTTTAATAGATCCAAATCTTGAACCTATTGTTTCGACTGGTAAATTAAAAGCTGTTGCAAATATTGTTGTCAAAATTATAGCTATTATGGAACCAGGAATTTTTTTTATGAATTTTTGCCAAACAATAATTATCATTAGAGAACTTATTGAAATTATAATACTCCAATAATTATATGTATGAAAATTAGAAAAATAAACATACCATTTTTCAATAAAATCGGCTGGGACTTTAGTTATTGATAGACCAAATAAATCTTTAATTTGTGAAGAAAATATTATTAAAGCAATACCAGAAGTAAATCCCACAATTACTGGATGAGGTATAAATTTAATGAGAGAACCTAATTTAGCAAAGCCCATAATGACTAAAAAAATACCTGCTAAGAAAGTAGCAACTAATAAACCAGTGTAACCATAATTTTGAATAACTCCGTAAATAATTACTACAAAAGCACCAGTAGGGCCACCGATTTGTACTCTACTTCCACCAAGAAATGAAATTAAAAAACCTGCTACAATTGCTGTAATTATACCTTTTTCTGGAGCAACTCCACTTGCGATAGCAAATGCTATGGCTAAAGGTAAAGCAACAATACCGACAATTACTCCTGCTATTAAATCTGATATGAATGTTTCCTTATCATAATTTTTGATTAAGGTAAAAAATTTCGGTTTAAACATTTTTTTCCATAATTTTATTATTATAATTATCAAAAATAAAAAAATAAATTATTTTATGCAATTAAGAAAGGATAATTTGCTAACTGTAAGCGAATTAAACTTACAATTAAAGAAACTATTAGATAATTTTCCAGAATTTTATGTAGTTGGAGAGATTTCAAATTTTAAAAAAGATGTAAGCGGGCATTGGTATTTTACTTTGAAAGATGAGCAATCTCAAATTAGTTGTAAAATGTGGCGAGGGATTAACAGTTCTGTTAAATTTGCTCCATCAGATGGATTACAAGTAGTTGTAAGAGGTAAATTATCTGTTTATGTGCCATATGGAAATTATAGTCTTATAGTTAGCGAAATGGAAAGATATGGAATTGGAATTTTATTTGAACAATTTGAGAAATTAAAAGCGAAATTGGCAGCCGAAGGGCTTTTTGATAAAAGTAGAAAAAGAGAAATTCCAAAATTTCCTCAAAAAATTGGTATTGTTACTTCAGCAACTGGTGCTGCTTTAAGGGATATGATAAAAGTTGCTAGTAAAAGATATCCGATTATTGAATTATTAATTGTAAATGCAAAAGTACAAGGTGAGGGAGCTAAGGAAAGTATTGCGAATGCATTTGAAATTTTGAATCATCGGGATGATTTGGATTTAATCATTGTTGGTCGTGGTGGAGGTAGTATTGAAGATTTGTGGGCATTTAATGAAGAAATTGTTGCCAGAGCTATAGCCGCTTCAAAGTTTCCTGTTATTAGTGCTGTAGGGCACGAAACAGATTATACGATTGCAGATTTTGTTGCTGATTTACGAGCGCCTACTCCTTCCGCAGCAATGGAAATAGCTTTACCTGATAAAAATGAAATTCTTAATGCAATATATAAAAAATTAGTTATTATTTATAGACAAGTTTACGGACTTTTTGACCTGAGAATTCAAGGCTATAACTCCATTCTATTTTCGCATGGATTGAAAGCTATTACTAATTTGTTTGAGAAAAAATATAACAATTTAATTACAATAATCAACAAACAAAATTATTTAATTGATAATATTTATAACAGTCGTTATTTGAAATTGCGAAAAGTTAATGTTTCTCGATTGGAAATATTATTGAATCAGAATAGAATGAGACTAAAAAATAATTTTGAAAAATTAAATATAGCTGAACAACATATTGATAAAAAGAAAGATAAGTTGGATAAATTAACCGAAAAGTTTAAGTTTCAATTATTAAATTTACAAGATAAAATTACATATTTTCGGGATAAAAACCATAATTTATTTAATTCCATAAATAATAAAATTATGCAACAATATTCAAACGGAACAAGCAAACTTGAAATACTGAAGCATAAATTACATAAATTTGACCAAGAAAAAATTCTTGCTATGGGATATGCTATTGTTAAAAAGGATAATAGTGTGATAATTTCATCTAAAGAATTGAACAAGAATGATAATGTAAATGTTATATTTTACGATGGAAATACCGAAATGATTGTTAAATAAAATTATTTTTCATATATTTTAGTTTACTAAAACGCGAGGTAACTATGGAATTTTATGAAATTCATCCTGAAAATCCTCAAGAAAAGCTTATTAATAAAGCTGTAGAGGTTTTAAAAAAAGGTGGGGTTATAATTTATCCAACCGATACAGTTTATGGTATTGGATGTGATATTATGAATCAACAAGCTTTACAAAGAGTTTTTGATATTAAAGGGGAAACTCAAACAAAACTTTATAGCTTTGTTTGTCCTGATTTAAAAGATATTTCAAAATATGCAAAAGTAAGTGATAATGCTTTTAAATTGATGAAAAAAGCTATTCCAGGACCTTACACTTTTATATTACCAGCGTCAAAAGATGTACCAAAAAAATTATGGACAAAAAGGCAAACCGTAGGTATTAGAGTGCCAGATAATAAAATTGCTTTAACCATAGCTAAAGAATTAGGAAATCCAATTGTAAGTACAAGTGTTACTAATTGGAAAGGTGATCTTATTTTAGATCCACTTGAAATAAAAGTTTTAATGCATAACAAAGTTGATTTAATGCTTTCTCAAGGTAATTTACCAGGTGTTGTTTCAACAATTGTAGATATGAGTAATGATGAAGTTGAAATAATAAGAGAAGGTGCAGGAGATACTTCTTTATTTTTACAATAAAATGAGTTATTTATGATATATATTACACGAAGAGAAGTTTTTTCAGCAGCTCATAAACTTAATAATTGTAATTTATCCGAAGCTGAAAATCAAGAAATTTACGATAAATGCAATGCAATTCATGGTTACAATTATGTAATGGAAATTACACTAAAAGGGGAAATTGATCCAAAAACTGGTTATTTATTCGACTTAAAAAAATTAAAAAAAATAATACATACTTATATAATTTCCAAAATTGACCACAAATTTATTGATGAAGATGTCGATTTTATGAAAGACAAAATCTCAACTACAGAAAATTTGACAATAGCAATTTTTAATGAATTGCTTAAAACTGAAATAAGAGATGTATTATATTCTGTAAAAATATATGAAACTGAAAATAATTATTTCGAATACAGAGGAGAATAAAATGAGTGATTTTAATTATGGAAAAGTTGAAAAATTGATTGAGCAATTGCTTAAGGAAATTGGGGAAGATCCTAAAAGAGAAGGATTATTAAAAACACCTCACAGAGTTGCTAAAGCTTATGAATTTTTAACTCAAGGATATCATAAAGATATTCATAAGGTTTTAAATGGTGCAATTTTTGAAGAAGATTTTAATGAAGTTGTTTTGGTGAAAGATATTGATTTTTATTCAATGTGCGAACATCATATGTTGCCATTTTTTGGGAAGGCTCATGTTGCTTATATACCAAATGGGAAAGTTGTTGGTTTAAGTAAATTACCAAGAATTGTTGATGTTTATGCGAGAAGGTTGCAAGTTCAAGAAAGAATGACAAGACAAATAGCAGAAACAATAAATGAATTTTTACAACCTAAAGGTGTTGCAGTTGTATTAGAAGCTCATCATATGTGTATGATGATGAGAGGTGTTGAAAAACAGAATTCTCATACTATAACATCTTGTATGTTAGGAGAATACGAAACTAATTTACAGCTAAGAAACGAGTTTTTGGATTTAGTCCATTTAAAACATTATTGAGAGGTAAAAATGCCAGCTCATAAAGGAACAATTTGGGTTACAGGCGCTAGTAGCGGAATTGGCAAAGAAGTTGCTAAAGAATTTGCTCGAATTGGTTGTAAAGTTTATGCTTCAGCTAGAAGAGCAAATTTAATCGATTTAGTAAATCGAGAATTAGAAGCTGAAGGTTGTAAAAATTTGTTGGAAGTAATACCTTGTAATGTAGCTTCTGAAAGCAATGTTGATACAGCAGTGAAAAAAATAATTGCAAATAACAAAATTGATTGTTTGGTTAATAATGCAGGTATTACGTCGTTTAAGCTTGCAATTGATAATTCAATAAACGAAATTAAAGATATTATTAATACAAATCTTTTAGGAGCCATTTATACAATTAAAGGTGTTTTGCCTTATATGATTGATAATGGTGGTGGTACAATTATTAATATTATTTCAGTTGTAGCCAAAAAAGTTTTTACAAATAGTTCTGCATATTCTGCATCAAAAGCTGGACTATTAGCTTATACTAATGTCTTAAGAGAAGAAGTAAGGGATAAAAATATAAAAGTAGTTAATGTTTTACCTGGTGCTACCAATACAAATATATGGCCAGATAAGGTTAAAGATAAATATTTTCCTAAGATGATGGAACCTGTTGATATTGCGCAAATTATCGTTTCAATTTATTTACAAGGACCAAAATTAGTTACTGAAGAAATTACTTTAAGACCAATCACTGGAGACTTGTAATTGAACAATAAATTATTAAAATCTTTAGCTGATTTTATATCTGTTCTTACGATTCCAACAAATACTAGTTTTTTATTGTTCTTAGTTTTGGGGTTTGAATTTAAAAGTTCAATTCAAAATTTAAATTTATATTTTCTTATTTCATTTTTGTTCTTAAATTTAATTCAAATAATTTGGGTTTTTGTCTTATTTAAATTGAAGTTAATAGATGATTGGCAAGTTGAGAAGAGAGAACAAAGACATTATTTATATATTGGTGCTGTTGTTATATACTTAATTGGGTATATATTATTACTGCAAGTAACAAATAACAAAATAATTATACTATCTTGGCTTGCTTATTTACTTACGACAATTTTGGTGTATATTATTAATCTATTTTGGAAAATAAGTATACATTCAATAGGGGCAATAGGGGCAACTACAATACTTTTAATAATTTATGGAAACAAAATATTTCCTTTGATACTATTACCATTGGCAGTTGGATGGGCTCGGTTATATTTGCGAAAGCATACGCTTTTACAAGTACTAGGGGGATATTTTTTAGGTTTTTTACTAGTCAAAATTTTGTTTAATTTATTTTAAAAATTTAGCTCTCTTAAAAAGGGAGCTTTTTTATTTATGGGCTCAGACGGTGTAGGCATAGCCCACGTGCAGCTGACGCTGCACGTGCCCAGCGGGCCTTGCGGCCCGCTAAAATTTTGCCACCATTTAAATAGGTGGCAAAAATAAACGTAGCGTGGCATTGAAATTTGCCACCTTGGCAAAAGGTGGCACGAATTTGCCACATGGTGGCAAAAAAAATGTAGCGTGGCATTTAATGCCACGATGGTGGCAGGGAATTGCCACGAGGTGGCACGGTTATGTAATAGGTGGCAATTATATCGCATATACAATATAATTGCCACCTTTTTTTTGCAAGAATTGCAAAAAACCGCACAACGTCAGTTGTGCGGTCATGCTTACACCGTCTGAGCAATAGAAAATCTTCTGAATTTTTATATAAAAAAAGCTGCCTTTTGGCAGCCTAAATAATTTAAGTTGTATTTATTTTAATAACATCATTTTTATAGTTTTAGTGTAATTGTTAGCTGTAAGTTTTGCAATATATATACCTGAAGGTAAATTATTTGCGGAATAATTTATTTTGTATGTTCCAGCATTTTGAACATCATTAACCAATGTTTGAATATGTTTTCCTAATACATCGTATATTTCTAATTTAACAACTGATGTGGTTGGTATATTATAAGCTATAACTGTTGTTGGATTAAAAGGATTTGGATAATTTTGCTGTAAATCATAAAATAAAGTGATTTTATTGTTTTCATTTGATGTTGGATTGCTAGTAGGGAATTTATATTTTGGTAGTGCATAATCGGCACTTGGAATAAATAAATCTAATGTGTCATTTGAGTTAATAATTGTTTGAGGTTTAACAATAGAATAAGTAAATTTATATTCTTTACCAATGTATGTTCTTTTTAATTGTAAAGAATAAATAAATATACTATCCTTTGCCATTGTTGAAGTTCTACGATCTAATTGTTGTAAATATGACCAATTTGTACCCATTTCAGCGTCTTCAGTAAAATTACCAGAAACAACAAGAGCATCGTCATTTGGGTTAAAAATACCATTTTTAATAGCTTTTCCCATATCGACAACAAAAACAACTTGTACAGGTGCAGTAGCAGGTGTATATTTGGACATATAACCAGAAACACCGGCGCCAAATCCAGTTTTTCCTTTAAATCTAACTGATAAGGTAGGAAGTTTGTTAAAATATTCTATTGAGTCAACAACCCAATTTTTACCTAAGTTGTCACTAACAGAAATACCAGTTAAAGTAGCAGCGTATAATTTAGTAGAATTAGGTAAAAATCTCAAATCTAAAATAGAATCAGCCGGGAAGTATGGACTTTGGAAAAATGAATTACCACCATCTGTTGTTTTATATAATTCATTATCACCTTGATAGCCAACAAAACCGATATTTTGATCATAAAAAGCAATTGGTCCAATGTTTGCGTTTGGATCATCTGTAATATTAGTTAAAGGTTGTGAGGCTGTCCAAGGACCATCAATTCCATTTGTGGATTTAAAGATTCTATTTTTCCCAGTAGGGAACCAAATATTTTTGCCATCACTGTACCAATAATTAGCCCAACCAGCCTCACCAGTAATAAGAGTTGGTTGGTCAAGTCCTGTTCTTGACCAAGTAGCACCGCGGTCAGTAGATTTTACTAAATAAAATTTAGTATCGGTAGGATCACTTTGTGCCCAAATTGTACCATCATTTTGTATATCAATTATGTTAAACCAAGCTCCACTATATGTATGTACAACTGTCCAAGTTGAACCACCGTTAGTTGTTCTTAATATTTCACCATTTCCCGACATAGGACCAGTAACAACAATACAAGTATCTTTACTGAGTCCTAATATTGACATTACGTAATGTTTTTGAGCTGTTCCAACTTTAACAGAGCCTTTATCTTGCCAAGTTACTCCATCTGTTGTAAGTAAAATTTTATTGCCAGTTCTTGTACCGTTAGATCCAGGTATATAAGCAAAGGCCCAAGCAGTCATCGAATCAACAATGGAAATATTCCCTATATTATACGATTGTCCCGCAATTGAAGTAAAAGGAATTCCATTTGCAACAGTGGACCAATTGCGTGAAATATTAACTTCTGTGAATTTGGGGGGCTTTAATTGATGAATTGTTAAAAAAATATTTTTTTGAGTCTTTAGCATAAGCTAAAAGAAAAATAACCATTAAGAAAATTAGAGATTTTTTCATTTATTACCTCACTGCTATTAATAATATATTGCAAATACAATATATTTAATAAATAAATTTATTCCAAATTAATTTTTTTTTTGGAACATTTGGCAAATCTTTCTTGTTATATTTTTTTTCTTGTTTATTTTTCATAAGATTTTTATATTTATCTTTTGTAAAAAAAATAATAAACAAAAGGTAATAAAATGGTAGTTTATATTAATGAAATATTTAAATACGTTGGGCAAGAAGTTACACTAAGGGGATGGATTTATAATAAAAGATCCTCAGGCAAAATTCAATTTCCAGAATTAAGAGATGGAACAGGAATTATTCAATGTGTTGCAGTAAAAAATAAAGTCTCTGAAGAAGTGTGGGAAAAAATTGACCGTTCTGCTCAAGAAACATCTGTTATTGTGACAGGTATAGTTAATAAACATCCAAAATATGATGATATATATGAATTAGAAATAACAAATTATGAAATTGTTGGAGAGTCAAAAGATTATCCAATTACACCTAAAGAGCACGGTGTAGATTTCCTTATGGAGAATCGTCATTTATGGCTAAGATCAAAAAGACAAACAGCTATTTTAAGAGTTAGGCATAGAATTATTAAGGCCATAAGAGATTTCTTTGATAATAAAGGATTTACATTAGTGGATGCTCCGATATTGACACCAAATGCTTGTGAAGGAACTTCAACTTTATTTGAAACTAAGTATTTTGATTTAGGTAAAGCATATTTATCACAATCTGGACAGTTGTATGCTGAAGCTGCTGCTATGGCATTAGGGAAAGTATATACTTTTGGACCTACTTTCAGAGCAGAAAAATCTAAAACAAGAAGACATTTAACAGAATTTTGGATGGTAGAACCAGAAGTTGCTTTTGCAGATTTAAATGATAATATGGATTTAGCAGAAGAATTTCTAGAATATATTGTTCAAACTGTATTGAAAGATTGTAAAAAAGAACTTGAGACAATTGGAAGAGATACTTCAAAATTGGAAAAGGTAAAAAGACCATTTCCGAGAATATCATACGATGAAGCAGTAAAAATATTAAATCAAAATAACATAAATTTTGAATATGGTAACGATTTTGGCGGAACAGATGAAACAGTAATATCAAGCCAATTCGATAGACCTGTTATGGTACATCGTTATCCTGCAGCTGTTAAAGCATTTTATATGAAAAGAGATCCACAAGATCCAACTAAAGCTTTAGCAGTAGATGTATTAGCTCCAGAAGGTTATGGTGAAATAATTGGTGGTAGCCAAAGAGAAGATGATTATGATATTTTACTTGAAAGATTAAGAGAACATAACTTAAGTGAAGATTTCTTCAAATGGTATTTAGATTTAAGAAAATATGGCTCGGTTCCACACAGTGGTTTTGGCTTAGGTGTTGAAAGAACTGTTGCTTGGATTTGTGGATTGGAACACGTTAGAGAAACTATTCCTTTTGCTAGAATGATTTATAGAATTTATCCATAAAATAAAGTAAAAACTATGTTAGAAATTAGTTTATTCTCAATATTTGCAATTGTAGGAGTTTTAACCGGTATAATGGTTATAACTCAAAAGAATTCCGTTATTAGCGCTTTATTCTTAATTATTAATTTCTTCTCCATAGCAGGATTATATCTTCTACTTAATGCTCAATTTCTTGCTGTTGTACAAGTGATTGTATATGCTGGAGCAATTATGGTTTTATTCTTATTTGTTCTTATGTTACTTAATCTTAAAAACGAAGTGGAATTTAAACATAAAATTAAAAAAAGTGTTGTTAATTTAAGTATAGTTTTGGGGTTAACGCTTGTTTTAGAATTTGTTTTATTATATTTAAAATCTCCTATTAAAAATAATATTACAAATATTGGAACTATTGAGCATATAGGTAAGGTTTTATATACAGATTATTCACTTCCTTTTCTTTCTATTGGTTTTTTACTTATTTCTGCAACAATTGGTGCAATACTTTTAGCTAAAAGAGATATATAATAACAATTTTAAGAAGAAAGTTTATGGTAACATATTATTTAATTTTAAGCGCAATTTTATTTTCAATAGGTGTTGTTGGGGTATTAATTAGAAAAAATGCCATTCTTATTTTTATGTCAATAGAAATGATGCTAAACGCTGCTAATTTAGCGCTTGTAGCTTTTTCATCTGCGCATGGTAATATTGCAGGCCAAGTTATGGTCTTTATGGTTATGTCAGTAGCTGCCGCAGAAGTAGCTGTAGGATTAGCAATTGTTATTGCAATTTTCAGGAATAAAGAATCTGTCAACATTGATGAAATTAATTTATTTAAATGGTAAAAAAAATAAGTGAAATATATGTTTGAATATGTTTATCTTACGGTACTATTTCCATTGATTGGTTTTTTAATCAATGGTTTGTTAGGTTCAAAGATTAAAAAAGAAGAATTAATTGGTGTTATAGGTTCTTCTGCAGTATTCTTATCCTTTATGATGTTTTCTATAATCTTTTTTCAAATGATATCTTTACCTGCAGAAGAAAGAAAATTTGTTGTAAATCTTTTTTCTTGGATATCAATTGGTGACTTTAAGGTCAACGTGTCGTATAATATAGATCCTCTTTCAATATTAATGAGTTTAGTTGTAACAGGCGTTGGATTTTTAATACATGTATATTCAATAGGTTATATGCATGGAGATAGAGGGTTTTGGAGATTTTTTGCTTACCTAAATCTGTTTATTTTTATGATGTTAAATTTAGTCCTCGCAAATAATTTAGTTTTGATGTTTTTAGGCTGGGAAGGAGTAGGGCTGTGTTCGTATTTGTTAATTGGTTTCTGGTATGATAGAAAATTTGAAAATTCGACAGTTGCATCTGCTTCTAAAAAGGCGTTTATAGTTAATAGAGTCGGTGATTTTGGATTTTTAGTAGGTATGTTCGCTATTTATTTGTATTTCAATACATTAGAAATAACAGATGTTATTGCAAAAGCGCAAGTGATTTCATTACCAATCTATGTTTATACATTCATTGCACTATTCTTATTCTTAGGTGCAACAGGAAAATCTGCTCAAATACCATTATATGTTTGGTTACCAGATGCTATGGCTGGTCCAACACCTGTTTCTGCATTAATTCATGCTGCAACAATGGTTACAGCTGGTGTTTACATGGTTGCAAGATTGTCTATAATTTTTGTTTCATCACCTCTTGCAATGACTGTAGTTGCTATTATAGGGGCTTTAACCGCTATATTTGCTGCTACTATAGGATTAGTACAAAATGATATAAAGAAAGTTTTAGCATACTCCACAATATCACAGCTGGGATATATGTTTTTAGCTTTAGGTGTTGGTGCTTTTAGTTCAGGTATATTCCATGTAATGACTCATGCATTTTTCAAAGCTTTGTTATTCCTTGGTGCTGGCTCAATTATTCATGCAATGCATGAACAGCAAAATATCAAAAATTATGGCGGATTGAAAAAATATTTACCAGTAACATATAAAACATTTTTGATTGCTACATTAGCCATTGCTGGTATTCCAGGATTATCAGGTTTCTTTAGTAAAGATGAAATATTGTGGTATACTTATAATTATTCTTTTATTTTGTGGTTTGTTGGTGCAATTACAGCTTTCTTAACCGCATTTTATATGACTAGGTTATTATCCTTAACTTTCTTTGGAGAAGAAAGATTTGACAAAAATCATCATCATCCACATGAATCTCCAAAAGTTATGACAATTCCTTTAATTATATTAGCTGTTCTTTCAGTAATTGGTGGCTATATAGGTATGCCTGCTTTGATTGTTGGAGAACATGGGAATTTAATTGAAAATTGGCTCGAACCAGTATTTAAAGCTTCTTTAATAAAATATTCACCAATTATTAGTGATAGCCATTTATTAGAATTCATATTAATTTTAATTTCTATTGCAATTGCTGTTTTAGGTATGTATTCTGCTTATAAAATTTATATTATCGATAAACAAAAACTAGTATACAAATTTAAACAACAGTTTAATAAAGTTTACAATCTATTATTAGATAAATATAGAGTTGATGAACTATATGAAAAACTCTTTGTCAAATCAATTCATGATATTTCAGAAAGCTTTTTATGGAAAATATTTGATGTCAAAATAATTGATGGTGCAGTAAATGGTGTTGCTAAAATAACTTATAGATTTGGTGATATGTTAAGAAAAATTCAAACTGGTGATGCACAAGTTTATGCAATCATTATGCTGGCAGGTATTCTTTTATCGTTATTCGTTATTATTTCAAACTTTTAATCAATAATTAAGTCAGTAATTATGGATAATTTACTTAAAATCAGTTATTTATTATTCCTACCATTGTTTGGTAGCTTTGTAATATTATTTATAAATAAAAGCAAAGAAAATTTAATTAAATATTTAACTTTTGCTTTTACATTGTTAACTTTTGTATTTTCCTTATTTTTTTATGTTAATTTTAAATCTGATTTACCAAAGTATCAATTTATAGAGCAATATCTTTGGTTCCCTTCACTTAACCTATTCTATATTGTAGCAGTAGATGGAATTTCCCTTTTATTAGTTCTTTTAACAACATTTTTAACACCAATTGTTGTTGTATCAAGTTGGAATAGCATAAAATCAAATATTAAAATGTATTACTCTTTAATGCTACTGCTCGAATTTTCTATGATTGGTGTTTTTGTTTCACTTGATTTATTCTTGTTCTACATCTTCTGGGAATTAATGCTTATTCCTATGTATTTTATAATTGGTGTTTGGGGTGGAGATAACAGAATTTATGCAGCTATTAAATTTTTCATTTATACAATGTTTGGTTCTTTAATAATGCTTGTAGCAATTCTTTGGCTAGGTGTCGAAGTTTCAAAAGAAATAGGATATTTTACTACTAACTATTTTGCATTAGTTGCAAATGGATATAAGATACCTTTATATATACAATCAGCATTGTTTTTTTCATTCTTGTTAAGTTTTGCCATTAAGGTACCAATATTCCCATTACATACATGGTTGCCAGATGCACACGTGCAGGCTCCAACTGCAGGCTCGGTAATATTAGCTGGTGTATTATTAAAAATGGGTACATACGGTATTTTAAGATTTTGCATCCCATTATTCCCACAATCTGCATTAAAATACGGTCCATATGTTGCTATTTTAGGTGTTATTGGTATTATTTACGGTGCTTTATTATCAATTGTTCAAAAAGATATGAAAAAACTTGTTGCTTATTCTTCCGTTTCACACTTAGGATTTGTTGTTTTAGGTCTATTTTCTTTTACATACACAGCAGTACAGGGTAGTGTAATTCAAATGATAAATCATGGTTTATCTACTGGTGCATTATTCTTACTCGTTGGATACATTTATGAAAGAACTCATACTCGTGAAATTTCTAAATACGGTGGCATAGCAAAAATTGTTCCTATTTATTCAACTATTCTTTTAATTGTCAGCTTATCTTCAATTGGTGTACCAGGATTAAATGGTTTTATTGGTGAGTTCCTTATACTTATTGGCTCATTTAAATCACCAATTTATAATAATTGGGTTTATACAATTGTTTCTACTACAGGAATTATTTTTGCAGCAGTTTATTTATTATGGATGTACCAAAGAGTTGTATACGGTGAAGTTAGGCACGAAAATTTATATTCATTAAAAGATTTAAATACATTGGAAATTTCTACTTTAGTTCCATTGTTAATATTTATAGTTTGGATTGGTATACAACCAAATACTTTTCTTTCATTAACAGAAGTTTCTGTTAAAAGTATAATAGATTTTGCATTATCGTTTAAGTAACAAAAGTCGTAAGAGTTATGATAAACTTAGAAAATTTATTTGATTTTTTACCTATTTTAATAATAGGGATTAGCGTAATTTTATCATTAGTTATTGATTCATTTACTAGTAAAGAATCAAAGATATTATATTATTTCAATAATATTCTATTGTTGATAACCACTGTTTTATTTTTCGTATTCATATCCCACGACAAATTGATTTTCAATAATACATTTAAAGTTGGTGGTTTGATATATTTGATAAATGGATTTATCAACCTTGCTGTTTTAATTTATTTTTTCTCAACCTTAAAATATCTTGAAAAAACTAATATTAAAATAAACGAATTTCTCACTTTAATTATGAACTCTCTCCTTGGCATATATTTAATGATAGGAGCACGAGATTTAATATTGATTTTTGTTGGTCTAGAAATAATGTCAATTACTTTTTATATACTTGCAGGAATTAAAAGAACAAACTTATCAAATAACGAAGCAGCTATCAAATATTTATTACTCGGTGCTTTTATTACAGGCTTTTTAGTTTACGGTATTGCTTTAATTTATGGTGCAACTGGTACAACTAATTACGATGGATTAATTAATGCTATATCAGTTAAACCAAATAATATTCTTTTATTATCAGGAATTTTACTTTTCCTTATAGGATTTTCATTCAAAATTGCTCTTTTCCCTTTTAATATGTGGGTTCCAGATGTTTACCAAGGTGCTCCAACATCAACAACAGCATTTATGGCTACAATAGGGAAAACTGCTCCTATTGTTATTCTAATAAGTATATTAAGTATTTTCTATAATTTACTACAGAACAATTACTTTGCATATATCATTGCTTTTGCTGCTACTATATCAATGATAATTGGTAGTTTCTTTGGTATTGTCCAAACTAATATAAAAAGAATGCTTGCTTATTCATCCATTGCTCACGCTGGTTATTTTGCTGTTGGCTTTACAACTGCAAATACTTTTGCTCAAACTGCAACCTTTTATTATCTTATCGCTTATATATTTATGAATTTAGGCGCTTTCATCATTATATCGCATATTGAAGATGCAAATGAAGGTAATTTGAACTTAAATGATTATAAAGGTTTAGCTAAAAACCATAAATATTTATCAGGGATGTTGGCATTCTTTATGTTTGCTATTGCTGGAATACCACCTATGGCTGGTTTCTTCGGAAAATATTATATAATTTTATCAGCTGTAGAAGGCAATTTTGTATGGTTAGCTTTTGTTTTAGTTCTAACAAGTGTAATCAGTGCCTATTACTACTTAAAAGTTATCGTAAATATGTATTTTATGAAACCTGAAAAAGAAATTATAGTATCTAAAGATATCAAAACTAATATAGCAGTTGGTATTTTAGCAGTTATAGTTTTATTATTCGGTACATATCCTAAAATCCTATTGGATATTTTATACAAATCTATTAAATAAAAAGATACATTTTTTTAATTATATTTTGCTCGGACGTTCCCAGGGTTGCCCCAGCGTGCGCAAGCGCACGCTGGGGTAGCGGGCCGAATGGCCCGCTATTACCATCCCCCTTTGTCCCCCTTAAAAAGGGGGAAGTAAAAAATGCATTTTGAACTATTTTAATTTTTTCTTTTTTTTTACTATCTTCTTAAGTAATTGTTTCCCCAGTACTTATCATATTCTTTTTTCTTTTTAATTGAATAATTTGAGATTAAGTATTAATTTGCTGATAAATCCATAACATCCTGCCGGAAAAATCTGACATTAATTTAAATGCTTTGCCTCCTCTTGGCTTTTCTAATGCATAAATTCAGTTTAAAATTTACTTGATATTTCTTAGTCTTTGTTTTATTTTTGTATAGATAATCAATTAAATGTTTTTAGATATAGATTACAAGATATTCCTTGAGTTATAATATTTGAAGATGTAGTATTATTTATAAATCAATGTGTTTAAAGAAACTTAGTTTTTCGTTTTAATATAAATAATTTATAATTTTAAATTACATTTCAAAAGAATACTCAAAAGTAAAATTTAAGTTAATGTACTTAATACCTTAGAGGTTAAAGAATTGAGAAATGCTAAGTTGACAAAATTAAAAGAATGACTAAATATATAGAAAACAAAACATAAATGAAGTATCTTTGTGGATATTTAAGAGATAATACCAATAATAAATTAAATAATTGTGACAACAAAGGAGAAAAAATAACCGTTTCTTTAATAATTTAATGGACAGAAAAATTTCAAATTTTTGAAAAAATTATTTTCTAAATTGGATGATGAAACTATTTGCCATAGCATTATAAACGGATTAATTGTTCATATCCAGGTGTTTCAAATGTTATAGTGTAAAATTTATCCATTAGACGAATAGTAGTTTATAGGAATTAGTTTTTATTGAATTAGAAAAATTAAATAAAAGAAATACATAAAAACTCAAAAATGCTATATATAAGATATAACCAACACTTTTTGAAATGATAAGGAAAAACAGAAATACAATATTTTCGTGTAATAGTATATAATGCAGTTTAATTGAATTTTTGTGATAAAATTAAGCGCTAAGCATATTATACCAAGGTTAAAACCTCATAAAAAAGAAAGGAGAAAAAAATGAATAAAAGCACAACAATGCAATCTAATTACTATCGCAAAATAGAAGTCAATGGAAAATTTGACATAGTTGGCAGATACCCTGTTGCTGATGAAATGGTAAACAAAGTAAATTGTTACCATTTTGTTTACAATGAAAAAGGGGAGTTAGCAAAAGTAGAATACCGGGAAAGAGGAAAATTACAGTATGATCCTTTTTTTGGTGTTGCACGTGTTATAATTGAATATTCAGAAGAATATGAAAAATGGTTTTTCCAAGATGCTGAAGGAAAGCCAAAAGATAATAAAGATGGTGTATACTCTATCCATTTAAAATTGGATGGAAACAATTATCCAATATCTTTATTTAACTTTGATGATAAAATGAGATTAGTTGAAGATAAAAATGGTGTTGTACAGTATTTATGGACAATAGATGAAAAAGATCAGCTGATAAAATTAAGTTTTTTAGATAATAAAGGTAATAGAATTGAAAATAAAAACGGAAATTATGAAGTAAATTGTAAATACGATGCGAGTGGTAATAAAGTAGAGGAGATCTATTATGACTCTTATGGATTTTTAAAAGAAGATAAGAATGGTATAGCTATTGTTCGATGGAAATATGATGAGAGAGGGAACAAGTTAGATGAGAGATATTATGGGGCTGATAGACAATTGAAAGAAGATAAGAATGGCATAGCCATTGTTCGATGGAAATATGATGAAAGAGGGAATATAGTTGAGAAAAAGTTATTGGACTCTTATGGATTTTTGAAAGAGGATAAGAATGGCATAGCCATTGTTCGATGGAAATATGATGATAGAGGGAACAAGTTAGAAGAGAGTTATTATGGGGCTGATAGGCAATTGAAAGAAGATAATAATAATAATGGAGTAGCCATTATACGATGGAAATATGATGATAGAGGGAATATTGTTGAGAAAAGGTATTTGGGCACTGATGGGCAGTTGAAAAAAGGTTTAATCATTTTTCATTGGAAATATGATGAAAGAGGAAATATATTAGAAGAGAGTTATTATGGCTCTAATGGGCGGTTGACAAGTCGTGCGTCTACAGGTCTATCTATTGTTCGATGGAAATATGATGATAGAGGGAAAATGATAGAGAAGAGCTATTATGGTTCTGATGGGCGGTTGAAAGAGGATAAGAATGGCATAGCCATCGTTCGATGGAAATATGATGAGAGAGGTAATATAGTTGAGAAAAGGTATTTGGGCACTGATGGGCAGTTAAAGAGTATAATGGTGTAGTAGCAACAATCCGCTGGTTATATAACGAAATTGGGTATTGTGTAAAAACTATTTATTTAAACAGGAATGGTCAAGTAATTTGAGAGTGGTAACTGGATTTTATTAACTATACAGTTTTTAACACAATTATTTGGGTTAATACCTTATGGCACTCATTAATATTTTGTTACTTATCAAAACTTCACACATCCCTGATGTTATTAGAATACTAAGGGGTGACTGAGTAACCTTCAAAATTACGGCCAAATTATAGTTTTACTAATTTTTCAATATCAAACACTTTAACATGGAAAAACCAATTTAACTTTTGTAACGAATCCGATGGACATTAACTAACCAAAAATTTGTTAGGGTAGTATAGACACAAAAGTTTCCACAAACATTTTATAATATAGTATAAATATCATTTGATTACAACAAATTGGACTATCTTAGTAACTTCCAATGGATAATTTACATTTTCAGGCTTATTAAATTAGATCAACACGGTTTAATTATAAATAAAAAATATTCTTGATTTATATCAGCAGGTTGCTGGGATTAAACCCTTGTTTAATTGTTGGGCTAGGTGCTTCATTTAAAAATGATAAATTTCAGAGTAACAATTATATGTTGTTTCTATTTTTATATATTATTGGGTTAAACAGATTGAAAATAATGATTACTGTAATGGAGAACAAATATGCTTATGACAAATGACAACAAATTTGCTTAAAAAGCAGCTATTTACAATAATAAAGTGAGTTTTTGTGTTAAAGCAAAAAAAATACTATTTTGTATATGCATTTTCTAACAAAGCCATTTCTATTGATGGGCATGAGATTGATACGATTTAGATAATTTGTTAAACTATTATATCTACAACTTATACAACGAAAGTGTATTTTCCCCTTTGTCCATTAATTTTTCCAGTTAATTTCCAAAAATTTTGATTTACTAACTAAATAAAAAATTTTTTTCATATTAACAATGATTTTAAATGATTTGCAAGTTAAATTCGTTGTTAAGAAAATAGTCATTTTATATTAAAAAATAATTCTTTAATAATTTATTATGTATAATAGCTTAACTTATAATATTTAAAAAAGTAGTCTAGTACATACTTAGTATCCTTTAAATTTAATTTGGTTTTAATAAAAATGTTATATAATAAAATATGTTAAAATTTTCTTGAAATTTCTTTAACTTTGTTTTATTTTTGTATGGATAATCAATGAAATGCTTTACAGTTATAGATTACAAGATATTTTAGTTTTCAACTCTGAAAGTGAATTTTAAGATTTATGATAATAATATAAAAAGTAAATAAACCACAAGGCAAAAAGTTCATTGACTGTATTTTGAGAAAATATTACCAAAGGATTGAAATATTAAAGAATTAGTTTAAGGTAAACTGAAGTATAAACATAATTATTGCTATCAACCTGTTTCTGAATCTTAGTAATGTCACACAATAGAAATACTTAAAATTTAGGATAAGCTGTTATAATGGGGCATTCAAATACATTAAATGAAAAACGTTTCAATCGATATCCGAAAAAAAAATTTCATTCGATAGAATTACAGTAATTTTTTTGACAAGATATTGGAGTAAATTATTAACAATAAACAATATTCTGGTGAAGTTAAAAGTTATAATGGCAAATTTGGATTTTTAAAATATGAAGATGGAGAAATTTTTTTTCACAGATCTGGAATCTTAGATCCCACAAATTTGGTAATAGGCGATCAAGTAGAATTTAAAATTGAACCATCAAAAAAGAAAGAAGGTAGTTTCCAAGCTTGTGAAATTATTTTAGTAAAAAAAGGCAATAAAGATCAAATTCAAACAAACCAAAATTATCTTTTAGGAAAAGTAAAATGGTTTGACAAAACTAAAGGATATGGTTTTATATCAACAGATGATAATAAAGATTATTTCATACATAAAACAAACTTGTTATCTACAACTTACATTGAGGAAGGAGATATTGTAGTTTTTTGTGAAAAAATACACAATGGAAAATTCAACGCTATAAAATGCCAACCATTTTTAGCTAGTTTGAATAAATTTTCTTCTGAAATACAGTCTAAACTTTTGAATAAATATTTATTAAAGCTTGGCAGTATAAATGTTTGGAACTATGCCAAAATCAGATCAATTGCTCAGTCAGATAAGATTGAAGAGAAAGTAAAAGAAGATTTTTTGAAATTAGCGTTTGAGAAAGCGAGTACTGAATACCAATGTCAAATGTTAGCAGATGGGATAATAATTTTATCAGCAGAAAGTCAAAAAGAACTTTTGAATAAATATTTATTAAAACTTGGCAGTATCAATTATTTAACATATGACAATATCAAATCAATTGCTCAGTCAGATAAGATTGAAGAAAAAGTAAAAGAAGATTTTTTGAAATCAGCATATGAAAAAGCGAGTTCAGAATATCAAGGTAAAATGTTAATAGATGGACTAATAGTTTTATCACCTGAAGGTCAAATAGAAGTTTTGAATAAATATTTACTCGAACTTGATAGTATAAAGTATTCAACCTATGACAAAATTAAATCAATAGCTCATTCAGATAAGATTGAAGAAAAAGTAAAAGAAGATTTTTTGAAATCAGCGTTTGAGAAAGCGGGTCCAGAATATCAATACGAAATGTTATTTGAAGATAAATTGATTGATCTTCAAAAGGAAACTTTAGAAAGCCAAATAGAACTTTTGAATAAATATTTACTCGAACTTGATAGTATAAATTATTCAACCTATGACGAAATCAAATCAATTGCTGAATCAGATAAGATTGAAGAAAAAGTAAAAGAAGATTTTTTGAAATTAACATTTGCGAAAGCGAGTTCAGAATATCAATACAAAATGCTGTTTGAAGATAAACTGATTGATCTACAAAATGAAACTCCAGAAAGTCAAAAAGAACTTTTGGAGAAATTTGGAAGCTTAACATATGAGCAAATCAAATCAATTTCTGAATTAGACTGGTTAGAGCCAAAAGTAAAGGATGCTTTTTTAAAATCAGCGTTTGGAAAAGCTTATTCAGAGTATCAATACAAAATGTTATTTGAAGATAAACTGATTGATCTACAAAATGAAACTTCAGA
>DAOSVM010000024.1:29291-38465 GCA_035379625.1 Ignavibacteriales bacterium | reverse complement strand
AAATCTTCCATAGCATTATTATTTCTAAAGTTAAAACCAGTTAATAAGCTTATATCATCATCAAATTTGTAATCATATGCCATTGAAAGTTCAAAATAGCTCGGTATTTCAAATTCTTCTGTAACAATCTCAGAAGTTACAGGTTTAGCATCAAATATATTGTTAACAGGATAATATTTTTGTTGCAAATCTTGACCTGAGAATCTCATATTAGTACCAACATTTTTTATAGCTGCTCCCAACCATAAAGGTAATTCATCAAATTTATATTGTACACCAAAATCTAATCCTACACCAGTTGCACTGGCATTACCTATTTTCTCATAAATAATTTTCATATTTGCACCTGCAGTAACACGATCAGTTATAACTTTAGCATAAGTTAAATTAGTAGTTAAGAATGTTGGACTATATGTACTACCATCACCATCTGGCTTTGAAGTAGTTGTAACATTAATTTTACCAAAATCAAGGTTCTTAACACTTAAAGCAACTGAACCCAATGATTTATCATTAAAAGAAGCAGCAAAATAGCTAAGCTTAATATCTGCTAAATAAGACATATAACTAAACATCATTTCACCACTTCCTTGATAAGCAGCTAAACCAGCAGGGTTATAATATATTGCTTCTAGTCCTTGTGAATTAGCGACAAATGCTCCTGCAGTAGCTATACTCCTTGCACCAACTGGGATTAATAATTCATCTGCACCAGTTGTCCCTTTACGGGATACATCACCTGCAAATAGCAATACATTTATTATAAGTAACATTAAAAACTTTTTCATATCTATAAACTCCATTTTTTTTGAAATTCTACATACCGGGAACCCGGTATGTAGTAGATTATTAGTATTTTGGAATTTGTTTTTGTGGCATAATTACTGCAAACTTTAATACCTTATCACCATAATTAGGTGAGTGAATAACAGCTATATACATACCTGATGCTACTCTCAATTCGTCACTATTTTTCAAATCCCATGATACAAATGGGCTAGTTGTATTAGGTACTTCTATTTCTCTTACTAAAGCACCTGAAAGTGAATATATCTTAATTGTTAAAGGTTCATTAACTGGTAAATTACTAAATGTAACATAAGGTTCATCAGCATTACCTTTGTTATTTGAATTGTATGCATACAAAGGATTTGGGAATACATTTACTTTTTCAAATAATGCACGTTTTTCTTCTGCAGAAAATTCACCTTTATCATTAGTATTAACAGTAAATGTTTCACTGTTTGTTATTGGATAAGTTGCTATAGGCAATGTTATTTTATCGCCATCAATGATATTAACATTATCACTACTTTCAACAACACCTTTCTTAAATTCTAAACCTACAGCGTATAAACCTGATAACCAAACAGAGTTGAGTTTCATTTTTTCATAATCATTAAGTACAACGTTAGCAGGCATAGATGCTGGTACTGAAGTTGTTGATTTTCTTTCTAACCATTTACCACTTAAATCAGCCCATAAAGTTTTTTTAGTTCCATCACTTAAGGTAAATTCACCACCCGTCAATAATTTTTGATCACCAGATGCTTTATAAGGTTCATCGAAAATAATAATATATTCAAATGATTTCTTCAAAGAATCTCCAGGGTTCCATACACCATCTGGATTTCCACCATCTTTCTTAACTCTTTCGACAAATCCAACAGCTAATTGACGCTTTTCGCCATAAGTTTCATCATTTACCCAGGCTGTAAATGGAACTGGTACATAACCATCAGCTGTGCCAGTGGTTGGATTAATTGCAATACCTGTTCCATTAGTATCTGCAGCAGTTACAGCTCCAGCATAAATATTAGTTGTTTTTCTATTCACCGCAGTTCCAAAAACTCCATTAATGTATCTGTAAGCCATACCAGAATTAGTTTTTGTAAATCTTAGTTCTATATTTCTAGCACGTCCTATTTTTGCATAAGTACTATTTTTAGCTTTAATACCATCAATAACTAAATTTGAAACATTAGCACCTTCTGCTATATCTGTACCCAAATAAAAGATACCAGTACCTCTTTCAGCGGAGTATTCATTTAACCACTTACCTTTACCTTCGAATATTGGAGTACCTAATTTTGGTGTCACATATTTTACTCTTACAATAAAACCATCTATTAATTCAGTTAAACCATAGTCAGCTTCATAAGAAAATTTATTAGATTTTTTTACTAAGGTATCTACAACATTACTTCCAACTAATTTCCTTATTAATGACCATCTAGGATCATATTTTGTAGCAGTCGAGTCAACTGTGAAAACTATAGTATAATTTGCATTTTTCATTTGAGTTTTATCTACAATATCTAATCGAACATCAGTAATTGAAATAGATTTAACTTTGCTTGTAGTTAAATATTGAGATTTTGTATATGTATAAGCATCTTTACCGCATTCAACACTAAAGAGCTCTAATTGGTTTTCCAATTCACTAGTTATAGCAGAATCACCTACATTATCAAAATAATAATCATCTTTTGGTGCACCTGTTTCAATAGCAATATATGGTCTTCCATTAGATTTTTTAATATTTTTTGATTTTAAGTTCAAATAGTTTAATGCTACCGAAGTAACAGCAAAGTTATACATTTTACCTTTAATTAAAGGTTGACCAGTAAAAGGATCAGTAGTAATTCTATATCTAATTGTGGATGTATTGGGATCTACTAGTAAATTTTTATCAATTCGTGTAGCTACTGCCGTATCATATAATAATTTAAAGCCTTGTGTTTCTTCATCTTTCTTAAATATTTTCCCAATATTATTCTTAATATAAAATGATTTAATCAACTTAATATTATCAACATTATTAACCTTCTCTGATGTGCTATTTGTTAAAAATGCATAAACATTAAATCCATGAAATTTAGCACTTGTAATATGTATACCAGCTGCACTATCTTGTTTATCATAAGTTGCAATATTATCAGCTTTCCAAACTAGGTCAATATAGTTATCACCACTTTCAACTTTAATAACTGGCTTTTCCGGTGGTGTTAATGCTTTAAAGTTCTTATCATAAATACTTTGAGCAAAATCATCTACTTTTCTTGCTTGCAAGATAGCAGAATTATTATCATTTCCATTCCCCACTACATAAGCAACAACTATATTAACAGGAATACCTTTTATTAACCTGAAATAACCTGTACTTGTCATTTGTCTTTGATCAGTTGGCTTATTATTTAACCAACCTGTTCCTGTTATAGGATCTCCAGAATACCACAATTTATTATTTGTTGTAGCGCAACCAGCGAAATTAGCTTTTGATAAATACCATGTACAAGGATCAAGAGATTTTCCCTCTTTGTCTAATCCTAACATGTAATTTCTTAATTCATATTCATAATTAGGATCCCCTAACTGCGGATCAGATTGTTGATAATGAATGAATGAATAAATACCCATATTTTTTGAACCAGGATAAGTATTTTTAACATTGATTATTTTTTCAACTAAATTACCATTTTCATACACATATAATTTTTGTTTAAACTTATTTGGATATTTTTCATCTATAGGCCCTAGTTTATCAAAACCGTTTGTTATTGGTGTATCTTTTCCTTCTGTATATAAACCATCTCCGTCAACATCAGTAAATGTTACGCCTGGTATATAATTTATTGGTCCTTGGAAAAAGTCCATATAAAAGCAAAGTGGCACTTCACCAGCCATCAATTTATCGTTATATACATAACCCGCATTTCTTGGGACGTCACAACCAACAAGATCATTACTATAATAAGAAGAACCACCTAAATCTGGATCTGCCCAAGCTCCAAATAAACATGAATCAATAATATCTGCTTTCATTCCAGTATTTACAACATTATATCTTACAAAAAGTATATTCCCTAAAAGCCCTTTAGATGCAAAACCAAAAACTGTTTGTCTTACTTCAATTCCTTGTGGTTCAACTGCAGTAAAGCGTCTTTTTGCTTGTTCAACACCATCATTGTATACACACCAAACTGTTTGGTCACCTAATAGATCAGGTCTATCTTCATCTGGATCCCATTTCCCATTGCCATTTTTATCTTTTGGATCATAAACACCATCATTATCTCCATCATAAAAATAAGCTCCTAATTCAACAGCATCTTTCCAGTCCCTCCAACTTTCTCCAAAATCAGGATCGCTTTTATCTAAAATATAAAGTGCAACTTTAGAATCAGTTTTGGGATATTTTTTTGTACCTGCAATATAATCTTGAACTCTAGAAGCTGAAGCAACGCCATTACCCCAAACTTTTTCTCTCCCAGGCGTTTTACCTGTCATAAAAAAACCACCTGAGAACGCGAATTCATATTTATTATCCGTGTTTGAATATGTACCGCCTTTTACTGTAACACCGTTAACTGTCATCTGAACATCAGCTAAAACACCTTCATAGTTCATAGGCATCTTAATATTATTTATATTCATAAAGTATGCGTCTGAACCTTTTTTATAAGATTTATATGTCTTATTTATTGGTCCTGTTTGATCAACTTCAGCTCTCAAAACGCCTATTGTGGCAAGTAATATTACTGAAAGTTGAAATAAAAATTTGCTCTTCTTTCTCATTTTTATTTCCAATATTTGTTACAAATTTACTAAAATTTGATATTTGTAAAGTTAACTTTAACACCAAGTTTTATTAATCTAGGAATACTAAACATACCTGGTGTTCTTTCAAGTGATTTATAATCTTCAGCATAATTTTTACCATCAACTGGACCTTTTCCTGCTATAATTGCTTTAGCTTCTTCTGTTTCTAACCATCCAGTAGTTCTTGGGTCACCTGTTGATTGATATACTGAATTTACTAATTCTGTATTAAACAAATTTTCAATCCAAACATATGGGGTAATTGTAAGATTATTCATTGCAAAAGTTTTTTCAACTTTCAAATCAAATCTATAATTACCTGGTCCTGTAGCTGAGTTAACATAACCTTTTGTATCACCAAAGTTAGTTGAACCTGCAATTAAATTTTGTGATTCAAGTGGTGTGTAAGGTCTACCACTGGCAAATGATAATAAAAGATTAGCATTAACTAATTCAAAAATTCCTAATTGTCCTTTTGGTGCAAAGAAGTTTAAATTAACTATTCCTGTGTGTCTTTGATCAAAATCTAAAGGCGCAATTACTTTTGGAATTTGACCATTATCATTTCTAAATGCTGCAACAAAGTTAGAACTTGTAGAAGAACCTGTACCTTCAGCGATAGAATATGTATAGTCAATATTCAGTGAGAAATAACTTATTTTGGGAACATCTACAGTAATAGCTAAACCTTTCACTGTCCCAAAGTCAGTATTAGTAGTTCCAATATATCTAAAAACTTGACCAGCTTTATTAGGATCTCTATAGTAAAAATATGTCTGGTTATTTAACAAACCTCGTGTATTTTTATAAAACGCTGTTACATTTATTGCTGCTACATTATCACCAAATATCTGATTAAAACCTAATTCATATTGTGTTGTAGTTTCACTTTTTACATCGCCGTTTGTAACTGTTAAATTTTGGTCTGTGATTAATTGATTTAATTCATATACGTTTGTATAAACATCACTTAAAGGTGGTTGTTGAATAAATTTACCATATTGAGCATGGAAAACTGTTTTATCAGTTACAGGGAAACCTAACCCAATACGTGGCGAAAAATTAATTTCTGGTTTTTTTTCTGTAAAATCACCATCATCATATTCATTCGGATTTGTTCCACCTGCATATGGTAATGACATATCTTTTAATACTTTGGCCTTTGTATCAAAATAATCCATTCTTAAACCAATGTTCAATACTAAGTCATTTAACTCGTACCTATCTTGTATATATGCATAACCTATTATAGGTGTTTTTGGAGCTTGTTTTGTAGTTACAGTTGATGTTTCACCTTGATAGGTAATTGTCTTCGTTTCTGTAGATGAACCAACTGATGTCTTAGAAGAACCTGTGACATCATATCCAAAAAAGAAAGGTTGTAAATTATGGAACATCAATTCAATTGGCATATCTTTTTTCTTTTCTTTATAGTATGCCAACATTGCTGGTGCAATTCCATAATATCTTAATATATTATAATTTATACCAGCACCAAATTCAACTAAGTGTTTATTCAACTGTGATGTGAAATCAAAATCAATATTGAATGCATCATCATCTCTTTTTACAAAACTATTGCTTACTCTACCTTTCTTATAAAACATACCGTATTTATCTGTAGATACTCTATATCCCCATGACTGATATACATCACCAGGTGCTACTAATTTTGAATTAATAACTGAATCACCATAATCCCATATTCTATCAAAATGTACTCCATCCCCAGTTTTATAATTCAATTTTTTATAACCAATATTTAAATTCCAATATGTTGTTGCACTTAAATTTTGTGATATTTTTACATTGTATGAACCATTAAATAATACTTGTCTTGGATTATGTTCAGTATTATTCTTAGCATAAGTATGAATATATGAATGATTATCTCTTGTATTGATATTAGCACCTAGTCTTACGTTAAAATCACCAAAATTATGATTAGTTCTTGCTGTAATTCTCCATAAACCTGAGGAAGAATTTGGTCTAACTTCATATTTTTTATTTATTGATCCAAAGTATATTTCCTCTGATGAAGGATTGGGCTCTCTGAACCAACCTCTTTCGCCTGATATAAAGAAAGTATGATCAGCATTACCAGGCATAAAAGGACCACTTAAGTTCAATGTATAAAGATTATATCCATATTTATCTGTAAAAGATGAAGTCACAACATCACCAAATACTGCATAGTTAGGTGAACCTCTTTTGGTAGTAATACTGATGACTCCTGATTGTGCTTGCCCAAATTTAGCTTCAAAGCCACCTACTTGAAACGTCATTTGTTCAATAGCTGAACTACTAACTTGTGATGTATTTCCTCCACCAAAGATATCATTTTGTGGTACGCCATCAACAATAAATAATACTTCATTACCTCTACCACCTCTTACATTCAAAGTAGCATTTCTATCTGCTGCTTCACCAGATTTAACTACGCCTGCTTGTAATGCTGCTATGTTTTCAACACCTTTTACAGGTAAACGTGATATTTCATTCGCATCTACTACTTTTACAGTATTTGTAGCTTTTTCTTCTACCAATTTTTTAGCTTTTACCTCAACGACCTTTAATTGTATGTCACCTTTCCCTAAGGCAACATTTAATTCATATGTTATACCACCAACAACTCTTACTTCTTCAACTAATTTTGTCTTATACCCTATTGATTTAACTTCAACTTCATAAGTACCAGGTACAATATTTAAGATAAAATATTTTCCTTCTAAATCGGTTTTTGCACCTTTATTAGTTCCTTTTAATATTATAGTTGCTCCCTGTACAGGTTCATTGGTCTCTTCATCTACTACCTTTCCAACTATTTTACCAACGTTCGCCTGTCCTAACAATAAAGCTGGGAGCATGAACATTAAAAATAGCAAATATAACTTTGTTGTTTTAATTAGCATATTTTGCTCCTTACACACAATATTTAATAATCATTTAAAACATAACAAGCGCCCCACTTTCATGGGGCACTTGTAAAAATAAATTCTATAATGTTGTTATTTAGTTAAAACCATTTTCTTTGTAGAGCTATATGAACCAGCATTTAATTTGTAGAAGTATACCCCACTTCCTAAATTAGATGCATTAAATTCAACTGTATTTAATCCTGCATTTGCTTTACTATCTAACAATGTTGCAATTTCTTTACCCATTACATCATAAACTTTCAATGTTACATTCATAGATTGTGGCAATACAAATTGAATTCTTGTTGTAGGGTTAAATGGGTTTGGATAGTTTTGCATTAGTTCAAAATTATTAACTTTTACTTTGCTATCTTCTGTTCCTTTTGGTGCTGCTGTAAATACATAATTTCCTACCATTAGTGATGTAACTTTTTCATCTGCATCTGAAGCATATGCTCCATTTTTTGGCCATTGATAAACTACAAAAATTTGATATTGATTGTTCCCTAATGATTTTACTACTGGTGCTATATGATAAGATGTTTCGTGTATATCTGCACTTTCTGTTAAATTAACAGGGGTTGACCAATAATTATCAGTTAATTTTCTATATGACATGAATATATCGTTATAATTATTGGTTCCTACACCTTTACCAACCCAAGTTGCAACTATTATTTCACCATCTTTATCTGTTGCAGCAACTGGCATATATCCTTGTTGATCTAACCCACCATAACTAAAATCAACTAATGTATCATATGAATCATATTGACCATTGTTTGAATATTCCATAATTACTCTTCCATCCCAGCCATTATTATCTGTTTCAAAAACTTCAGCTATAGCTTCTACACCAATATTCCCTTGTAATCCTGCACCAGTTGCAGCTATTGTATCTGTCAAACCAATAATAAAGTGTACTTTACCATTTTTATCAACAGTCATATCTGCTGCGTAAGAAACATATGCATCTCCTTTTTTCCAGTCCCATAATCTATCAAATTTAGATAACATTGGAATTCTTCTTGGATCACATACATTCCAACCTTCTCCAACGCTCTTTGTCCCTTGATTAAATGCAACCCAATGGTTACCATTATCTGTAGATTTGGAATAACCTACATACCATCCACTAGGTATAGTTGTAAATTTTTTACCTCCTAAATCAGTTGTATCTACGTAATATTTATTAAAAGGTGCTACAAAGCCAACATAAATATTTCCGTTTACAACTTTTTGTCCAGCTGATATTTGTCCATTTAAGTTAAAATGTATACTAGACCAAACTTCTGGTTCTAATTTTTCAATATTTGAAAAATCTTTTGTTCTCCAGAATTTAACTGAAGCTGTATCACCACTACTCTCAGGCGATTTAGATGAGTACCAGTAAACCCAAGCTGTACCATCTGTTTCTAATTTATCACTTACCATACATGGTTGTTGTGAATCCCAAAGATAACCTGTACCAGGTGAATCTATATTATCCGATAAAACTGAACCTGCTTGCCCTTGGTCAAATCCCCAGGCAAATGTTGACCATGCTGGTGATGGTAAAGTTTTTGGGAATACTGCTAAAATTCCGGCATCTGCTGCAGTAGCTGATTTTCCAGGATTATAAAACGCTGCTGACGGATATCTACCTGAGGATGTA
>DAOSVM010000024.1:0-29191 GCA_035379625.1 Ignavibacteriales bacterium | reverse complement strand
GTTGCTTCAACTACTGTAAGTGAACCAACTTTTTTGGGGGATAAATTCACATCATTAGAAACTGTTGTTGTTGCTGACTCATTCATAATAATAGGAGCAGCAGGAGTTACTTTTGCTTCTTGAGCATATTTTTTAATTAGCTCAACATTTTGAGCAGATAGTAAGGCTGTTAGTGATAATACTAACGCAGCACTGAGTAATTTCCTCATCGGAACCTCCGTTTTAATTAATTGTTAAAAATAAGTTAATTAAATAATAATTTAAAGTCAAATTAATTTTTGATGCATCGTTTAAGCAATACATTCTACAACCCAAAATTTGTCTGAATTTTGTGAACAAAATTGCTCTTCTGTACTGCTCCTATGATAGCATCAACTTTTTGACCATTTTTGAAAAATAGAACAGTTGGTATACTTCTTATGCCAAATGATGTAGCAACCGAAGGATTTTCATCAACGTCTATTTTACAAACTTTTACTTTTCCATCATATTCTTTTGCTAATTCTTCTATTATCGGAGCTATCATTTTACAAGGCCCACACCAAGTTGCCCAAAAATCTACTATCACCGGTAATTCACTTTGCATTACTTCTTTTTCAAATGTTTCATCTGTTATAATTACTGGAACCATTATTTATTATCTCCCTTTTATTCATATAAACTTTACTAACTTTTTTCAGTATAAGTTTTAAAAATATTTTTGTCAAGTTCTAAAACGTATTTTTTAGGTGACTAATTTCACATTTAATGTGCTTTATTAATTTAATGTTATTTAATATTATTCATTTTTAAACAATTATTAAATCGTATTTACAATATTATTTTGGAAAAAATTTTCATTTTTTTTTATTTTTTTGTATTTATTCTCTCTAATGCTTTCTGATATACCCTATACATTCCTTCCTCAAGTGAAATTTTCGGCTCCCAACCTAACTCATTTTTTACATATGTCATATCGCTATACCTCGAATGTACACCCATAGGTTTATCTACCAAAGGTTTTATTGTTGGTTTATAACCAGCAAATTTTGTAAATAATTCTATCAATTCCAAAAATGTTGTCAATTTTCCTGAACCAATGTTAATTCCTCTTCCATCGTGAATTTTATCCATTGCAAGCAACATGCAATCTATTACATCGTCTATATGGACAAAATCTCTTCCTTGTTGGCCTGTACCCCAAACTACAAATGGATCTTCTTTCCTCGCAGCTCTGTCTGCTATTGCCGGAACTGGATATGATAAATCCTGATCTTCACCATAACCTGAAAATGGTCTTATACAAGTTACTGATATTCCATAATATTTCGCTGCAATAAACGCCAAATATTCACCTGTTAATTTCGTCCATCCATATGTCATATCTGGCTTACCTATATAATCAGCATTTACATTTATCATTTCCTCCTTCAAAGCAACAGCATTGCTTTCTGTTTGTAACGCATTAGGATATGCAGCACTCGAACTTGGATATAATACTCTTTCAGGTTTATGTTTACATACCCAGTTAAAAAATTCTGCATCTATTGATAAATCTAATGCTACTGCCATCGGATCTCCATCAATTTTAGCTCTTCCTCCTACTATTGCAGCAAAATGGAACGCATCACTTATTTTATAACAATCAATTCCGTATTCTTGTTTCAAAAATTCTGGATTTTCATTAAATCTTTTCAAAAATAACCTTATATCAGTCTGCCAAAACAGCAATCTTTCATCTTCACCAATAATCTCAAGATCTTTAACTTTCTTAGATGTAAAATTATCCAACCAGGTTGCAGGATGTGTACCTACTGATAAATCATCAACCATTATTATTCTGTCATTCGTTCTCTTTAATAGAGCTTTTACAACATTTCTACCCACAAAACCGCAGGCACCACTCACCATATGATATTTCATTTTTCACCTATTATTGTTTATATTACTTTTTTTAAAAATAATATTTTTTTTATTTATTCAAAAATTATATGAAAACTTCAAACAAAGATATTTTGCTACAAAAAGCACAAGAAATCCAAAACTTACTTCAAAATAACAACATATCGTCTGAAATAGATTTCGATTCTCTTCGTGAATATTCAATTAATTTATGGATTAACAATCACGTTCTCAGTCTTTACTACAAACCAACTAAAAATAAATTTACACTCTATTCACCAGATCCCAATTTCTTAGCCTTTATTTCGAAATTAAATCTCCCTAATGAAAATATTATTTCTTATAATGGGCTCGTTGATAATAAGCGTGCTAAGCAAGTAAACACTGAGCCTATACAAACCAATACTTTTCATAGTCATATAAACATTTACGTGGATGGCTCATACCATAAAAATTTAGTCTCTTCTGCATATGTTATATTACAAAACGATTCTTTAATAAAAGAAGAAGCTTTTAAAATATTAAATCCTCAACTCATTCAATACCGAAATGTCACAGGTGAAATTAAAGCTATTGAAAAAGCATTAACTTATGCTAAAGAAAAAAACTATGATAATATTAATCTCTACTACGATTATAACGGCATTAAAGAATGGGCTACTGGCAATTGGAAAAGAAACAATCCCCTTACTGAAGAATATTTCAATTTTATGCAAAAAATTAACATTAAAATCAACTGGATAAAAGTTAAATCTCATAGCGGTAATTATTGGAATGATTACGTAGACAAATTAGCAAAAAAAGTATTAGGTATTGTTTAAATCTTAAAACTTTCAAATATAATTCTTAAATCCCACAACAATGAATAATTTTTTGCATACATTATATTAAGTTTTTCAATCTCTTCCCTATTTTCAACTTGTTTAATATACCAAAGTCCTGTAATACCAACTTTACACAATCCCAAATTTTCAGAATTTTCATCAATTCCAACAATACTTAATTCATTTTTTATTACTTGGAAATAATTTTTATAAACATTTTTTATGAAACGATTTTTACTAATATATCGTAAAGGCAATAATATTGCAAATACTATCAATATTGACAAATCAAGAAACCTCTTTAAAATTTTATTTTTTGTCCTATAAATTTCATATTCAATAGATAAAAATTTTAAGCTTTCATCTAAATATGAATTATTTTTACCAACCAAATAATCTAATTCATTTGTAGCAAGCAATAATTCCACTTTATTTTGACATCTTATCAACAATTTCATAATACCTTCAAAACTTAATAAATTTGGCGGAATAATAATTTTTTCAAGTGAATAATCTAAAATACATTTTTCTAAATTATCAATCGTACCAATAACTTTATATCCATCGATATTCTTATTCAACAAATCCGGAGATAAACTTATCAAACCTTTATGTTCATACACAATATTTATGCTATTTTTCAGTTTATCACTTAGTTTTAAACTGTTTTCCTCAGTTCCAAAAACTGCAACTTTAACAAAATTTGGTGAATATGAATAAAATAATACCTTAAATATTAAGCTTAAAACGAAAATAATAATCCCAGAAAAAGTAAAACTTAAAGCTGTTACAACTCTGCTATATCCATATTGCTTAAAGAAAAATGTAAATGCTGAAATAAAAAGAAATGTAAAAATCAATGATAAATATTTTTTTGAAATATAAATTTTATTATGCGAATAACTCCCTAAAATTAACGAAAGTAGATTAAATATTATAGCTGGTACTATATATACATATGGTTTTACTTCAGGTAAAAATCCTAACCAACCCAATTTATTGACTAAATATAATTGTTCAGCAAAATATATTGAAAATACAATGGTTATAAAATCAAGGAATAGTTGTAATAGAGTTACTTTGTATTTTATTAAAAAAGCAATCACACTTCTAAACTTAATGGCCATTTGTAAAAAAAACATAAAAACAATATTATACTTAAAATGTTTTTTTACAAAAATCGACATAGCCTGATAAAAATGCTTAATTTCATCAATACTACTGCGCTTTGTACTTTCACCTTTATAATGAATAATCGATGTAGTGTGTATATAATAAATTTTATAACCGCTTTGTTTTATTCTATAGCAAAAATCTAAATCTTCTCCATACATAAAATAATCTTCATCTAAGCCCGGAACATTATTCAATATTTCTCTCTTAAAAAACATAAAAGAACCGGATATAGCATCAACTTCATAACTTTGATTTTCATCCAAATACGTTAAGTTATATTTACCAAACAACTTTGATTTTGGGAAAAGGCTACTTAAACCAAATATTTTTGTAAATGCAACCCATACATCCGGAAAACTTCTTCTACAAGCTAACTGGAAAGTCCCATCAGGATTTAATACTTTGCACCCGCACATTCCTACTTCTGGATTTTTATCCATAAACTCAATCAAAGTACTAAAAGTATTTTCCTGAACTACTGTATCAGGATTTAAAAGTAGTAAATATCTCCCTTTTGCTATTTTAATACCTTGGTTATTAGCTTTAGCAAATCCTAAATTTTTTTTATTTTCAATTAGCTTTACGGTAGGAAAATTATTTTTAATAAATTCTGAGCTGCCATCAGAAGAATTGTTATCAACAATTATAATTTCAACATTTATATTTTTCGATGCGTTTTCAATACTGTTAATTAGATTTATTAGAAATTCTTTAACGTTATAATTTACAATAATAATTGATAAATCAATATTCATTTAATTTTACCAAAAATTTTCAACAATCTTAACTTCCAAACCATAAGAACTGCTTCTCTAACAATTTTTTTTGACATTTTGGAAACACCTTGGACTCTATCTACAAAAATTATAGGAATTTCTACAATTTTAAATCCTTTTACCCATGCTTTAAAAGTCATTTCAATTTGGAAAGAATAACCATTAGATTTTATTTTGCTTAAATCAATATTTTCTAACACTTTACGCCTAAAACACTTAAAACCGCCAGTTGCATCCTTAATTGGCATTCCTGTAACTAATCTTGTATAATAATTTGCAAAATAACTTAATAGCAATCTTTTCATTGGCCAATTAATAACATTTACACCATTAATATAACGACTTCCTAAAACCAAATCAGCATTTTGAATTGCTATAAGGAAATTTTTAATTTCAGCTGGATCGTGGGAAAAATCCGCATCCATTTCAAATATATAATCATACTTATTCTCGATAGCATATTTAAAACCTTTAACATAAGCAGTCCCTAATCCAAGTTTACCTGATCTTCTAATCAGTTTTACTTTATCATCTGTCTTTGTTATATTTTCGACGTAATCTCCTGTACCATCTGGAGAATTATCATCAACAACCAAAATATAAATATCAGGATAATTTTCTCTGATATATTTGATCATTTTAGAAATATTTTCAATTTCGTTGTATGTTGGTATAATTATTAAAACTTTTTCTGTCATATTCCCTCTTAACTAAAATGGCCTTTACCAAAAATCATTGTTACTGCTGTCTTAAACATAATCTTAATATCCATACGAATAGACATATTTTCGATATAAAATAAATCATATTTCAGTTTTTTCTTTACATCTTCAATAGTTTCATCATATTTATGATTTACTTGTGCCCATCCTGTAACACCGGGACGAACTTTCAATCGTTTTTTATATAATGGAATTTCTTGTGCAAATTTCTCAACAAAAACTGGCCTTTCAGGTCTAGGGCCTACAAGACTCATCTCACCTTTCAAAACATTAATCATTTGTGGAATTTCGTCAATTCTCACCTTTCTGATAAATTTACCAACTTTTGTAACTCGTGGATCATTTTTTGATGCCCAAACAGGCCCTGTTTTAGCTTCTGCATCTTGCCTCATCGATCTAAATTTGTACATCATAAAAGGTTCCCCATTCAATCCACTTCTCTCTTGTTTGAATAAAACTGGCCCTTTACTTTCTAATTTTATAGCTATTGCTGTTATCAAACATACCGGTGCAGATAAAACCAAAATTATTATCGCGGCAACTATATCCATAAGCCTTTTAACTTTCATTGCCCAAACTGGCATAATTTCTGGAAAAACATCTATCAATGGAAAACCATAGATATGTATAGTCCTAGCAGAACCACTGATAATTTCATACAAATCAGGTACTATCTTAATTCCAACATTTTTATAATCACATTTCGAAATTACTTCCAACATTTCATTATCATACTTTTGTGATAGTGCAATAATAATTTCCTTTATATTATAAAGATCTATTATCTCCTTAATCTGGTCTATGCCTGCTATTACCATCACATTATTATAACTTTTACCAATATTTTCTTTATCAACAGAAATATATCCTATAACATCCAATCCTAAATGTCTATTTTCCAAAATCTTTTCATGCATCTCAAAAGCTTTTTCATTAAATCCAACAATTAAAGCATTCCTTCGGCCTATTCCTTTTATAAGTAGTTTTCTTTGAATACTTCTCAGAACAATTCTTCCAGAACCAACGATTACAAATAAAATTGCCCAATATAAAAATATCAAAAATCTTTGTGCATTACTTTCTCCAGTTGCATAATCATCCCAAAATATAAACGCAAATAATAAGAAAATACCAATAAATGTAACCTTAAATAAAACATTTAATTCATCGAAACGGGAAAAAGCAAACCACTCTCGATACATTCCTACAAACATAAACCATAATATCCAATAAATATACATTATTAACATTGTAGAAAGGACATCTGGTACTATAATAACATTAAAAAGACCTGTGTTAACTCGGATATAATAATATATAAGATAGGATAAATTAATTGTAAAAAAATCCAAAATAAAAAGTGTTATCTTTTGTAAATTTTTATTCATATCTATTGATTTTTTTTAAATTATTTAATTTAACAAATTATTATCTCATTTGCAAAATCATCAAGAAAAATATTTATAGATATAGCTAAAGCTACTATATAACATTGAAAGAGAAAAATAAACAAAAATTATTGCAAATACCTTAAAAACTAAGCTTATTGAATTATTATTAACAATAATCCTTTTAATTTTATAGAAAAGATATGTTGCAATAAGAGTTGATAACAACCAACCAAATTCCACCAAAAAAAGAAATAAAAAACTACCCCCTTTAAATATTACTTCTAATTTCATTGCTTGCGGTATACAGACTGATATCCAGTAAATCCATAATACTCCATTTGTCAAAATCATATAAGATATTGTTTTATATGAAAACAACTCCGAAACTCCTAAATTTATGTCTTTTATCTTCCAAATTTTTAATGCAACTGAAAACAATATCCACGCTCCAATTACAGAAAGTAGGTTAAAAATTATTTGTGGTAGATTTAAAAATCTGATTACAAGCAAAGAAAAAATCGCAACTGATGTTTCATTAAACATTCCCCAAAGTACAACCTTTACCCCGTTCTTAAAATCTTTAATCAAAGCAACAGAAAAAGCAGATGCCAAAATAGGCCCAGGGATCACTCCTCCTATAAGCCCCAAGATAAACGCATTTATCATTAAAGTAATCATATTTTTCCCCAATCTAAGATTTGATAGAGTTTGACATAAACAAAAAAACTTAAATTTTAAATTAAAAAAAACATCTCTATTTTTTAATACAAATTTTATATAGCTCAGACAGTGTAAGCTTAAAGCCCGTGCGCCGTGCGGCGCACGGGCGGGCTAACGCCAAAATTTTTCCAAAAACATTCTAATAAATTTTTACCAATATATTTTATATTTTTACATTTAGCTAAATAACTAAATATTTTTAAAATATTTTTCTATGAATAATTAACTCACGTAAAAGCAAGTAAAATACATTTCGCTATTACTATATATTAGTGCTTACGATATATTAGCAATTTTAAATAATATATTCGTATTTACAATATAATTGTATATATGATATAAATGAAAATTTGCAGAATATATTTGTTTTTACAATATTATTGTATATAAAATATATTATTGGTAAAGACATTATATTGTATTTATAATATATTTCCAATTACAAAAAAAATATCAAAAAAGACTGAAAATTTTATAAAAAGTTAGCTTAATTTAATTATACTAAAGGTAATTCTTAATTATTTGGGAAACAACTTTTCAACCTAACGTGCTAGTACTGATTTTTAAGATGATAGGACATTTGAGTTCGCTATTCGATAGTAATAATGTTGGTAATTTTACAATCGTAAAATGTTATTTTTATTTAGTCGATAACATATTAGGTTTAACTTTCTAAGCATCTGAAAGTATGCGAATGCTAAGATTAATCATTTTAGCGGGCCGTTCCGGCCCGCTGCCCCATACAGCTTGTGCCAAGCTGCATGGGGCTTAAGCTTACACTGTCTGAGCCAGATAAAAAAAGCTGCCTTATTCAGACAGCTTGTTGTTTATTAAGAGAGTTTATCAAACAAATAATGTACCAATTTATCAATTGAAACTCTTTCTTGCTCCATAGTATCACGATCTCTTACGGTTACTGTATTATCTTCTAAAGTTTGAGTATCAACAGTTATACAATAAGGTGTACCAACTTCATCTTGTCTTCTGTAGCGTCTTCCAACAGCTCCTTTGTCGTCATAAAACACTTTGAAATATGGTCTTAACATACTTTCAATCTTTTTAGCAACTTCTGGCATACCATCTTTATTTACTAATGGGAAAATTGCTGCTTTTATTGGTGCCAATTTTGGATGAAATTTCATAACTACACGAGTTTCGCCATTTACATCTTCTTCGTTATAAGCATCTATTAAAAACGCCATAAACGAACGGCTTGCCCCTGCTGATGTTTCTATTATATATGGTATAAATTTCTCTTTTGTTTCATCATCAAAATATAATTGTGATTTCCCTGAATATTGTTGGTGTCGGCTTAAATCAAAATCTGTTCTGTTATGAATACCTTCTATTTCGCCCCAACCGAATGGAAATTCATATTCAATATCAGTTGCTGCTTTTGCATAGTGAGCTAATTTATTTTGTGGATGGTCGTGAAATCTTAATTTGCTTGGTGTCATTCCTAAGGATTTAAACCAATTTATTCTTTGTTCTTTCCAATATTCATAAAATTTCATATCTTCCGATGGTCTTACAAAATACTGCATTTCCATTTGTTCGAATTCACGTGTTCTAAACAAAAAGTTTTTTGTATTAATTTCGTTTCTAAAAGCTTTACCAATTTGAGCGATACCAAAAGGTAATTTTTGTCTTGAAGCATTAAGTACATTATTGAAATTAACAAAAATGCCTTGTGCAGTTTCTGGTCTCAAATATACTACATTTGATGAATCTTCAACAGGGCCAATAAAAGTCTTAAACATTAAGTTAAATTGTCTTGCTGCTGTAAAGCTTCCTTTATTACCACATTGTGGACAATTAATCTCAGCTAAACATTTTGATGATAAAATTTTATCTTCAAGAATCTTTGTAAATTTATCGTTTAAATCATCTGCTTGTATATTATTAACAATTTGCTTTTCATCATCATTCAATACATTCAATAATTCTTCTATTAATTTTTCTTTCTTTTTATCAGCTATATTTTCAGCTAAATGATCTAACCTAAAACGTGCTTTACATTGTTTACAATCTACCATTGGATCAGTAAAATTTTCAACGTGTCCAGATGCTTCCCATACTCTTGGATGCATCAAAATAGCTGCATCAAGCCCCTCAACGTCATCTCTATATGTAAAGAATTTCCACCATTCCTCTTTAATATTTTTCAATAATTCAACGCCTAAAGGACCGTAATCATAGCATCCGTTTAATCCGCCATAAATTTCACTTGACTGAAATACAAAACCTCTTCTTTTTGCTAATGATATTACTTTGTCAAGAACATCATTTTTTGCTTTTTTTTCTTGTCCCACTTTCCCTCCAATTTCAGTTGATTTAATAACTTTATAAGATACAAAACTATATAAAAAAAATCAAATAAATTCTATTTATAATTAAAAAAATTTGATAGTTAAACATATTTTTTTTACATTATCTTAAAAATTTTGGGAAATTTTATGAAACAGTTCATTACTTTTATTGTTAATTTAGTCGATAATTCTAAGTCAACTAAACAGTTTTTGAAATATGTTCAAAAATACTGCTCACTCCCTTTTGAAATATTTTTTATATATAATAAAATAAATACTAAGCACCTAAAACTTTTAGATGAAATTACTAATGCAAATAATGATATTCATGCTCTCGATATAAAAGAATATAAAAATGTTTTAAGTGAAATATTGTCTGAAATGCAAGGCACTGTTATTATTTATACAACTAATTCTTATTTACCTACAAAAAAATTTACTAAAAATTTAAGTTGGTATCTTAAAAATAATCCTAACATAAGCATCATACAACCAACTTTTATTCCAGCAACCCAAGATAATATAAAAGAGCAACTTGACAACGCTAAAGCACAAAGAAAATTATATAAACATTTTGCAGATACTATTAAAATTGATAATATTTCTAAGGATTGTTTCATCTTTAACGAAAAAATTCTAACTAAAAAAAATTTATTAGCTTTAATTGATAATAAAACAATAACCATTGATGAAATATTAAATGAATGCACAAAACCTGAATTTACAATTATTCATTCAAAAGATATTATTTTCCTTGAGCTTTCCAAACAAAATATTACCGCTAATGAAGATAAAGATTTTACCACCAAACATGTTGAAACAGATGACACTATTCAATCATTAGAAGAAGAATTGCCACCAATAGCAAACAACTATGAAGTTTTAAAACAAGAATATAAAAATCGATTCAAACCTGAAATTGATGTAATATCTAATTATGAAAAAGCCAAAAATAAATTACAAAATAGAGAATATGATAACGCACTAACTTATTTAATCCACGCATTAGACGTTTATTATAATGATTTTTCGCCAAAACAAATTGAATTAAAGGATTTGTACAGTTTAGCAGGTCAAGTAGCTCTACATTTAAATAAACCAGAGTTAGCTCTTCACTTTTTTGAAGAAGAATTAAAATTAGAAGATAATTCATCTCGTGCATGTGAAGGCCTTGCCGATGCTTTTATTCTAATGGATGAACCAATTAAAGCCAAAATTATGTTGCAATGGGCTTATAGATGTGACAATGAAAACTTAAATGCTAAGAACAAATTAAATAAAATTAATACTTTACTTGGTCTTGAAGAAAATGATATTACAGTCGAATAAAGCTTTTATAAGCTTTATTCGTTCTCTATTTTGTTCAAAAGAGATTTTAATTTATCGAGTTTAAATGGTTTAGCTAATAAATCGTCAAAAGCATCTAAGTATTCTTCATTTAATAAATCTCTTGTATACGCAGTTAGTGCAATAATTTTAATATCATCTTTAATTTTTCTTATTTCTTTAGTTGCCTCCAAACCATTCATAATAGGCATACTTAGATCCATAAAAATTAAATCTGTTTCTGGATTATTTTTTATAAAGTTAAAAGCCTCTAATCCGTTTGACACAAAATTTATGTCATAATTCCCAATTTTCATTAAACTTTCATTCAAATAATAATAATTTAATATATCATCATCAGCAATAAGAATGTTTCTTATTTTTGTTTTATTTTCATTTGTATTAAATTTTATAGGCAAGGTTACTTTTACATTTGTCCCAATATTCTTTTCTGAATGTATAGAAATTTTACCTCCTAACATATCAATTAGTGCATTTGATATAGCTAAGCCAATCCCTAATCCTTCCTTAATTTGTGATGGTATAACATCTTTTTTATTGAAAGGTTTTTTCATAATTTCTACAATACTATTATCTATTCCATAACCAGTATCTTTAATTTCAAATTCTATTTTATCATTCACTTTGTAAACCTTTAATAGTATTTCGCCTTTTTCTGTAAATTTTAATGCATTCGATAAAATTTCATCTAGGGCTTTATGTAATTTTTCGTAATCTACTTCTATAATCAAATTACCTATTTCATCTTCGACATCAAAATAATATGAAATATTTTTATCAGAAAATTTGTGGTAATATTCTGTATTCAATTCTTTAATTAAATCGATTATTTTAAATTTGCTAATATTAAATTTCACATTACCTAAATTAATCTGAGAAAGCAATAATATATTATCAACGATATCAACTATCCTCTTGCTACTTGATAAAATTATTTCAGCATATTTTTGTCTTTTTTCTTCAGGTAAATTTTTATCTAAATATAGTTCTGTAAAACCTGATAAAGCATTAATTGGTGTTCTTATTTCATGCGATATATTTTGTATAAATTCAGTTTTTAATTTTTCGCCTAACTCAGCCTTCTGTTTAGCCTTTTCTAATTTACTGTTTGCATCAGTTAATTCTTCATTCAATTCTTTAAGTTTTTCAATTTGTTTTAGTATTATTTGTTGCGCCTTTTCTGTTTCCGTAATATTTCTTACAATAGCGAGAAATTTATCCTCTCCTAATGGTACAAGCCTTGAATCAAATATTTTTTCTTCTTCGTCAATAACTAACGAATATTTATATTCCTGATTTTTTTTTGTTCTTAAATAATCGTTTATTTTATTTAATGTCAATTCTGCAACATCATTAGGGAGAACTTCATATACGTTTTTATTTAAAAATACCTCTGGATTAACATATAACTCATCATAAGAATTTGCATGAAAATCTAAAATATTTCCCTCTACATCAAATACAAACATCATATCTGGTAATGCATTTAATATTGCCTTATTCCTATTTTCACTTTCTTGTAATTTTTTTATATATTCTAGCGTTTCTTTTTGCTGATTATATTCTGTAGTAATATCCTCTACCATTCCAACACCACCAACGATTTTATTATCTTTTTTTATTGGGAAAAAAGTAACTTTTACAGGAGTTGTTTTCTTACCTAAATAAGATGTATATAAATCTTTATAAATTCCAATATCACCTTTCAATGCTTTCATTAACTCGTTAACTAATTTTTTATCAGGTAATATATTCATATCCAAACCGATAATTTTTTCTTTTGCTGCTCCAATAATTTTAGCAAAAACATCATTGCAATCATTTATGATACCATTACTATCATAAAAAAATATACCTAACGGAGCATTATCAAAAAGTATTCTACAAGTTTTATCTACCTCATCATATTTTTCCTCCAATTGTGTTTTCTCTGTCACATCAACAGCATAAATAAATATAGCTTCCTCAAATGAATATTTAATATACTCAAATACTACATTTACAATTCTAATTTCATTATGTATATTAGAAATTTTTGTTTTTAAAAGATTAAATTTCTCATTTTTATTAATCAATGGGATAATTTCTTTTTCAAATTTTTTTAAATCAAATTCTATAAAAACTTTATTAAATAACAAATTATAAATCTCATTTTTATCATATCCTAAAAAGTCTACAAAAGCATCATTGACTATCTTAAATTTCAAACTAAAGGGATCTAATGCTGCAAAAAAGTTTGGCGATTTTTTATATAGATCAGTAAGTAAATTCTTTTCCTGTTCTAACTTATGCAATCTTAAAGCCATCTGAATATTTGAAATCAAAACACTTATCGGTGTAGATTTTATAAAAAAACCATAATATTTAATATCTTGAAGTTTAGCATCAGTTGAAAAATTCTGATTAGCTGTTAAAAATATAATTGGAATATCGAAAATTTTATTTAAGTTTTCAGCTACATCTAGCCCAGTAATTAAATCAGCTAGAACTATATCAAGCACAATTAAATCAATCTTTTCCTTCTTTATTACCTTATAAACTTCATCTGATGTACCCACTGCAATAACTTTATATCCGTTTTTTTCTATTTCAATTTTTAATAATTCTCTTTGCGTTTTACTATCTTCAACCAATAAAATAACTTCATTAGGCATAAAATATCCTCATTAAAAAATATACCGAATATAATATAAAAAGAACTAAAATCAAAATAAACAATATAAGTTATCTATTTAGCTCGGACAGTATAAGCTTAAGCCCCACGTGCCTTTGGGCACGTGGGGCCAACAAATAAAAAAAAGCAAGGTAGCTTACAACTTCCTTGCTTTTATTAAATATGGTTAATATTTTTTATAATTGAATTTTAGGCTCGCCTTTTTTCCAGTTACAAGGTATTAAGCCACCTTCTTGCAAAGCATCCAAAACTCTTAATACTTCTTCAATATTTCTACCAACATTCATATCATTCACATTTACCCATCGAATAATTCCACTTGGATCAACAATAAATGTTGCTCGGTATGCCACTTTTTCCTCTTTTTCCAAAATACCAAGTTCTTCAGCTAGTGATTTTGAAGTATCCGCTAACATTGGAAAATTTAATTTGTTCAAATCTGGATGATGTTGTCTCCAAGCTAAATGAACAAATTCAGAATCAGTAGAAGCAGCAATCAATTCAGTGTTTCTTGATTTAAATTCTTCAAATTTTTCATTAAAACCTGTAATTTCAGTTGGACAAACAAAAGTAAAATCTTTTGGATACCAAAACATAATCATCCATTTACCATCTTTAATATGGTCTTCATTTGTAATTTCTTTGAATTCTTTACCATGCTCTAAAGATACAACTGCTTTTTTCTTGAAAGCTGGGAATTTTTCACCGATACTTAATACTTTACTCATATTTTTACTCCTTATGTTTGTTTGTTGTAAATATAATTAACATAAGAAATAATTAAAAAGTTCTCAAAATGCTAATTTTTTTAAAATTCTATCTGTAACTAATTTAGAACTTATTACAGCCATTGGAATTCCAGCCCCCGGCACAGTTGAAGCTCCAACATAAAATACATTTTTAAAATCTTCATCAAAATTAGTTGGTCTAAATGCACCTATTTGCCATAAATTATGTGAAAGTCCTAATCCTGCGCCTTTAAATAAATTAAATTTATTTTGCCATTCAACAGGAGTAAATATTTCTTTTACTACAATATGTTTATTTAACTCTATGTTATTTTTTTTTGAAAAATCATCAATTATACTTTGTGCAATTTGTTCTCTATCATCCCAATTCTGTTTATAAATAAGATTTGGAACTGGACAAACAAAGAAAAGACTTTCGCAACCTTCTGGTGCATTCTGTAAATTTTTTCTGGTAAGAACATTTACATAATAATATGGTTTGTCTAACAAATTTGGATCTTCTAATATACTTTTACCATATTTTTCGTAATTATCACCTAAATAATAATTATGATGATTAATATTATTTAATTTTGTATCTATACCTAAGTACATTGTTAAATAGCCTGAAGTCCATTCCATTTTCAACAATTTATCTTCAGAAAATTTTCACGTTTAAAAACTTTTCCCCTAAAATATGCAGCATCTGAATTCACTATAAAGTAATCAGCTTCGTATTTGTTATTTAATCGATCGACAAAATATTTTATATTATCATTTTCACAAATAAAATCCATAATTTCTGTATTATAAATAAATTTTACATTTCTTTTCCTAAGTTCTTCAACAATACCTTCAACAATTTTATACATTCCACCTTTAACATTAAAGTATCCATCATAAACAAACTCTATGTAAGAAAGTAATGTATAAACAGCATTAGTATCAAATGGTGATCTACCTAAAAAGAATGCGATTAATGATATTATTTCCTTTGCTTTTTGGTTTTCAAAATATTTAGATATAAAATCCCAAAAGTTATAGAATAATACCGGCAAATGTATAGGATTTACAGTAGCTAAGGTTAATAAATATGACAACTTATTATTAAAATTTGTTTTTATAACTTTATCAACTGTATCTTTATATAAACTTTCAGTTTTGCTTATATATTTTTTAAATTTTACAGGAAAATCTTTTTCATATTTTATAAATTGTTTTGCAAACTCATCAAGATTTTTGGTAACTTTAAAACTTTGTCCATTATTAAAGCTTACTTGATATAAAGTTTCTAAAGGTTCATAATCAAAAGGTAACTTTTTTAAGCCAGCATCTTTGGCCAATTCTTCAAATTCATAAGACATACTAAAAAAACTCGGGCCTGTATCAAAAATAAAACCATCTTTCTCGATTTTATTTAATCTTCCACCGCATTGGTTATTTTTTTCAATAATTGTAATATCTAAGTTTGGATATTTGGATAGTCTTAAAGCTGTTGACAAACCACCTATCCCACCACCAATAATAAGTATTTTTTTCTTATCCATTTTTTCTCTCAAGTTTTTTGAGTTTTTCTAATGCCCATTTGAAATTATTATCTATATTTATAGCTTCATTCAAAATTATTTTAGCCTCATTAATTTTACCTAATTTTTCATAAGCTTCGGCGATTGTAATCAATAGGTTCAAATAATTCCAATCTTTTTTATTTGTCATTAAATTTTTAGCGATTAAATAATATTTTAATGCTATTTCTGCTGAACCACCAAATATTTTTGGTTTATAAAATTCAATATTCCCTAATTGTATATAACCTAAATAATTATTATTATTAGTTTTAACAGCATTATCTGCGGCATTTTTACTTTTGCTACCTAAAATTGGTGCTTTCCATTTTGATAGCCCAATTTCGTATCCGTAAAAAGCTGCTTCATATGCATAATAACTTGATAAATCCCCTTTTAGTTCAATATATTTTTGCAAATGTTTTTTTGCATTATTTAAAATTGTCTCGGCTAATTCATATTTTTTATTAGATAAACAATATGCAATATAACCATATTCATAATTAACAAGTTTTTCATAATCTTCTTTACTTTCTGCAACATTTGCAAGTTCATTCATTTTTTGATACCATAGTTGCATATTATTTGAAGTATAAGCTTTATAAATAAAGTCATCATAATCCATTGGTAATATTAATGTTGTAATAGTCAGTAAAAATAGTATTATATTTTTCTTCCTTTCCATTCTAAATTTCCAGTCATATTGTTAATAATTCTTTTAATTAACAATGTAAAAATTATTATTTGCTGCAATGGGAAAAATATTACATTGATAATAATATTTTGTTTGCTTATTAGTGATATCATAATTGCTTTCATGTAAATGATAGAAATTATCATCAAAATTATCTTGCTTTTGTAAATTAAAATAAATGGCAATAGATTAAACAAAACAAATAAAAAACCAATGATATAACTATTAACCATCATTTCTTTGATATTTTTTGTAAAACCGTTCAAGGCATCATTAAAATTTTCATACATTCTGCAACTAATAAAATTATCATCGATTGAGCATTTAATTAAATGTTTATTACTTTTATAATATTTTGCTATAAATATATCTTCTACTTTGTTATCCTTAAATTTTGAGTGTGGTTGTAGTTTGTTATATATTTCTTTTTCAAAAATCAATATTTGGCCATTTGCAGCTGAGAATAGCGGTGTTTTCAACTTTTCGACAAAAATTAATGGCAAAAATGTTATTAAAATATTATTCATTATTGGAACAACTAATTTTTCGCCAATAGTTTTCATTATTTGAGTAGGGAAAATACTCCAAAGTGTTAATTTATTTTTTGTAAAGTAGTTTACAATATAGTTTAAGTAATCAATATTTATATTTACATCTGCATCAAGAAAAATAATAATTTCACCATCTGCTTTTTTTGCTAAATTATAGCAAGCATAATTTTTACCTAACCAACCTTTTTCTAGCTCTTTGCCTTCAATTAATTTGATTCTTTTGTCAATTTTTTGGAATTCTTCAATAATTTGTTTGGTGTTATCAGTCGATAGATCATTATAAATAATTATTTCAATGTTTAAATCTTTAATTTTAATAAGTTGATTAATTAAATTACCAATTTTTTTTTCTTCATTGCGTGCTGGTATAAGAAATGAAATTTTTTTATTGATCGGTTGTATATTTTTTTTGAATTTATCTTTTAAAATGTAATTTATCATAACAATAACAAAGGTTAAAATGTGGTATCCTAATAAATTTAATATAATGTATTTCATCTTAAATTCTGCAAGTAATTTAAGTTTTCTTTGTAAAAATCATTAAATGCTTTCTCGATATTTTCATCAAATTTGTAATTTTTTATAAATGAAAATACTGTTGGTTTTATATCGCTAAAATATTCTATAAAATTGTTAATAAATAATATTTCAATATCCTTATCTTTTACGATACGATATATCCCCTTTTGAAATTTCACATCATCAATATGCAAACTTTGTATTTTACCTTGTGGGAATAATAGAACAATATTATTTTTATTACTCAAAAGTTCTGATGTAAATTTCAAACTTTCAAGTATATCAAAACTATTTTTTTTAATTGAATAAGCCCCAGCATATTTTAATAAAGGTCTTTTTATCAACTCTTCTTCTAACATCATAAAATAAAAATTTTTCTTTAAAAGTTTTATATTTATATATTCCATCCAAAAACCATCCCACCAACTAAAATGATTACCTAAAATTAGAATTGGTTTTTCTTTATCAAAAGTAGATTTAGTAATAATTTTAATTTCTTTAAAGTGGGTTTTAATTTTTAATAATGTGTATAAATCTATTATTTTAACCAATATTTTATTTATTTTGGGATAAATCATAGGATAAAGTTCAAAATAATCATAAAAAGAAGTTGTGCTGTATAAATATGGATAAAAAATAAGTTATTTATTTTAATACCTTTTCGATGTAGATATAACTGAAAAAGCAAAGCAACTAAAAACCAAGCTATATAATTTTCTATCGGCGGATTAGAATTTAGCCATTTCCACATTCCCATTTGTTCGGTAATATTTTCTATAAAAAAATCATAAAAAACTTGTAAAAAACTAGCTATCAAAAGTTGTAAATAAATTTTATTAGTAATTAGCTTGGATATAAGAAATGTTGTAAATGCTAGGGTTGCCCAATTTAAGCCAATTATTATTGGAACATCGAAAATTTTTATTCCAAGATTGTTTAAATACATATATTGACCAAACAATTTCCCAGTCTTTACGCCAATTATTTCAATAACAATAGCTATAGCTGCTATATTAAAAACAATTTTTAATATTACTTTACCATTTTCTTTAATTAGAAGCGATATTGTTATTATACTAATTCCTAAAAGTGTTAAAGGTATAAGACTAAGGAATAAATTTTTTGTAAGATGGTTTGCAATACCTATTAATCCTATCATAAAATAGCCATAAAAAGCTAAGATAATTACATTACTTTTATTTTTTAAAAAATTTTTCATAGATAAACAATGGATTTAATATTAAAATATAACAATAGACAAAATCTTCGATTGGGATAGTAAAAATCCGAAAATTTAATATATGTAAAGAATTATAATAGACTATTGGCTGTGATGTAAAACCACCAGTTAAAATACCATTTACAATTGTAAAAGGTATTATAATTACAATAAAAGATATCAAATAACTACTTAATAGCTGTTTATTAAATCTATAGTAAATAAAATTTGCAATAGTTGTTGCAAATAATACTAAATTAGTATATTTTTTTTCGTAATTGTTATATATTATAAAAGTAGATATAATTAAATTGAATGACAAAAATATTAAGACATAAAATCTCTTTAAATGTATGTTGTGTAAATAATATTGAATTGTATAATGTATAAAAATACTTGAGTAAGGAATAAGAAAAAAGAATAATATTTCTTCAATTGGAATTCCAAAGACATAAATACCTATTAGATAATCTTTATTAAACCACCAAACATTATATTGGATGAAAAAAAAATCCCATACAATAAATAAAAAAGCATTGATGCTAATGCTAATTATTATTGATGATAAATTTTTATAAAATTGTAATTTTTTTTCAAATGAAAATATAAAAGGTACAATGAAGCTAAATATTTCTAAAATAAAATATAAAGGCACTTAAATCAATTTGAATTTGTGTTTTAAATAAGAAGTAGAAATTAAAAGGAACTTAATGCCATTATTTATGCGAATTCTTTTTGCTTGATTATGTTTTAAGTAATATTTTTTAATTTTTTGGTATAATTTTAAATAATAAACAAAAGCAATATAAACTGGCAGCTGACAATCGTAAGGCAATTTTCTTATTCCCTCTAAAGCTGTAATAAACTCTTTATCTACTACTGAATAAATTTTATTTTTATCATTGGCACTTAATTTTACAAAATCTTTGTAATATTCTCGACCTAAAGTATTTGTATCATATTGTAAATCTCTTAAGAAATTTACTTTTTGGAATGCAGAGCCTAGAGCTCTGGCAGGAATGATAAGTTTCTCATATAATTCAGGTTTATTGTGTGTGAATACTTTTAAACACATAAGACCAACAACATCAGCAGAGCCATAAATATAGTTTTTTAATTCTTGTTCATCATCATAGTTCAATTTATAGAGATCAGCTTGCATCGATTTGAGAAATGCGTCAATCAAATCTTGTGGGATTTCGTACTCTTTAACAGTTAAATAAAATGAATTCAGTATTGGATTTGTACTTATTCCGTGTTTAAACGTAAAATTCAATTGCTCAAGGAAATTATCAAATAATTCTTTTTGATTATAATTTAAGAAACTATCAACAATTTCATCGGCTAAGCGTACAAAGCCGTATATACTGTAAATAGCATATTTTATTTTCTTTGGGAAAAAACTTGTTGCAAGCGAAAAAGATGTACTGTAATGATTTGTAATAATCTTAGATATTTTAAATGAGAAAATATCGTAGAGTTGTTTCATATAACTCCTTTTATTATTGAAACAAATAATTTATATCTAAGATTCAAATATTACATAACCATTACAAAAGATAAGTTATTATTGAGATATTTGCTTCTTCAACTCTTCGATTTTTGCTACTTGTTCATAGAATTTAGCTTCAGCTTCTTCAACTTGTTGTTTGGCAGCTTCATATATTTCTTTTTTTGATTCATCTTGTCTTAATATTTCTAAGGATTTTTTAACGTTAAAAATGTTATTTTTAGTGAGTTCGATTGTATTTTCAGCAATTTCAATTTGTTTTAATAATTCTTCTTTTTTTTGTTCGTCCATATTATTTATACCTTTAAATGTTATATAAGCAATATAACAAATATTTGAATAAAATCAAGTAAATTTTTGGTTGTAGAATGATTTTATTTGAGTTTTAGATTCAGAATAAACTTTTTGTATGACTGATAATATTTTTATGTAGGTGTGTGAGTGCTAAATAAGGAGGAAATAAGTTTATATGTAATGATTATTTTGAAGATTTTATGGCGTCAGCCGGCCCGTGCGCGCAGCGCACGGGCTTTATGCTTATACCGTCTGAGCTAAATAACAATGGAAAAAGTTTTTTGTTTTTAAGCAGAAGTATAATGTTTATTTCATCAATTCTAAAATTCTGTTTTTTACAGTAGATTTATCTGTAAGACCGACGTATTTTTCAACCACTTTACCGTTTTTATCAACAATGAAGAATGTAGGGATAGCATCAACGCCACCGAATGTTTCAATGACTTGATTGTTATAATATACTACAGGATAGTTAATTCCAACATTTTGGGCATATGGGACAACATCTTTTTTCGTTTCTCTATCTAAAGAAATGCCGATGATTTCAAAAGGTTTATCTTTTAATTCATTTTTTAAGGAGATTAAATCTGGAATACTTTTTCTACAAGGTGGGCACCAAGTTGCCCAGAAATCGATTAGAACAACTTTTCCTTTGTAATCACTTAATTTAACTAACTTCCCATCTAATGAATATAATTCGAAATTGACGCTTTTTTGTGCCTGTATTTCATAACCAGGTGGTAATTGGCCTTCTGTATTTTCATTAGCGTTGCTATTATTCACAAAGTAAAATATAATTACAACTACGAAAAATAAAACCGTATAAATTGGGCTTTTGTACTTCATATAAAATTGTCTCCATTTTGGTAAATTTTGTAATTCTTTTAATTTTTTTTCATATTCTTTTTTGTTTTCCATTTCATAATCCTTAAAATTAATGAGATTTGAAATATACAAAATTGTTACAAATATTTTTCAAATTATTTAGAGAACTTAATTGTTCCCCTATCGTCGATATCAACTTTAACAATATCATTAGCTACAAAGTTCCCCTTCAAAATTTCTTCAGCTAAAGGATTAATTAAATATTTTTGTATTGTTCGTTTTAAAGGTCTTGCACCAAAATGTATATCATAGCCCAGTTGCGCCAACCAATCTTTTGCCTCATCAGAAACAACAAGTTTAATGTTCTTTTGTTGTAATAACTCACTAACTTTACTAATTTGTAAATCTACAATTTGTCTTAAGTTATTTTTATTTAATGGTTTAAATAGAATGATTTCGTCTATACGATTTAAGAATTCGGGACGTATTGTTTTTCGTAGTAATTCAAACATTTGTAGTTTAAGTTTTCCAAGTATTTCACTTTCATTATTTTCATTAAAGTTATCTAGCTGATCTTGAATAATATGAGAACCTAAATTAGAAGTCATAATGATAATCGTATTTTTGAAGTTAACAGTTCTACCTTGACTATCGGTTAATCTTCCATCTTCTAAAACTTGTAAGAGTAAATTGAATACATCTGGATGGGCTTTTTCAATTTCATCCAAAAGAACAACAGAATAGGGTTTTCGTCTTACTGCTTCAGTTAATTGGCCACCTTCTTCGTATCCCACATATCCAGGAGGAGCACCGATTAATCTAGTTACAGAGAATTTTTCCATATATTCAGACATATCAATACGAATCATATTATGCTCATCATCAAATAGATATTCAGCTAATGCTTTTGCTAATTCAGTTTTTCCGACACCTGTTGTACCTAAAAAGATGAATGATCCAATAGGTCTATTTTGATCTTGTAATCCAGCTCTAGCTCTTCTGATAGCATTAGAAATTGCCTCAACGGCGTCATCTTGTCCAACAACTCTTTTTTTGAGATATTTGTCAATATTTAATAATTTAGTTCTTTCAGATTCTAGCATTTTTTGGACAGGAATTTTTGTCCATTTAGCAACAACTTCAGCAACATCTTCGGCGGTTACTTCTTCATTAAGCATTTTCTTATCTTTTTGGATTTCTTCAAGTTGTTTTGTAAGTTGGTTTAATTCATTAGTTTTAATATTTATGTCGCCATATCGAATTTTAGCAACAAGGTTAAAGTCTTGATTTCTTTCAGCTTCTTCAGCTCTTAATTTCAGTTCTTCAATTTCAGATTTAATATGTCTAATTTTAGAAATTGTTTCTTTTTCTAATTTCCAATGGTTATGTAAATCATCTCTTGTTTTCTTTAAATTTTCTAATTCTGTATCAATTTCATTAATTCTTTTCGTTGAATTTTCATCTGACTCACGTTGCAAAGCAACTTTTTCAATTTCTAATTGTTTAATTTTTCTTTCGAGAATATCAATTTCTTCAGGCATAGAATCAATTTCAATACGTAATTTGGAAGCTGCTTCATCAATCAAATCTATAGCTTTATCAGGTAAAAACCTATCTGTTATGTACCTATTAGATAGTTGGACAGCAGCAACAATAGCAGCATCAGTAATTCTGACACCGTGGTGGAGCTCGTATCTTTCTTTTAGGCCGCGCAAAATCGATATAGCATCATCTTCATCGGGTTGATCAACAAGAACAGGTTGGAAACGGCGCTCAAGCGCTGGATCTTTTTCAATATATTTTCTATATTCATCCAATGTTGTAGCACCGATACAATGTAATTCTCCGCGTGCGAGAGCAGGTTTTAGGATATTTGCAGCATCCATTGACCCGGAAGCATTCCCTGCGCCGACTAAGTTGTGAATTTCGTCAATAAATAATATTATTTCTCCGTTTGAATTTTGTACTTCTTTAATAACAGCTTTTAATCTCTCTTCGAATTGACCGCGATATTGAGTACCAGCAACAAGCGCTCCTAAATCTAAAGCATAAATTTGTTTAGTTTTAAGATTTTCAGGAATATCACCAGATATAATTCTATGAGCAATACCTTCAGCAATTGCAGTTTTACCAACACCGGGTTCACCAATTAATACTGGATTATTCTTTGTTCTTCTTGATAATACTTGGATTACTCTTCTGATTTCTTCGTCTCTACCTATAACAGGGTCAAGCTTACCTTCTTTTGCTAATTGATTTAAATTTCTAGCATATTTGTTTAACGATTGATATGTTTCTTCAGCAGTTTGGCTAGTAATTGTTTGATTACCACGAATTTGCTGTAATACCTTTAATAACTCATTAGAATTTAGGCCTTGTTCTTTTAACAATTTGGCAACACTATTATCATTTTCGAATATTGCTATTAACAAATGTTCAGAAGAAACGAATTGGTCACCAAACTTTTGAGATGTTTTTAAAGCATCATCCAAAATTTTCATTAAATAACGTGATGGATGTATATCATAATTACTTCCCTGTACAGCAGGTAACTTCAGTAACAATTCACCTACTTTAATTTTCAAAACTCTAGTATTAAGCCCAGCTCTTCCTAATGCTTGAATAACAATCCCTTCATCATCCTGCATCATAGCAGCGAACAAATGCTCAGGTTCTAAAGTCTGATGATTATAACCTTTTGCAATATCAATTGAGTTCTGAATTATTTCTTGTGCTTTTATTGTGAATTTATCCATACTCAAAGCCATAAAAAACCTCCAATTTTTTATCCCATTTGATTCAAAATCAAAAAAAAAGTTACAATACTATTAAGATTTTTATGATATTTTGCACATAAATATAAATAACATTAAGTCGTGCAATATTACTTCCAGTTTATTTATGTAATCTTATATCTTTTATATTTAGTTGCGGTGTTACTACAGTATCCTTTGTGACATAACCAATTGAAAAGACAATATCGTAAGTTGCATCAAGATTATCGATTGTTAACTTATCAGCTAAACTATAACCAGTAGCTTCGAAAGTTGTTTTACAATTTTCTTGAGTACAATAAGCTATAAAGTGGTTATTTGGATTTGATCTAATTTTTGTAAATTTTACATTTTCACATAAAAATACAGGTCGCATATTAGATGGGCCAAATGGGGCAAACATATCCAAATATTTAAGGAATTTTGGGGTAATATCCTTGAATTGTATTATTGAATCAATATTTATTTTTTTTACGAAGACATCCTCACTTACAGTTGAAGCTAAAATTTCGTTTAAACGTTCATTAAGTAAAGGAATATTTTCTATTTTCAAGGATACTCCTGCTGCAGCAGCATGTCCACCGAATTCAGTTAATAAATCTTCACAAGTTTTAAATAATTCAAATAAGTTAATACCTGGGATACTTCTTGCAGAGCCTTTAGCTAAACCATCAACTGTTGAAAGCATAATTGCAGGTTTATAATATTTTTCTACCAATCTTGAAGCAACAATTCCATTAACCCCTTGATGCCATTTATCATTATGAAGCACAAAAATATAATTATTTTTATTTAACTCATTTTCTTCAATAATTTTTACGGCTTCTTCCATAATTTGTTTATCGAGCTGCCTTCTTTGTAAATTTCCTTGATTTAGCTCTTCGGCTAAAGTAACAACATAATCTTCATCATTCGACGTTAAAATATCAATAGATGGTAAAGCATTGCCTAATCTACCTACAGCATTTATTCGGGGTGCAATGGCAAAAACAATATTCGTTACAGAAATTTCTTCGTAATTTATAGAGGCTTTATTTAAAATGGCTTTGACGCCGGGCCTTGGATTATTTCTTATATTTTCAAGACCATAGTGAACTAAAACTCTATTTTCATTATTTAATGGTACAATATCGGCCGCTGTGGCAATAGCAACCAAATCTAAATATTCAGTAATATCATTTGTCATACCTAATTTTTTTGCTATAGCCTGGATTAACTTAAAAGCAACACCAGCCCCGGACAATGATTTAAAAGGATATTTTGAATAAGGAAGTACTGGATTGATTAAAACATCAGCATTTGGTAAAATATCTTTTGGTTGATGGTGATCAGAAATTATTACTTTTAGACCTTTGGAACGAGCATAATCAACTTCTTCAATTGCGGTTATTCCACAATCAACTGTAATAATTAAGCTAAAATTATTTTGTAAAGCATAATCAATTCCATTTTTAGAAACACCATAACCTTCTTCCAAGCGGTTAGGAATATAAATATCGACAAATGCATTAAGTTTTCTGAAAAATAGCTTTAAAATTGCGGCAGCACAAATTCCATCCACATCATAATCGCCATAAACTAAAATTTTATGATTATTTGTAATTTCTGAAATAATTAATTTTGCGGCTTCATCCATACCTTCAAGCAAGAAAGGATCATAGAGATGTTGTAAATCTGGATGGAAAAATTTACGTACCTGATTAACATCAGTAAAACCTCTTTGCACCAGAATCTTGGCTAAAACAGAAGGTAAGCGAAGTTCATTAATAAAAAGTTTAACAATATCTTCATTAAATGTATTATTTGTTACCCATTCAATATTTTTCATAATTTCCTTAAAATTTTAAGAAGTAAGCTGAGTAATAAGCCGAATTCTGTATCTAGGCAATTATTTATCTTGGCATTCAGTCACCTGAATGCTCCAGCGATCTACCCGGGGCAATGCCAAGTGAGCAACCTGGTGGATAAAAATCCAAGCCCCTGCTTGATCTTGCACCGACTGAGGTTTGCCCTGCCACTATCATTACTGATAGTGCGGTAGGCTCTTACCCTGCCTTTTCACCCTTACCTTAATTTCTTAAGGCGGTATATTTTCTGTGGCACTTTCTGTAGTATGTAACTTACGTCACATACCCCCAGCTGTTAGCTGGCAGCCTGCTCTATGGTGTTCGGACTTTCCTCTTTGTTTATTTCAAACAAAGCAATTGCCTTCTCAGCTTACTAATTTACAAAAATAATATTTTTTTTTAAATATTTCTTTATTTTTTATCTCATAACGTCAATTTTTGCACCATCATCAAAATATGTGTGATCTTTTAACAAATCTGCTGTTAAACAAGAATGTATTGGTATTATACCAACTAAATCGCCAATTTTTAATTTATTAAAATCATTTTGAGCACAATTTACTATACTATGCTCTTGAGATATTCTTTCAATATAATTTGATGTGATATCACCATCTAAAACCAATCTTCCATAAACATTTTTTCCGTTTATTACTAAAGAATCTTTTGAAAGATGAACAGCGCCACAATACAAAACTATTTTTCTTTCTTTATCATATTTTGATACTACTGGCGCATAAACAATACTTGAAATTTCATCTAAGCTACATACGCCTATTTCATATTGCATTAAATCATAGTAAACAAAATTACCGGGACGTATCTCATCAATTACATCATCGAAAACTTCGATAGTAGAAACTATTGGTGTATCACCAATTGAAAATATATATTCATCACCAAAATATTTTTTTATTTTTTTAATTTGTAATATTGTCTTTTCATAAATATGTTTAATATTTGCAATTCCTTTAACATTGTAAGTTTCGCCATTATGCGTTAAAAAACCTATAAAATTAATCTTTTTACTTTCTTTTGCTTTATTGATAAATTTTTCAATATTTGCAAAGTCATCTGCTTTAATTCCTGATCGGTTTAAACCAAAATCTAATTCTAAATATAAATTCACTTTAAATTCTAAATTCTCATTTAAATATAGTAAAGTTTCTATATCAGAAGCTATAAGACTTAATTTACATTGTTTTAATTCTTTATTTACTTTATTGATTTCTAATATGTTAAAAGGAAATGCAATAGTAATATCATCCCAATAATTTTTATAAAAATAAATTGCCATATCAACAGATGATACAGTTATTTTATCAATTCCTAGCCCTCTATATAATTCTCCAACAGTTTTCGATTGATGCGTCTTAAAATGTGGTCGGAATACTATTTTAGTATTTTTAATTTTATTTTGGATTTTTTTTATATTTCTTATACATTTGTTTTTATTAATTACTAAAGTTGGTCTAACTATTTCCATAACAAACCCTTAAAATTATGTTAATTTCATATAGTGACGAAATATCTATCAATGTTGTATATCCTTATAAATCTAAATATAATAAAACAATAATTTTTATACACGGCTTTACCGGTTCACTAAACGATTGGGATGACTTGCTACCACACCTCGATGAAAATATTTTACCAATCACTTATGATTTAATTGGGCATGGTAAAAGTTCAGCACCTGAAAATCCACAATTCTATAGTCTTGAATTCCATATGGAAATTTTAAAATTTATAATCGACTTTTTTAATATAAAAAATTTTGGACTATATGGTTACTCTTTAGGCGGAAGAATTGCATTAAATTTTGCTGTGCATAATAAATTGGAATTTTTAATTATTGAAAGCTCCACTCCTGGCATCAAAGAAGAACAAGGAAGAGAGAAAAGATATTCCGACGACCTAATTCTTGTTGATTTTATTAAGAACAATTCAATTAAAAGTTTTATCAAGCTTTGGATGGAAAAAGATTTATTCAAAGATTTAAAAGATATGCCACAAAATAAATACGAAAAACTGCTCTCACAAAAATATCAAAATAATAAAATTGGTTTAATCAATACATTATTAGAATTTAGCACCGGTAAAATGCTGCCAATTTGGGATAAACTATCAAATATCGAATACCCCACATTATTATTATCAGGCTCTGAAGATGAAAAATTTAAAGGTATTCACAAAGAAATGAGCCAATTACTCCCAAATTCACAAAATATAATCATTAAAAATGCTTGTCACAATTTACATAATACAAAAGCTGAAACTCTAAGTCAATTTATTAATGCTTTTATTAGTAATTTGTAATTTGGCTTCTATTCTTAAAACCTTTAATTTTAGCTGGATATCCAGAAACTGTTACGGTTACTTTTTTATAAAAAATAAAGTAGTTATCAACTATAATTGTATATGAAGGTGATATGATTAAATCTGCATCAGGAGCTTTCCTTAATGCATTAAAATTAGCTGCGGCTTTTACTTTATCATATCCTGAATTGTCGTCATTATTCGAACTATTATAATATAAGTAATTATTGTCCCCACTCATTGGCAAAAAGTGGAATAAATATCCTCTAGTTGCAGTTGCTGTAATTTTAGTTAAAGTATTTACTTCTAATTCCGGGATCGCTTCATAAGGGACATTGACGTTATGACTAACTTCAACTATATTAGAGCATCCTGTAATTATTAGTGTAAAAAAAATATTTAAAAATATAAAGGTTCTTTTCATTCTTAGCCCCAAAATTTAATTTGATAATTATAGAAAAAACATTATTTTTTTTTATGTAAAAAAGGAATTATAAAAAATGAAAAAAAATTTTATTTATACTAT
>DAOSVM010000023.1:5847-41974 GCA_035379625.1 Ignavibacteriales bacterium | reverse complement strand
AATTACATCCATATTGGGAGATATTATAAAAGTAATTCTGTTTGAAAATCCTAAATTATTTAAAACACCATATTTTTTAGATACTTCTTTATTTTCGTCAGATAATAAAGTATAATTCAAATTATATTTCTCAACAAAATCTCTCAAACTTTCTTTTGAATCAACACTTACACCAAAAACTTGTATGTTATTTTCTTTAAGTTTATTAATGTTATCTCTTATTCCGCATGCTTGTTTTGTACAACCTGGAGTTGAAGCTTTTGGATAAAAGTATATTACAACATAATTTTTCCCTTTGTAGTCATACAATTTATATGTTTTACCATCTTTATCAGCAAGCGTAAAATCAATAGCTTTTTGTCCTTCTTGTATATTTTGGGCATTACCTCCACAAGCACTTATAAATAATGCTGTTAAAAAGCTGAAAAATTTAATCTTTTTCATATTTTCCTCATTTGTTTCTTTCAAGAACAAAAAAGGAATATCATAAGTTCTAATTAAATGAGATAATTTTTCAAATATTTTCCTGTAATAGAATTTGGATTATCAACTATTTCCTCAGGAGTACCTGTTGCAATTATACTACCACCATCATCACCAGCACCAGGACCTAAATCAATTATAAAATCAGCACATTTTATCAAATCCAAATTATGCTCAATTATAATAAGAGAATTATTATTTTTCAAAAGTAATTCAAAACTATTAAGCAAATGCTTTATATCTTCAAAATGTAAACCAGTTGTAGGTTCATCGAAAATATATAAAATATTATCTTTTTGATTTGTTTTAGATATATAATAAGCTAATTTTATTCTTTGAGCTTCGCCACCAGATAAAGTATTAGCAGGTTGCCCTAACTTTAAATATCCAAGTCCAACTTGTTTTAAAACATTCAGATAATTTAATAATTTATTGTTGTCGTAAAAAAATTCAATTGCTTCATCCACTGTCATATTTAGTACATCTACAATATTTTTATTTCTATAATATATTTGTAAGATTTCTTCTTTAAACCTTTTACCGTGGCAAGCCTCGCATTCAACATAAATATCAGATAAAAACTGCATTTCTATTTTTATATATCCATCACCCTTACAAACATCACATCTACCACCATCAACATTCATTGAGAAAAAACCTGGTTTAAAACCGCTTGTTCTTGCTAAAGGTGTAGAAGCAAAAATATCTCTTATAATATCATAACCGCCAATATAACTTATTGGATTTGATCTAGATGATTTTCCTATTGGTGATTGATCAACAATTTCAACTCCATCAATATATCCCATACCTTTAACATTATCACATTTTCCTAACGTTTTAAATGGCTTTTTAAAGTATTTAGCCAAATTTCCATATAAAACATCGTGTATTAAAGTACTTTTGCCTGATCCACTTACTCCTGTAACAACAACAAATTTATTTAAAGGTATTTTTACATTGATATTCTTTAAATTATTCTCATATGCATTTATTATTTCAAGTTGATGAGTTTTATATATTCTTCTTTTTTCAGGAATTGGTATTTTTAATTTATTTGATAAATATTTACCTGTTAATGAGTTATCGTTATTTTTTATTTCTGCGAGCGTACCAGAAGCTGTAATTTCTCCCCCCAAAGAACCAGATTTAGGGCCCATATCAAAAATATAATCTGCATGTTCAATCATATCAGGATCGTGTTCAATCACTAAAACAGTATTTCCTAATTCCTTCAATTGATGCAATAATTTTATAAGTTTTAAATTATCTGCCGGATGTAAACCAATACTTGGCTCATCAAGAATATAAATGGATGATGTTAATGCAGACCCTAAAGATGTTGCCAAATTTATTCTTTGTGCTTCACCACCAGAAAGTGTTGAACTCTCTCTATCTAATGTTAAATAACCTAATCCTATTTCATTTAAAAAAGTCAATCTTTTTTCAATTTCATTTAAAATTTGAGAAGCTACATTTCTTTCATATTCCGATAAATTCAAATTATAAAAAAAAATCAAGTTATCTTTAATTGATAAAACAACTAAATCGTGAATATTTTTCCCATTTATTTTTACTTGTAAGCTTTCTCTTCTTAATCTTGTCCCTTTACAAGCATTACATTTAGTGTATCCTCTAAATTTATTTAATAATATTCGGTATCCAACTTTATATGATTTTTTTTCCAATTCTTCAAAGAAAGCATTTAAACCAACATAAGTACCAAAACCTCTGAATAATAGTTCAACTTGTTCACTCGTTAATTCTTTGAAAGGAACATTAACAGGTATTCCAACATACTTTGCTGATTCCATTAAATCTCTTTTAATCCAAGCAAAATTTAAAGTTGAAAATGGAATTATTGCATTATCTTTAATAGATTTTTCTGGATCTGGCACAATATGGTTTATATCAATACCTATAGTTTTTCCAAAACCTTCACAAACTGGACAGGCACCAAAAGGGCTATTGAAAGAAAACATTTTTGGATCTGGTTCTTGGTAAACTATATCACAACATTCCAAATATTTACTAAATTTCTTTTTCTTATCTTGTGATGCATTTATTAAAACTATTCTTCCTTCACCGCTTGAAAATGCATTTTCAATAGATTCTCTTAAAGAAGCTAATTTTGATCTATTCAAAACAAATCTTTCAAAAACAACAAGGATTTCATTAAAATTATCTATGTTTATTGTTTCATCAGAAAAATCATAATATTTACCATCTATTAAAAATCTGAAATAACCTTTCTTTAATAAATACTCTAGTGTTAATTTTGCTCCAAAAGTGGGATCAATTTTGTATGGGAAGGTTAAATAAAATTTATCTTTATCATTTTGTTGATTTAGCCATTCAACAACAGTATCAACATTATCTTTTTTTACTTCGTTATTGCATACATAACAAAATGTTTTTCCAATTTTAGCAAAAAGTAACCTATAAAAATCATATATTTCAGTTGATGTAGCAACTATTGATCTTGAATTCCTCGAAAGAGTTTTTTGTTCAATTGCAATACAAGGTCTTAATCCTTCTATAATATCAACATCTGGTTTTGGCATTTTTTCAAGAAATTGTCTAGTATAAGAAGAAAGGCTTTCTACGTATCTTCTGTAACCTTCAGCATAAACAGTTTCAACAACAAGAGAAGATTTTCCACTCCCACTTAATCCTGTAAATACTGAGAGTTTATTGTGCGGTATTTTAACGTTAATATTTTTTAAGTTATTTTGTCTAGCTCCTTCAATGTTTATATATCTTATTGACATTTACTTAAAATTCCTCCTCAAACAACAAATAATTTGTTTCATACATACCTAATTTTTTATATACATTTTGAGCTGCTTCATTATCCTTATCAACATATAACCTTAATCCACATACATCTTTCTTTTCTTTGGCAAGATTTCTTGCATAATTATATAAAGATTTAAAAATTCCTTTATTGCGATATTCCTTTAAAACATAAACGCTTTGAATCCACCAAAAAAATCCATTTCTCCAATCGCTCCATTCGTAAGTTATAAGCATTGAACCAACTATTTTCCCATTATAAATTGCTTTAAGATAAAAACCTTTATCGTTTGATAAAAAGACTTCTTTTGTTGCATTTAAAACTTTATCAAAATTTAATTCTTTATTTTCCGTCTCTTTTGCCATTTTGACATTAAAATCAGCTAAAATATTGGCATTTTCAATTATAGCTCTACTAATTTGTATTCTGTTTGTTTCCATTTTTTTTATCATTTTCCATTTTTTGTTCAAGTAACCTTAATTCTTGTATTTTTTTATCTAACTCAGCATTTTTTTTGTTTAATTCTTCAATTTTTTTATTGATTTCATACTCATAAGTTTCTCTATCCCAATAACCTCTTTCTTCAAAATAACCTTTGAATAACCAATTATGCTTTAATGCTTCCATATTTTCTGCAAATTTAAATGCAGCTATTCTTGTATTTTCTGTCGTTTTTACAAGGTTATTAATAACAACTCTAATTGAATCATAAGAACTTCTATCCGTTAACAATGTTCCTAAAACACCTTTTCCTTGCTGAACACCGTCAATCATTTGATTAACCTTATCTACTGAAATATTAACATCTTTAATTACTTTGTCTATACTATTTGCTAAATCAACTATTGTATTTGTTAAAACATCTAATTTACCAGTTAATTGTGTAAGAGCAATATCTGCACTTTGAGTTACATTTGTAGCGGAATTATACAATGAATTATCATATAAAAACTTACCTAAAGTTCCTTTTCCAGAATTTACTTGTTTTACCGCAACTGCTAATTGATAAGTAAATTCGTTTACATTTTGAACAGTTTTTTGAGTTTCCGCAATAATATCATTTAATGATTTTTTCTGAACTGATTTAACAACACCGTTATTTTTTATTTTATCGTAACTAGAACTACCCGGAGTTATAATCACAATTTTATTACCTACTAATCCTTCTGTTTCGATTGAACACTTTGAGTCTAACCTAATAAAATTTTCAACATTTTTACTTATTTTCATTGTAACTTCAACAGTACCTTTTTCATCGTTTGTAATTGTTATATCTTTAACACTACCTATATTTATACCGTTCAATCTTACAACTGCTCCGTTTTTCAAGCCTTCAACATCAGTAAAATATGATTTTATAATGTATGTATCTTGAAAAAGTTGTTCTTTACTTCCTATTAAAAAAACACTTAATACTGTAAGTAACGAACCTAAAAAAACAAATATACCTAATCTAGCTCCTTTGAAATTTTCAAGAGCCATAAAAACCTCTAGTTAATTATATCAAAATTGAAAAAATTTTGTAAAAATGGATCATTTGATTTCATTAAATTATCAAGAGTTCCTTCAAATATTATTTTACCATCTTTTAAAAAAATACTTCTATTTGCAATAATTTTTGCACAAATAATATCATGAGTTATTGTAACTGATGTTATATTCAATTCTTTTTGTAATTTATTTATCAACATACTTATTTCTTTTGTAGTAATAGGATCAAGACCAGTTGTTGGTTCGTCATAAAATATAATTTCAGGTTTTGTAATTATAGCACGTGCCAATCCTATACGCTTTCTCATACCACCAGAAAGTTCTGATGGCATTTTATATTTTGCTTCAATTAAACCTACTGAATTTAGAGCCCAATCAACTCTTTCATCTATTTCCTTTTTTGGTAATTTAAAAACTTTTTTTAAGGCAAATTCCAAGTTTTCTTTTACACTCATAGCATCATACAAAGCTGCACTTTGAAACAAAAAACTTATTCTTTTTCTTAAATTTGTTAATTTTTTACCTTTTAATTCTGAAACATTTTCTCCAAATATTTTAATTTCTCCTTTATCTGGAGTTAATAATTTTACAATGCATTTTAAAAGAACACTTTTTCCTGTACCACTTTTACCGAAAATTACTAAGTTTTCCTTTTCATAAATATTTAATGAAACATTATCTAAAACAATAAAATCATCAAAAGATTTTGATAAATTTTTGATTTCTATTATTACATTGCCCATACAACTAACGTTATTTTTACTAAAATTGCATCAAAAATTAAAATTAATAATGAAGATAAAACAACTGCACTTGTCGAAGCAATACCAACACCTTCTGTACCCTTTGTAGCATAATAACCTTTAAATGAACCTACAATTCCAACAATAAAACCAAATACAAAAGTTTTAGCAACTCCTGGTATTAAATCCTGAAAAGTTAAAGCTTCTTGAACAGCTGTAATATAATAAACTACACTTGTTGGAGTACTAAGCAGAATTGCTATATAACAACCTATTAAAGCAATAATTATAACATACATTGTAAGCAAAGGTAAAATTAAAGTTGTAGCAATAACTCTTGTTACAACTAAGTATTTATATGGATCAATAGCTGATAGCTCCATAGCATCAATCTGTTCAGTTATTCTCATAGAAGCTATTTCAGCGCCAATTCCTGAACTAACTCGACCAGCAAAAATAATTGCTGTTAATACAGGTCCTAATTCTCTTACAACAGAAATTGAAACCATAGCAGGTAAAAAAGCTTCTGCACCAAATCTTCTTAAAACTGGTTCACTTTGCAAAGCTAAAACAAAACCAATTATAAATCCTGTTACTGAAACAATAGGGAATGTTTTAACTCCTAGATCATACATATGTTTTTTAATGACATCTATTTCATATGGTGGAAGTAAAAAATCTTTAAAAAATTGCATTGTAAAATTTGATAAATTTCCTATTGTATCAAAAAAAATATATAAAGAAGATTTATTTTTACTTGTCTTTTTCATTAAATATCTCTTTTAATATATCCTTTAAATTTTTTATTGGAAAAACTTTAATATTTTTAAAATTATTCAAATTTTTTGAATTTTGAAAGGGAATATATATTGTTTTAAAACCTAATTTTTCCGCTTCAGATATTCTTTTTTGAATATCAGTCACACTTCTAATCTCACCGTTTAAACCAACTTCTCCTAATAATACTGTTTTTGGTTTAATGTTTAAATTGTAATAACTGGAAATTATTCCGCAACAAACAGCTAAATCTGCAGCTGGATCATCTATTTTAATTCCACCAACCATATTAATGAAAATATTTGTGTTTGATAATTTTAAATTTATTCTTTTTTCAAGAACTGCAATTAAAATTGATAGTTTACGTAAATCAAATCCTGTTGCTACTCGTTGTGGATTGCCAAAATTTGATTTTATAGTGAGAGCTTGTACTTCTAATAGAATTGCTCTTGAACCTTCCATAACAGCTGTTACAACAGAACCTGATAAATTTTCATTTGTTTCAGAAAGAAATATTTCATTAGGATTTCTTACTTCTAGTAACCCTTTGTCGGTCATTTGGAAGACACCTATTTCATTTGTACTTCCAAATCTATTTTTTAAAGACCTTATTAATCTAAAATTGAAATTTTTATCTCCTTCGAAAAACAAAACAGTATCAACCATATGTTCAAGTATCATAGGGCCAGCTATAAAACCATCTTTAGTAACATGACCAATTAGAATTAAACAAAATCCTTTTTTCTTTGCTTCGTTTATAAGTAAAGATGCTGATTCTCTTATCTGAGTTACTGTACCTGGGGCATTATCCAAAGAACTTACAAAAATTGTTTGTATAGAATCAATTACAACTAATTCTGGTTGAATTTCGTTAATTTTTTGAATTACAATTTCCACATCTGTTGTTGTCAGTAGATAAATATCATCACTTGAAATATTTGTTCTATCTGCTCTTTGTTTTATTTGATTTGATGATTCTTCACCAGAAACATATAAAACTTTTCTTTTTATACTATCTGCCACTTGCATAATTAGTGTGGATTTTCCGATTCCAGGATCACCACCTATAAGAGTAACAGAATTTTTCATCAAACCGCCACCAACAACTCTATCAAATTCTTCTATATTTGTCAATAATCTCAATTCATCTTGTATTTCAACATCTTTTAATTTAAATACTGTGGTATTTTGTATCTCTATTTCATTAACTTTTGTTTTCTTTTTTTCTATAACTTCTTCTGTAAAAGTATTCCAATTATTGCAATCAGGACATTTTCCTAACCATTTTAAACTTTCGAAACCACAATAAGTACATACATATTTTGTTTTAATTTTAGCCATATTTAGTATTGTTGTGTTGTTCTATTTATAAATGTTTTAACAACTTTATCATTTGAATTCATTAGTTCATCATATGATCCATCAAAATGAATATTTCCATTATACAACATTACAACTCTTTGAGAAATATTTTTTACAGATAACATATCGTGAGTTACAACGATAGAAGTAATTTTTAATTGATCAGTCAAATTTTTAATTAGTTCATCTATTGCATCAGAAGTAACAGGATCTAAACCAGTAGTTGGTTCATCGTAGAGCATATATTCAGGATTTGTAATAAGAGCTCTTGCTAAAGCAACTCGTTTTTTCATTCCACCAGAAAGTTCTGAAGGTTTAAGTTTATGGATATTAGGTAATTTAACAAGTTCTAGTTTTTCTGATACAAGTTTTTGTATTTCCTTTTGTTTTAAATTATATTTATTTTCTATTAAAGGTAAAGCTATATTTTCTTCCACTGTTATAGAATCAAATAAAGCTGCTCCTTGAAAAAGAAAACCAAACTTTTGTCTAATTTTGTATAATTCTTTTAAAGAAATAGTATTGATATCATAATTATCAATAAAAACATTTCCATCGTCTGGTTTTAACAAACCTACAATATGTTTAAGTAAAACACTTTTTCCGCAACCACTACTTCCAATAATAGCAACACTTTCACCGTTATTTATGTTCAAATTAAGTTTATTTAGTACAATTTTATTATTAAATTTTTTTACAATATTTATTATTTTTATCATATCTATTTAATTCTTATTACAAATACAAAAATAATTAATTTTTTGAATTAATTTCTTTTTTAAAAGAAATTTAAAAAGGTTTAAGTAATTAATTAATGTGGATTGTGGATAAGTATATTAACTCATTATTTTTTAATAACTTTTTAGAGCTTCTAAAACCACAAGTTATCCACATTTAGTGTTAATAAATAAATAGTTATAAATAAGTGTAATGATTAAAATATTAATAATTGTAATATGTTGATAAATTAGAAGTTATAAACAAAGTTATTCACTAAAATATTTGAAAAATGTGAATAATTTTGAATTTATTCACAAGTTATCCACATTTAAAAAATTTAAGAATAATTACTTAAGTGTTTAATTTTTATAAGATTTTTGTTTTTTAATAAAAAAAAATTTAAATTTAAAACCTATTAATAATAAAGGAATAACAATGCAATTCGAAGTTAAATCTTTAGCATTTGAAGAGATACTTTCTAATGTATTGCCTGCAATACCAAATAAAACAACACAACCAATTCTTACAAATTTTTTATTTGAAATTAGTAATGGTGAATTAGTTGTTTCTGCAACTAATGGAGAAATGACAATAAAATCTAAAACAGAAATTTTTTCTACAGAAAATATTTCATTTTGTTTACCAGCTAAACTACTCTATGATACAATTAAAAATATAGGTTCAGATACATTATTAAAAATAGAATTATTAGATAACCAAAGACTTATTATAAAAGCTAATCGTGGTGAGTATAAATTTACTTATATTGATCCAGTTGAATATCCAAAACAATTAGTTTCTATTGAGGAAAATTTCACTGAAATTAATGGTTTGTATTTGAAAAAACTAATTCAGAAAACATCATTTGCAGCTGCACCGGAAGATGATACAAGAATTGCAATGACTGGTTTATTATTTGATTTTGAGCCAGGTATATTAAAAGTAGTAGCTACAAATGGGCATTTATTAGGAAAATACGAAAAAGCCGTAGAATCTGTTGATTTCACAGGACAATATATTATTCCAGCTAGAGCAGCAGAAGCTTTACAAAAAGTATTAACTGATAAAATTGTGAGAATTTATTTCTTACAGGGGAGTATTAAATTTGTTATTGGTAATTATGAATTGATTTCAAGATTAATCAATGCCAAATATCCTGATTATAATTCAGTTATTCCAAAAGAAACTAAATACGAATTATTAGTTAACTCTAACAACTTAAAAACAGCATTAAAAAGACTATTAATTTATACAACAGGCGATACTAAAAAAGTAATTTTATCAATACAGGAAAATAAAATAATATTAAAAGCTTATAATGATTTAATTTCTGCAGAAGGTAGCGAAGAAGTAGATTGTACATATTCAAATACTCCTTTTGATATATCGTTCAATGGTAGCAATTTAGAAAAAGTAATATCAAGTTTTGATAATGATGATATAGTAATAAAAATGAATTCTCCAGAAAAAACTGTTTTAATTAAATCTGTAAATGATGTTCAAGGAGAGGATTTCTTAATATTAACAGTTCCTATACGCTTAAATAAATAAAATGTTTTTAGAAAGTTTAGAATTAAAAAATTTTAGATTACATAAAAATAGTTCTTTTACACCGTCTGAAAAATTGAATTTTTTAGTTGGCAAAAATGCCCAAGGAAAAACAACTGTATTAGAAACAATATATCTTATTTGCACAACAAAAAGTTATATTACAAATTCACTTTCTGAAGCTGTTAGTGTTGGAGAGAATAGTTTTTTACTTGATGCAAAAATTAAAACAACAGTAGATAATAATATCAGATTTATTTTTGATAAAGTAAATAATAATAAAATTATAAGCAAAAATAATAAACAAATTAGGAATCCTATTGATATAATAGGATTTTTTCCTGTTATTGTACTTTCCCCAGATGATCATGAGATAACAAAAGGAACTCCAAAAAGCAGAAGAAAATTTATTGATGGTTTTTTATCTCAAATTAATCAATTATATTTTGAAAAATTAATTGATTATAACAAAATATTGAAAAATAGAGCTATTTTACTTGCTAATTATTACGAAATGAGAAGTAAAAAAATATATGAAGAATTATATTTTTGGACTGAAAGATTAGCAGAAATCGGTGATTTTATAATTACAGAAAGGGAAAATTTAGTAAAAACTTATAATGAATATCTTACCGAAATTTATAAATACATAATGCAAAATAAAGAAAATCCTGAAATAAAATACAAACAATCTTACAATAGTAAAAAATCGCTTAAAGAATTTTTATTTGAGAATTTAAATAGTGAAATTAACAAAGGCCAAAATTTGTATGGTCCGCATCGTGATGACTTAGCTTTTTATATAAATGGAATGGAATTAAAAAATTTTGGTTCACAAGGACAACATAAAACATTTTTGGCTAGTTTAAAATTTGCTCAGTATTTTTATTACAAAGATTATTTTAACAAAGATTCTATTTTTTTAATGGATGATATTTTTGGAGAATTAGATTTTTCACGTGCAAGCAGAATATCAGAATATTTAAATAAATTAGGACAAACTTTTATTACTATAACAGATTTTAAAGGTTTTGATTTTTTGAGTAAAATTGATTATGGTAAAGTTTTTAATATAGAAAATGGTAAAATAAGTAGTTAGAATGAAAAGTCTTGGTGAAATAATTAAAAAATCGCCAGAATTTGCAAAAATTAGGTATCTAATGTTTGCAGAGGACGTTTGTAATACTTTTTTTGATTTATTTCCAGAATACAAAGATTTTATATTTTCTATAAAATTGGAAGAAAAAATTCTTTATTTATACACAGAAAACATTACAGTAAAAACAAGCTTAAAACAAAATACAGAAGATATTATAACAAAAATAAATGACAAATATAAACAAAAAGTTATTAATCAAATTAAATTAGAAATTTAAAAGGGAAAAGATAATGTCTAGTAATAATTATGATGCTTCAGCGATACAAGTATTAAAAGGTTTAGAAGCAGTAAGAAAAAGACCTGCAATGTATATTGGAGATATTGGGATACGTGGTTTACATCACTTAGTTTATGAAGTGGTAGATAATAGTATTGATGAAGTAGTTGCAGGTTATGCTACACAAATAAATGTTACCATCAATAAAGATGAAAGTATAACAGTTGAAGATAATGGTAGAGGAATACCAGTAGATTATCATCCAGAAGAAAAAAGATCTGCATTGGAAGTTGTAATGACGGTATTACATGCTGGTGGAAAGTTTCAAAAATCTGCTTATAAAGTTTCAGGTGGTTTACATGGTGTAGGTGTTTCGGTAGTAAATGCTTTGTCGGAAAAATTAGTTGTTCAGGTTAGAAGAGATGGGAAAATATATCAACAAGAATACGAAAGAGGCATACCTAAATATCAAGTGAAGGTTATAGGAGAATACAGAAGAGGTGGTAGTGGTACTAAAGTAACATTTACGCCTGATAAGGAGATTTTCAAAGTTAATAAATTTAAATTTGATATTCTTGAAGAAAGGTTACGTGAATTAGCTTATTTGAATAAACAAGTTATAATTAATTTTAAAGATGAGAGAGATGGTGAGTTTAGAGAATTTCATTTCAAGGGAGGAATTATTGAGTTTGTTAAATATTTAGATGAAAACAGAACAGCATTACATAAAACTATTTATATTGAAGGTGAAAAAGATAATATTCCTGTTGAAGTTGCTTTTCAATACAACGAAGATTTCGCAGAAAATTTATTTTCATATGTTAATAATATAAATACGCATGAAGGTGGAACACATTTAGTAGGATTTAAATCAGCTTTAACAAAGGCATTAAATACATATGCAAGTAAAAATAATCTTATAAAAAGTGAAAAAATTCAGTTAACAGGTGATGACTATAGGGAAGGTTTAACAGGAATATTTTCTGTTAAAGTGCCAGAACCACAATTTGAAGGTCAAACAAAAACAAAATTAGGAAATAGTGAAGTTAAATCTATAGTAGAAACTCTTGTATACGAAAAATTATCTGAATTTTTAGAAGAAAATCCATCAGTTGCACGTAAAATTATAGAAAAAGCAGCAAGAGCTGCTGAAGCAAGAGAAGCAGCAAGAAAAGCAAGAGATCTTACAAGAAGAAAAAATGCATTAGAAAGTTATTCTTTGCCTGGTAAATTAGCAGATTGTTCTAATACAAATCCAGAATTTTGTGAATTATATATTGTAGAGGGAGATTCAGCTGGTGGTAGTGCAAAACAAGGAAGGGATAGAAGAACACAAGCTATTTTACCATTAAGAGGTAAAATATTGAATGTTGAAAAAATAAAAAGTATGAATAAAATTCTTGAAAATAATGAAATAAAGTCAATTGCTGCTGCAATAGGTGCTGGTATTGGACCAGATTTCGATGTAAGTAAATCAAGATATGGTAAAATTATCATTATGACAGATGCCGATGTTGATGGTAGCCATATTAGAACGTTATTGTTGACATTCTTCTATAGATATATGAATCCTTTGATAACGGAAGGAAAAATATTTATAGCACAACCGCCTTTATATAAAATTAAAAAAGGTAAAGAAGAATATTATGCATATGACGATGATGAAAGAGATGAAATATTAAAACGATTTAAAGGAGAAAAAATAACACAAAATGCAGAAGAAGTTGAAGTTGATGAACAAGGTTCAATGAAGGGAGTAGTAATTTCTAGATATAAAGGATTGGGAGAGATGAATCCAGATCAGTTGTGGTCAACAACAATGGATCCAGAGAAGAGAACACTTTTGCAAGTAACATTAGAAAGTGCTGCAGCTGCTGATAAAACTTTTGAAATTTTGATGGGCGACGATGTAGAGCCACGCAAAAAATTCATTGAAAAAAATGCAAAATACGTAAAAAACTTAGATATTTAATAAAAAGTAGAGAAGGAAAATGTCAGATTTATTTGATAATCAAAAGATATTGCCTGTTTCATTAGAAGAAGAAATGAAATCTTCTTATATCGATTATGCAATGTCTGTTATTGTTTCACGTGCATTACCAGATGTAAGAGATGGATTAAAACCTGTTCACAGAAGAGTATTATATGGAATGTATGAATTAGGTTTAACATACAATAAACCTTATAAAAAATCGGCAAGAGTTGTTGGAGAAGTATTAGGTAAGTATCATCCACACGGTGATAGTGCTGTTTATGAAACTATGGTAAGAATGGCACAAGATTTCTCTTTGAGATATCCTCTGGTTGATGGTCAAGGTAACTTTGGTTCAATTGATGGTGATTCCGCTGCTGCTATGCGTTATACTGAAGCTCGTATGGCCAAAATTACTGAAGAAATGTTGAGAGATATCGATAAAAATACTGTTGATTTTGCTCCAAATTTCGATGACTCTTTGCAAGAACCTAAAGTATTACCATCATATCTCCCAAATTTACTTGTAAATGGTTCAAGTGGTATTGCTGTTGGTATGACAACTAACATACCACCACATAATTTATCTCAGGTGGTTGATGGTTTAGTTGCTTTAATTGATAATCCTAATATTACTATTCCTGATATTATGAAATATATTACTGCTCCTGATTTTCCTACTGGTGGTATAATTTATGGATATGATGGTGTAAGAGAAGCTTATGAAACAGGAAAAGGTAGAATTGTCGTTAGAGCTGTTGCAAATATTGAAACTTTGAAAAATGATAGACAAAATATTGTTATTACAGAATTACCTTATCAGGTAAATAAAGCAAATTTAATTGAAAAAATTGCTGAATTGGTTAATGAGGGTAAAATTACTGATATCAGTAACATAAGAGATGAATCCGATAAAGATGGTATGCGTATAGTTATCGAGTTGAAAAAAGATGCTATGCCCGAAATTGTTTTGAATAATTTGTATAAGCATACCAATATGCAAGTGACTTTTGGTGTTATTATGTTGGCGCTTGTAAATGGTGTACCTAAGATTTTAAATTTAAAAGAAATGATGCAGCATTTTATCAATCATCGTATGGATGTATTGATAAGAAAAACAAAATTTGAATTAGATGCTGCAGAAAAGAAAGCTCATATTTTAGAAGGTTATATAATTGCTCTTGATAACATCGATGAAGTTATCAAAACAATTAAAGAATCAAGCGACACAAATACCGCAAAAAATAATTTAATAGCAAAATTCAATCTTTCTGAAATACAAGCTAAAGCAATTCTCGAAATGAGATTGCAACGTTTAACCGGTTTAGAAAGAAAGAAAATTGAAGAAGAATATAAAGAGACTATTAAATTAATTGAAGAGCTGAAAAGTATTCTTGCAAGCGAAGAAAAAAGATATTATATCATTAAACAAGATCTTTTAATTATTAAGGAAAAATTTGGTGATACTAGAAGAACAAAAAATATTTATGATTATAAAGGTTTTTCATTGAAAGATATTTTAGCTGATGAGGATTATGTTGTAACTATTTCGCATAATGGATATATCAAAAGAGTTTTAGCTAATAACTATAAAAAACAAGGTAGAGGCGGTAAAGGGTTAACAGGCGCTAATGCTAAAGATGAAGATTTTATTGAGCATATGTTTATAGCATCTACTCATGATTTCATTATGTTATATACTAATTTAGGTAAGTGTTATTTATTAAAAGTTCATGAAATACCTGAAGGCTCTCGTACATCTAGAGGTAGATCTATTCTTAATTTAGTAAGTTTAGAGAAAAACGAAAAAATTTCTGCTTACTTAAATATAAAAGAATTTAGTGATAATAAATTTGTTGTAATGGTTACTAAAAATGGAACAATTAAAAAAACAGTTCTTTCTGCTTATAAAAATGTTAGAAAAACAGGTATTTTTGCTATCAATTTAGTTGACAATGATGAACTTGTTGAGGTTAAATTAACCGATGGAAGTAACGATTTAATTATTGCAACAAATCAAGGGTTAGCTATTAGATTTAATGAACAAAATGTAAGAGATATGGGTAGAAATGCTACCGGTGTAAGAGCTATTAAACTTTCTAAAGATGATTTTGTGGTTGGTATGGTTGCAATTAAAACAGCTTCAACCATTCTTGTTGTAACTGATAAAGGTTTTGGTAAAAGATCTGATTTAAGTGATTATAGGATTACTAACAGAGGCGGTAAAGGTATAAAAACAATCAAAACAAGTTCAAAAAATGGTAATCTTATTGCTATAAGAGGTGTTAATGATGGTGATGAATTAATGATTATTACCGCTCAAGGTATGATGATTAGATTAAGTGTTAAAGATATAAGAGTTATGGGTAGAAATACTCAAGGAGTTAGAATTATAAAATTAAAAGAAAATGATGTTATTTCTTCTGTTGCAAGATTAATTCCTGATGATGATGACAAAGATGAAATAGATATTACAGAAAACTAAAGAAATAAGTATCATCTCTTAAAGTTCCTAATATGGGCAAGAGAGCTTTTTTCCGAGATTGCTTTTTAATTTCAAAAATACTCTTCATTAGCTCAGACGGTGTAAGCATAGCCCCTTGCAGCTTGTGGCAAGCTGCAAGGGGCAGCTGGCCAGACGGCCAGCCAAAAATTCTAATCTTTGACAACCTTATATAGCGTGGTGCTTTTGGGCCTTAATATTCAATTCTTTCCAAATAAGTGATAACTTACAACTGATACGATTTTTTTTATAATAAATTCGTATTTACAAATATATCTTAAATGTAATTATATTGTATATACAAATATATTTTTATAAATTATAATTATATCGTATATAAAGTTATATTGTAAATACGAATATATTTTTAAAATTGCTAATATATTGCAAATTCAATTATATCGTAATTATGAAAATATTATTATACTTTTAAAATTTGCTATTAAAATTCAAAATTTTTTGGCAAATTTTTATATGTGTAAATGTAAAAACTTGTAAGTGAATGATATTCAAAAGATATGGCTTAGCGAGTAAAATCTTTTGGGCTTTAGCCCGCCCGTGCGCCGTTCGGCGCACGGGCTTTATGCTTACACCGTCTGAGCTAAAATATTTATTGTTGCTTAATTGTATAATCTATAATATATTTTGTTACACTTTTTAATTCGTATAAATATTTTTTATCAAGAGAAGAAAATTTTGTGTTATAATCAAAATTTTTGGTTGTGTGGCCAATATATTTAAGTTCTTTATTTAAGAAATGTAGTGATGCTTTATTCAAATTCATAAAAGCTATATTCGCGTCTTCGTTGTCTTCTGCGTTAAAAATTTGTATTAATGGTTCAAATTCTATTTCGTGAGCTACAAATAATTTCAATGCAGAATATGCATCCATTATGTCTTTGACAAGTGGAGATATGAGTATATGCATAAATTTTGTTTCTGAACAAATGTGTAAAACATTTTCATCAATAATTGAATTGTAGTTAATATAAATAATATCATATTCGTCTGATATTTTTTTTAAATTTTCTAAAAGATAATTGAGATTGTCGTAATTAATATACTCTTTGAAATATGAATTGTGTAAATGGATAAAGCTAAGTTTTTTATCATTTATGATTACTTCGTCTAACAGAAGTTTATTATCAAAGAAAAGTTTTAAGTCATATTTTATGTTAAGTTCTTCTGAATTTAATTTAATATAAAGAATATTGTAGTTAGAATTTGCAATAGATTGTATTAGATAATCGATAATAGAGTTATTATTTTCATCGGCTAGTTTAAAGGTTGTAATGATAGGAGAATTTTGATAGTTATTATATAAATTAAATAATCTATGAGCTTGGCCAAATAAAATGTTTTTCATCATACTTTTGATAGTTTATTGGTAAATATTAAGTTTGCAATAAATTCTGGATTAGCAGAGATAATATCATCAGGGATAACTTGACCATTTGTAACATATTTTAAAGGTATATTAAAAGTGTAATTTAAGTTAAGTATGTTTCCAAAGGAAACGGCTTCATCTAATTTTGTGAAAATGAAGGCATTATATTCAAGAATTTTAAATTTTTCGGCAACGTCATATAAGTATTTTGTATTTCCACTAGCGCTTAAAGTTAGATAAATTTCATCAATGTTAATTCTGTTAAAAAAAGCTTTAATTTCTCTGAGAGAATTTATGTTGTTTTGTGCTCTGCCAGCAGTATCAATAAAAATTATATCTTTATTTCGTAATTTATACATAATTTCAGGTAGATCTTTTGGTTCGTAAGCAATGTGCATATCTATGTTGCTAATTTGAGAAAAAATTCTTAATTGGTCTATAGCACCGAGGCGATATGTATCAAGAGAAATAAGAGCGACATCGAGATCGTGAACTAGTTTTGCAATAACAGCTAATTTTGCAATGCAGGTTGTTTTTCCCACGCCAGTAGGTCCTACAATTGCAACGACTTTTGGTTGTCCTGTTCGTGTATATTCAAATTGGGAAGTTGTTATCATAGAGGCTATTGTAGAGATAACATAGCTGTCGATGTTTTGTTTGTTTAAAAGGTTTTCATATTTGCTAAGTATATCAATGATTGTATTAACAATTCTATCATTAACATCTCTAGCAAGGAGAATCTCTTTAATTTCTTTAATTTCTAGATTGATATTTTGTTTTTCAAAATTTTGTTTTATTGGAGGTTGAATATTGGTTTTTTTTTCTTCAATATTTTGAAGTTTTTTTTGCAAATTAGGCTTTGGTTTAGGTTTTGGACGAGAATAAGGTTTATAATCATCGGTATCATCATCAGATATTACTTTTTCAAAAGATGTATTTTGTGTTTTAATAGGTTCTTGATATACAGGCTTGGGTTCGTTTTCAAGGGCTAATTTTCTTAGCTTATCTAATTCTTCTTCAAATTTAGAAGATACTTTGTTAGGAGTAGGATTTTCTTCGATATTAGAAATAGTTTTATTAACGGGTTGATATATTTTATCAGAAACTTTAACAAATTCTGTTGGTTGAGATGTTGAATTTTTGTCAAAAGGGAAAGGTTTAACAGCTTTTACTGTTTTATTTTTGTTTAAGTTTTCATTATCATTTTTTTCTTCAATAGCTGCAGTTATTTCAAAAAGTTTTATATTGTTAATACTATCTTCACTTTCAATAATTCTTGTACTTAAAACAACAGCATCTTCGCCCAATTCGGCTTTCATTTTATCAGTAGCTTCTTTAAGTGTGGGAGCAATATATTTTTTAATTACCATAATTTACCTCTAATTTACCAATAAACTCGATATCTACATCAGGGGGTAGCTCTGTATAAGATAAGACGAAGAAATTAGGGAAAGAAGAATTAATTAGCTTATAGAAATAAGGTCTAATTGTTGCAGAAGTAATAATAACAGGAATATAACCAAGGCTCATAAATTGAGCTTGGGCATCTTGTAATTGGAAATTTAAATCTTGTAACATTGCAGGAGTTAAACCTAATGTTTGAGTTGCTTCTTTTTGTGTTTGCAGAGCTTTTGTTACGTAATTTTCTATTTCATTACCTAAAGCATAAGCGTGAATAACATTGTTGCTATCTTTGAAAAGGTTAGCAATTGTATCTCCTAATGAATGTCTTACGTATTCTGTTAATACATCAACATTTTTTGTTACTTTTGAATAATCTATGAGAGCTTCAAGAATTAGTACTAAATCTTTTATAGGGATTTGTTCTTTTAATAAATTTTGTAAAACTCTTTGGATAGTACCGAGTGGTAAAATTTCTGGATTTATTTCATCGATTAATACAGGATAATCATTTTTAAGGTTTTCAAGTAATTGTTTTACAGCTTGTCTTGTAAGGATTTTATCGAAATTCTTTTTAATAATTTCTTGTAAATGAGTTGATAAAACAGATGTTGGATCAACAACGGTATAACCTAATATATCAGCGCGTTCTTTTTCTTGAGGCATAATCCAATAAGCATCTAAACCAAAAGCTGGATCTTTTGTTTGAATTCCGCTCAAAGGTTCATCAATATTACCAGGATTCATAGCTAGAAATCTATCAGGATAGATTTCGTAATTTGCAACTACATTACCTTTAATTTTGAAAAGATATTGATTAGGCGAAAGTTGTAAATTATCTCTTACGCGAATAGGGGGAACAACGACACCATATTCTAAAGCTATATATTTTCTTGTTGAGGCGATTTTGTTGAATAATGTACCGCCTTGACTTTCATCAACAAGAGAAATTAAACCATAACCGATTTCAATTTCAATTGGATCGACTTGTAGATAATTTTCAATTCTCTCTTCTTTTTGTTCTTCAATTGGTTGTTCTAATTGTGGAACAGCTTGGATAGCTTGTTGTTGCTTGTATGTTAAGTAAGATAAAAATCCTAGCCCACTACTAATGAAAGCAAAAGGTAAGAATGGGAAGCCTGGTATTAAAGCAAAAGTAAAAGAAGCACCAGAAACAATACCTAGAACTCTTGGATTAGCAAACAATTGAGATTTTAATTGTGAATCTAAAGAAGTTTTATTAGCACTTTTTGTAACAAGGAAACCAGCAGAAACAGAAATTATAAGAGAAGGAATTTGAGAAACTAAACCATCACCTATGGTTAAAATAGTATATGTTTTTATTGCCTGAGAAAAATCCATATTTTTTTGAGCTACGCCAATTATGAAACCACCGATAATGTTAATAGCAGTAATAATAAGTCCTGCTATAGCATCACCTTTAACAAATTTGCTAGCACCATCCATTGCGCCATAGAATTCGCCTTCTTGTCTGATTGCTTCGCGTCTTTCTTTGGCTTCAGCTTCTGTTATAAGGCCGCTGTTTAAGTCAGCATCAACAGCCATTTGTTTGCCGGGCATAGAGTCAAGAGCAAATCTTGCTGCTACTTCTGCAATACGCCCAGAACCTTTTAAGATAACAACAAAGTTAATAATTGTGAGGATTATAAAAATTATAAAGCCAACGACATAATTTCCACCAACGACAAAACTACCAAAGCCCTCTATTATTTTACCGGCTTCAGCTTCTAAAAGGATAAGCCTCGTGGAACTAATATTCAAACCCAATCTATAAAGTGTTGTAATTAAAAGCATTCCAGGGAATATTGATAAATCCAAGGGACTATTTATGTATAAAGAAGTAAATAAAATTATTAGAGATAAGGCTATATTAATGGATAGGAGCATATCTAACATAAAAGTTGGAATTGGCAAAAGTAATAAAGCTAAAATAGCAAAAATGCCAACACCGAGTGCTATATCTGTATTTTTTAATATTTTGTTTAACATTGTTAAATTATTGTTTTCTTTTCCTTAAGTTGAAATACATAAGCTAAGATTTTGGCGACAGCTTTGTAAAGATTTTCGGGGATGCTATCACCAATATCACATAATCTAAACAAAGTTCGTGCCAATTCCACATCTTCATAAATATAAACATTATTTTCTTGAGCAATTTTTTTTATTCTTAAAGCTACTTCGTCAACACCTTTAGCAACAACAACAGGGGCTTCGTCTTTTGTTTGATCGTAACGTAGAGCAACAGCAAAATGAGTAGGGTTAGTAATAACTACATTAGCCTTTGGGACTTCTTGCATCATCCTACTACGAGCTAGTTGTAATTGTTTACTTCTTATCCTACTTTTAATTTCAGGATCTCCTTCGGTTTGTTTGAACTCTTCTTTAACTTCTTGTTTTGTCATCATCAAATCTCTTTTAAATTTCCATCTCTGATAATAGAAATCCAATAATGCAATTGCAGCGTATACAAGAGATAATTTCCATATTAGGCTAAATAATGCTGCTGTTAAATAATTAATAATATCTTTTATGGTAAGTTTGGCAAGCTCCACAGAATTTTTTATAAAATCCCATATTACTATAACAACAAAAATTGTTATAATTGCAAGTTTTAATATATTTTTCCCTAATTCTACAACAGCTCTGGATGAGAAAAGTAAACCTTTTAGATTTGAGAAAATATTTAATTTAGTCCATTTAGGTTCTAATGGTTTTAATCGAAATTCAAAGCCGAATTGGGCGATATTTGCAGCTAATGCTACAATTATTAAAAGGATAAATAAAGGTGATAAAATTTTAAAATATATTAACAGGGCTGTAAAAGTGTATGGTTTTAAAAGATCTATGCGAAGATCAAGTGTATTTAAATTTGAAAATATTTTATATGAAAGGGTAAACAAATTTTCTGCAATAAATCCCTTAAAAAGGATTAAAAATAATATTCCCGATGTAAAAATTAATAGAGAATTAATTTCCATACTTTTGGGAACATTACCTTTTTCTCTAGCTTCTTCAATCCGCTTTCCGGTAGCTTCTTCAGTTTTTTCTTGGCCATCGGGTGTTTCTAGCATATTATTCCTCTTATCTTATCATTTGGTTAATCAATTCTAATAAAGAAGACTCAGTATGTTGTAATAAATTTTTAATTACGTATGTATAAATTGGAATAACAGTAATAAGTATAAAGAAACCTAGCATAATTCTCAATGGTTGAGTGACAAAAAAAACTTGCATTTGAGGTACAACTCTCGACATAATACCTTCTGCAATGTTTACAAGGAAAAAAGATACCATAATAGGTGCGGCAATTTTTACTGCTATTACAAAAATTAGTGAGGATTGTTGAACAATATATTTATAAAGCCATTCGTTTACAGGATATTTGCCTATAGGAATAACTTTAAACGAATAAACCACAGCTTCAATAACATAATGATGACCATTTATCAGGATAAATATAAGCAAAGATAAATAAAGAATGATAGAACCTATAACATTATTTTCAATTTCTAATTGTGGATTGAAAACGGTCGCCATAGTTAATCCCATATCAAAACCTATTAACATACCAGCATAGCTTATTCCGTAGAATACAAAATTTAAGAAAAAACCAATAATTAAACCAGTAATTATTTCTTTTAAACCAGTAAAAAAAAGGAAACCGATACTTATTTGAATATTTATCGTAGATTTATCAATTGAAAAGTATGTTAGATATGCGATAATTAAAGCTATAAAAAATCTTGCTTGCGGAGGTATTGCATTTGAATTATAAGGTGGAGCAACAACCATTGCAGCAATAACACGCATTGTAATAAGAACAAGGATTACCCATTCTGTGACTATTACATTTAATATCATTTTGGTGCGGTTACAATTATGTTAAAAATTTCTTTAGTAAATACAATCATTTTATCCATCATCCAAGGGAGCATGAATACAAGAACAATTGCAGTTATAACAATTTTAGGAACAAAAGTTAAAGTCATTTCTTGAATGGAGGTTGCAGCTTGAAAAATTGAAATTAAAATACCTACAAGTAATGCTGTTAATAGTGCCGGTAACATAATTAAAAAAGAAGTAAAGAAAGCATTAGATATCACTTGTATTATAAGTTCTTGTGTCATTTAAAACTCCTTACCAATGAATTCACAAGTAAATTCCATCCATCAACCATAATAAAGAGTAATATCTTAAAGGGTAAAGAAACAAGCATTGGCGGAACCATCATCATACCCATAGACATTAAAATACTACCAACAATCATATCAATCATTAAAAATGGAATAAAGAGAAAAAAGCCCATTATAAAACCTGCTCTCAATTCACTTATACAAAAGGCAGGAATTAATATGTAAGTTGGTAAATCCTTTCTGTTTTGAGGCCTATTAATTTTTGCTAAACCAACAAATAAAGCCAAATCTTCATTTCTGACTTGGCGGAACATAAATTCACGAACAGGTTCAATTCCTCTATTATATGCTTCTTGTATAGTGATTTTATTATCTAAATATGGTGTTAAAGCATCATCAAAAACTTTTCCCCAAGTTGGAGCCATAACGAAAAAAGTAATAAATAAAGCTAATCCTGCCAGCATTTGAGATGGTGGCATATTTTGTGTACCTAAAGCACTTTTTAAAAAATGAAATACGATAATAATTCTTAAAAAAGAAGTTGTCATTATAACTATTGAAGGAGCAAGCGATAAAATAGTCATTAAAAATAAAACTTGTAGTGTTAGAGCAATATCCTGTGGTTTATCAGAAGTACCAACACTTACACCAATTTGAGGAATTGGTAATTGTAAATTAGCTTTATTGTTGGCTGGTTGATTTTGTCCAAAAGAAATAGTTGATAATAACAAAATAAAAATTGCTATATTTATTAATTTTTTCATAATTATTTCTGAAACTTCTTAAACAGATCTTTAAAGTTTAATTCTGGAGTTGTTATTTTGTTTTCTTGAACATAACTTAAAATATTTGAGTCAAGTTCTGTTAATAGATTAATGTTTGTATCTGTTATACCTAATAACAAAACTTTATCTTCCACTTGAACAACAACAAGAAATTTCTTTTGCATTATTGGATAAGTATATAAAATACGTAATTTAAAATCTGGGCCCAGTTTGTTATTGATTCTAATATTAAACTTTTTAACAAAATATAAAGTTAACCCTAAAATAGAGATTAGAAATACAAATGTAAAAATTCCAGAGATAATATTTAGCATTACATATCCTTAATTCTTTCAGCAGGATCAATAAGGTTAGTAATTCTTATACCAAAATGTTTATCAATAACTACAACTTCACCTTCAGCAATTTTTTTGTTGTTTACGTAGATATCAACAGGTTCAGATGCAAGTTTATCTAATTCGATAACATAACCTCTTTCCAACTCTAAAATTTCTTTAATTTGCATTTTGGTTCTTCCAAGCTCAATATATACATTGAGCTGTAAATCTTTAAGAAAATCTAATTTATCAGCACCAGCAAAAGCATGAGTTTTAGCATCTTCAAAAGAAGGAAATTCCATTTGAGATGCTGCTGGCTTTGGAGTTGGATCTGCAGCTGACCCTAATTGTTCTTGTAATAATTGACTCGCTAAATCATCAATATTTATATTGTCCATAGTTTATAACTCCTCTTCTTCCACTTTTTTTAATACTTTTACTGCTTTATGCCCATTTACCGTTCCAGGTAGACCCCAGAACAAATGTTTATTATTAATTAGAATTTTTAGTGGATCACCTACTCTTGTATTCATTTTAATTATATCGCCAACTCTTAAATTGATCATATCCTTGAAAGTTATTATTGCACGACCAAATTCAACGTTAATATCCAAATAAGTTTTTTCAAGATGCTCTGTAATAACAGTTTTTGCAGATTTACCATTGTATTTTGTTGGTCTTATAGATGATAATTTTTGAGCTGATAATTTTGATAAAATTGTATCAAATGCAAAAGTAGCATAACATAAGTTCATTAAAAACGACTGATCTCCAATGTATACTTCAAATGAAATAATTAGAACAGATTCACTTTGTGATGTAATTTGAGCAAAATCTATATCAGATTCAAATCTTTCTATAACAAATTCCATTTCATCAACTGTTTGCCAAGCTTTTTTTAACTCAGCCATCATTTTTTCAATTATTGGAGCAAGTACCCTTTGTTCAATAGGAGTAATTTGTTTAGATTGTTTTGTCCCTACGCCACTTCCGCCAAGTAATCTATCAACTACAGCTAAAGTTAATTCTGTACCAATTTCAAGAATACCTTTGATATCTGTTCCTTTAACATCAAACAAGTATAAACAGGATGGGCTACCAACAGAAAGAACATACTCTGAATAATAAATTTGGTCTACAGATATTACGTTTATATTAACAATTGCCTGCAATTTTGAAAGCAAATAAGAACTTATTTGTTCAGCAAAGTTTTCGTGAATATTACGAATAGTTCTTATTTGATTTTTAGATATTCTATTTGGTAACCTAAAATCAAAAGGTAAAATTTCTTTTTCTGGACCAGTAGTAGTTGCTTGACCACCGGTCTTTATATTATTCAGCAGGGCATCTATTTCTTGTTGGGATAGTACTTCAGCCATAGTTCAACCTTTTAAATTATTGGATTATAAATTTACTGAAATAGATGTTATTAATTCTTAATCCTGGTATTCTTGATTTAATACTTCTTCCAATTTCCAATTTTAAAGTATCACGATAATTTACATTTTCTAAAACAGGTACTGTCTTTGATGTCAAAACAGATAATACTGCATCGTCAACCATAATTTTTTTCTGTGTTAGCATATCGTGATATTTTTGTGCCGGCACATCGATAGCAAGTGAAACTAAAAGTATTTTACTACCAGCTGTTCCTGCAGGATTTACTGTAACATCTTCAAGATTATATAAATATTTACCAAATTCTCTCTTCTGTCCTTCATCTTCTTCAAGTTCTTCTGGTGTATCAAATGGGAGCAATGGGTTAAAACCTTCAGGATTTTCTCTTAATTTTTGTGCAGCACTTTGAGCCTTAAGTTTTTTATCTAATTCCATTTCTTTTTTATGTAGTTCTTCAACTTTTTTGTTAAGGATAAAATTAGCAGTAATAAAATAAACAGCAATTGTATGTAAAGCAAATAAAGGAATACCAATTAATAAACCTTTGATATTAAATCCACCGCCACCAGAACTTTTTTTCTTTTTTTCTTCGTCTGCCATTAAAAAACCTTTTTTTTAATTGATAATCAAAATTTATGCCAAATAATTAATTATCAATAGCTTGTAATAAATCTTTATATAAATCTTCAAAACTTTCTAAACCTACCGATAATCTTAACAAACTCCTTGTTATGCCCATTTTTTTTGCATCTTCTTCGGATACATCGTTGTGAGACATTAATCTTGGATAAGTTATTATCGATTCAACTCCTCCTAAACTAACTGCAACAGACCAAATTTTAACATTTTTCATAATTTTAAGTGCTAACTCTTCTTCTGTTGTTTCAAAAGAAACTACAGCACCATAACCTTTTGCTTGTTTTATTTGTATGTGATTATTACTATCAAATTCTGGGAAATATACTGTTTTTACCCATTTTTGCTCTTTTAGCCAATGAGCTAATTTTTTTGCCGTTTGTGACTGCTGTTCCATTCTAATTTTTAAGGTTTTCAATCCTCTTAAAAGTAAAAACGAATCTTGTGGGCCAAGAATTCCACCTAAAGAATATTGTATGAAATAAATTTTCTTAGCAAATTCTTTATTGTTTGTAATAACAGCTCCTGCTACAACATCACTATGCCCACCTAAATATTTTGTTGCACTATGTATAACTATATCAACACCTAAATCTAATGGCTTTTGGAAATATGGAGTCATAAATGTATTATCAATAACAGTAATTAAGTTGTGTTTTTTTGCTATTTCTACACATCCTTCTATATCTACAACTTTTAACAATGGGTTGGAAGGAGTTTCAATAAATAACAATTTTGTATTCTTTTTAATAGCTTGTTCAATATTTTTTAATTCGGTCATTTCAACAAAATCTGCGGTGATGCCAAAGTTTGGCAAAATTCTATCAAAAAGCCTGTGACTGCCACCGTAAATATCAATAGGTGCAATAATGTGATCACCACTCTTTAGTAGTGCAAATGGTATGCTTGATATTGCTGCCATTCCTGAGCTAAATGCGTATGCGTATTCCCCATTTTCGATTTTTGCTAATGCTGTTTCTAAACCTTTTCTTGTTGGATTCTCTGAACGTGAATAATAAAATTCTTGTTTCTTAAATACATCTTTTTGTTGGAAAGTTGAAACTTGATAAATAGGTTTACTTAAAGCCCCAGTAGTTTCATCGTATTCATCACCAGTATGTAAAAGAAGTGTTTCGAAATCCATTTTTTATGCTCTTATATTTATTATATAAAAATAAAAAATTTTTACTTAAAAATAAAATTTATAATATTGTAATGCAAAAAATTACAAATGGAGTAATTATGAAATTCAAAAATATTTTTTTTATTTTTTTATTATTTTTAGTACAATTTTCTTATTCGCAAAAAAAAGTACTTGACCATTCAATTTACGAAAAATGGAAAACTCTTCAAAAACCGCTTATATCCAATAATGGTAGATGGGTGGCATATGAAATCAATCCATTAAAAGGCGATGGTTGGTTATACATTTATGATAAAAACACAAAAACATTAGATTCATTTCCACGTGGTTATGATGCACAATTTACATTCGATTCTAACTTCTTAATTTTTAAAGTTAAGCCACAAGAAAAATATGTGCGAAAATTAAAACTTAAAAAGACAAAACAAGATGATTTACCTAAAGATTCTTTATTTATTTACTCACTTGTTGTAAAAAAAATACAAAAGTACCCAGATTTATATTCTTTAATTTTATCAAAAGAAAATACGCCATCACTTGTTTTGGCTCAATATTACCAAGATACAACAAAAAATAATAAAAAAAAGAAATTTACCTCAAAATATGATGATGTTAAAAACTACAAAATTACTTATCTCTTATTGAATGATACAACTCTTTATACCTCTAATAATGTAAATACTTTCGCTCTATCCGAAAATGGTGAATATGTTGTCTTTAATAAATTTTTTAATAAATTAAATGATACTTCGGAAGTAAATATTTTCAATCTTACAAACAAAACTAATAAAATTATTTTCAATAATTATGGCTTAGTAAAAAATTTAACAATTAATAAAACAGGTGATAAAATAACTTTTTACCATACATCAGATACAACAAAAATCAAAAGATACAAGCTATTCTATTATAATGATAATAATTTAAGAGTTTTAGTTGATACACTATTGCCAGATAACAATAAATTGTACGAAGTTAATTCTGATAAAAAATGTGAATTCAGCGAAAATTCAAATAAATTATATCTTTATATTTCTCCAAAAAAATTTCCTAAACCTGAAGATACTTTATTGGATGAAGAAAAATATAAAGTAGATGTATGGAATTGGAAAGATGATAGATTGCAAACTCAGCAACTAAATGAATTAAAAAAAGATAAAGATAGAGCGTATTTAGCAGTTTATGATTTAACGAATAATGAATATTTCCAGTTAGAAGATTCTGTTATTTTAAATGTAAAGAAATTTGATAAAGGAAACGCTGATTTCTATTTAGGATTAACTTCAAAACCTTATTGGAAAATTTTCTCTTGGGAAGAAGCTGATTATAAAGATGTTTATTTTATTAACAGTAAAACAAAAACGAAAAATAAAGTTCTCGAAAAAATTGAATTTGATGTTTCATTATCTCCGAAAGGGAATAATATTCTTTATTACAATACAAAAACAAAATCATATTTTACATACAACGTAAACCTTAACAAAGCATTTGAGATAATAAATAGTAAAATTACGCCTTTATTTGATGAAGAATTTGATAAGCCTAAGAATCCAGATCCTTACGGATTTTTTGAATGGTCAAAAGACGAAGATTATGTTTTAATTTATGATAGATATGACATTTGGAAAGTATCTCCTGAAAATAAATTTAATCCTATAAAATTAACAAATGGTAGAAAAGATGGTAGTATTTTCAGAGTTTTAGATATTGATAGAGAAAATGATTATATAACAACAGATTACTTATATTTAAAATCAAGTGAAAATGAATATCAAACAGAAAAATATTGGCTTCTTGATAAAAATGGGAAGTTGAATAATTTATATTCATATCAAGGTGAATTATCAAGAATTATTAAAAGTAAAGAAACACCAACATTACTATTCTCAGCAAGTAATTATTTAGTTTATCCAGATTTATTACTAACAGATACAACCTTCAAAACAGTTGAAAAAATTTCAAATACAAATCCGCAACAAAGTGAATATTTATGGGGAAAAGTTGAATTATTTAAATGGAAAGATGAAAAAGGAAAAGAACAAAAAGGTTTGTTATATTTACCAGAAAATTTCGATCCAAAACAAAAATATCCAATGATTGTTTATTATTATGAAAAATATACACAGGATATAAACAGACATTATATTCCAAATCCTAGTAGATCTGTTATCAATTTTCCTCTTTACAATAGCAATGGCTATGTAATTTTTATCCCAGATTTAAGTTATAAAATAGGTATGCCAGGGAAAAGTGCGTTAGAAATAGTTTTAAGTGGGACAAAAGCAATTTTGAAAAAAGGATTTGTAGATAAAAATAAATTAGGGTTGCAAGGTCAAAGCTGGGGTGGATATCAGACAGCGTATTTTGTAACTCAGACAAATATGTTTAAAGCTGCAATGGCTGGAGCTCCAGTTTCAAATATGACAAGTGCTTATGGCGGAATACGTTGGGAATCTGGGTTAAACCGTATTTTCCAATACGAACAAGGCCAAAGTAGAATTGGTGGTACTTTGTGGGATAAATTCGATAAATACATCGAAAATTCTCCTTTATTCTTTGCAAATAAAGTTCAAACACCTTTATTGATTATGGCAAACGATAACGATGGCGCTGTTCCTTATCAAGAAGGAATTCAATATTTCGTTGCTTTAAGAAGACTTAATAAACCTGTTTGGTTACTGAATTATAATGGTGATGCTCATAATTTACTTCAATGGCCTAACCGTGTTGATTTATCTATAAGAATGATGCAATTTTTTGACCATTTCTTGAAGGATAAACCTGCTCCTATATGGATGAAAGATGGTATTCCTGCTATAAAAAAAGGGGAAGTTAATGGATATGATTATTAAAATCGGGGGGAAAAGTGAAAAAGATAATTATTTTTATATCAATTATTTTTTGTAGTAAAATAATGATGGCGCAAAACTTAAATTTGATGCCTTATCCTAAAGAAGTAAAAATACTTCAAGGAAAATTTATTATAAAAGAATCTTTTAATGTAAGTGTAAATAATACATCATCTAAAAGAACTATTAAATATGTTAACGGTTTTATTAGAAGACTTTCTGATAAAACCGGGTTATTTTTTAATAATGTCGAAACAAAAATAAATGATAATGATGCTGATTTTATAATTAATTTTAATTCAATTGGGAAAACAATTCCCGGTGAAAATGAAAGCTACGAATTAAAAATTGTTGATAATAAAATCCGTTTGAATGCTGAAACTGATTTAGGTGTATTACGTGGAATTGAAACGCTTTATCAATTATTGAATGTTGATACAACTTATTATTTCCCAAATAGTTATATAAAAGATGAACCAAGATTTAAATGGCGTGGATTAATGATTGATGCTTGCCGTCATTTTATGCCTGTTGATGTTATTAAACGTAATTTGAAAGCTATGGCTATGATGAAAATGAATGTTTTTCATTGGCATTTAAGTGAAGACCAAGGCGTAAGAGTGGAAAGCAAGATTTATCCAAAAATTCAGGAACTTGCAAGCGGTGGCCAATATTACACACAAGAACAAATCAAAGAAATTGTTTCCTTTGCTGATGAGTTAGGTATTATGGTTTATCCAGAATTTGATATTCCAGGCCACTCTACTGCTTGGTTTGTTGCTTATCCTGAGTTTGCAAGTATTCAAAAGGAATATAAAATAGAAGATAAATGGGGAATTTTTGATTCAGCTTTCGACCCTTCTAATGAAAATGTTTACGTATTTTTTAATAATTTTTTCGGTGAGATGGTTCAGCTTTTCCCTTCTCCATATTTCCATATTGGCGGCGATGAACATAAAGGTAAACATTGGTTAGAAAATCCTAAAATAAAAGCTTTTATGGATGAAAAAGGCTTTGCAACACCACACGATTTACAAAACTATTTTAATAAAAGAATTTTAGAAATACTCACAAAATACAATAAAATTATGGTTGGTTGGGATGAAATTTATCATCCTGATTTGCCATCCAACATTTTAGTACATTCGTGGCGTGGCAAAAAAACACTTTATGAAACTGCAAAAAAAGGCTATTACAGCATACTTTCTAATGGTTATTATATAGATTTGAACCAACATATCGAATTCCATTACTTAAATGATCCTATCCCTGTTGATGCTGATTTATCTGATGATGAAAAAAAATTTATTCTCGGAGGTGAAGCTACAATGTGGAGTGAAATGGTAACTTATGAAAATGTAGATTCAAGAATTTGGCCTCGAACTGCTGCTATTGCCGAAAGATTATGGAGCCCACAAAATATTAATGATATATATTCCCTCTTTAATAGAATTGAAAAAATAAATATCCTTCTCGAAGATGCTGGAACTACACATATTACATACAAAGAAAAATTATTAAGACGAATGATAAACAACTACAATGTTTCACCACTCGTTGAATTTCTCACTGCTGTTGAACCTGTAAAAGAATACAAAAGACACTTTTTAGGGAAAAAATACACTCAAAATTCACCTTACACACGTATGGTAGATGCAGCTGAACCTGAAAGTAGAATTGCTACAAATTTTTGTAAAAATATTGAAAAATTTATCCATAATCCAAAAGATATTGAGCTATATAAATCAATAAATGAACAACTCAATATTTTTATCAATAACCGAGAAAAAATTAAACCTTTAATTGATAAAAATCCAATCCTATTTGAAATTGATAGCTTATCAATTAATTTAACAAATGTTGCAATAAACACATCTAAACTTTTAACAATTATTTATAAAAATAAATCACTAACAGAAAAAGAAAAAGCTAAATACGATAATTTGCTAAACTCTGCTAAAAAATCATACGCCCAAATGGAAATTGCTATACTTCCGGCTTATGAAAATTTGTTAAAAAATGTGAAAATAATCAAAAAGTGATGTAACTTTTTTGTGTGTCGAAGTGTCAAAAATTTATCAAGTATAAAAACTTGATGCTCTTTACACACAATATTTATTTCGGGCTGCTTAGGCAGCCCTTTTTTTATTTGGTTTTATTTAGTTAACTTTGGAACTTGCAAAAAAAAATATTTTTATGAGAAAAAAAATATCAAATATACGAAACAATTCAATTTTACTATCATACTTTTTATTATTTGTAGGTGTTATAAGTATCGGATTATCAGCCATTTTTGTAAAATTTGCAAATCAACCGGGCACAGTATCTGCATTCTACAGATTTCTATTTGCACTTATCCCTTTAATTCCTATTCAAATAAAAAGAGGGATAAAACTTGAAAACAAAAAATATTTAATAATTGCAACAATCGGTGGTATATTTTTCAGCATAGACTTAATTTTATGGAATACAAGTTTAATTTTAATTCCTGCCGCAACAGCTACTTTAATAGCAAACAATGCCCCAATATGGGTTGGTTTAGGTTCATTAATATTTTTCAAGCGCAAACTAAATCGCTTTTATTGGATAGGCTTATCATTATCAATTATTGGCATAATAATAACAATAGGTATTCATAAAATACTTATAAACGATATTAATATTGGTGTTTTACTTTCGTTTTTAGCTGGATTATTTTATTCTGGCTATCTACTTTCTACTGAAAAGGCAAGAAAAAAAATAGATACTTTCACATTTATGACATTAACTGTAAGTGTCGGCGTCATCATATCTTTTATAGCTAATATTTTTTTTGGGTATAAATTAACCGGGTTTACAACTTTCGAGTGGTTGAATTTAATAGGCTTGGGCGTAATTTCGCATTTTATCGGTTGGATTTCTATAAATTATGCGTTAGGGCATTTACCAGCGTCAAGTGTATCTGTTACTTTACTCGGCCAAATAATTATAACTTCACTTCTAGCTATACCATTATTGGGCGAAAATTTAAATTCTCATCAAATCATCGGTGGAATAATTCTACTTTGCGGAATTTATTTAGTCAATTCAAAAATGAATGAAAAATAAAAATATTTCTCCATTAGCTCAGACGGTGTAGGCTTAAGCCCGTGCGCCGTGCGGCGCACGGGCGGGCTAACGCCCAAAAATTATTCCACTTACAACGCCACAACTACATTATTATCAACGTCTTATACTATTTTTATATTTAACCTAAAAATCAACTTCTGATTAAAGTTGTAGTTACTTAAATTTTTTGAAATATATTATAATATATTCGACTTTACAATATAATTACTCTTACGATATAATTTCAAATTTTAATAATATTTTTGTATTTACAATATAATTGTATTTACGATATATATTCGATTTTTAAAAATATATTCGTATTTACGATATAATTAATAATACGATATATTATACATTTTGAAAAATATATTTGGGAATACGATATTTTTGTAAATCAGATATAATTACCTAATCAAATATCTGACAAAAAATTAACATAATTTTTTGGTAAACAAGAAGTGTTTTAATTATTTTGGAAATACGCTTAACGTTTCGCCTGCTACTACTTTTTAAAAGTTGGAAATATCGAACCCGCCATGTTTCCTTTTTTTTAAGCAGGGAAATTTAAAAAAAAATTGATATATTAGTTTAACCCAAATTATGCATTAGGAAACACAATATAAGGCGAAGTATCAACAATTTTGGAGAATAAACCTTTCAGGCAAAGCCCTTTTCTTCCATATTATTTACATTTATTCTTATTCCTGTTTTCCCAATAATTTATTTATTTCTTTTAAGTTATCAGGATTTTTCTGCATCTATTGAATAATTTGGGTTTAAATTATCGTTGTGGGTTTAGTTTGAGAAACATATTTGAAGTAAGATAAATTTGTTGATAGAAAAAGCTATAATTGTAATTATTAGCATTTTTGTAATTCTATTTAGTAAAGTTGCCACATATCATTGTGTTCCGGTGCATTAGGTTGGTAATGGAATTTTAATCCCACTTTGCAAGGGGGAAAAAGGGGGATGTTCAGCGGGCTGTTCCGGCCCGCTGCCCACGTGCAGCTTGGCTGCACGTGGGCTATGCTTACACCGCCCGAGCTAATGTAATTTATTTATTTGTTTATATTAAAGTTGGATAACTTGATAAGCGCTTCTTTATTCCATTCTTGCGGTTGCCATGAACGCACATAGATTGTTGGAATATCTTTATCAAAATCTACTAATAAAAATAAATAACCTTCGTCTGAGTAACTACTTGAATGGTAATTTTGTCGCAGGCTAAGACCATAAACATTTTCTTGTTTGTTTTTGCGTGTTATATTTAATGTTGTGTAACCAATGTATATATCTTTTTCTCGTTTAAATAAAGATGATAAATTCTTTAAATATTGATTTTTTGAATATTGAATATATCGAATATCTGGTTGAGTTGAATTCATTGGGAAATATTGATACATATCTTTGTTTTTAATTTTATGATAAACTCTACCAATTATAATTATAGCTTCATCAGCAAATATGGAATCTATCATATTTATATCTCTTGTATGGAAATAAGTACGGTATTTTTCCGCAAATTTTATAATAATTTGTTTGTTTATTCTATCTTTATCTGGTACCTGCTCTTGAATAAATTTATCGTATTGCGAATTGTTAATACCTAAATTTATATCAACTAAATTGCCTTGTCTATCGTAATCAAATATTAAATATTCTTTTGTCTGCTTTTTTAAGGATGGATAGTAATTTGTAACTGTTAATTTACGCAATTCCCAGCCATCTGATGTCTTATTTAATTTAGCATTAATATCACCTGCTGGAAGTTTTAAGTTATTGTATTTTAACAAGTTGGCAACTTTATTTTTTAGGTAATTATCATTGAAAATAAAAGTAGGCATTTCTTTTAAATTACATTTTTCTAAAAATGAAATGAATTCTTGGGTGTTTTTTGAAATTTTATCGACAACATTGCATTTATCATTATTAATAATGTTGATTTTTCTTTGAGAAGTTGATGTTGTAATATTGTCAATTTCGTTTGATGAAGTTGTTTGATTGCTTGTTTGAGTAGAAACATTTGAAGCAGAATTATCGTTTTTATATAATTTCAATGGTAATATATAGCTATTCTTAAAGCTGGGTTTAGGAACGAGATTCCATAAATCACCAACTGTTTGGATTTCGTTTCGAGCTTCATAGTAGTTATATTTTATACTGATATCAAGTTTTTCAAAATAAACGGATGAACTCACTAAATAAAATATTGCATCACCATCTTTTATCTCAATATTTGTTTGACTAGAACCGTTCCAGAAACTAAAATCGAGATTGTTAATTGCTTTACCTTGATATTCTGCTCTAACAGTTATTTGTCTTTCTAAAGGTGAAATTAGTGTATCACTTACAACTATGAATTTAATATTACTTAATATATTATTGATAGCTTTAGGTATTTCGGTGGTAAAATTTATATCATCATAAATTATATTTTGTTCTGGAATAGAATTTAATAAAATTAAGCAAAAATAATAATTCTTAAGAGCAGCTGATAAATTTAATTGTTTAACAAATTCATTCCCAGCTTGGTAAATATCATAAACTAATTTTTTTCTTTGGATAAAAATTTCGTTCACTTCGTTTTTATAAATATAGTAAAATACTTCTATTTTATCATTTTTAGGCGTGACTATATTTTTTAAATTTTTAAAGCTCCCAACGGAATAAGTATTGAGTATATTTTTAACAGTTTCTTTTAAGTTTTTTTCGTTTTCTTCAATTATTTTTTGATATGATTGTGAAACCGTAACAGATATTTGGTTCAACAATCTGCCCAAAGCTAAGTCTTCAGCTTCTTTTTGATTATCGGCTATGGCTTCACCCCAATAATAGTTATTAGATTTTTTTATTTCATCAATATTTTGTGCAAAAATAATATTACTTAAAAATATAAAAATCGATAATAATAGATTTTTCATAATTGTATCCAATGTGATTATTTATGATAAATATTAGTCCAGTTTTGGCCGCCATCCGTAGATCTAATTATAGTACCGTTATAACCCACTGCAACAGCAGTAGAAGCATTTGCAAAAGCAATTGAATTTAGTTGTTGGGATGTCGGACTGGTGATATTTTGCCAAGTTAGGCCGCCATTTGTAGATCTAATTATAGTGCCGTTATAACCCACTGCAACAGCAGTAGAAGCATTTGCAAAAGCAATTGAATTTAGTTGTTGGGATGTCGGACTG
>DAOSVM010000023.1:0-5747 GCA_035379625.1 Ignavibacteriales bacterium | reverse complement strand
CTGGTGATATTTTGCCAAGTTAGGCCGCCATTTGTAGATCTAATTATAGTGCCGTAAACCCCCACCGCAATAGCAGTAGAAGCATTTGCAAAAGCAATTGACGTAATATAAGATGTATTGTATTGACTTGTTAAATAAAGGTTATTATTATTAAATATCTTGTATATATTGTCATTCCCAACTACTAACGCTGTTAAACCATCAGATGAAAATTTAGTATTCTTTAATGATGAAGTAATTTGTGTAGCTTTAAAACTTCTACTTTCTGAATAAATTGAGGTATAATTATCAAAATAAGCTTTAATTCTCCAATAAAGAGTTGAGTTATTCTCAATATTACCAACTTCAAAAGAGTTTGTAGTAATGTTATCAATATTGAAAGGATTTGTAAAATTTGGATCTTTTGAAAGTTGTAGTGTGTATTTAGTGGCTCCTTGAAAAGGCTTCCAAGAAAACAAAACAGTATTACCAAGAATATTTACGTTATTCCCTGGATAGCTAAGTTCTGCTAAATTATAATTAGTTTTAAAACTTCTATCTTTTGAGTATTTTGAAGTATTGTTATCAAAATAAGTTTTAATTCTCCAATAAAAAGTAGAGTTATTTTCAATATTACCAACTTCAAAGGAGTTTGTAGTAATATTATTAATGTTAAAAGGATTTGTAAAATTTGGATCTTTTGAAAGTTGTAATGTGTATTTTATTGCACCTTTTACTTTTTTCCACGAAAATAAAACAGTATTACCCTTTATAGCAGCATTATTAAGTGGAAAACTTAATTCAGAATTAAAGTCTGTTATAAAACTGTTTGATTTAGATGAATAAATTCTATTGCCTATTTTGGCTTTAATGCGCCAATAGTATGTAGCTAAGTTATCAAGATTTTCTATTTGGTAGGTTGTTGTTTTAATATTACTTATATTTACAACCAAATTTGTAAAATTAGGATTTTTAGACATTTCAATAATATAATAATCTGCATCATTTACTTCTTCCCAAGACAAAATACAATTATCATCATATATAGTTATGTTTGAAGGACTATATAATTTGATTTCAATTTCATATGGGTTATCAAATACATAGTCTTTGCAAGAATTAAGGAAAAATAAAATGAAAAATAAAATAATTATAAAATATTTCTTTTTAAAATTTAACATAGTAACCACTCCTTAGATGGCATTAGATATTATCCAGTTAAGGAAGGCAAATGCTGCAGTGTAAACAGCATATCTTAAAAATTTATTTTGATTATTATGGAACTGAATTGTTCTATTTTTAAAATGATTAACAGAATTTGTATAAATTGATTTTTTGTAATTATTATAATTTTTTTCTGCATAATAATAATAATTACCCGCTAAGGCTAAACTAGATACTGTAGCTGTAAAGCCAGCCCATTTCATAAAATCAAAAAATCGTTTATCATTGCCATAGGGTTTCATAAAAATTTCTAATTTTGTTGTTTTATTTTCTAATATGGAAAAATTAGTTTTATAATCAATATAGTTTTCTTTTCTTAATAAGAGATCATAATTTCCAATAGGGAGTTTTGTTACAAATGGTGTTTTACCATAATATTTGCTATCAATGAATACATCTGAAAAAATCGCACCTTCATTTATAACCATAACAGTTAATCCACCAAAAATTGGTTTAGGATATAATTCTAAATCAATTTCATCACCAACATTTAAATTAATCGTTTTTGTGTCAGGATAGTGATTGTATTTTTTTGCTGTAAATGTATATTCGCCAGGCAATAAAGTTAAATCATTCTCGGTAATAATATTATTATTTAGGTAAAGTGAACTTTGCTCAGGTACTCTAATCCTTACTTTACCATAGTTTTTTTTTAGAATTATATTCTTTAAGGTAGTTTCATTATCTTTAATTTCTATTTTTTCTTCAAAATCTGAGTAAAACTCTTTTTTAAGTTTTAATATATAGAAACCGGATTTTATTTTATCTTTCACTAAGGGTGTTTTGCCTATAAAATCATTATCTAAAAAAACATCTGCACCATCCACAGGGTAGGATGTAACATTTAATCTTCCGTAATTAGGTTTTAAAGAAATAGGAATTGTTCTTTTTACCCCATCTTCAACTATAATTGTTTCTTTATAATTGTGAAATAACTCATTTTCAACACTTATGCTGTGGGGACCTCTTTCAAGTTGATAATTATCTATTGGGAGCAGACCTATATATTTACCATCGATATAACATTTTAATAGTTCATTTGTTTGTGGGGAAATTATGCTAATATAACCTGAACTTAGTTTTAAAGATTTTTTTATGGAAGTAGTTTTGGCTTCTTCTATTTTTATATTGAAGATTTCAGAATGATAGTACGGTTTTCGAATTTCAATTTTATATTCACCAGGTAATAGATCAGCTTGGAAAGGAGTGTTCCCCATAACTTTGCCATTTATAAGTAATTCGGCTCCAGAAGGTTCACTTGAAATAAGAATAATGCCTGGTATTGGAAAATTTAATGTATTGGTATTAAATTTATTTGGAGTAAGTTTAATATTAATTACTTGTGAATTATTAACAATAATTTTTTTAATCTCATCTTCGTAACCTTCTTTTTGAAATTTAAAGAAATAAGTCCCTTTTGGTAATTTGTAAAGTATAATTTTATCTGCAGAAAATATAGGTGGTAGATTATCATAAGATACGTAAATATTGTTTTCACTACAATTGAAAGTTATATCGTATAATTCGATTTCCTGTATATTAGATTTTTGGTTAGCGGAAACTTTTAATTTCCATACTTTCCCTTCTTCTAATTTTATACCATAATCGAATAAATAAATTTTAAGCGGCATATAACCTGATTTAAAAATTGTAATAGCAGTTTCATCTGGAGATAGGAATAAAAAATATTGTCCAGGTTTTGTGGTTGTTTTAACTATACCATTATTTGAATCAAATGATAAGCCTACAAGATCAGTTTCTATGATAACACCAGCACAAACATTCTCATTTTTATTATACTATTATCTACAATTTCTGTAGGTTCAAATATACCTTTAGTTACAACATACATCATATTTTGTGAGAATATGTCGTTACAAAATAAAATATAGATAAATAATAATAGGATAATTTTCATAATAACGGACCATATAATTATTTTTTTAGTTTAAATATATTAATAAAAAAAATATAAATTTACAAAATAATAATATAAGCGAATAATACAATTAAATTATTTTTAAATTAATTTAATATTGTTTGTTAATAATAAATTTGAATTTTCAACAGCACTAATTTTAAAAATATTTAACAAAAAAGGTTATTTATATAATTTTGAATGCTATAACAAAATATTTGTTAGTATAAAATTAAAGATATTTTTTGCAAGAATTGCAATATTGCACAACTTGTTGTGCAATAAGCTTACACCGCCCGAGCTAATACATTTTTTTAATTAATTTATATTAAAAAGTATTATGCCAATAAAAATTAATATTGTAGCCGGTATACGATATTTTAAATGTTCTTCGTTGAATAATTTGCCACCAATTATTACTGCAATTAAAACAGAAATCCTTTTTAAGGATATTGCTATAGCAACTGGTAATAACTTTATAGACATAAACTCCAATATTCTATAACTTATTGTAAACAAAGAAATTAGAAAAATTAAAAATAATAAATTCTTCCCTTTCGTTACTAATGTAAAATTTTGTTTTCTAGAAATAAAAATAATCGCAAAAAATATTGTCCCTATTATGTGTTGGTACAATATTACTTGATTGATTGGGAAATTGTGCTTACCTATTAAGTATTTGTCAATAACCGATGTGATAATAAATATTCCAAGTGCTACGAATACAGTATAATATTTTTTGCTTGTTATTTGTTTGAAGGGTTTAAGGAATTTGTTGTCTGAATTTGGTAGTTCAATTAGATAAATACCTAAAACAATAACTAACAAAGCGATTGTTTGTTTTAAACTTAGATAATCGTTTAATATTATCGCAGCAACTATAGCCAAAGCTATTGGAGATAGCGCTAAAATTGGCAATGCCTCAGATAAATTTAGTTTTTTTATTGATGTCATTACATAATAAAATGCGACACTTAACAATAACGATTTGAGAATCAATAGTATATTAAAATATACATCCGTTGAAAATTTTGGATTTGTTATAAATATTATTATTGAATAAATGCTAACAAATACATTTAATAATAAACTAAATAGTATTGTATCTATTTCTTTTAATACTTTTTTCTGAAATATTGCACTTAGTGCCGAAAAAAATGCCGAAGCTAAACCTAAAATAATTCCTGTTGTCATTAAATTTCTAAACTTATTTTTCCGTAAATATTTCTTCCCATTTCGTAATTAAAATAACCACGATAAGTTGAAAGATGATTTTTATAAAGTTTATCAAAAATATTGTTACAACCAATCATTAAATATATATCATTCCCAAATAAATTGTATTTATAATCTATTGCAATATTGTGAAGCATATAACTTGCTGTATTCGGCTCTGATTTAGGTACGTTCATTGCCCTTAAGGCGTATTGAAAATCGTAATATAAGTTTGCATTTCTAAGTATATTGAATGTTATGCCAAAACTTCCATTTGCAGGTGGAATTTTGGGCAGGTATTTTTTTGTATTTTTATCTTTACCAACAGTAAAACTGAAATTTGTATTTGTTTTCAAATAATCTGTTATAGAGTAATTTATATCAAAATCAACACCTTCTAAATAAGCTTTGCCAATATTTGTTTTTACATAAGCATCTTTTCCGTTGTAATAACTTTTCCTAAATTCATCTGTAACTAAATTCTTAAAATCATATCTATAAAAACTTAAATTTGACTGAATGTTTCCATCATAATGTTTAATGTTAAATTCAAAATATAAACCTTCTTCCGGCTTCAAATCGATATTCCCAAGTTTTACAATATTACCTTGTTCAATATATTGATATCTTTCTTCCAAATTAGGAATACGGTAAGTCTTTGAAATATTTAAATTTATTTTATTCTCATCATTTAATTTGTAAGAATTATTTAAGGATATGTTATACGAATTATTATTATTTTTTTGCTCTTTCCAAACAAGTTGTGTTGTAGGATTCAATACAGAAATATTATCAATTTGGTCTATTTGTGGAGATTTAACATAATCATTTTCTATGTGAACAAAATCTAAACGTCCAGCAAGTTCAGTGGATAAATCTTGTAACAAAGAATTCTCATTTTTAAATGAAAACCATAAACCATAATTATTATAATTACTTTTTGGAATTGGAATTTCATAAACATATCTTTTAGAAGTTTTGAAAATTTGTCCAGATGTATTTAATGAATCGATCCTTATATATTTTTCGCGATACGTCTTTAAATCTCTTCTCCAAAAATCAAGCCCAAAAACCAAATTATTATTAGAATTTAAAATGTAAGAGCTTTCCAAATTAAAAGACTTAGTAAAATGTTTTCCTACAGGATAAATTTTTTCAGTTGTAATTTTGGCTTTTGGAGTATTTGTAGTAGGAGTATTAGGATTATTATTTACATATCTTTCAATATTTTGTAAACCTAAATTCAGTTTTATATATGGAACATTATCCGAAATATTGTTATAAGCAATTGAAAAATTATACAAATTTCTTGAAATTTTATCATAAAATACTTTTGCATTAGCAGGGAAAAGCGAGCCAGTACCGGGAATACCTATATCATCACCTAAATAGTATTGAATATTAGTAGAAA
>DAOSVM010000022.1:0-42614 GCA_035379625.1 Ignavibacteriales bacterium | reverse complement strand
ATATCAGATTCAACTTTCACAACTTTCGAAAACGACGAAGCAGTTAATGAAACAAATATTGAATATTTTAACGATAGGTTACTTGAACTCCAAAATAATCAAATAAATGTTAATAAAGCTTTATATATTGATTTAGCGCAAATTCCATACCTATCTCATCAATCAATTCTTGCAATAATAAATTACAGAAATGAAGTTGGAAAAATTAAATCATTAAACGAATTATTCAATATTGAGGACTTAAATTATAATGAACTAATTAATTCTATGCCTTATATTACATTGTATGATGAAAAGGATAGGCAGAGATATAATTTTGTTAAATATCAATTCAGAATGAAGAAATCTGATGCTTATTCAAATTCACCTGATTTTTTCCAAATTTCGAATAAATTATTTTTGAATGAGAATCAATACTCAATTAATTTATTACAAAACAAAAATTACACCGATAATAAATTCCTTAATATATATTCAATTTCTTTTCAATATAATGATTTATTAAGGGACGATAAACTTTTAATTGGCGATTATAAAATCAAATTTGGTAAGGGTTTAGTAACAGGAAATGGTTATTTCTTTAAATCCATATTAAATCCTATGTCTGATCTAAATTTTGGGAAATATGATATCATCAAAAATAGCAGTTTAAGTTATAGCACTTTTAACAGAGGAATTAGCTATTCAATAAATATTAATCAATTCTCATTTACGAGTTTTTTTTCAAAAAAATTCTTATCATATAAAGCAGATTCTAATGGTGTTATCCAAAATATTTATACTTATCCAGCCAAAAATAATTATTTATTTGAAAACAAATTAGGTTTTATGCTAAATTATGATATGGACTTATTATATTTCTCTTTTATATATTATAATTTGAAACTTAATCATAACTACAAATTTAATCAATTCAAAGAATTTGAAAAATTAAATAGCAATACATTTTCCTTTTATATCAATTACTTAGCACCTAATTATATTTTAAATTATGAAATTGCTTTCCAAAAGAGTAAATATCTTTATGAATTTTCTGGGACATATTCCATTTCAAAGAAATTAGAATACGGAATTAATATTATTAAATCAAATTCAAATATAATTTTACCTGAAAGTAAACTTGGGAATTTTTATAAACCTTTAGGTAATTTTAATTTTTATTATAATGCCATTTCTTATAAATTCAACAAGCAAATTTTAAATTTTTATTCTCAAATTAGCAATTCAAAAAATGATGATTTCACTCGTTTTATACAAGAAGATAACAAGATTTCACTCTCTTATTTCAATAGTTTAAATAATAAATTCCAGCATTTAATCGCTTTTAGCTATAAATATGGAAAGGATTATAAAAACCAGACTATTGCTAAATTTTTATCAAGTTATAAAATAAGAATTATTCCTTCATCAAAATTAAGCTATACAACTGAAATAATTTTTAATAAAACAGCTAAAAATAATGGTTATTCTTTTTCTGAATACTTAAATTACAATTTAAATTCAAATATAAGTATTAAATCAAAAATTTCATATTTTTCTGTTAATAATTTTGATAGTGCTATTTTTAGCGTTGAAAATGATATGGATGGAAATATAATACCTAATATTTTATCAAATGATGGATTTACAAGTTACATAATTTGCAAATATTACGCTAACTATTTAAGTATTTCATTAAAATATTTTTATAAAATGCAAAATAATTATAATTCAAATAGTTACAAAAGTAGTAATATTGTAGGGCTTCAGATTGATTATAGAATGTAGTTTGTAAAATAATTCCAAAAGGAATGAATTACCATATTTGTGATTAAAATAAGAATAGATACCAACACATTACGCTTAACTTTTAAGAGATACATTGCATAATAAAGATTTATAAAAGTAATAATATGAATTATAATTACCAAGTATCTTATCAAAACGAAATTTATACCATAACCATGGAAAATAATAAAATAAAGTAAAAACTCAATTATACCATAAAAAAGTCCAACCATTAGAAAATTACTTTTATTACTGAATATTTTAAAAAAAGTAAAATAAACTGCTAAAAACTTAGCTATTTCTTCAATAAATACATTTAAGATGATATTATGTTGAACAGTATGAGTTGATATTAAAATAATATCTGTAATAAAGACTAAAAGAAATGCAATAAGTGAAGTAAGTAAAGAGTATATCATATTATAATTTTGAGATTTCACTTTTGTTTTTCATAATTGACAAAATGATAGGAACAATAAGTACGATAATTATAAATGAAAGTGAAAATAATGTTGGAATTTTGTACCATTCAGAAACTATTAACTTAAAACCTACAAAAAGTAGCAGTAATGAAACACCATGTTTTAAGTAGTAGAATTTTTGTAAAATGCCAGCCAGTACAAAAAATAGAGCTCTTAAACCTAAAATAGCCATTATATTTGAAGTTATTGCTATAAATGGATCATGTGTAATAGCCAGAACTGCTGGAACAGAATCAACTGCAAAAATTATATCAGCACTTTCTACCAGCAAAAATGCAACAAATAATGGTGTTGCAAAAATTTTATTTTTTTCAGGATGTCTATAAAAAAAATGATGCTCAGTATATAACGTATCGACCACAAAAAATCTATTAATTATACCAACTACAATATTATCCGCTAAATTTAATTCTTTTTCCTCTTCTTCATGCGATATTGCTTCTTTGAACATTTTATAAGCAGCATAAAAAAGGATTAATCCGAATATAAAAATCGTTGGCTTAAATAAATTTATTAATTGCACTCCTAATAAAATAAATGCAATTCTAAATACTATGGCTGTAAGTATACCCCATTTTAATACATGCGGCTGATTTTTATAAGGAATATCTAACGATTTGAAAATAAGAATAAATACAAAAAGATTATCTACTGATAAAGATTTTTCAATTAAATAAGCAGCTAAATATTCAAATGCAGCCTGATGATTATTATCATAAAAAAAATATATAAATACATTAAATAATAATGCAACTCCTATCCAAATTCCACTCCATACAATGGCACTCTTGAGTGATTTTTCACCATGAGAATGATCTGTTACATAAAGATCAACATACAACATTCCTAAAACAAGAAAAGAAAAAACAATCCATAAAATTACTTCTAGACTCATAATTTATTTTCTGAAAAACTATAAAACTTATGTAATAATAATAAAATTATTTTAATTAGCAAAATTATTTATTTTTAAGAAAGGATATTGCAATACTAGAAAGTAATATTATAACAATTATGGATAATGATATTTCGGTTGGAATTTTGTACCATTCTGTTATAATTAATTTTATTCCGATGTAAAATAAAAGTATTGATACACCATGTTTTAGATAATAAAATTTTTGCAAAATACCGGCTAACAAAAAATAGAGTGCTCTTAATCCAAGTATAGCCATTATATTTGAAGTAATAGCAATAAATGGATCATACGTAATTGCCAAAACGGCCGGGACAGAATCGATGGCAAAAACTATATCAGCACTTTCAACTAAAATTAATGCAATAAAAGCTCTAGTAAGGAAAATTTTATTATCATTTTTATAAAAGAAAGATTTTCCTTCATATTGATGATCAACAGAATAAAATTTATTTAATAATTTTAAAAGTATATTTTTCTCTGGATGTAATTCTTGCTTAATTTTACCTATTGCTTCCATAAACATATGATAAGCAGCATATAACAGAATAAGACCAAAAATTATTATTGCAAATTTAAAAGTCTCGATTAGTTTAACACCTAACAAAATAAATATAACTCTAAATAAAATTGCTCCAATAATACCCCATTTTAGTATATGTGGTTGATTTTTTTCAGAAATTTTGAGTGTAGAAAAAATCATAATGAAAACAAAAAGGTTATCCACAGATAGGGATTTTTCAATTAAATAAGCAGTAAAAAAATCTATGGCCGCTTTATGATCTGAACCATAAAAAAAGAAAAGAAAAATATTGAAAATAAATGCAACAGCTACCCAGATAGAGCTCCAGATAGCTGCTGATTTTAAAGTTTTTGGCCCTTTTTCGTGATCTGTAACATATAAATCGATATACAACATTAAAGATACAATTACGCCAAACCCTAACCAAAAATAAATTTGTATGTCAGTCATAAGTTAGCTCTTTTATATATAAAAACAATTAGTTAATTGCTAAAGTTCATAAACTAAGGTAATAATATTGCAGCAGAAATTACTGTTGTCCAATTACCTTCTTCATCACCTTCACTGGTCTGTGTAATATTAAATGTTTTCACAATTTGTCCAGACATTTTAAATACTTGTTCTTTTTCATCCCAAGATTGGTCCGCATTAAATTCTATACCAAGAGTACTAGCTAGCATTGATGCTGCTAAATCTTCTGCATAATCACCAGCTATTTTCTCATCTTCTCCATATGGATGGTGCTCGGAAAGATATCCATACATATTAGGATCGGTAGGAATTGCAACACCTATCGATGAAGCAATAAGTCTACTTGGTTCGTTAGTGGAATTACTAGCAATAACTGCAAAAGTAATTTGGCCAGGCTTAATTAATTTAAGTCCTTCCTCTTTATCAATAATTTTACAACCAACAGGGTAAATGCTACTAACTGAAACTAAATTGCATTTTTCAATGCCTGCATCTCTTAATGCCAACTCGAAGGAAGCTAAATACTCTTTATGCTTCCCTACACCTTTTGTAAAGAAAACCTTTGTTGGTACGTACAATTCTTATTCTTCCTTATATTAGTTAGTGGATAATTTAATAAATTTACGTTTGCCTACCTTTAAAATTTTTTCTGAATTTAGGATTACTTTTGCATCCAAATCAGTAATTTTCTCTCCTGAAACAGAAACTCCACCTTGCTCAATCAATCTTCTAGCTTCACTTTTTGAGCTAGCAAATTTTGTTTGAAGTAATAAATCGATTATATTTATTTCAGGTTTATCTAATTTCATCTCAGGAACATTTTCTGGTATATCTTTTTTAATAAATAGTCTGTCAAAATTCTCTTCTGCTTCCTTGGCTTTTTCTTCGTTGTAATATAATGTTACTAAAGTTCTTGCTAATTTTCTTTTTAAATCTCTTGGATTTATTTCTGGATTTTCTAATTGCAATTTTATTTGTTTAAGTTCTTCTTTAGATATATTTGTTGTTAATTCGAAATAAGTAAAAATTAAATTATCTGGAATTGACAATGTTTTCCCATATATATCATCTGGTGTATCAGATATTCCTATATAATTTCCATAAGATTTACTCATTTTTTCTTTTCCATCAGTACCAACAAGTAAAGGCATTGTAAGAATTATCTGTGGTTCTTGGCCATATTCTCTTTGTAAATCTCGTCCTACAAGTAAATTAAATTTCTGATCGGTTCCACCTAATTCCACATCGCTTTTTATATAAACGGAATCCATCCCCTGAGCAAGTGGATAAAGAATTTCGTGCATACTAATTGGTATACCACTTTTAAATCTATTGTTAAAATCATCTCTTTCCAACATTCTTGCAACTGTATATTTTGCAGCCAATTTTATTACATCTTCAAATTTCATTTGCCCGAGCCACTCAGAATTATAACGTATTTCAGTTTTTGGAATATCTAATATTTTAGCTGCTTGTTCAATATAAGAGTTAGCATTTATTTTGCATTCATCAAGTGTAAGTGGTGGGCGAGTAACATTTCTACCCGTTGGATCTCCGATCATTCCAGTAAAATCACCAATTATAAGCACTGCTTGATGTCCCAAAGATTGAAATTGAGCTAATTTTCTTAATACCACAGAATGTCCTAAATGTAAATCTGGCCTTGTTGGATCACATCCTAATTTTATTCTAAGTGGTTTATTATTTTTTATTGAATTTTCTATCTTCTTTGCTAATTCATCTTCAGGGATAATTTCAACAGTACCTCTTTTAATTAAGTCCATTTGTTCATTTAAAGATGGAAATTTACTGGTTTGCAATTGACCCCTCCATAATTTTCAAAATAATGTTTACAAAAATAATATTTTTTTTTAATTTTTAGATATGTTAATATTAATTATAGTTTAATTTTTCTTGATTGTTCTCTCATAAAATCTTTATTGGCGATAGTTTCTCTTTTATCATAAACATGCTTACCTTTAGCTAATCCTAATTCAACTTTTGCTTTCCCATTTTTGAAATAAATTTTTAATGGTACAAGAGTTAACCCTTTTTCTTTTACTTTAGCAGCTATTTTTCTTATTTCACTTTTATTCAATAATAATTTTCTATCCCTTTTTGGATCATGGTTAAACCTATTTCCGTGATCATATTCCTCTATGTGAGAATTAATTAAAAAAACTTCTCCATTTCTGACTATTGCATAGCTATCATTTATATTACATTTTTTAGCACGTAAAGATTTAACTTCAGTACCTACTAATACTATTCCTGCCTCCCAAGTCTGAAGAATAAAGTATTCATGATAAGCTTTTTTATTTTGGATAACCATATTATTTCCATTTTGTTGTTTCATTCTAATATTTTCTTTAAATTGTGATTTACAAATATATATTTCTAAATTATAAATTCAAAAATATTTATGCCATTAAGAAAACCAAAGGATTTACCACAATTACCTAATACTCGAAAAAAGAGCATTGAAGAATTTAAGAATACTATTCCAGCTCCAAAACCTGATAAAATTGAATACATTATATATTTTTATTTTGATTATGACCATATTCAAAAAAAACATTATTTAGCTATTAAATTAGAAAGCTCTATTTCATTTTCTGCTTTTAATTATGAAATATCTACCGATATTTTTAGAAAATCTAATTTAATTGAAGTTGGTATTTTAGGACTAACTACAAAAATTAACAATGCTCCTTTGGAGACTAAAGCAACTACAGTAATAAAACTCCCTGATGAAGTTGGTGAAATATCAGTAAATATTATCAAATATGACGGTTGCGAAAATTCTTGTAATATAAAATTCAATTTGTATGAAAAAAAATATTCAAATCTTAAATACACAAGTTGTTGAAAAACAAAATAATAGGCTCTTTTGCAAATTTGAAGTTAATCCAAAGCTGAATAATTTTTCAAACGAATTATTAGGTGAATAATGATACCAGAACTTTTCTCAATAGGTCCATTTACTGTTTATAGCTATGGACTTATGTTAGCAATATCTTTTATAGTTTCCGGTACAATTTTAACAAAAGAATTTGAGAGAAATAATTTAGATAAAAATATAGCCTCCAATATCATTATTTTTTCAATAGTTTTTGGAATTATAGGGGCAAGATTATTTCATATTCTCGAAAATTTTGATTTATTTTTGAATGACCCAATTTCTATCACTTTTTCTGCTGGTGGATTAACTTACTATGGTGGTTTAATAACCGTAATAATTGCTTTAGTAATTTACACAAAAAAGAAAAATATAAATTTTTTAAAACTCGCTGATTTAAGCTCCCCTTCTTTAGCTTTAGGATATGGTATCGGCAGAATTGGATGTCATTTAGCTGGCGATGGAGATTATGGTTTACCTACCACAATGCCTTGGGGAACAATTTATGCTAATGGAACCGTCAAACCTTCTAATATGCTCTATGATTATATGCATTCTCATCCAGATATAGCAAAAGCTTTTAATTATTTTGATTTATCAAAAATTGTTGTTGGACAAGATAAATTCGGTATCATCACAAAATTCGATACAGTAACAAAAATGCATCCAACACCAATTTATGAATTTTTAATTTCTCTTTTCATTTTCTTCATTCTTTGGAGAATTAGAAAAAATAACTTAAAATTAGGTTCTTTATTCTTTTTTTACTTAATATTATCTGGCATAGCAAGATTTTCAGTTGAAATCATCAGATTAAATCCAGAATTTATTTTTGGACTTTCAGAAGCTCAATTTATATCCATAGTTTTAATTATTGTTGGTATAATCGGACTTATAAAAAATAAAGAAAATTTAAACAATCTTTTAGTCGCTAATGGAAAATAATTTAATAATCGGTAGGAAACCAGTATACGAAGCTTTAATTGCAAATAAGGAAATTGAAAAAATATATATTTTATTCAATTCGAAATCTGATATTATAAACAAAATAAAAATAGAAGCCAAAAAGAAAAAAATTCCAATCACCGAGTTACCCAAAAATAAATTTGAAAAATATGGTGATTCAAATGTAACACAAGGCGTTGTTGCTTTAATATCGTCTATCAAATATTATAACTTACAACATCTTATTGAATATACAAAAAATAATAAACCTAATATAATGCTTCTCTTAGAAGAGATTCAAGATACCCATAACTTAGGAGCAATTTTAAGAACTTGCGAAAGTTTTGGTATAAAAAGCATTGTAATAACAAAAAATAATTCTGCAGTAATAAATCAAACTGTATTTAAAACTTCTGCAGGCGCAGTTAGCCATTTATTTATTCATAAAACTCATTCTCTGCAAAATGTTATACAAGAATTAAAAGATAATGGTTTCTGGATTTATGCCTCCACTCTTAATGAAGCTGAAGATATAAAAAAAGTACAAAAAAATTTCCCTATAGCTATTATTATGGGAAATGAAGAAAAAGGTGTTAAAACTTCTACAATTAAAAATTCAGATTACAAAATAAAAATTCCAATGATGAGTAAATTTGATTCCTTAAATGTATCAGTTGCAAACGGAATTATTTTGTATGAGTTTACAAGAAACTTAGATTAATGAAATTTTTTTGCTATAACAAATGGCTTTTTAATAACATCTAATTTACCATCATCTGCATTAAAACTTTCAATTAATAAAATATAAACACCCATAGGTAATTTATTATTATTATCATCAGTTCCATCATATATTAAATTATATTCATCCCCTGTAAGTAATTCATCAGTAATTGTTTTAACTATTCTTCCTTTAATATCAAAAATTCTAATCCTAATTTTGTTTATATTGTGCTGAAATTTTAAACTAATTGTTGTATAATCTTCATAACCATCATTATCAGGAGAAAATGGATTTGGCACAATATTAATATTTGAATTACTCATTTTGCTTTTTCTAATTGCAATACTATTAACTGCAAAAGGTGTCGCTCTATTTTTAGATAAACAACTTCCCCAATTATTATAGTTATTGGATGGTAAATCAAGATTTATTTTTTCTAAAGATAATCCTTTTGTTTCTTTTACAAACTTGTGCATATTATCATCATAATACATACTGTCAATTACATTACTGAATGCATCTTCTAAATAAAGAGTTGTACCTATTAATGTTAACCCAAATTCTTTTAAATTAAAATTGTAATAAACAGTCGTATCTTTATTAACATTGTAAAACGTAAAAATAGAATCATTAGCCGTTAATATAGCATATTTATTAACATTTAGTGTAAGGTTTGTATCTAATATTGTATAACTGTAATTTTTGAACCTAAATTTAAAACCACCTAAATTGATAGGCTGATTTGTTTTATTATAAAGTTCAATAAACTCGCAATTATTATCAGATGGATTATACATAATTTCAGAAAAAGTAACATCATTAAAATTATATCTATTCAAACTTGCATAACTGTTTTTTCTTAAAGGTGAACTTTTTGTTAGTGAAATCCCCCAATTATAAAAATCATTATAATTTCCACTCAAATTAATTTTTTCTAAACTTCTACCCTTTAAGTATTTAATTCCAGTAAAATTAATACTGTCAATGATATTCTTGTTTGCATCATATAAAATAATCCCATCATCATCTGAAAGTGCATTAAATTTTAGTTCTATAATTTTACCTGATGTAATATTATACTTATTCTTAAATTTAATGGAATCATAAGTAATTATAAAATATTCGTTAGGTAAAACTAAATAATTTTTGTCACTAATTGTTTTTTGAGCAGGATTAGTTATACCAGAAAAAATCCAATTCTTTAAATTGATATCCTCATTACTAATATTAACAAATTCTACCCATTCTGGCTCATCTGTATCAGGAGTATGCATTATTTCAGATATAATACAAGAATTTTTGGGATTACTTATAAAAAATTCCTTTGTTAAAATATTATTTTGTTTGTTCTCATCATCATTGTTAAATGAAAATTTAAAAATTCCAAAATCATTTTTTCCTAAAGAAATATTACTTTCTACTAATTTTTCTTCCTGCGATTTTAATGTATTTCCAATAATATTTATACTATCAAATGGTATAAAAAATTGTCCATTAAACTTTTCAATATATATTGTATTTATAATATTATCTTTTTTGCCATAATTTCTAATTTTTATTAGAAATTTATTAGTATTAGTAAGATTTACATCTAAAAATCCAATATCATAAGTTTTAGGTGATATAGAATTTATAATTCCTGGTGTACTTTGTTCAATACTTTGAGAAACACCCCAATTATAAATATCATTTGTATTTGAACTATTCAAGATTCTTTCAATTGAAAATCCTGCTTTTGGTTTAAATAATTGATTATAAAATAAGGAATCAATTACATTTCCATTATTATCTGACAAAACAACAGCGTCATAATCATTATTTAATGATGGAAGATTACTTAATTCTATTACATCAAATTGATAGTTGTGAAAACTATATATATTTTGACTTTTACTCACAACAATATATTTACCAGGTTGTAAAATATAATCATTATTTACAATTGCCTTATTTTGGCTATAATCTCTTATTAAAAAACCATTTAAGTTAATTTGCTTATTGGAATTATTATAAATTTCTATCCATTCGGGCTCCCCATTTGATGGATAAAACATTACTTCATTAATAATTAAATCGTTGTATTGTAATGAAGGTTTCAAGAATAATACTTTTTCGTTATTTGATGAAATTTCATCCTGATTATATTGGACTTTAAATTTTAATTTTATATCTTTTGTAAAGTAATATTGTATTGGTAAAATTAGTAGAAGTGAATCTTTAGCTTGTAATGAAAAATTTAAATTATTTAATATTGTTGTATCAGGTAAATCATCATTATCCCAATCTCCCGTTATACTTAAATTAAAATTCGCAAAATGTAAGCCATTATTTTTAAATTTTATTTCAAATTGAATATTATCATAATAGTTATAAACAGCTGGAAGAATATTTACCTTTTTAATTTCAACATCATTCTCTATTGGTGCAATAGAATTTTTCATCCCAGGTGTACCGTTTAATATAGTTGAATTCCCCCACTGCGCATTTAATGAATTAACGTCAATTTTTTCATCTGAATATCCTTGCTTATTATTAGCAGTATAAACATATTTTTCTAAAGTATCATTATTTTTATTTAATAAATAAACCACTTTATCAGAAGTATTTGCCATACCAGAAGAACCGAAATAATTATCACTAATTTTTAAAATTAAAGCATTATTTGGTATTAAATTTTTATATGGATTTGTGTTTAAATCGATATTTTGAGGGAAAATAACAGCATATTGTTTAGGAAATAATTTTGTCCCCATTCCAGCATTTTTTATTGTATCTGGTTTAGAAGTTGAATATATAAATAAATATTTGTCTATATCAATGGTATCTGTCGAGGAAGTGTTGAAAATTTCAATAAATTCTGGGAAAATATTATTTGGATAGAACATTATTTCAGAAAAAACAATCCGGGATTGAGCTTTAATAAAAGAAAAGAATATTAAAAAAATTAATACTTTTTTCATATGCCCTCCCGGATAAAAATATTCTACAATATTTTAAAGCGAGCTGTAAAATGTCTTAAAATAGGTGCTTCATATACTATTTGTAAACCTCTAATTGAAGTTCTTTTCGCAAATAATTCAATAACAGCTTCAGCAACATAATCCATATGGCTTTGCGTATAAACTCTTCTTGGTATAGCTAGTCTTACTAATTCCATCGGTGGTGGAATTAAATTGCCACTTGCATCCTTTTTACCAAACATAACACTACCAATTTCACAAGCCCTAATACCGGCTTCTTCAAATAAAGCTACAGCTACTGCTTGTCCCGGAAAATGGCTCGGCGGAATATGTGGGACAAATCTTTTTGCGTCAATATAAACTGCATGCCCACCTGTTGGTACTAAAATTGGAACTCCTGCTTCAACTAATTTTTCGCCTAAATATTCAACACTTCTTAACCTATACTTCAAATAATCTTCATTTAAACCTTCAATTAATCCAATTGCAATAGCTTCCAAGTCTCTACCTGCTAAACCACCATATGTTGGAAAACCTTCTGTAACGATCAACATATTTTTACATTTTAATGCCAAATCGCTATCATTTAAAGCTAAAAAACCACCAATATTCACTAAAGCATCTTTTTTAGCACTCATTGTTGCACCATCAGCATAAGAAAACAACTCCTGTGCTATTTCTAAAACTGATTTATTAGCATAGCCCGGCTCTCTTAATTTAATGAAATATGAATTTTCAGCAAATCTGCAAGCATCAATTATTAAAGGAATTCCATATTTCTTACAAACGGCACTTACTTCTCTTATATTACTCATCGATACAGGTTGGCCACCGCCTGTATTATTTGTCACGGTTAACATACATAAAGGTATATTCTCACTTCCTTTTTCAATTATAAATTCTTCTAATTTTTTAACATCCATATTTCCTTTGAAAGGATGATAAACTTCCGGATGTTTTCCTTCCTCAATTACCAAATCGACTGCGATTAAATCATTATATTCAATATTTCCTCTTGTTGTATCAAAGTGAGTATTACTTACAATATATTTACCTTTTCCAAATTTTTGTGAAATAACTGAAAATAAAATATGCTCTGCAGCTCTACCTTGATGTGTTGGAATAACATATTTAAAACCAGTGATATTTTGAATCGCTTGCTCAAACTTAAAAAAACTTCTCGCATAAGCATAAGATTCATCACCTTGCATAATGCCAGCCCATTGGTTCGCACTCATCGCAGAAGTACCACTATCAGTAAGTAAATCAATTATTACATCCTCAGCTGGTACTAAAAATAAATTATAACCAGCATCCTGTAATATTTTTGTTCTTTCTTCTTTTGTTGTAAACTTAATAGGTTCCACTGCCTTAATTTTAAAAGGCTCAATTATCGTTTTCATTTTTCACCATATCATTTTTGTTGAAAAAATATAATAATGTATCACCAATTCTTTTATATGGTTCTTTTAAAAAATTTTCCTTATCTTTTTCGGCAGTTTGAATAGAACGCTCAATAATCATCATACCATCATCATTTAATAAATCTTTCTCAAATACTCCTTTTACTACGTCATAAATATCAAACTTAAAAAAAGGTGGATCAGCTATAACTATATCGTACTTTTCTGCTGTAGTTTGAACGTATTTAATAGCATCTACCTTAAAAATTCTAACTTGTTCTTGAACACCAATTTTATTTATGTTTCCAAGCAAAATATTATAAGCAGAATAATTTTTTTCAATAAAATGAACTATACTTGCCCCCCTACTTAAAAATTCTAATCCTAAAGATCCTGACCCTGAATAAATATCTAAAACTTTTATACCTTCAAAATCAATTATATTGTTTAAAATATTAAATAAAGTTTCTCTTACTCTATCTGTGGTAGGCCTTGTAGTCTGTGGACTTGGCGCTTGTATCCTATGGCCTTTATATTTCCCTGATATAATTCTCATTTGTATTTTATTGAATTAGTGCAACATTTACCGCAAATGCATAATTTTTCAATGTATATAATTTGCTATTAATCAGTTTTGGATTGTATTGAATACCTTCAAAGGGATTTACTCTCCTTAATATAAAAGTATTGGTAGCTTCGAAATGCTTTATGAATGTATCTGAAATATTGGAGCCAGTTATATATAAATTCACAAATAAATCATTCGTTTTTATAAATTGATTATAAAAATTATGTGTCTTTTCAATAACTTCACTTAATTCGGAATATTTATAACTAAGAAATTCAATTATATTATTAATTGAATTATAGCTAATTGTAAAATAATCTATTCCTACATATAAAATTAAATAATTGGAATTATCAACTTTTGGATACTTTTTAACAAATCGATTGAACGCTAAATGTTCATTTTCAACAATTTTTAATTCAAAATTATAGAATTCGACAAAAGTTCTAATTTTATTTATTATGTGCCTTTCAATAGCTATTGCGATGCAATATTTATCATCTAATTTAATATTCTGTACAATTATATCTCTATTTATTAGCTCTGGATAAATAACTCGGAGCTCCCACTTTAAATAATTATTTAAATCTTTTAATGAAAGCTTTTTTTCAAATGGTATTTTTATTATATAAAAATATTTTGTTGGTAAAGCAATAGAAACATTACGAGTTACTGCTTTTTTTCTTAGCATCAGCTCGTTAATTGCGTCTTTAAGTAAATAATGAATTTTTGTTTCCTTCTCGTTAAAATTTAATAACTCTTCAAAATATTCTTCATCAATATTTTCAATGTACAATTTGCCATTTCTGTAAGAAAATTCTACTAACTTTATTTTATAATCATCGATTGATAATGTTAATAAATTGTTACTCATATTTTGCTATTATTTTGTTTTTATAAATGGTAATAATTTTTCAAATTTCTTTTCACCAATACCTTTAACTTGTTTAATATCATCAACTGTATTAAACAATCCATTTTTTTTTCTATACTCAATAATTAAATCAGCTGTCTTTTCACCAATTCCCGGTAATTGCAATAGTTCATCCTTTGTTGCTGTATTGATATTAATTTTACTTTTTGGTATTTCTTTATTCTTCTTTTTTTCTTGATTATTCAAAATATTTTCTTTATCAACCCTTCGATTTTCTTTATCAAAATTTTCACTGTTATCTTCTTCAATTAGAACTTCATTATACGGAACTTCTTTTTCAATAATTCTTAAAGTTTCATATGTTAGTTGATCATTTTTATCAACTAATTGCATAATAAGGCCAACCGACAAAATAGATATCAAGAAAATTAAAACTGATAATTCTTGTGAAGTTAGTTCAAATTTTGTCTTTAAATAATTAACTAACTTTCCCATAAACAGATTGAAAATTATATTTAATGTATAAATTAATTTAATAAATATAAATAATAATACAAAATAAATGATGAATTAATATTCATTTAATGTATAGTTAAGGTAAGAATATTGATGGTTATTAATAAAAAAAAAGGCTTTCTAAAGTTTTAGAAAGCCTTTGAGAGTGCTGGCGGAGGGACTTGAACCCCCAACCTGCTGATTACAAGTCAGCTGCTCTACCAATTGAGCTACGCAAGCATACATATTTTTAATTTTTCAAGACTAAAATATAACATTTTTTTTATTATTTGTCAAATATTTTTTTGCTTATTATTCAATATTTTTATTATTACAAGAATAATTAAAATAGCGATATAAAAAATAAATAAAATCCAAGCAAGACTTTGTAATACATTTATTATTGTGCCAATTCCTATTACCAAAAGTTTTTCAAATTGTATTAAATTGTATTGGTAATAATTATCACTATATTTTATCAGTTCATTTGATTTAAAGGATGACGATAAACCTATAATATACATAACATAATTAATATACTTAGCCCAGTCATCATAAATATCAACATCAATTACTTTTGACAGCAAATTTTTTATGGTATTTTTAAATAATTTAATAGTAACAAATGTAACCAAGAGGCCACAACTTATTGATATTAATAAGCTTAAATAAAACATATTTCGCATCTCCATATTATTTAAGATATTTTTCCCAATAACAAATTAATCTTTAAAACAATTTTTTTAGCTCAGACAGTGTAAGCATAAAACCCGCATACGCGGGCGGGCTAAAGCCAAAAATATTTATACATCGTAGTATTATATTTATTGATTATCAACTTATTTCTATATTATTTAGGTTAAATAAAAATTATTTTTTGTAAGCTACCAAAACGATAATGCAACTATATTTTCGAATATACGATATATTCGTCTTGCAAAGATAATATTTCTGGAATATTATTTTGTATATACCATATTTTAAAAAATACAAATATATTACTGAAACATTCTCAACAAAATACTTTTTATTCACAACTATTAACTTTACAAAAAATAGTGTTAATTTTCCGACAAGACGAACAATTTGCTTAAATTATTAAAGTTGTATTGAAATTTTATTATTCAGGAATTATTTTATTTTTAGCGGGCTTTCGGGCCCGCTGCCCACGTGCAGCATCGCTGCACGTGGGCTATACCTATACTGTCCGAGTAATATAATTTCTTCAATTTTATTTGATTTTTTAAAAATAAAATCTGTAAAAAAAATAGCAAGGTCACTTGCGTTCCCTTGCCTTAAATTCTACTTTTTTATGGATTATTAAGTTTATAAATTATATTTTAAAGCTACGCCAATACCCAAATTCATTAATTTTGCTTTAAAATAATCATCTTCTCTTATATTTGACAATGGATATGCAAAATTAACTTCTGGAGCTATGATCATATTTTCTGAAAGTTCTAAATCATAGTTCAATCCTACTTTTAAATTTACTACTGGAGTTAAATATTTGCCGTCATCATATTCTGATGATGTTTTAACCTTTGAATTTACATTAAACATAAATGAAGGTCCAATAAAAATATTTAATTTATCAAATGAGTATTTTAACATCGCTTCAAGAGTTAAAAAAGTATATTTGTATGTTGCTTCTACCTTTTGTGTAGATGTTACAGTATTGATTAGACTTGTATCAGATAAATTGTAATTATTTTGAACTCTATCTATTGTATGATTAATTTTAAATTGATAATAATCAAAAATGCCAAAGCCTGCAATAATTCCCCAATTATCGTTTAATTTAATATCGCTTTGTAAGAACAGTGAAACACCAAAAGATGTTTTGGTATCATATTTTATACTTTCAGTGTAATCATAAAGTTTGGTTGAACCATCTTTAATTAACCCGCCTTTTTTGGTTTTAACTTCATCTAAGGTTTTTGGAAGCGATAAATTCCCCATTATTTTAGGCCCAAATGTTAGATTTTGGCTAAAAGCACCAACTGATAATAAAATGATTGTTAGAAGTGCAATAATTTTTTTCATAATTAACCCCGATTAATTGAATTTTTAAATTTTGAAATGTTAAAATAAAAAATATTTAGTTATCATTTAATATAAAAGCTTTTTTGAATTTAAATATAATTTTCTTAAATTACAAAACTAATTTAAATCCGCTCATTATTGCTGTCTCTATTGTACAAGGTAAATTTTTTATTGTCCAATCCCCAATAATTTTTAAATTTCGATAATCTAATTTAATTTTTTTATTTTTTTCAAAATTATTATCCTGAAAAGGAGTAGCATTTTTGAAATTTATAATTTTTTTATCAATTATTTTAAGGTTTCCAAAAATATTTTTTATGAAATTTTGAAAATATATTTCATTAAAATCATTAAATCGATAATTACTAGTAACAATCGAAATATGATTATTATACGCAAAAATCCAATCCCATAAATCGTCATTTAAATTTCCAATCATAATAGGACTAAGTTCATTATTAGTGAAATAATAAATTGTTTGAATTGTATTCATTTTAAAGTCATTGTTTTTGGTAAACAGAGAACTAAAAACATTGTATGGCAAAGCTGATATCAAATAATCAAATTCGTAATACTTATTTTTATTGGTTATTATTTCTTTTATTAAATTATCTTCGGTTTTAAAATTAATAAACCTTTCATTATAATTTATTTTTACGTTCTTTTTGAATAAGTATTCTAATGCAGGCGTAATTAATGTTTCTTCTAATGTATTTTTTGGCAAAATCGGATAGAAATTATTTTTTTTTGTAATTATTTTAAAAGTATTCCCTAATGATTTTAATGGGACATCTGCCGTATCAGTGTTGTAAATACTTTTTACAAAATTAGTTATAATTTTTGAGTTAATTTTTCTTGTATAAAATAATTTAAATACGTCTATAACATCATTATAATTAATTATGCGAGAGGTTAATAAATTATAAATGATTTTAATTGGAAAAAAATTATTATCTAGTTTAAATGATAATAATTGATTATTTTTACCATAAAAATAAATTTTATCGAAAAATAATAAGTCAGCTTGAGAATTGATAATATTTAAATATTTAAGAGTAGCCTCATATCCCGAAATTAAGAGATGTTGTCCAATATCGTAATATGTTTTTGTTATTGGATTGTAAGCTGACTTTACCTTTCCACCTGCTTTATTGGATTGTTCAATAATAGTAATATCATAGTCATAATTTGATAAGTTTATTGCTGCAGAAATGCCTGCTAAACCGGCACCTAAGATTACAACTTTTGCCATCTAGTACAAAACGTTATATTTGAAATAACTTCCAAAAGTATAATACAATTTTTCGTAGATTGGTACAGATATTCTCTTTTCAAATACATTATAACCAAGTTTTTCTATTTTTTTAAGTAAAGCGAAATATATATGTTGCATAGCTCTTGCAATATAAAGAAGTTTTCTATCCTCCGGATCTAAATAACTATCAGCAAGTTTATAATATTCTTTTGCAATGTTAGCTTCATACTTTAAAAGATTTTTCATATTTACGTTATAGTTACCTAATAAAATATCATTTTCAGTAACGTTAAATTTACTTAAATCATTTATTGGTAAATATATTCTATTATTGGAAGCATCTTCTGGCACATCCCTAATAATGTTAGTTAGTTGAAGTGCATAACCTAAATTTACAGCATATTGCTTAGAAGCAGGATTTTTATAGCCGAAAATTTGAATTGTCATAATTCCAACTGTAGAGGCAACACGATAACAATATTGCAATAATTCATCAAAGGTTGAATAACGATTTTTTTCAAGATCCATTATCATACCATCAATTAAATCAAAAATTGGCTCAAATGGAATATTAAATCTATTTGCAATGGCAGCAAATTTATTTAATAAAAAATAATCTGATGAATTATGATATATAGCTTTTTCAACTTGAGAGCGCCAAATTAATATTTTTGAATACTTATCATCTTTTGAAGATTTTTCATCATCAACTATATCATCAGTAATTCTACAAAATTGATATAAAGTATGCATTGCTTCTTTTTGTTCGGGAGGAAGTAATGAAAAAGTAATCTTAAAATTACTTTTTTGATTTGATATATTTTCGTTGTTTATATCCATTGAATAAAAATAATTTTATATAATCTAATTTGTTTAATTTAATAATATTATTATAAATATCAAAATTATAATTTTCAATTTTTTTTAGTATCGATAACCCACCATTAACTGTTGCCTTTATATATATTTTAAGTCTAAACGGAAGATAATTTATCAAATAAGACCCTTCAAAAAATAATTTTCTAATTCTATTTATTTGATGTTTATAAAGTCTTTGGAAACGAATATCGTAAACATTATTAAACAAATCTTGTTCTTTTAAATTAAAATAGGCTAATTCATTTAAGGGCAAATAAATTCTATTTATTTTCAAATCTAGTTTTAAATCCTGTAAAAAATTTGTAAGTTGTAATGCGGTACAAATTTTATCAGAAAGTAAATAAGTCTCATCATTTCCACAATTAAAAAGGTCAAGCATCATTCTCCCAACGGGATTTGCAGAAAATTTTGTATAGTCAAGTACTTCATTAAAAGTATGATACCTATTAACTTTCAAATCTTGTATAAATGCGTTAATCAAATCGACTAGATCATCTGGTTTAATTTTAGTGGTTGTAAATGTATAATAAAGAGCATTAAAAAACATTTCATTCTTGTAATTATCGATATTTTTAATTTTAAATTGATATTCCTGAAGCTTATTTAATTTTTCTTGAACATTTTCTTCAGAAAGATCAGCTATATCATCACAAGTTCTTGCAAAATAATAAATAATAGCTATATGATATAGATATTTTTTAGGAATAATAAATGAAATTACTGGAAAATTTTCGTAATGGCTTGTAGCAAGCTCAATGGCTTTGGAATATGCTAATAAAGTATTTTGATCCACAATTATTAAGATTTTATTAGTGCCCGAAACAGGATTTGAACCTGCACGACCGTAAGGTCACTACACCCTGAATGTAGCGCGTCTACCAATTCCGCCATTCGGGCTAAGATTATAAATATAATATTTTTTGATTTTTTTTCAAAATCATTCTCCACCGTGAATAGTACATTTGGGTGGTTTATTATTAATATTAACAATATCAGTAACCACAGATGGACAACGACTTGTTGCTAACATTGGATTTCCATTCATAATACTTTCATAACAGAAATCAACACTTTGAACGTTTGGCGATAATTCAAAATATGTCACTGGAATATTTAATTCTTGATAAGCTCTAGCCATAAATTTAGCCCATATAGGCGCTGCTGCTTTTGCTCCCTGTCCGTACCAACCCGTAAATTTAATTCTATGGTCATCAAATCCTACCCAACAACCAGCTAACAATTTAGGAGTAAATCCAATGAACCACGCATCAGAGAAATTTTGTGTTGTTCCTGTTTTACCTGCAGCAGGGAAATTAAAATATTGCCTAATTCCAGCCGCAGTTCCACGATCCACAACATCTTTCATCATATCAGTCATAATAGAAGCTGTTTCTTCAGACATAGCAACAGACTTTTTTGTAGAAAATTGGTCAATCAGTATACCATCTTTATCTTCAATTTTTAATATTGAAATTGGTTTTACATAAATTCCTTTATTAACAAAAGCCGAATAAGCCGCAACAAGTTCCAATGGTATAACTTCTGAAGTACCCAAGGCTAAAGAAGGATATAAATTCAAGGGAGTTGTAATACCTAATTTTCTAGCCATTTGTTCATTATCAGGTAGTTTCGCATGTCCTTCAATAATCAGTCGTGCCGTAATAATATTTAATGAAAGTCTAAGAGCATCTCTAAGCATGGTCATCCCACCTGTACTTCCATCACTATTTTGTGGTGACCAACCATTATAATCAATAGGCTGATTCAGTATTGCATAAGCTGGAAATAAGCCACTTTCTATAGCAGTAGAGTAAATTATGGGTTTAAATGATGAACCAGGTTGTCTTTTAATTTGAGTAACATGATTAAGTCCATATAAAGTATTATAATCTGTACCACCTACCATAGCTTTAATATGACCGGTATAAGGATCTATTACTACAAAGCCAGCTTGTATTTGAATTGCTTCTTGTTTTACAGTTTCAATAAAGTTTTTATCACTAACTTTTTGCTTATAAATTTTTTGCTTTTCATCATATGTTACAGCATCTTTGTAATCAGGTAAATTTTTGATTTCTGAATCAATAATACTATTCAACAATTCCTGTTTATCTTTTGAATTCCAATTCCAAGCTTTATTAAATAAATTTTGATATTCAGCAATATGTTCTTTAACAGCATCATTAGCAAGGCGTTGCATTTTAGCATCTAAAGTTGTATATATATTAATCCCATCTCTATAAAGATCAAATCCATATTTACTTTGCAATTTTTCCATCTGTTGGCGTACATATTCCATAAAATGCGGTGCAATTGTTTTAATAACTTGACCTTTTTTAATATCAACAATAATAGGCAAATTCTTTAATCTTTCATAATCTTGTTCATTTATATAACCTTCATCCATCATATTATAGAGAACTTGGTTACGACGTCTCAAAGAGTTACTGTATCTATTTACTGGATCATAATTTGTTGGAGATTTTAATAATGCAATTAGAACTGCTGATTCCGTTATTGATAAATCTTTGGCTTTTTTATTAAAATAAATATTAGCGGCTGTTTCAACACCATAAGCACCTCTACCGAAATAAGAAATATTTAAATACATTTCAAGTATTTCTTTTTTCGTATAAGTACGTTCGATTTGTATTGCAGTAATCCATTCACGAATTTTTCTAACTGCTCCTTGAAAAACATTTTCATTTTGAGATTTTAATTTATATAAATTTTTTGCTAATTGTTGTGTGATTGTGGAAGCCCCTTCTCTAAGTGATAAACTTAACAAATTTTTAACCATTGCTTTGAAAAATCTTGGTAAATCTACCCCCCAATGGGATTCAAAACTTCTATCTTCTGTTGAGTATAATGCATAAACTAAATGTTTTGGAATACTATCAATATCTGTTTCAATTCGATTTTCAATATAAAATTGACCAATTAATTCACCATCAATAGAATAAACTTTACTTGCTAACACAGGTTTAGGATTTTCCAGTTCTTCCAAAGAAGGTAGCCCACTTACAACGTACATTATGAAAATTGAGAATAGAACTGATATTAATATTATAAATAAAAGCAATAATTTATTAAGTTTCTTTTTGTTAGTTCCCATAAATTTTTCCATAAAATTACTTTAAAATAATAGTTTCTATTGAATTATTATGAAATTTTGCATATAAAGGCTGATTTATCCAACTCCCCAAATTAACATAAACACCCTTTTGAATTTGCTTGTATTCGAAACTATGGGAATGACCCATAATAACAAAATCGTAATTTTCATTTATGATTTTATTTTCAGCTAGCAATAATAAACCATCAATTTCACCATAATTTTTTTGATTTGTATATTTTCTACTTGCTTTACTAGAAGCTATTGCTAATTTCAATAAAAAATCTGGATGAATATAAGATGCAATTTTTTGTATAATTTTATTTCTTAGAAAATATTTCAATATTTTATAACCTGTATCATTGGGGATCATTCCATCACCATGAGAAAGGAAAAATTTTTTACCATTTATATAAGTAGTTACATTATCTTCATATAATTTAGCATTAAACTCTTTTTCAAATAAATCATAATGGTAAAAATCATGATTTCCAATAATATAATGAATTTTAACTCCAGAAGTTGCTAACTTATAAAATAAGTAAAGAACTCTATAACTATCTTTCTGAACAACTTTTTCATATTCAAACCAATAGTCAAATAAATCGCCAATTATATATAAATCAGATCCATCTACAGTAATTTGCTCAAATAATTTTTCTAACAATTTTTCTTTTTGTAATTCTTTTTCTCTATCCTCTAAATGTAAATGAAGATCTGAAATAAAATAAACTGCTTTATTTTCCATCATTTAACAAAACTTAGTTTAATAATACTTGATTTATTATCTGATTTTAATTCCAAAAAATATACTGAACTAGAATATGCTGAAAAATCAAATTTATCTTGATATATTCCAGGGAGCAAATATTTGTTAAAATATTCTTTAATCATATCACCTTGCGAATTATATAGTTTGAGCGAATAAAAACCAGCTTTAATAATTTGAAATTTAATATTTGTTGTTGGATTAAATGGATTTGGATAATTTTGATATAATATAAAATCTCTGTTTTTTAAAAAATTCTCAATACTATCAGGTTTCAAATTAATAATTAAAAGAGAATCTGGTGCATTGGCTGGTAACTTACTTTCAAAAATAGAACCATTTTTTGCTTTTATATAATAATAAATTTTTTCGTTGGATTTATAATTTTTAATTTCTGCATAATAATTATTACCATTTAAAAAGTTGAATTTAATGGAATCAAAACTACTAGCTGCGTCATATCTATAATATAAATATGCTGATTTTAACTTATCATATGACACAAAAGAAGCATAAATTTTTAAAGTATTATTGTCGTAATTTATATTCATTGGACTGTGAATAATCTTCACTTTTGCTTCTTCGATTGCTTTTTTCAGATCTATTATCCCCCAACCAATTTTATAGTTTGGTGTTTCCGAATTTGTTGCTGTACTAATAAAAATATCTCTAATTTGACTGGGAGATAAATATGGATTTGCTTCCAAAAGTAAGGCTGCAGCACCTGCCGCAAGTGGACAACTAAAAGAAGTTCCACTACTATAATGATATTCATTCCCGTAACTACTAGCAACATAAACTGCTTGCCCCATTGCCATAATTTCTGGTTTAATTCTTCCGTCTATTGTAGGGCCAACACTACTAAAACTTGCTCTTTCACCATATTTATTAACAGCACCAACACTAATAACATTAAAACCATCAGCTGGTTTACCTAATGTATTATGTGAGTCATTATCTCCTTCATTACCTGCAGAATTGAAAACTAAAATTCCTTTAGTAACAGCAATATCTGCTGCTAAGGTAATTTTAGAACTCTTACCATCCATATTTTGCCAAGTATATCCATAATATGGCGAATCATATTCAATATATCCCAAAGATGTTGAAGCAACATCAATACCAATGCTATCCGCCCATTCGATAGCTGCAATCCAATTATCTTCTTCTAAAGGCGTTTCTGAATAAGTATTTTCAGTTTTTGCTAAAACATAAGTTGAATTAAAAGCTGGCCCAATCAATTCGCCAGGTGAAAATCCTCCTATACATGATAAAGTAGCTGTACCATGATCACCTAAGCCTTCATCAGTACTATCTTCAACGCCATAATTATTGTTTACAAAATCCCACATAGTATGTATTTTCAAATTATTAAATACTTTATGCTTCAAATTTGTAAATCCAGCATCAAACATTCCAATCATCACACCCTTACCAGAAAGGCCTAAATTGTGTGCATAAACAGCATTCATTATATTATTTTGACTAAACGAATACCCATAATCAAACTGTCCAATTTTATAACTTGTAAGTTTATTTGATTCAAATTGTGTTTCAATTCTTTTTGCGGTGTAAAATTGCATAACATCAATTTTTTTAACAAAACTTAAGTTTTTAATGGTATTTATTTGAGCTGGTAAAACAAAAGCAGAAACTGAATTTAACCATTTTGATTTATATCTAACATTAACACCTTGTTGATTTAACAAATTTAAATATTGATTATAAACAGGATAATCAGTATAATCTATTATTTTTTCATTACTGAAAAATTTCATTCTTCTTTGAATTGATCTTTGAGAAAGTATTGTTGATGGATTATTTCTATATAAATTTGTGTCAGGGCCTTTATCGGTAAATGTTATCCACACAAATATATTTTGAGCAGGATTTTTTTGCAGATGATATTTTAATGTATTTGTTAATTTATTATTCTGAGCCATTAAAATAACAGCTGTGGCTATAAATATAAATATTTTTTTAAACATTTTTGTCTCTTATAATTTCATTTAATGTATTTCTTTCCCAAAAATAACCTTGATAAAAACCTTGAATATTTTTTTCAGTTTCGGCAATATCTAATCTCTTTTCAGCAATACAACAAAAGTAATTATCTTTTTCAATTCCAGCGTATTTTCTACCTAATTTTTTTGCTACAACAGAAGTTGTGCCTGAACCTAAAAAAGGATCAAAAACAAAATCACCTTCGTTTGAACTTGCAAGAATTAACTTAGCAATAAGTTTTTCTGGCTTTTGTGTCGGATGATCAGTATTTTCTGGCATTGACCAAAAAGGTATAGAAATATCATTCCAAAGATTTGATGCATATGTTAATCTAAAATTTCCATTTGGCGTTTCTTCCCAATCTTTAGGCTTTTTATTTTCATCTCTATATGGTGCAATAACTTTCCTTTTATGCTTAACTTTTTCAGCATTGAAAACATATTTATTACTTTTTGTAAAAAACCAAATATCTTCAGAATTATTTTTCCAATTTTTTAATGCTCCCCTGCCTTTATCTCTTTCCCAAGTTATCCTATTTCTAACGTAAAAATATTTACTACCAACCAAATGTATAGAAGTAGAAGTCTTCCAATCACCACAAATATAAATACTTGCATCATCTTTAAGCACTTTAATAAGCTTTTTCAACCAACTATCTAACCAATCAGAATACTCATTAATTGACATCTCATTAAATTTTACAGTATTAAATTTGCGATAAAGGTTATACGGTGGATCAACAATCATCAAATCAACAAATTTTTCAGGCAGTTTTTCAATTACTTCAAATAAATCAGCTTTAATCGTTTTATTTTCAATTTCTTCAATTGAAATTGAATCTATTGGAATAAATAATTTTTTTGAATATTTCTCAATTTCTTCATTCGAAAGAACAATTGTCCTATTATTTTTAGCTTTTTGTTTTTCCATATTTATATAAAACAACCTAAAATAGAAATTAAAACATTTTTCCCTAATTCTATAGATTCATCTGGTGGCAGAAATTTGTCATTGTGTAATCCATATTTTTCACCTTTAGAAACCCCGACCCAAGCCATAAATGAAGGATATTTTTTTGAAAAATATCCAAAATCTTCGGCAGTCATTTTTAAGCCACAATCAATAAAATTAAATTTATTACTAAGTACTAGAACTAACTTTTTGTATAATTCACTATCAACTATTACTTCAGCATACTTAGGACCTAAATGAAATTTGTATTTCGAACCAAACTTATTAGTAGCAACATTTAAATCATTATAAATTAACTGAATATACTCGTCTTGTTTTTCTAATGATAAGGCTCTAATAGTACATTCAGCTTTTGAATAATTTGGGATTATATTTCTCGCCTGGCCGGATACAATTTTACCATAACCAAATATGAAAGGTTCTGTAGAAGTTTCTACTTTCTTATCTATCATATCCAAGAAATAGCGTAATGTTTTAAATGAATCTATTCCATTTTCGGGAAAGGCAACATGTGATGATTTACCAAAAATTTCAATATCACATTCAACTGAGGAAACAAATAACACACCATCTGTTGAAGCAATTGTACCAAAATCATATTCATCAGTTACATGTAAAGCAAAAGCATATTTAATTGGGAATTTATCAAAAATTCCACTTTCAATAACTTTTAACGCACCACCACCAGCTTCTTCGCCTGGCTGAAAAACAAATATTATATTTCTATTTATTTTATTTTCCACAACATATTGTATAAATGAATACATAATTGAAGTATGTACATCATGCCCGCAGGCATGCATATTATCATTTTTGGATGACCACTCAACACCAGTATTTTCTTTAATCGGCAGAGCATCAATATCAGCTCTGAAAAGTAAATAATCACCATCATTAACTTTATATTCTACTACCAAACCTGTTTCTATTGGTCTATAAATTACTAAATTTTTTAACTCACTTAAGTTATCAATCAAAAGTTGAGTGGTAAAAAACTCTTGAAACATTAATTCTGGATTTTCATGTAAAATATGTCTTAAATTAACTGGTTCTAACATATTAACCTTAAATTTTTGAATTCAAATTTACAAAAAAATGTGGATTTAAAAAAATTATAGAAATTTTAAAGGTTTTATTTAACTTTTTACTATTTTTATTATATTATATTTTTAAAAAAAAATTTTAATCATGGAAAGAATAAAAAATATATTAGTCTTTACAATTGCTTTTGTAATTTTTTATAGCTATTTCTTAATAAACAGCAATTTTATTTGGAGCATTTTAATATATATAACATCTCTATATTTAATCTTAAAAAATTTAATGTTCTTTTTTGATAATTATTATATAAACAATTCATTATCAGAAAAATCAATAATATACGAAAAAATTTTACAATTTTTCACTGGTATATTTATTCTCGTAAATTACTATTTCAATTTATCTTTTACAATAAATAGTTTGTTATTAATTTTCTCTATAACTTTTTTAGCCTATTATTTAGTTTATTTCAATAAAAAAGACATTTTAACTTCTACCAAACTTGTTTTATCAATAATACTTTTTTTTACTTTCTATATATTTGAAATCGGTAAAGATTACAACATTACCGGATTATTAATTGCCTACAGAGCAATTCTTTTACCAATAATAATAATGCTAATTGGTATTATACTTTTGATTAATTATAATGAATCATAAATTTGCTATTGCATCATCTAGAGAAGAAAAAATTGGGAGTGCCCTTAATAAGCTTAATAAGCGAGTTAGTACAAATAATGATTTGACTGATTCATTTTGTGAAACTATATGTACTTTACCTTCCATTTGCATAATTTTTTTCAACAATAATATTATTTGTCCTAAAAATGTTGAATCTATATGCTCCACTTTAGAAAGATCATAAATAACATTTTTAACTCCATAACTATCAAAATCACCTAATGCATTTGTATAGTTTTCAAGATCTTTCATTGTTGCTCTTGGTATATTTACTCTAATAACTAAATAGTTTTCATTTTTTATAATTTCGAATGGGCTCATAGTAAGATTACCTGATTTTTTAAGAGATTTTAGTAATTCTTTAGTTTCATTCAACTTAGTATTAAATTTATCGATACCTTCTTGCATCTTTTCAAAATTAAGATTTTCATCCATAACAACAACAAAATTTATTATATTATATTACAACTTTTTTATTATATTTGCAAATAAAAAAATACAAAAGGAATAAGTTTTTATGAAATCACGTGATATAAGACAGCAATTTCTGGACTTTTTTAAATCAAAAGGACATACTATCGTACCTTCTGCTCCTGTTATTCCATATGACGATCCAACTTTATTATTTACAAACGCAGGTATGAACCAATTCAAAGATGTGTTTCTAGGTACTGGAATAAGAGATTACAAAAGAGCTGCCGATAGCCAATTGTGTATAAGAGTAAGCGGTAAACATAATGATCTTGAAGAAGTTGGATATGATACTTATCATCATACATTATTTGAAATGTTAGGGAATTGGTCATTTGGTGATTATTATAAAAAAGAAGCTATTATGTGGGCGTGGGAATTGCTTACGGAAGTCTGGAAATTACCAAAAGAACGTCTATATGCTACTGTTTACAAAGATGATGACGAAGCTTTAGAATTGTGGAAAACAGTTACCGATATCAAACATTCTCATATCTTAAAATTTGGCGAAAAAGATAACTTCTGGGAAATGGGAGAAACTGGCCCTTGTGGTCCTTGCTCAGAAATTCACATTAACCTTTCTGATAACCCAGATGACGCATCTTTAGTTAATGTCGGTTCACCTAAGTGTATAGAAATATGGAACTTAGTTTTTATCCAATATAATCGCGAAAAAGACGGCTCCTTAGTTGAACTTCCTGCTAAACATGTTGATACTGGCATGGGCTTTGAAAGAATTGTCTCCGTTTTACAAGGCGTACCAGGTAATAATTACGCTACTGATATTTTTTCACCTATTATCAACAAAATATCTGAAATATCCGGCATACCATATGTGAGGGAGGATCACCAAATTTCCATGCGCGTGATTGCAGATCACATTAGAACTCTATCTTTCGCTATAGCCGATGGTGCTATACCCAGTAATGATGGTCGAGGCTATGTTTTAAGACGTATTTTAAGAAGAGCTGCTAGATACGGAAGAAAATTAAATTTGATTGAACCTTTCCTTTATAAAATTGTTTCAACTTTAGTTGAAGAAATGGGGGATTTTTTTCCACAAATCAAAAATAATCAAACAAATATTGAAAATATTATTCATTCCGAAGAAACTAGCTTTAATCTTACACTCGATAGAGGTATAGAATTATTTGAAAATATTTCCCAAAATAAATCCACTATTGATGCTGAAACCGTTTACAAATTATATGACACTTACGGTTTCCCTGTTGATTTAACCGCTTTATTAGCTAAAGAAAAAGGAATATCCATTGATTTGAATGGTTTCGAAAAATTACTAGCTGAAAATAAAGAGAAAAACAGAAAATTAACTAAAGAAAAACAATCCAATCTTAATATTCAAAGTATTTCTTTAGAAAACTTCGCATTAAATAGTAATTTTATTACAGAATTTACAGGTTATGATGAACTTGAAACATTAGCACAAATTGTTTCCCACCTTATTATTGATGGTAAAACTCATATTATTACTAATAAATCGCCCATGTACGTTGAATCTGGTGGGCAAATATCTGATAAAGGCCAAATCGAATATAACTCCGTCCTATATAATATTTTAGATGTTTATAAAATTGGTGGTGCTATAATTCATATTATTGACCAAGAATTACAAATTGATAATTATTCTCATATTAAAATTATTGTCGATAAAATTAGAAGATATGACACAAAAAAAAATCACACTGCTACTCACTTATTACACGCAGCACTAAGAAAAATACTTGGTACACATGTTCAGCAAGCAGGATCATTAGTCACAAATGAAAAATTACGATTCGATTTCTCACATTTTAACAAAATCTCTTCTGATGAACTAAAGCAAATTGAAGATTTAGTAAACCTAAAAATTAGAGAGCAAATACCTGTAAATCATTTAAGAAATATTCCACTACAAGATGCTAAAAATCTCGGTGCTTTGATGTTTTTTGGCGACAAATATGGCGAAAGAGTTAATGTTATTAAAGTTGATGACTATTCTGCTGAATTTTGCGGTGGTACTCACGTTTCTAATACTTCAGAAATTGGTATTTTTAAAATTATATCGGAATCTTCTATCTCGGCAGGTGTTAGAAGAATTGAAGCAATTACCGGCTTAAATGTTATTAATTACATTGCTTCATTACACGAAGATAAACATAAATTACAAAGTCAAATTGAAGAATATCAACAAAAAATTAAAACATTAGAAAAAGAAGTCGAAGAATTGTCAATTAAAATTAAATCATCGGATATTGATAGTATTTTAAAAAATCCGACTACCGCTAAAGGTATTGATATATACAAAAATATTATTCAAGCTTCAAGTATGGATGAATTAAAATCACTTTCGGATGTATTACGTGAAAAAATAAAAAGCGGAATTGGTGTGCTAATTTCAAATATCGACAACAAAGTAATGATTTCCTGCGTGGTATCAGACGATTTAATTAAAAATAATAACCTTTCGGCTGGTAAAATAGTAGGTTCATTAGCCAAAGTCGTTAATGGTGGTGGCGGTGGGAAACCACATCTTGCTACTGCTGGCGGAAAAGATACAACAAAAATAGATGAATTATTCAATTCTATAGAAAAGATCATTGCAGATTTTATATAGTTTTACACTAATTCTTTTTTCTAATCATTCAAATTATTTCTCATAAGAGACTGTCGCTAAAATGACAGTCTTTTTTTTAAAATAAATAACTAATATTTGAAAATATTTTAGCTCAGACGGTATAAGCTTGTGCCCGCATATGCGGGCGGGCTAACGCACAAAATATATTTCCTAACAATATCATATATGCTTTATTATCAATTTGTTATAACATTTAAACACTTTGATGTTTAGTTAAATATCCAAAAATTAAAAAAATTAAAATTTATTTTTTAAAATGTTAAAAATATATTCGTATATACTATATAATTGTATTTACGATATATTAAAAAATTCTAAATATATTATCTACAAATAATAGCTAAAATATTTTACAGTAAATGTGGTAAATAATAAAATTATTTAGTAAGTAACTCATAAGACTTAGCCTGAGCAAACTTTTGAATTTGAGAATTTCAATCCCCATTTCCAAGGGGGACAAAGGGGAATTTTTGCGGGCCGTTCCGGCCCGCTGCCCCTTGCAGATGCTGCAAGGGGCTTTATGCTTATACTGTCTGAGTAAAGTAATAAATATTTATCATTTTTTTTTATCAAAATTTTTTTGCTTAAATTTAACAATAACAATTATTTTTTTCTATGAATATTTATCAAAATTCTATTAAAATTTTAGAAGCTATATTAGAAAATTCTAACGGCTTTATTTTATTTTCATTAGACACTAATTATTGTTATACTTTTTTTACTAAAGCCCATAAAGATATAATGAAAGCTATTTGGGGCGTTGATATTGAATATGGTAAAAATATGCTCGATTTTATTAAAAATGATGCTGATAGAGCTAAAGCAAAGGCAAATTTTGATGAAGCTTTATCCGGAAAATCTTTTGTTCTCACCGAGGAATATGGTGATGAGCATTTATTAAGAACTTTTTATAATGATTATTACTCTCCCGTTATAATAGATAATCAAATTGTTGGTCTATCGGTATTTGTTATAGATATAACACCTTTAAAACAAGCTGAGCTGGAAATAAAGCGTAATAGAGAGTTTTATTTAAGTATTCTTGAAAATATACCTAATCCGTTATTTTTTAAAAATAATGATAACCAATTTGAGTTTGTTAATTCATCTTTTAAAGAATTTTTCAATTTTAATGTTAATGAAACACCTGAAAGATTAATCAACCAATTGAATTTAAATAGAATAAAACCAGATCAGAAAGAAAAAATTGTCTATGAACTGACTATTTATCAAAATGAAAAGAGAAAAGATATTATTCTCCACAATACACCTTTGTATTATAATGAGAAATTTTTAGGTATTACTGGCTCAATCACTGATATCTCAGAATTGAAATCAATTCAACATAAACTCCAAGAGAATGAAAAATATTTAGCTCATATTTTACAAGTTTTACCAGTAAGTATTTTAATACTAAATAAAAACTTCGACATTTTGTTTTATAATGATACTGCAAATAACATCATTAATGAACTTAAATTATACTATAAAAAAGAAATTAAAAATCTTTATGATATCAAATTTATCGATACAGAAAAAACTATTATCAATTTTGTAGATGAATTAAAAGATAAACTTCAAAACGGTAAAGATATAGAAAATTATAATGTTGGAATTTTTGTCAAAGAAAATATAGTTTGGCTATCAGTTAATGCAATTGCAATGGATAATAAAATTTTGTTAGCTTATAATGATATAACCGAAGTCGTTTTAACAAGAGATTTATTGGAAAAAAATATTAATAAATTACAAAAACAAAATTCATTAATCAATGAAAAGATTGAAGAACAAAAAAGACTTTTATCCGAATTACAAAAAGCTAATAACGAGAAAAATAAACTTTTTTCTATTGTAGCACACGATATTAAAAATCCACTATCAGGTATTATTGGATTATCGTCAATTCTTGCAAATGATTTTGATAATTTAAGCCAAGAAAAAATATATGACTTTATTAAAAAGATAAATAATTCGACAAATAATCTCTACCAATTATTACTTAATTTAATGGATTGGGTTAATATAAAAAGAGAAAATATTGAATTACATAAAGAAAAAATAAATTTACTATATGTGATAAAAGAGATAAAAAATAATTTTGATAATTTACTTTACTTAAAGCAAATAAATTTAAATATCCAAATTAACCAAGAATATAATGTTGAAGTTGATAAAGTTATGTTCAATTCGATAATTAGTAATTTAATTTCCAATGCAATAAAATTTAGTTACCGTAATTCAGTAATTGATATTTATGCATATGAACAAGGAGAAAATATCGTCATTACTATAAAAGATTTTGGTATTGGTATACCAGATATTATGAAAGATAAACTTTTTGATATAACAGAAAAAACAGGAAGACCAGGTACAGAAGATGAAAAATCATCTGGTCTTGGCCTAATTATAGTAAAAGAATTTGTTGAAAAAAATGAAGGAAGAATTTGGTTCGAATCTGAAGAAAACAAAGGAACTACTTTTTATATATCCTTTAAGAAAGCTTACTAATAATTATTTTTTTTCAAAAATATGTTTATACTTTTCTAATGCTGAATAGTCTGTCAAATCAAAATGAATTGGAGTTAATGAAACATAATTTTTTTTAGTTGCAACATGATCGTATTGAATATCAGCATCGCACTCAATCCAATCCCCTTTTAACCAATAATATTTATAACCAAATGGATCAATTCTCTCTTCATAGTCATCATTCCATTTAGATTTTCCTTGTTTTGTAAATAAATACCCATTAATATCATCAAAAGGACAATCAGGGACATTAATATTTAATAAAGTTCCACTTGGTAAAGGATTTTCATATAATTTTAAGGCATATTCACAAGCAATTTGTGCAGCGACATCATAATGAGTAGGTGTATGTGATGTTAAAGAAATAGCAATAGCTTGTATATCCATAATTGCAGCTTCTCTAGCTCCAGAAACAGTACCCGAGTAGATGATATTAATAGCAGTATTAGCACCATTATTAATCCCAGAAATAACTAAATCTGGTTTATAATTAAGGATATTTTTTATACCAATTTTTACACAATCTGCTGGAGTACCATCAATCGCATAGCCAAAAAATTCATTGTTAATAAAAATCTCTTTAATTCTCAAAGGATTTTTCATAGTGATAGCATGCCCTACTGCACTTTGTTCTGAAATAGGGGCTACAACAGTAACATTAGCAATTTCTTTTAATTTTTTGACTAATTCATAAATACCTTTTGATGTAATACCATCATCATTACAAACTAAAATATTTAATTTTTTCATAAATTCCTTATTTTTTTAATTTAAATGTAATTAAATTATAAGAAATTATAAAAAAAAACTGCCACAATTAAGTGGCAGTTTTAATTTATTCGATTGTAGCTTCAATATTGACAATTTCAGAACTTATATTTGATAATTTCACCTCGTTGGAGTTGAATTTCTCACCATTAATGATTAGTGAGCTAACTCCAATGTTTTTGTTATTAGGATTTTTAATATAAATATTGAAAGTTTTTCCTCTAAACTTGCGAGTATATTTTAGTTCTTTCCAATGTTTAGGTATTTTTGGATCTATAATAAATCCATCTAAATTTGTTTTAAAACCGAGAATATGATCTGTTGCTATTCTCAACATCCATACAGCCGTTCCTGTTAGCCAAGAATGAGAAGCTTGCCCTTCAGTTGGATGATCAGGGCTTGTAACATACTCAGCAAAAACGTAAGGTTCAACTTCGTAACGATCAATATTTTTAGCGGAATTAATTGGTAGCATTCTATGGTAAATATCAACAGCCAAATCTATATCACCTATTTCTAAAAGTGCTAAAACTGCCCAAGACGAAGCATGATTAAAAATTGCTCCGTTTTCTTTTTTACCTGGTACGCACCTGCTGATAAGCCCAATAGAATCATCAACCTTTGTAAATGAAGGCCAACAAATTTGTACACCTTTATCTCTAAGTAAGTATTTTTTCAAACTTTCCATTGATTTTCTGGCTCTTTCTTCATCCGCAACATCAGAGAGAACTGACCATGTTTGTGAATTAATAAATATTTTCCCTTGATCATGTAAATGAGTGCCTACTGGTTCACCGTTATCACGGAAAGCTCTAATCCACCATTCACCATCCCAACAATATTTATTAATAACATCTTTTAATTTATCATATTCTACCTGCCATCTCTGTAAGGTATCATAATCTTTTCTATATTTTAGCAAATCAAATGTTTTTAAGATGTTATAAGCAAGAAACATCCCACCCCATACGGTTTCACCTTTTCCTTGTGGCCCTATATGATCCAGAGTGTCATTCCAATCACCGTTCATAATTTTTGGTAATCCTCTTTGTGTAGTAGCAGAAAGGCAAAAATCTATTGCTCTTTTCATATGTGTATAAACATCAGCTATTCCATTATCATAAAATTCTACCATTTCATCTAAAATCGTAAAATCTCCGGTTTCGTTCAAATATTCAATAATACCAAATGGGATCCACAATGGAGTATCCGAATGATTTGTTTTTTCGCCCCAGTTTGTTATTTTGAAAAAGTTATGAAGAGTTGAACCATCAGAAAACTGAAATCTCAATGCATTAAGCAGTCTTTTTCTAACTCTTTCTGGATGCGTTATAACCATACCTAAAATATCCTGAAACTGATCCCTCATTCCTGTACCAAAGAGCAGTCCACCGTGATAATAACCAGAATTTCGCGCCATATCAAACGTCACAGCTGCTTGATACTGATTCCAAATGTTAACCATTAAATTCATTTCCTCTGAAGGAGTTTCAACTTGTACATGAGATAAATAATCTTTCCAATAAGATTTAAGATCATTAAATTTTTTATCTAATGTTTCAATTTTTATTAAATTATTCCAATCAAGATGTTCATAAGGTTTATCAATGTCTTTAGAAACAATAGCCATAATAATAGCAAATTCTACAGTCTGTTGTGGCTCAATTTCTATAATATTTTGTAAAGCTGCAATAGGATCACCTGCAGTGATTTCCGTATTCTTCATTATTCCACTTTCAACAGATTCCGGATTTGCTTCACTTCTCCAACGTCCAATAAAATTATCTAATGAACCATCAAAACCACTAACTGGTAAAGTCGATTTAAAATAAATTTTATATCGCCAATCTATATTCGGTTGGGCTACTGATACTTTTTTATTGAGTACCCAATACCTCCTTGTTGCTTCTAGTGTTTGAGTTTCTTTATTGAAAATAATATCCGTAAAATGTTTATCATTTGGCTGGTTTATTAAATCATTTAATGCATTCCCCATTAAAAGTTCAACAAAACTATAAATTTCTAGCTTTCTTTTTTTATCACTTAAATTTTTTATTTTAACTGTCCATATCTCTGCATCAACATCCAAAGGAACAAAATATAATATTTCACCATATATTTCATTATACTGTGTCGAAATTTTAGTATATCCTTGGCCATGTCTACATTCATAAAAATCATAATTAATATCTATTGTTGGGGCCCAACTCAAAGAAAAATATTTTTTGTTATCTGAATCTTTCACCATTACATATCTTCCAGGACGATCCCAAGGCAAACAATTATATCTCATTCTCGTTAATCTGTTATCCCTTGGTGTAATATAATAACTAAATCCCCCACCGGTATGAGATATTAAACCGGCATAATTTTCATTCCACATATAATTAAACCATGGCCTCGGTGTACGTGGATTTGTAATTACATATTCATTTCCTTCAATATCAAAATATCCATAATCATTAGGAAAAAGTTTTTTTGACATAAGCCCCCCGAATTATAATTTGTAATTAAAATTGCAATTTATTATATTTATCAAAATTACAAAAAAATTATTATTTTTCTTTGTTAAATTATATTTTAATTACAATAATATTTAGTTTACAATGGATTATCAGAAATTAACAAAAAATGAACTTATAACTTTTATAAAAAATTTAGAACAGCAAATTCTCAATGAAGAGAATATGTTTTTAATTTTAAAAACTCTCTCCAATATAGCTAATTTCCCAATTCTTATTTTCGAAAAAGATTTTGTCATAACTTTTGCCAACTCTACCTTTTATGAAGTTTTTCAAACAAACCCTGACGAAATAATTTCGAATAAATTATTAAAATTTATATCCAAACAAAAAGCAGATTTTTTAAAATATTTAGTAAAAGAACAAATTAATATATTCAACTTAGAACTTCAATTTAATCTTAAATATTCAAACAAAAAATATTTTACATTATTTATTAAATTACCTTTAGATGATAAATATTTATTATTATTTAATAATAATATCGATAAAACAATAATTGATGATATTTACTTATATCGAACTATCTTAGACAATGCCCCAATTGGTATTCTAATAACTAATCTCAATGATAAAGCTATTTATACAAATGATATCCTATATCAAATTTTAGATTTAGAACATGAGATAGAATATGGCAAAGATATTAAGAAACTTATTACTTACGAAATAAAAGAGATAATTAAGAAGGATGATAATTATTTTAACGCTATAGCCCTTATAAATGAGAAAAAAGCTATTAATGTAATAAATACATATATCACTTATAATAATACAAATATAGGCAAAATTGGTATTTACCAAGATATAACTGATAAATATTTAATTGAGCAAGAATTAAATAAAACAGTAAATGTTTTAAGAGATGCAAAAGAATTATTAGAAATAAGAACTCGCGATTTGTTATTTGTCAATCAACAACTAGAAAAAACACAATTTGAACTTAAAAAAACAATCGATTTAAAAGATAAATTTTTCTCTGTACTAGCCCATGATTTACGTAGCCCTTTTAATGCTTTGTTAGGATATATGAATATTTTAAACGATGAATTTGAAGATTTATCAAAAGAAGAAATAAAATATTTTATAGAGCAAGCTAAAGAAGTAACTGATAATACTTATAAATTGCTACTTAATTTACTCAGTTTTTCAAGAATACAAGCTGGAAGAATCGAATTTAATCCTAAAATTTATAAATTTAAAGATATTGTTGATAACGTAATTAATTTGCTAAAAGGTAATATTTTACAAAAAGAAATTGACATACAATTAGCTTTTGATGATAATATAGAAGTAAAAGCTGATGAAAAAATGTTAGCATCTGTATTGCAAAATTTAATAGGAAATGCGATTAAATTTTCATTCCCAAACGGAAAAATCATAATTAATGCCCAAAAGGATGAACACCAAGCAATAATTTTTATAAAAGATTTCGGCACTGGAATGTCACAACAAACACTTGAGCAACTATTCAAACTTGATATGATTGTTACAAAACAAGGTACAAATAATGAATCTGGTTCAGGTTTAGGCTTATTAATATGTAAAGAGTTTATTAATAAACATTCAGGACAAATTTGGGTCGAAAGTGAATTAAATAAAGGAACAACTTTTTATTTTACCCTACCAAACTAAACTTTTAAACTTATCTTGCAATAGATTTGTTTCTATATTATATTTGCAAATTAAATTAATAATAAGAGGTGCATATGGAGCTTAAAGTAGGGAAAAAATATAGAGCAATAAAAAAAGGTTTAAAACCAGAACCAGTAGAATTTGAAGTTTTAAATATTACTCCAACTACAATAACAATTCACATAAAAGGAAAGCCAACTCCAACTGACGTTAATAAATTATTATTCGAAGGCATGTTTGAAATGATAAGAGAAATAACATTATAATAATACTCTTGAATAAAAGCCATTTTATGATTATAGCTCAGACGGTATAAGCATAAAGCCCGTGCGCACGAAGGCGCACGGGCGGGCTAAAGCCATAATTTTCCCAAAAACATTCCAATAAATTTTTTCCAATATATTTAATATTTTTACATTTAACTAAATAACTAAATATTGCTTTATTTTTTTCTTTGAATAATTAGCTCAAAAAAAAATGAGTAAAAATATTATCGTTATTATTATTTATTAGATTTACGATATATGAGCAATCGTTAAAATTATATTCGTATTTACGATATTATTGTATATACGATATAATAGTAATTTTCAATAATATATTTGTAAATACAATATATTTGCTATTGCTATATAATTGCAAATGCAAATAAATTATAAAAAACCTCATATCAATTGTAAGCTGTCACGCATTTGAGAAAGATTTGAATATTAAGGTCTAAAAGGGCGGCTCTGTGTAAAGGTTGTCAAAGAAAAGATTTTAAGCGGGCCGATCCGGCCCGCTGGCCCCTTGCAGCTTTGCTAAAGTTGCAAAGGGCTAAGCTTACACTGTCTGAGCTAATGAAAGCTTTTTTAAATAAAAAGCAAGCTCGCTTACGCTCACTTGCTTTTATTTTGTTGGGCATGGAAATATTTCGATTTATACTTCCAAATTATAAGTTTTTTTTGCAAAAAATCTCAATTCATCTCTGAATTTAGGATGAGCTATATTAATGAGTTGTTTTATTCTTTCTCTAATCGATTTACCATTCAAAGAAGCAACTCCGTATTCTGTAACAACATAATGAACATCTGCTCTTGAAGTAACAACCCCAGCACCTTGTTTTAACATTGTACTAATTCTGGAAATACTTTGATCTTTAGTAGTAGATGGAATTGCTATTATTGGTTTTCCACCATTTGAACGAGCAGCACCACGAATAAAATCTACTTGCCCGCCAAAACCACTATATAAACGTGTACCAATGGAATCCGAACATACCTGGCCTGTAATATCCACTTCAATAGCAGAGTTGATTGCAACCATTTTATAATTTTGAGCAACCACAAACGGATCATTAACGTATTCTTGTGGATGGAACTCCAACAAAGGATTATTATGCGCATAATCAAAAGCTTTCTTTGTGCCTAAAATAAAGCCTGCAATAACTTTACCACGATGAATAGTTTTTCTTTCACCATTAACAATTCCTTTATCTATTAAATCTATCAAACCATCCGAAAACATTTCAGTATGAACGCCCAAATCTTTTTTATTTTGCATAAACTTCAAAACAGAATCAGGTATAGCCCCAATACCCATTTGTAAAGTTGAACCATCTTCAATTAATTCAGCAATATATTCACCAATTGAATCGTAAATTTTCAACATCTCTTCCGATGTATCTTCATCAACTTGCGGTAGTTCTGTTAGATTTTCTTCGTGTTCAACAAAATAATTAATCTTACTAACATGAATAAAACTGTTACCTAATGTACGAGGCATTTGAGGATTTACTTGTGCAATAATCACTTTTGCCATTTCAGCAGGAGTTTTAATACATCCAACGTCAACACCATAACTACAAAATCCATGTTCATCTGGAGGGGAAACATGAATTAAAGCTACATCAATATCATAAACTTTATTCTTAAAGTATAGAGGAACTTCATGTAAAAAACATGGTACAAAATCTGCTCTTCCTTCATTAACAGCTTTTCTTGTATTATGACCAATAAAAAAAGCAACATGCCTGAAATGTTCTTCCATACCCGGTTCCATATAAGGTAATTTACCAACTGCTAAAATATGATAAATTTTAACATCACGTAATTCATCTTTCCTTCTTACCATAGCTCGTATTAATTCAAAAGGAACTGCGCAACCAGGTTGAATATAAACTCCATCACCTGATTTTATAACTTGAACAGCTTCATCTGCAGATGTAAGTTTTGAATTGTAATCTTTAATCCATCCAGGTGTTCTTAAAATATTTTCCATAAATAAATATTACTCCAGATTAATTCTTAGAAAAAGGATGCAATCTTAAATATTCAAGGTTATACATTTTAGCAATTGTTTCATTTGTACATTTACCATTATATAAACAAATACCTTTAGTAACATCATTATTAATTGTAATCTGATGCTCTATGCCAAAATCAGCAACATCGAAAATAAATTCATATGTATTATTCGCTAAAGCAATTGATGCAGTACGACTAACCAAAGCCGGTAAATTAGGAACACAATAATGAATAATATCTTTTTCAATAAAATAAGGATTAGATAAAGTGGTTAGCCTGCTAGATTCAAAACACCCTCCGCGATCAATAGCCAAATCTATTAAGACAGTACCTTTTTTTAAATTATCCAAGTCCTTATAAGTTAATATTTTTGGTACTTGATTATTTTCATTTGTACTAACAGCCCCTATAATAACATCAGCGTATTTCGATACTCTTTGAATTATCATTGGTGCTGATATTAAAGTAGTAACATTTTTATTAAATTTTTCCTCAATTTCACGTAGTTTATTTATATTCTTATCCAGGATCGTAACTCTAGCCCCATTAGTTAAAGCTGTTCTTGCAGCGGCAATACCAGCGACACCTCCGCCAATAATCAGAACATTTGCTGGTTTTACACCGGGAACACTCCCCAATAAAATTCCTTTTGAAACATCTGTTGAATTTTCTAACAATTTTGCTGCTACATTAATAGATAGCTGACCGGCTATCTCACTCATCGCTTGTAATATCGTATTTTTTCCATCTTTGGTTATTAATTCATAACCAATTGCAGTAATTTTTTTATCCAATAAGCCATGTATTATATTTTTTTTACTCATCATTAAATAAAGAAATGAAAACAAAATTTGACCTTCATACATGTAATCAACTTCTTCTTCTGTTAATGGAGCTACTTTTACAACCATGTCAGCCCTTTTGAATGCTTCTTCACTTGAGTAAACAATTTTAGCACCAGCTTTTTCGTATTCTTCATCTGTGAAATGGCAAGATTCCCCTGCCTTGCTTTCTACAAATACAGTATGCCCATTTTTAACAAGAGCATCTACGGCCGCAGGTGTAAGACCAACTCTTTTTTCTTCGATAGAAATTTCTTTTGGAATACCTATACGCATATTAGACCTTTTTAAAATGTTAATTCTTTGTTAAATTAAAATAAATAATTTTTTTCACTTATTTTAAATTTTTTTTTGAATTGCCTTTTTTTTATATTGTTTGTTTAATAATTTCATATTATCAATGGAACTCATCTATTATTTAATTGATCTTTTTTTACACTTAGATAAACACCTATTTGAAGTTGTTAGTAACTATGGTTTTTTAACTCATTTTATACTTTTTTTAATCATTTTTTGCGAAACAGGTTTAGTTGTAACACCATTTTTACCTGGTGATTCTTTACTATTTGCAGCTGGCGCCTTAGCACACGAAGGAAGTCCTTTAAATGTTCATTTTTTATTTGTTCTACTTAGTATAGCTGCTATTATTGGTGATTCAATTAATTACTCTATTGGAAAAATAATTGGAACAAAAGCATATTCTTATAACAATAGATTTATAAAAAAAGAATACCTAGATAAAACACACGAATTTTATGAAAAATATGGTGGTATAACTATAATTTTAGCTAGATTTGTCCCTATTGTTAGAACTTTTGCCCCATTTGTGGCAGGAATTGGTAAAATGACATATTCTCATTTTATTTCTTATAATATAATCGGCGGTATTCTTTGGGTTGCAATATTTATATATGGTGGTTATTTGTTCGGTAATTTACCTTTTGTTAAAAATAACTTTTCTATTGTTGTAATAACAATAATTTTTATTTCTTTTCTACCAGGAATAATCAAATTAGTACAACATAAATTAAAAAAATAGTTATTTTGGCCAATTTGATAAAACAACTCTACTTTCTATTATATTTTCAACACTATCAGGTAATCTATAAAATAAGTCTAATCCAGTTTTAATTTCAAC
>DAOSVM010000021.1:0-45542 GCA_035379625.1 Ignavibacteriales bacterium | reverse complement strand
AAGTTATTTTATTAGAAGGCTTGCAAAAATATCCAAATTATCCAACTGCTATTCTCTTACTTTCGAAAGCATATTACAACCTCAAAGAATTCGAAAAAGCTTTAGAACAACTTGAATTAGCTAATAAAATTATTGATAATCCAAAAACTTATGACTATTACAAGTTAGAACTAGAACGTATACAATTTGCTCATTTAAATGAATTAAATGAAAATAATCACAATACAGAAATCACAAATGCTCCTGATTCAAGTGGATATACTGAAACTGTAGCAACAACAGAAACACATAAAGATAATAACATTTCAACACAATTGGAAGACAATCCAAATTTGAATGAGTTATCTACACAATCTACTTCTAATCTTGATGATATTTTAAATTTACCAGATTTAAATGATTTACCAGATGATTTAAAGCAAATGTTAGGCTAAAATTGAAAGAAATAAAAAAAATACTGATTATAAGAACAGATAAAATTGGCGATATTATTCTCACTCTACCATTAGCAAAAGTTATAAAAGATAATTTTCCTAATGCAGAAATTGATTTTTTAGTACAAAATTATACTGCACCAATTGTTAAATTGAACAAATATATTTCCAATGTCATTATTCTACCCAATAGTTTTAAGGAATTATTTAGTTTTTTACAAAATGCAAAATATGATATTGCAATTACAGTTAAGCCAGAATTTAATATAGCTTTCGCATTATTTCTTGCTAAAGTACCAATAAGAATAGGAACAGCCTACAGATTTTATTCATTTTTTTTTAACAAAAAAATTTATCATCACCGTAAAAAAGCTAAAAAAAATGAACTTGAATATAATTTTGATTTAATAAGACCTTTAAATATTAATTTTCAGCCTAATTTTCATAATGTTGATTTCGGCTTTGAAATACCTGATGAAATTACAAATAAAGTCAAAAAAATATTAAATGACTACAATATTGATTTTACAAAAAAAATTCTCATAGTTCATCCAGGAAGCGGAAAAAGTTCAGCTGATTACCCAATAAATAAATTAAAATTCATAATAGATAATCTTAGCAACTTAAATATTAATATAATTGTGACAGGAAATCACACAGAACAATATATATGTGATCTTGTATCACAAAATAAAGTTGCCAACTTAGCTGGAAAATTAAAATTAGATGAACTTGTAGCTCTAATTAATTTAAGTGATTTTCTTATTGCTAACTCTACAGGGCCTATTCATATTGCTGCAGCATTAAATAAATGGTCAATAGGATTCTATCCTCTTGTTAAAGAATGTTCTGAAACAAGATGGGGCCCTTATACTTCAAAAAAAATAATTTTTACACCATCAAATACAAATTGTAAACATTTAAAATTAAACGATTGTATTAAAAATCAATGTATGAATTCTATAGATCCTGAAAATGTATTTAATACTATTTCCAAACTCATAAAAAGTGAATAAAATGTCAATATCTATTGCAATTACTGGACATAACGAAGCTTATCATTTAAAAGAATTATTACCAACTTTATCTTGGGCTGATGAAATCGTTTACGTTGACGCTGGAAGCTCTGATAATTCAATCGAAATAGCAAAAAAATATACAAATAAAACATTTCAAAGGGAAAATAATTCAAATTTGAACATAAATAGATCATTTGCTATCGATAATTGTACTTCAGAATGGATATTTTACCTTGATCCTGACGAAAGAATTCCAAAAGTTTTGAAAGATGCATTATTATCAATTTCCAATACAAATCCTAAATTTGTAGCTTATTCTTTGCCAAGAAAAAATTACTACTTTAATAAATGGCTTAAATATGGTAGCCAATATCCTGATGTTCAGCTCAGATTTTTCAAAAAAGGTTATGCAAAATTTCCTAATAAACATGTCCATGAAAAATTAACAGTAGAAGGTTCAATTGGGCATATTAACATAGCATTTGAACATCATCCTTATTTAAATATTTCGCAATACTTAAAGAAATTTGATTTTTATACATCCTTCGAAGCAAATTTTATGTTTCAAAATGGCGTAAAAATATGTTTTAAAAATTCTTTTAAATACTTATTTTATATTCCATTAATAAGATTTTTAAGAAGATTTTTTTTAAAACTTGGTTTTCTCGATGGTTATTACGGTTTTTTTGCTGCTCTTTTCGATTCTTTAAATTTTATGGTTCGTTATTTCAAATTAATTGAGATTTATCAAAACAATGAAAAGTAAATTATTTTTATTACTGGTAATTTTATCCCAATTTTCCTATTCACAAATTTTAAGAAAAATTGAAAATAAAGCCTTTGGAGTAGGTGAAAAATTAGACTACGAAGTTAAATACGGTTTTGTTAAAGCAGGATTTGCAACTTGGGAAATACCTCAAATTGTCAAAATTAATGGTTTTGATACTTATCAAGTAGTTTTTACAGTTCGTTCACATCCAAGTTTTGATTGGATTTATAAAGTACGTGATAGATACGAAACTTATCTTGATATTCATGGAATTTTCCCGTGGAAATTTGTCCAACAATTACGTGAAGGCTCTTATAAAAAAGATTATTGGATTGAGTTTGACCATATTAATAAAAAGGCAAAAACGCCAAAAGGTGAATTTGATGCTCCACAATTTGTAAATGATATAGTATCTGCTTTCTTTTATGTCAGAACTTTAGATTTTTCAAATTTAAAAAAAGGTGATATTATTCAATTAACCAATTTTTATAACACTAAAGTTTATCCTTTGGATGTAATTTATCACGGTAAAGAAATAGTCGAACTTGACATGGGGAAATTTAATTGCGTAAAAGTTGAACCCATTATTCGCGAAGGTGGCCTCTTTAAAACATCCGGGAAAATATTTATCTGGCTAACTGATGATAAAATTAGAGTTCCAGTTAAAGTGCAAACACAAATTATTATTGGTTCAATAAACGCTAATTTAATTAACTACAAAGGTCTTCAAGGTAGCTTGAACTATTCAAAATAGGGTTTTTATGGAAGGAGATAGAAAAAAAATAATTTTAGTCGCTTTATTAAGTATTGTTGTTATATTTTTACTTTATCAAATTTTAGGTTCATTACTAACCTTACTTATTTTTGGTGATAAAATTACTCAAAATATTAACAATTTTAGATTATTTACAATATCATCTCAAATACTTTTTATTTTAGCACCTACACTTATTTTTTCAAAAAAATATTTAAAAAACTTAAATAGCGAAATAGGTTTTAAGTTAATACCATTCAAAGAATTATTAATCTATTTCATTGGTTATTTTGTTTTATTTGTTAACCTAAATAATATCATCTATTTTCAAAATATACTAATAAATCAAATAATAAAAGCAGTTCCTGCTATTAACAATATAAAAACTCTTTTAGATAAAAATGCAACTTTGATTGAAGAAACATACAAAGCTATACTTTCAATAAATAGTCCTACAGATTTATTAATCGTTTTTTTAATGGTAACATTTACACCAGCTTTGTGTGAAGAATTATTTTTTCGTGGATTTTTACAACATTATTTATTAAAAGCCTTTAACTTTGCTTTTAGTGCACTAGTGACAGCCTTTTTCTTTAGTTTATTACATTTTGACGTTTACGGTTTTTTCCCTTTGATGTTATTAAGTTTGTATTTTAGTTATGTTGTTTACAAAAGTAACTCCATTTTCTCATCGATGATTTTACATTTTACAAATAACTTATTGGCTCTAATTGGTAGTATAATCTTAAAAACCGAAGATATTTTCAACAAAAGCACAATTGATAAAGATCTTTCTTTTAATCAAGCTTTAATTAGTTTCATAATTTTATCAATTGTTTTTATTTTAATTATTTTGTATATTGAGAAAAATCATAAAATAAATAATTCAGAAGAAAAATTCTCGATAGATGATGAGAAATATTCATGAATGAAAATCAAATACAATATAGGGAACTAACAAATTATAGCGTTTATATTGATGCTGAAATAACAAATAATTTTCTACTCTCGTCGGGCATAGATTCTATCATTTATTCAACTAATAATAGCGCCATTCCTACAATTGGAAATTTTACAATATTAGTAAATTCTGAACAATATGATGAAGCTGTTGAATTATTAAACGGAATTACTAATGCTCCAACAATAAATGATGAGCAAGAAATATGAAAAATATAAAATTTTTTATTTTTCTTTTATTTTTATCCAATTTAGTTTATAGTCAAATTGTGATATCCAAGTATGCTGGCGAATTTATGAGTTTTGGAGTAGGTGCTAGAACATCAGCTTTAGGTGGCGCCTTCACTGCACTTGCAAATGATGTCTCTGCATCAGTCTATAACCCTGCTGGCTTAGCCCAGCTTAATTATCCACAAATTCTTTTACAACACGAAGAAAAATTCGGTAAGTTATTAAATTATGATGTAGCCTCTGTTGCTATACCATATGGAAAAGATTACACTTTTGGAATAACACTTACTCGTAATGGTATTGATGGTATTTATGACACTCGTAATGCTTTAATAGATGCTAATGGCGATGGAAAATTAGATATTACCAACGACAGATTAGACCCTGATAAAATTACTCAATTCAGTAATACTGATTATGTTCTATACCTTAGCTATGCACAAAAATATTTTGACGATCTTTACATTGGAGCAAATATCAAATTTATCCGAAGAGATATAGCTGAATTCTCTGCTACTGGAATTGGTTTTGATATATCTGCACTTTATTTCTTTAATGAAAACCTAAAATTTGGCGCTACGCTTAAAGACCCTACAACAACTTTAATTTCTTGGAGTACTGGTAGAAACGAACTTGTTTCCCCAACTTTAAAATTTGGCACAATTTATTCTTTTGAATTATTTGGCAACCAATTTTCCTCTCTTTATGATGTTGATGTTAGGTTTGAAAACAGAAAATATGCTTCTCAGTTTAACATTGGTCCTATTAGTTTTGATTCTCACTTAGGAATTGAATATAATATTTTCAAATTTTTAAATCTTCGTGCTGGATACAGCGATATAGATGAATTAACTTTTGGAATTGGCGTTGTTCTTCCCCGTCTTAATATAGATTATTCTTATACTAAAGTTTCATCGTTTTCAGATAATTTTATAACCGATTCACATTCAGTCACTCATAGGATCTCTATTATTATAAATTTAAACACAAAAAGATTTTTAAGATAATTTAGGATAAAAAAAATGCTTACTTCTGACGAGAAAAAATATTATTTATTTTCATTAAGTATTTCATTTTCAATTATTATTTTAGGTTTATTTTTATATCTTGCAATAACAAATTACACAAAATCAAATGATATTATCAATGTTACAGGTTCAGCAAGCAAAGATATTAAATCGGATTATGGAATTTTAACAATTCGTTTAATTACAGAAGATGAAAATCCTTCTTTAGCTTACAACTCTTTACAAAATAACCTAAAAATTTTATTAAATTTCTTAAATTCACAAAATATTGAAAACGATAAAATTGATTATAATTCCATTTATAATTATGTTTACTCAACAAATCCAGATGCTCCAAATACAAAACAAAAATACCATTACGAACAATCTGTTATAATTAAACTAAACGACGTTTACAAGATAAAAGATCTTTCAAATTCAGTTAGTGGCTTAGTATCCAAAGGAGTATATCTGCAAGTTGAACCACCTTTATTTTATTACTCAAAAATACAAGATATAAAAGCTCAAGTACAAGCAGAAGCAACACAAGACGCAATTAAAAGAGCGAGTAAAATATTATCAACAACCAATTCTCAATTAGGCGATATAAAAAATGTTAGAGTTGGCGTTATTCAAATAACACCTATCAATTCACAAGAAATTAGCGATTATGGTATGAATGATGCCAGTTCGATAAACAAAAAAATTACAGCTGTTGTTAATGTTTCGTTCAAGATTAAATAATATTTGATTATCGACATCATAATAAAGCAAGGATATTTTTTACCTTGCTTTTTTTATTTTAAAGTTTATTTTCATTTACTCGGACGGTGTAAGCTTGTCCCGCAAACGCGAGCAGGCTGACGCCTAAAAATGAATTTATTGAAGTATAATATATATGGATGTACATTATTATTGTAAAAACGATATCTCGTTTATTTCTGTACCAGCTACTAATTAAGACAGGATTTTAATTATTAAAATAGGCTACATTAAATTACCCCATCAGTCAATCTTGAAAAGATGCGAAATATGAGCTTGTCAAACCACATTTGGTAAGGATTGAAATGATGAAGAGTTTTTAGCGGGCAGTTCCGGCCCGCTGCCCCTTGCAGCTTACGTTATGCTGCAAGGGGCTTTATGCTTATACCGTCTGAGCTAAATAAAAAAAGCTGCCTTTTTATGACAGCTTCATTTTTTCACAACTGATAATACTTTTATATCTGATGTTCTTTTATCCGGACTAATTTGGTATAACCATTTAGCGTAAGCGGAAAGTTGTGCTTGTTTAAATTTTACTTTTGAGTTTTCTATTAATTTGCCTTCATCAAATGGAATATTTTCTTTTGTTAAAATAGCAATGAACATTTCGTCTGATCTTGCTTGCCCAGGTGATGTAAGAAGTCTTAATCTTAACTTGCTTTTTTTAGGTGGAAAATATATAGTATCACCACCTTTTACAAAATTATCTTTGAGCATTTGATTTGGAAATATAACATTAAGTGTATCATTTTTAATATTGAATATTGTTAAATATCCATCTTTTGAAGCATAAATTTTGAACTGTACAGGTTCCATTTCATTGTATACAATTCTTTCTGTAAAAACTTCAACTTTGTAGGTTGGGTCAGGATCAATAACTTGCGGTGCAACCAACGCTTCTATATCAACTTGTACTTTTGTGAGATATTCATCAGAGCCTTCAAGCTGAACTATTTCCGGTTTTATTTTATTTACAATTTTTTCTTCAATTATTAAACCTCTTGTGGATGATTCAGAAAAGCTAGAATAAAAATCTACCAAATTTTCATTATCTTCAGTTTTTTGTCGATATTCACCAGCTTTTATAGTAATACCAAGTTCTTTTAAAGCGTTAGCACGAGCTTTGTTAATTGCATCATCAAAAGCTTTATTAGGTTCTTTTGCAAAACCAACACCGGTTGCTTTAACCCAACGTGGTTGAATTTCATTTTTGGGCTGCGCAAAAATAACATTAGTAATGATTATTAAGAGTAATATTTTAGTTTTCATTATAATGTCTCAAATTTTTCTATAAGAAAGCTTTTAATAAGCTCTGTTGGAAATTCTTTATTTAACCATATTTCAAAAGATTTAGCTGCTTGTTCAACAAACATTGTTAAACCATTAATTGTTCTAGCACCTTTAGCTTCTGCTATTTGGATTAGTTTTGTTCTTTGCGGCCTGTAAATTAAGTCAAATATAATTTGATTATCATTAAAAGAATCATCAATTGCTGTAAAACAATCATCTATATTAGGATACATACCTAAAGGAGTTGTATTAATAATTAATTTTGAATTTTGTAGTAATTCTACATTATCTGGTGGTGACAATAAAAATGCTTCAATATTAGTAAAATTCATTTTCTTTTCGAAATAGTCTCTTAAAAGTTCTGCTTTGGAATCATTTCGATTAAGGATATTTATTTTACCAGGATGGAAATGTCTAATAAGTGTATAAATTACACTTCTCGAAACACCTCCTGCTCCGACAATAGTTATAGTTTGATCTTTAATTTCTTCTCTATAGGGCTCCAAGCTTTTAATTATACCGTAAACATCGGTATTATATCCATATAATTGATTATCTTGGAATAAAACCGTATTAACAGAACCAATTATTGCAGCTTCTTCAGAAACAATATGTAAAAAAGGTAATATAGCTTCTTTATGTGGTATAGTAACGTTGATACCTTGGAAATTTAATGTCTGAAAGCTTTTTAAGGATTTTTCTAATGTATGTGGATGAATATCAAACATTAAATAAATTGCATTTTCATTTAATAAACTGAAAGCCTTATTATGAATCATTGGTGAAAGTGAATGAGATATAGGATATCCTATAACTCCAAATAATTTTGTATCAATATTAATCCCTTCAAATGTCATTTCTTAATCCTTTACTAATTACTTAATATTTTAGTATCGAAATAATTTGTAAACGTTTTCCTAGGATAATCTAATTCTATGATTTCACTTATTGTTTCTTCAAGACTAACAGCTTGTTTTTCAAAGAACTGTGATAAATCAATTTGACCAATAATATTATAAATTCTTGAGAGAATATAATATGGTTCTGCTTCATCTGTATTATTTTCAATTAATTTAGCCAATAACTTTAATGCTGTTTGGACTTGATAATCTTTCAAATAAGCATTTATAAGTGAAATTTGAATATCTTCTTGACTTATATTACTTTTTTCTTTGTAAAAGATTAAAGCTTGATGGTATAATTCAATTGTTTTTTTTATGTTTCCGATATCTTCATACATCTCACCAAGTAATAAATAAGCTTCGGATCTTTTAATTTCATAATTTTCAATAACATATAAAAGTTCTCTTTCACATAAATGATACTTTAAATTGTTTAAGTAGCAAACTGCTCTAGATATTAGAGCTTCTGGATTATCAGGTTTAATTTCAAGAATTCTATTGTATGCTGCAATTGCTTTATCGTAATCATTTAAAAATTCGTGTACTTTTCCAAGATTAAACAATACATCTTCGTCATATTTATCAATTAGTTGTGCTTGATTAAAACAATATAGTGCTTCTTCGTAATTTTTAAGATGTAGATGAGTTATTCCTTTATTATACCAAGCATCAGAAAATTCTATATCTAATCCAATTGCATTTTCGTAAGCCTGAATAGCATCTGAATATTTTTTAATGTTATTGAGAATAATACCATAGTTATACCAAGCAACAGGATTAAAAGGATCATATTCTAGGAATTGTGAATAATAGGACGCAGCTACTTCGTTATCACCTAATCTTTCATAACAATAAGCTATTTCGAAATAATTTTTTTGATAATAAATATTATTTTCCATTGATTTTTCGAAATATTCAATGGCCTTATTATAATTTCCTATTGTTTTATAATATTTACCGTATAAGTCAAATAAATAGGATTCATCATCATTAAATTCGCTTGCAATATCTAAATAAATTTTAGCTTTTTCTGGCTCAAGCATACCTAAATACGCTTCAGCTAGATAAATGTAAATTTCATTATTTGATGGCAAAACTTCTAATAAGCTAATAAATATTTCTTCAGCTTCTTTAAATTCATTGATTGCGTTAAGTAAACGGCCCTTCAAAATTAATATTTCTGTATTGTTTGGATATATATTGAGAATATAATCGCAAAGCTCAATGCCGTCATCATAAAATTCTTCTACCAAACAATCTTCTACTGTATCTTCAATAAAATCCATATTAAAATGGATAGTCCCATTATCTATATATGTGTAACAAAGATTTATTTTTTCTTCTGTACTTAAATAATCTTCGTGTTCATTTGAATATTCGTTTTCAAACATATTTGATTTTCTTTTTTTTTTAAATGTAAATATAAACTAACATAAAAACAAATTAAATTATTTTTAAGATAAATAATTTTTAATTTTAGCGAAATATTCTTATCTTTACATAAAAATGATTTGTATAAAATGAAATATATATTTGTTCTTTTTATTTTACAAATAAAATTTTTATTCTGTCAAGATATATACAACTATTTTGATAATATTTTAGAGACTATTCCCCCATCTACAGATTATTCAATTTATATTTATAATTTAACTAAGAATAAGCTTCTTTTTTCTTATAATGCAGAAAAACCTTTTAAACCAGCATCTCTTACTAAACTTTATACTACTGCCGTAAGTTTAACAATGATTGGAAAAGATAAAGACATCTCATTATCTTTTTTTACTAATGATAAAAATCTATCTGATGGAATTATTAATGGCAATTTGTATATTAAAGGTTTTGGTAATCCATTAGTTAAAAATGAAAATATTCTTAGTTTTATTAACTATCTAAAATACAAAGGGATAAAAAAAATTACCGGTAATATATATGTTGATGAAACTTTTTTTGATTCATTGTATTCTAGAAAAGATTGGATTGAAGATGAGCCAGGGGTAAATCCTATACCACCGGTAAGTGCAATTATAGTTAATAGAAATACACTTGGCATAAATATTAAACCTACAAGGAATAAAAAACCAGCTATTGTAAGTAGTTCATTTGAAGGAGGTTATATAGATATTGTTTCTAACGTTATAACTAGCAAACAAACTTCAATAAGTATTTCACAATCATTTAATAATAGATATAAAATATTTGTGAATGGTTCAATTTCGAAGAAAAATAGAAACTATTCTACAACGGTTTTTATTAAATATCCAGATTTATTCGCTGGTGCATTAGTAGCAAATTATTTAACAAAAAATAATATATCTTTTAGTGGTTCTGTTATAAAATTACAAATCAAAGTTAATGAACTATATAGAATATACGATATTTCTAATAAATTAGAAGAAATTATTTCCATAGCTAATAAATCCAGTGATAATTTTGTTGCAGAATGTCTTTTTAAGATGAATGGTGCTTATTATAGTAAAATACAAGGGAATTCTTTTTATTCTACACAAGCTGTTAATTCATTTATAAAAAATAATGGGATTTTTTCTTTAGGTACAGATCTTGTTGATGGTAGTGGATTATCCCATTACAATAGAACTACAACAAGAAGTATTGTAGATTTATTAATATTTATGTTTAAAAGCAAAAATTTTCCTTTTTTTTATGAGTCATTATCTATAGCAAGCGAAGATGGCACTTTAAGGCATCGTTTTAATTCATCAATTGCATATAAAAATTTAAGAGGTAAAACTGGAACTTTAAATGGAGTTTCTGCGTTAAGTGGTTATGCGTATAATGTTGAAAATGATTTAATTGCATTTTCTATAATCTGGCACTTTAATTATCCTAATGCTAGATACTACAAAAATATTGAAAATAAAATTGTTGAGTATATTTTAAACACAAAATTTTAACATACAAGGGAGAAACAAAATGAAAAAAGCTGCTTTAGTTATGCTTTTAGCATTCAGTGTTGCATTATTTGCACAAACAAAACCTGATAACAAAAAACAAGACTCAAAACAAGTAAAAACATCTTGTTGCGATACTGCAAAAGTAAAAAAAGATTGTTGTAAAGATGGAAAAGGTGACTGCTGTAAAGATAAAAAAGATACAAAAAAGAGCTGTTGCGAAGATAAAACGAAGAAGAAATAATCTTCAAAAAGTAGTTTAAAATTTTGATTAAAAAAAAGCTCCCATTATAAGGGAGCTTTTTTTATTTCTTTAAGTTCCAGCTAAGTAGTCATCCATATAGGCAATTTGCTCTGGAGTAAGTTTATCGATACTTATACCTTGAGATTGCAATTTAACTAATGCTATTTCTTGATCTTGTTCTTCTGGAATATCAAGGACTTGAGGAGCAGGTACAGCGTTATTTTTATGCAATTCAACCAATCTTAATTGAGACATAAACTGGTTAGCGAAAGACATATCCATAACTTCTGATGGATGGCCTTCAGCAGCTGCGAGGTTAACTAGTCGACCTTTAGCGAGTAAGAAGATTTTGTTACCGTTATGTAATGTGTATTCTTCATTATCATCTCTAACAGTTCTTACAGATTTTGTGAGAGATTCTAAATCATTAATATTTATTTCGCAATCGTAATGCCCAGTGTTGCAAACAATAGCGCCAGTTTTCATAACTTCAAAATGTCTTTTTACGATAACATCTTTCATACCAGTAGCAGTGACAAAGATATCACCGATTTTAGCGGCTTCATCCATAGTCATAACTCTAAAGCCTTCTAAAGTTGCTTTTAAAGCAGCTGTAGGTTTAACTTCTGTAACAATTACATTAGCTCCTAATCCTTTAGCACGCATAGCAACGCCACGTCCACAGTGACCATAACCAGCAACTACAAAATTTTTACCAGCTACAAGAACTGAGGTTGCTCTTAAAATACCATCAATTGTAGATTGGCCAGTGCCATAGACGTTGTCAAAATCCCATTTTGTTTCGGCATCATTAACTGCAACAACAGGATAAAGTAATTTACCATCTTTAGCCATAGCGCGAAGTCTATGAACGCCAGTAGTTGTTTCTTCTGTTCCGCCAATAATATCTTTAGCCAACTCTTGATGTTTTGTATGTACAGTCATAATCAAATCTGCGCCATCGTCTAAGGTTAGATTAGGTTTCATATCAAGAGTTCTTTCGATACACCAATAAAATTCTTCCACATTCATACCGTGCCAAGCGTAAATTTCAACATCGTTAGCAGCTAAAGCAGCAGCAATATCATCTTGAGTTGAAAGTGGATTGCAACCAGACCAACTGATTTGAGCACCAGCTGCTTTGAATGTTTCTATTAATACAGCAGTTTCTTTTGTTACGTGTAAGCAACCAGCGATTTTATAACCTTGAAATGGTTTTGTCTTTGAATATTTTTCTCTTAGAGCCATAAGGACTGGCATTCTTGATTCAGCCCATTCGATTTTTAATCTACCTTCTTTTGCTAAATTTATATCTCTAACTTTGTATTTGCCAGGAACGTGATCCATTATTTTATCTCCTTATTATAAATATTGTTGGAATTTATCAACTAAATCTAATTTTTCCCAAGTAAATTCGTTTTCATTTCTGCCAAAGTGGCCATAAGCAACAGTTTTACTAAATATAGGTCTTTTTAGGTCTAATCTAGAGATAATACCTTTAGGTGTCATATCAACTTCTTTACGTATAATTTCAGCAATTTCTTTATCAGATTTAACACCCGTGCCTTTAGTATCAACAAAAATAGAAACAGGTTCAGCAACACCGATTGCATAAGCGACTTGTACAAGGCATTCTTTTGCAAGTTTAGCGGCAACTATATTTTTGGCAATATGTCTTGTAGCATATGCTGCGCTTCTATCTACTTTAGAAGGATCTTTACCGGAAAAAGCACCGCCACCGTGAGGTGCCCAGCCGCCATAAGTATCAACGATAATTTTTCTTCCTGTAACGCCGGAATCTCCGTGTGGCCCACCAATTTCAAATCTACCCGTTGGATTAACAAGTAATTTCAAATTATTATCAAGATATTCAGCAGGGATAACTTCAGGGATGACATATTTTAGAATATCTTCTTTTATTCTTTGTTGAGTAGCATCAGGGTCGTGCTGCGTAGAAATAACAATTGTATCGACACGTTTCGGATTTCCATTATCGTCGTATTCAATAGTAACTTGAGATTTTGAATCAGGTCTAAGATAAGGCATTAATTCCAATTCATTGTGTCTGATATAGGCTAATCTTTGCATAAGTTTATGAGCATAAACAATTGGCATAGGCATAAGTTCTGGTGTTTGATCACAAGCATAGCCAAACATCATACCTTGGTCACCAGCTCCACCTGTATCAACGCCCATAGCAATATCTGGTGATTGAGAATGGATAGCATTTAATATTCCACACGATTCTGCTTCAAATTTATATTCGCCTTTGTTGTAACCAATTTTTTTAATTATACCACGAACAACATCTTGAATATCAACATAAGCTTTTGTGGTAATCTCTCCAGCTACAACAACAAGACCAGTTGTAACTAAGGTCTCACAAGCAACTCTTGAATCCGGATCAACACGTAAGCATGCATCTAAAACACCATCAGAAATAGCATCTGCTACTTTATCTGGATGTCCTTCGGATACCGATTCCGATGTGAAAAAATAAGACATTAATATTTCTCCTTGATTAATTATGAGTTATGAAAATTCTATTTCTGTATTATCGCCGACATTGATAATACGGTAATTACCTTTAATATATGCGTGTGGGCCAATTAATGAATCTTTTAATAAAATATCTTCAACTTGAGCGCCTGTTCTTATAATTGTATTTTGAATAATACAATTTTTTATTACACATTTAGGCGAAATAGTAACATAGGGCCCAATAACACAATTTTCAACAACAGCATTTTCTGATATATAAACTGGCGGAACTATGACACAGCTTTTCGGTAAATTGACATTTTGGTTTTTAGTTAATAAGTATCTGTTAGTTTCTAAAATGGTCTCTTTTTTACCGCAATCATACCAGCCTTCAACTGCGAAAGTTGTAAATTTATGACCTTTGTCAATCATTATCTGCAAAGCATCTGTCAATTGCAACTCGCCTTTGGTTCTTATATCTTTTTCAACAAGTTCATTTAAGGCATCAACCAAAGGTTGCTTTTGACTAATATAATACATTCCAACTAATGCCAACTTAGATACTGGAGTAGATGGTTTTTCAATTAATTTTTCTACGTAACCATCTTTCATTACAGCAACACCAAATCTGGATGGATCTTCAACATACTTAACACCTAAAGACGAAACTTTGTTTTGGAAAACCTCTTTTAAATTAACATCAAAAATAGTATCTCCAAGCACTATAAATATATCATCATCATCAAAAGTAGGAGTAGCAAGCCAAATAGCGTGCCCTAACCCTTCAAGTTTTTCTTGATATACAAAATCAGCTTGTAAATATGGATGATATTTTTTTACATACTCTTCAACTTGTTCACCTAAATAGCCAACTATAAAGGTTGCTTTTGTAATTCCTTCCACAAGTAATTTATCGATAATATGGGAAATCATTGGCTTCCCGCCAACATTTAATAGTACTTTAGGCCTTGTGAAAGTATGTGGTTTTAATCTTGAACCAAAACCTGCTGCTGGTATTACTGCTCTCATTTATTCTCACAATTAATTATTTTATTTTAAGGCATTTGCACCTGATACAACTTCAAGAATTTCCTTTGTAATTGCTGCCTGTCTTGCCTTATTATAAGTTAATTGTAATTCATAAATGATTTCTTTAGCGTTTTCTGTTGCATTATCCATAGCTGTCATCTGAGCCGCAAATACAGCAGCTTGAGATTCTAATAATACACGCCATACTTCAGTATCAAGAAATTCTGGAATTAATTTCTCAATTAAAGTCTCTTTTCCAGGTTCAAAAATGTACTCAACATTTTTAACTTCGTCTAAATTTTGAGGAACTACAATCGGCAATAACTGTTCAACTACAACTTTTTGTTGTATCACATTTTTAAATTCGTTATAAACTACATATAATTTATCAAAAACACTATTTATAAAATCTGCTTTTATATCTTCCAATATTCTCTGAGATTGTTCATATTTCAATCTCGGCAAGAAAATTTGTGTATACGATTTTTCTATTTTGAAATTTTGAAATGAATAAATATCATAACCTTTCTTACCGACAACATAAAATTTTACATTAGTTTGTAAATCAAAATCTGATAATTCTTCGTTAAGCAATCTCTGCACTTCTTTTATTACATTTGTATTAAAGCTACCGCATAGACCTTTGTCGTAAGTTATAAGTAAAATACCAACGTTTTTTACCTCTCTTTGATTACAAAGGATGTGGTAAAAATCAGGATTTGTAGCAATAACTCTAGTAAGCATACTTTTAATACCTTTTGCATAAGGTCTAGCGTTAATGATAGCGTCTTGAGCTCTTCTTAGCTTAGCTGCAGCTACCATTTTCATAGCTTTAGTAATTTTTTGTGTATTTTTAACAGCTTTAATACGATTTCTAATATCTCTTAGTGTTGCCATATTTTTGCCACTTTAATTGTTATGGCTTAAAGATTGTATTGAATTTTTCAAGTACAGCTTTTAATTTATTTTCAGTTTCTTCATCAAGATCTTTCTTCGTTTTAATATTTTCAAAAATTGAAGGTTCTTGATTTTCGATGTACTCTAATAATTCTTTTTCATATTTTTTTACAGATGATGTTGGGAAATTATCGAGATAACCTCTTGTCCCAGCATAAATTGCAACAACTTGTTTTTCAACTGGTACAGGAGTGTATTGCCCTTGTTTCAATAGTTCAACTAATCTTTCGCCTTTAGCCAAAACTTTTCTTGTAGCTGCATCAAGATCAGAACCAAATCTAGCAAACGCTTCAAGCTCTCTATATTGCGCAAGGTCAATTTTTAATGAACCAGCAACTTTTTTCATAGCTTTAATTTGTGCATTACCACCAACACGAGAAACTGAAATACCAACGTTAATAGCTGGTCTTACGCCCGCATTGAATAAATTCGGTTCAAGATAAATCTGACCATCTGTAATAGAAATTACGTTTGTTGGAATATAAGCAGAAACGTCGCCTGCTTGTGTTTCGATAATTGGAAGTGCTGTTAGAGAACCTCCACCCAATTCGTCACTCAATTTTGATGCTCTTTCCAACAATCTTGAGTGTAAATAGAATACGTCACCGGGATAAGCTTCACGTCCTGGTGGTCTTCTCAACAAAAGAGAAAGTTCACGATATGCAACTGCTTGTTTGGATAAATCATCATAAATACATAGCGCATCCATTCCTTTATCTCTGAAATACTCTCCAATAGCAGCACCAGAATATGGAGCTATATATTGTAAAGGAGCGGAATCAGATGCACTAGCTACTACAACAACTGTATAATCCATTGCACCATGCTCTTTTAATTTATCTACAACTTGCGCAACTGTAGAATTCTTTTGCCCAACTGCTACATAAACACAATAAACTGGTTTTATTCCTAACCTTTTAGCTTCTTCGGTGTGAGTATATTTTTGATTTACAATCGTATCAATTGCAACGGCTGTTTTACCTGTTTGTCTATCGCCTATTATCAATTCTCTCTGTCCGCGCCCGATTGGAATCATCGCATCAATAGCTGTAATACCTGTTTGTAATGGCTGTTTTACTGGTTGTCTTTCCAATACACCGCGTGCTTTTCTTTCGATCGGATTATACTGCTCTGGTGTAATTGCAGGTTTACCATCAAGTGGTTTGCCAAGCGGATCAATTACTCTACCCAATAATTCCATTCCTACTGGTACAGATGCTAATCTTCCTGTTCTTTTTACTTCGTCTCCTTCTTTTACCAAGTTACTATCACCAAACAACACGCAACCTACATTATCCTCTTCTAGGTTTAATACCATACCAAACACACCATTAGGAAACTCGACCAATTCACTCGCCATAACTTTCGAAAGCCCATAAACTCTTGCTATACCATCACCTACCTGTAATACTTTTCCTCTTTCGTATATATCAACTTCGCTTTCAAAACCAGCTAGTTGCTTCCTAATTATTGATGAAATTTCATCTGGTCTTATACCAACCATATTTACCTCAATTTTTTGAGTTTTTAAAATTAAAAATTTAAGTTAATAAATTACTAAATATTTGTCAAATTTATTTTTATTTCTTATCTTTATAAAAAATATTTAACTTCTACATGCTTAAATTTTTTGACGACATTAAAGATAATTTAATAAAAAAATTCTTAATTCCTTACATTCAAGATTTTGCGACTTTAGAAAATATTCACATCAACAAACAAGAAAATCGAATTACTGCACAAATTTTACTCAAGGGCGAAACAACATCAACTGATATCAATTTATTTTATCATATCGAAACTATTGAAAACTACGACGATAACTACTACTTCCTACACATAACCCAAATCAACACTTCAAAAGAATGGCTAAACATTCTTTTGCGAAAAAATCTAATCCCAAAAGAAAAACTCAAATTCGAAATTCCTCCTATGGCAAAATACTTACTATAAACCAAGCAATATAGATTATCGGTAAAATCTTTACTATTTTACGAATATATTGATTTTGCGATATATTTTTATTAAACACAATTATTACCATTGGCAACAATATTGTTGAGCCTCTTAATCCCATCGAAACATAAGTATATTTCAAAATACTTGAATCCCTACCAAAAACTAACATTATTAACCCCATACAAATTAAAACTAAAATAATAAAACGTATCTTTGTAATCTCTGTTAATTTAACATTTTTAAACCTATCTTTTATAAAATCAACATAAATATTGGTTGCCAAACTTAATGTTAAGCCGCTACACGTTCCCAAAATAACAATAAATATTGCCGCTAGAAAAAAACCAGCAATAAATTCAGGAAAAACTATTCGTAAAAAATCTGGAAATACATTTAAAGTAACATCCAAATTTGGTTTTACTATACGCATATAAACACCAATAAAAACGCTCAAAACTCCGATAATAGGAATAATCAAAGCACTTCTGTAAGCACCGTTACGTGCTGCCTTAAAATTTTTAGCACTAAATATTGCTTGTAAATAGGCCTGTGTGCTCAAAACACCAACAATTGAAGTAACAAAATCAAATAAAATTTCGTTTATAGGATATTTTTTTCCAAGAATAAACTCTGAAAAATTGGGAATTTTATTAAAAAATAATTCAAAACCACTTGTTTTAAAGAAAATTATCACAAATGAAATAATAAGCACTAAATAAATCAAAACAATTTTAATTTTTCCTAACACATCACTACTTAAAATACCACCGCTAACAACAAAAATCAAAACCAAAACTGAACTCGCAACAAAAGCAATAGCAAAATTCAAATCAAAAACGCTCATTATAATAGCCGTAGCAGCAAGAAGTTGGGCTAAAAGTTGTATAAATAAACCTAATGATGACAAAAAACTTATATATTTTTGCAATCCGCTTCCAAAATAATCACCAATAAACTCAGTAACAGTAATATTATTAGATTTTCTCAAAGGCACAGCAAAAATTCTACCAAGTAAATAACATGCCAACCCAGCAGATACAGTATAAATTGCCCCCATCAATCCATATTTATAAGCCAATTGTGCAGTTCCAATAGTAGAAGCCCCACCAATAATAGTTGCCATAATTACATTAGTAACCTGCTTGTCATTCAAATTTTTATTACCTGTCAAATAAGCACTTTCATCATCAACTTTTACAGTTTTTTTGCGAGAAAATAAAACAATTACCACAATTGACAATATAAATATTATTACTAACATTTAAACTACCTGTAAAATTAAACTTACATTTACAAAACTAAGAAAATTTTAAATTAGCTTTTATAAATTTTTCAATTTAGCTCAGACGGTGTAAGCATAAAGCCCGTGCGCCGTGCGGCGCACGGGCGGGCTGACGCCCAAAATATATTTCACCAATTAAACCATATGTTACATAACATCAACGAAATACAACATTTATATATCTACCAAAATAACTATTGACACCAAAATATTTCAAAGTAATACCAAACTTTAAAAATATTAATATATTTTCGTAAATACGATATAATTGTATTTTCGATATATTGACTTTTCCAAAAAATATATTTGTATTTGTAATATAATTGTATATACGATATATCAGTAATTTTTAATAATATATTTGTAAGTACAATATAATTGCTTTTACGATATAATTACAAATACAATTATATTATAAAAAAAACAACGCATCAAATGTAAAATTTATAAAAAATTACATTAGGCAACGCGCTACAATGCATTTGGAAAAGATTTGAATATTTAGGCCCCAGAGCACCGCTATTTGTAAGGTTATCAAATAAAAGAATTTTAGCGGGCCGTTCCGGCCCGCTGCCCCTTGCGGCTTGGCACAAGCCGCAAGGGGCTATGCTTATACTGTCCGAGCTATAAAATATTTACTTTTTATTTTTGTATATATTTTTATATATTATCAATTTAAGAATGAGCGTTTATGCAAGTAAAATTTTACAAATTTATTTCACTATTTATTTGTATTTCTATCATTTCTTGTGGACCTGCAAATTTTGTATCACCACTAAAAAAAGAACAAGAAGCTATAACCATTAGTCTTGGTGGACCTATTGCCAAACTCGAAGGTTATAATGTGCCTATGCCACTGCTTTCAACAAGTTATGCTAAAGGTATCGATTCACTAACTTCTTTATATGGAACATTTTACATTACTTCGGCTCTATTCAAAACTTTTCATATTGACGGTGGTTTTTTATATCAATTTATTGCTCCTTATAATTTTCAACCAGGTTTTAGTATATCACCCTTTTTTATTTTAATGACTAATTTAAATTTACCCGATACTAAACTTTATCCATCAACAAATTTAAATTTATATTGGAAATTAAATAATGATTTAATTTATACTGGTACCAATTTGACTGTTGAGTTTTCTTCAAAAAAGGCATTTAATGAAAGTGTAGAAAATCATTTTCTTTTTTCTCCTTTTATCGGTTACCAATTAAATACTTCATCCTTACGATACAGTTTTGAAATTAAATATTTTTTACCAAATATTAGCAATCAAGATATTGTTGTTGATTATTTTTCCTTTACAAGTAAAGGTGCAATAGGTTTTTATTTTTCAATTTGTAAAAGTTTTTAAACTATGAAAAAGAGTGTTTTACTTTCTGCGTTATCTTTAATTTTTCTTATATCTTGCCGTTTGGACAATTTTTTATTTAATCCAAATAATACAAAAATTACTGAGTATAAATTAGATTTATATCCTGGTGAAAAGGATTTTGTTCTTGATGAAAGCTATAATATCCCATCTGATAAAATACACTTATTCACATTAAATTCTGGTGGAAATGTGATATATGCTATATACATAGGAGAACTAACTCGTATAGCTACGGATACAGTGATTATGTATTGCCACGGGAACAAAGATCATATGGATTTTTATTGGCAGCGGGCAAAACTACTTGCAAATGTTGGCGGGAAAAATCGTTTTGGTGTTATGATGATCGATTATAGAGGCTATGGATTATCCACTGGGAAACCAACCGAAGAAGGACTTTATGAAGATGTCGATGCTGCTTTAAGTTGGCTAAAAAGTAACGGATTAACATCTGATAGATTAGTTATTTATGGTTTTAGTATGGGAACTGCACCAGCAACCGAATTAAGCGCAAAACCACGTTCTTTAAAACCTTCAAAACTCATCCTTGAAGCTCCATTTGCATCAGCTCAAGTTATGGTTCAGGATGCAATAAAATTGGCAATTCCAGGGAAATTTGTTACAGATTTGAAAATTGATAATGCCGCAGAAATCAAAAAAGTAATAATCCCATTTTTGTGGATTCACGGAACAAACGATAAATTTTTGTCTATAAAAACACATGGTGAAGTTGTTTTTAAAAATTATGGTGGAAGTAAAAAATTTGCTTATCGAATAAAAGGCGCAGACCACTCAGATGTACCTGTTGTAATGGGATTTAAATATTATTGTGACGTTATTGAAAAATTTATAACAAATAACCTTTGATTAATCTTTTTCAATATTTTTTATGACTTGTAAATACTTTGTAAAAATTGTTTTGTCAGAAATTTTTTCTTTGCTAATATAAAATTCTATATTTCCATTTCCAAAATTTTCAATTTTTCCATATTTTATTTCAATTTGTCTGAATAAATTATTGACAGTTCCCAAGTTACCATCAATAATTTTTATATGAGAAGGTAATATTTTTTTGAATTGATTATGAAAATAAGGGAAATGAGTACAACCTAAAACAAGTGTACTGTATTCGTTTAAATTAAATTTGCAAAATTCATCTTTTAAGTACTTTTCTACTTCATTTGTATCGAAAATAAAGTTTTCTGCAAACTCCACGAGTTTAGGTAAAGGTAGAGTGTCAACAATTCCATCTTTATCTAATTTATGAACAAGATTCTGAAATTTCTCTTCTTTTAATGTAAGCGGTGTGGCTGTAACTAAAACCTTTTTGGAAGCCTGTGACAATTCTACTGCAGGTTTTACGGCTGGCTCCATTCCAATAATAGGAATGGAGTATTTTTCTCTTAAGTCGTTAATTGCAACTGCTGTAGCTGTATTACAGGCTACAACAATTGCATCAATATTTAAATTGTATAAAAATTCAGCAACATCAAGAACGATTTTTTTAACTTCTTCCTTAGTTTTTATTCCATATGGAGCATTTTTAGCATCAGAAAAATAAACATAGTCATAGAAAGGATTAATTTTCAAAGCTTCATATAAAACTGTTAAACCACCAATTCCCGAATCATAAAAAGCTAATTTCATTAATAAATCTCATTTAATTTTTATTTCACTCAAAGGAATAACAGTATTACGCATAGAGTGAACTTTATTAGGAACATTAATAACGACTTCTTCGGAAACATATTTTTCAAAGTCATCACGAAATCTTTCAATCATAAATTTAACAGGCCAAGCAGCAGCGTCACCAAGAGCACAAATTGTTCTGCCTTCAATATTATTAGCAACATCAACAAGTAAATCCAAATCTTTTTTTGTAGCCTTTTTGTTAGCAACTCTTTTCAAAACTTTTTCCATCCAACCTGTACCCTCTCTGCAAGGTGTGCATTGGCCACAACTTTCGTGATGATAAAAATGAGTAATTCTTAAAAGTACTTTGCTTAAGTTCGTATCTTCATCCATAACCATTACACCAGCAGTGCCGATAGCTGAACCTGCTTTTTTAAGTGATTCAGCATCCATTTTTAATCCTTCTAACTGATCTCCTCTTATTGGTGGCATAGAACTACCACCTGGGATAACACATTTAATTTTTTTATTGTTTGGAACACCACCTGCTAATTTATAAATTATGTCTGTTAATAATGTACCAGTTGGTACTTCATAAACACCAGGTTTATTAACGTGTCCACTGATTCCTACTAAAATTGTACCAGGATGTGTAGGTTCACCAATTTTAGAGAACCATTCAGCACCATTTTTAATAATAGCAGGAACATTTGTAATAGTTTCAACATTATTAATTGTTGTAGGATAGCCCCATAATCCATATTGAGCAGGGAATGGCGGTTTTACACGTGGATAACCTCTTTTTCCTTCAATAGAATTCATTAACGCAGATTCTTCACCGCAGATATAAGCCCCAGCCCCTTTATGAATGTAAATATCGCAATAAAACTCTGTTCCAAAAGTTTCTTTCATTTTTTCGCCAACAAAACCTTTTTCATAAGCATCATCCAATGCTTTTTGAACCATCTGTATCCAATTACGATATTCCCCTCTTATATAAATATATGATTTTTGTGCTCTTATTGCATAACAAGCAATCAATATACCTTCGATTAGTTGATGTGGATTATATTCAAAAATTTGCCTATCTTTAAATGAACCGGGCTCACTCTCATCACCATTAATGCATAAATAATGTGGCTTACCATCATTTTTTGGCATAAATGACCATTTCAAACCAGTCGAGAAACCTGCACCACCACGACCTCTTAAACCTGATTTTTTTACTTCTTCAATTACATCATCTGGGCTCATTTGTAATGCCTTTTTAATGGCTTCATATCCACCATTTTGAATGTATACATCAATTAAATGCAAATCTTTTATTTTTGGCAATACTATATTATATTCCATATCGCACTCATTTAGAATTGTTTCTTAATTCGTTTATAATTACTTTTAACTTTTCAGGTGTGAGATTTTCTTTATATTCATAATTAACAGACATCATAGGAGCACCACCGCAAGCCCCCATGCATTCAACTTCCTCAATCGAAAATAAGCCATCAGGTGTAACTTCACCCTCTTCTATTTTTAATTCATCTTTAAGTTGTTTAAGCAACTCAACTCCTCCTCTAAGCATACAAGAGACATTTGTGCATACTTGCAAATGATATTTTCCTACAGGCTTTTTGTGGTACATAGTGTAAAAAGTAGCAACTCCTAAAACATCAGTAAGTGGAATTTCTAATATTTTGGCAATTTCTTGCATTACTTCTTCAGTAATATAACCATTTTGTTCTTGGCCAATATATAGAGCATCCATAACTGCAGATTTTTTATATGGATACTTTGCAATTGATTTATTTATTTTTTGCAAATTTTCTTCTGAAAATTTAAAGCTCATATTATTTTCCTTTTTATTTATCTGCTTCGCCCATAACAGGATCAATACTACCAATTATAGCAACAACATCAGATACAAGATGCCCTTTAACTAACATTGGTAGTGCTTGCAAATTATTGAAAGATGGTGATCTAATTTTTAATTTCCAAGGATAACCTTTACCTTGGCTTACAATATAAAATCCTAATTCGCCCTTTGGATTTTCAAACCCAGCGTAAATATTCCCTTTTGGTGGATTCATACCAAAATTAACCAACATAAAATCGTGGATTAATTCTTCCATTCTTGTGTAAATTTCTTCTTTCTTTGGCAATACTTTTTTTGGTTCATTGGCTATTATTGAACCTGGTTGCATCTTCTCTAAACATTGTCTTATAATTTTACAACTTTCTAAAGTCTCATCTACACGAACGTAGTATCTTGCAAGAGCATCCCCTTCTGTGTACGTTGGGACTTTAAAATCTACTTTGTCATAAAAAAGATATGGTTGTTTAACTCTCAAATCCCATTCTACACCACTCCCTCTTAAATTTGGGCCTGTGAATCCTATTGCTATAGCATCTTCTTTTGAAATATATGCGATACCTTCACATCTATCAAGAAATATTTTATTAGTATGCAGTAACTTTTCCATTTCGTGTAAATAGAAAGGGAATTCATCAATAAATTTTTTAATCATAGCAATACCTTCATCATCAATATCGGAAGCTACACCACCAATTCTTGTATAAGATGTTGTAAATCTTGCACCACAAACTTTATCAAAAATTGATTGAATTTTTTCACGCTCGCGCAAACTCCATAACAAAATAGTTAGCGCACCAACATCCATCGCCATTGTACCAATACCAATTAAATGTGATGCAATACGTGAAAGTTCGGCTACAATCATTCTAATCCATTTTGCCCTATCAGGAATATCAATGCCTGCTAATTTTTCAACTGCTAAAACATAATGAACATTGTTTGCCATTGTTGCTAAGTAATCTAAACGGTCGGTATGTGGGATATATTCATAGTAAGTCATATTTTCAGCTAATTTCTCGTAACCACGATGTAAGTAGCCAAGTTCAGGAACACATCCTACAACTCTTTCACCATCTAATTTCAACAATAACCTTAACACACCATGTGTTGCAGGATGTTGCGGCCCCATGTTAAGGACCATTGTATTTTCAAGCTTATCTTCTATGATAATTTCACTTTGTTTTTGTAATGCCTTATAAATAGCCGCTTCTTCTGGATCTACAAAATTTATTCTTGGTACTTCGTTAATTTTATTTTCCATTTTAATCTTCTATAATTGTTGGTAATTTAAAATCTCCTGGATTTCCCATTAAAGGATAATCTTTTCTTAAAGGATATTTTTCAAAATACTCAGGTAAATACATTCTTCTTAAATCAGGATGATTGTCAAAAATTATTCCATACATATCATAAACTTCTCGTTCTTGCCAGTTAGCACCTGGCCAAATATCACTTACCGTTGGATGATGTAAACTTCCATCTACATAACACATTACTCTAAGTCGGTAATTATTCTTATATGATAACAACTGGTATACCATAGAAAAACGGTTTTTCCTTGTAGCCCAATCTACTGCTGTTATATCGGTTGATTGTTCAAAACATAATTCAGAATCCTCTTTAAGAAATTTCAAAAGTTCGTGAATTTGATTTGTATCAACATAAAGGATAAAATCACCTTGAAATTCTTCAGTACTTAGTATAGCTGAAGGAAATTTTTGTTTTATTTTATTTAAAACGATTTGATTTGTTAATTTTGTTTCCATACCTTTTTATATTTTATCTTGAAAATCTCTTGCTCTTGTTTTTTCTACTTTCTTTTGTAATTCAATTATAGCATTAATTAAGTTATCTGGTCTAGGTGGACAACCTGCAACATATATATCAACTGGAAGAAATTGATCAATTCCTTGTACAACTGGATATGATCTATACATCCCGCCTGAAGATGTACATGCCCCCATTGCAATTACCCACTTTGGTGATGGCATCTGGTCGTATATCCTTCTTACTACGTGTGCCATTTTATACGTAACTGTACCTGCAACAATCATAACATCTGCTTGCCTTGGTGAAAATCTTGCAACTTCTGCTCCAAAACGTGACAAATCGTATTTTGGATCATTTACTGCTATAAATTCAATAGCGCAACATGATATTCCCATAGGCATCGGCCATAAAGAACTTTTACGTGCCCATGCTATAACTTCATCTATAGTAGTGGTGATAAAATCTTCACCACGTAATAATGCTTCTAATCCCATTTTAATGCTCCTTTCTTGTAAGCATAAAGATAAGGTAATTCCAATATTATTAAAAATGCAAACATTACCCAAAATGCATAGGTCCCATATGTCCCAAATAATCTTTTAAATTCTACTGCCCAAGGATAAACAAAAATTACTTCTATATCAAAAATTATAAATATTATTGCAACAAGGTAATACTTTATAGATAATCTATCTTGTGTAGTACCTATAGGATCCATACCACTTTCATAAGTAGAACTTTTTACAGGATTCGGTCTCTGTGGTCCAAATATTTTGGAAGCATATACTGTTGCAATCCCAAAAAGTACTGCTATAACTAATACTAAAAATATTGGAATATAATCTAACAACATAATATGTAAACCTTTTATAATTTGTTTTTTAAAACTAAAAAATAAGAATTTTTTTTGAATTTCAAAAACTCAATATTCTAACAAGCAATTATATTTAAAAAGTTCATAGATTTTCATCAAATTTTTGCCTTTATTCTCCAATCTAAAATTGTTAATTCATTTTCATTTACATAAGTTATTGGATTGAAATCTAATTCTAAAATATTATTTTCATTTAACAACATAAACGATATTTTATCAATAATCTCATAAATTAAATTTAAATTCATTGACTTTTCTCCGCGTATACCACTTAATATCTTGCCTATTTTTGTTGATGAAACCATATCTTTTATTTCATTTAAAGATAAAAGTGAACTTCTAAGTTGTACATCATTAAATACTTCTACATATTTACCACCGCTACCAAACATTAGCATTGGCCCAAAAGAATGATCGCTATAACCACCTATTAGAATTTCTTGATTAATTTTTACAAATTTTTGAACTATAAATTCATCAATTCTTAATTTAAATTTTTCACCTTGTTGCTTAATATAATCAGCTTTTTCTTTTAATTCGTTTATACTTTTTATATTTAACACTACTCCGCCTATATCTGATTTATGAATTATATTTTCTCCGTAAGCTTTTAAAACCACTGGAAAATCAATGCTCAAATTTTCTAACTTATCATAACTTAATATTTCAGTAGGAACCACCGGTAATTCATATTTTTTTAGTAAATTATAACTTTTTTCAAAATTCAAATACTTTCCATTTAAAGTTTTGGTAAGACTGTATTTTTTATACATTTCTAATTTTTTAATAAAGTTACTATCTTCTAACTTCTCATTCTTGATATTATTACCTTCATAATATTTATAGGAATTCTTTAATACAACAACAGCATCTTCTACATTTTTAAATAGTCTTTTTTTGTATTTTGATTCATTTTTATATTTTTCCCAAAATTCTGGTAATGGAAATACAACCTGTACAATTGGTTTTTCGGAATCTATAGAATTAATTGCTTCAACAATTTCAAATGGTTTAACCATAATAGGTTCAGTAAATATTACTATTACTCCATCAACATTATTATCTTGAAGAACTAATTTAGTTACTTTTTCAAATCCGATATGGTCTCCATTTGGTAACAAATCAATTGGATTATTAGCGCTTCCTTCTGGATGAATTATTGCTCTTATTCTTTCTTTTGTTTCATCCGAAATTTGTGCTAATTCTAATCCTTCTTTTTCTAATTTATCTACACAAATAACTCCCGGACCACCAGAATTTGTAACAATTGCAATTCTTTTTCCTTTTAAGACTGGCAAATTATCCATCATAATAGCAGAGTTAAATAAATCATCAACAGTATCAACTCTAATGATTCCAAATTGTTCAAAAATATTTGATACTACATCATCACTATTCGCCAACGCGCCAGTATGCGATGATGCCGCTTTTTGCCCTGCTTTACTTCTGGCTGATTTTAAGACTAAAATCGGCTTTCTACAATCAAGAGAATTAATTATAAACTCTTTCCCATCCACAAAACTTTCTAAATACATCGTAATAACATTAATATTAACATCTTTTGCCCAATATTTCAATAAATCATTTTCATTTATATCAGCTTTGTTTCCCATACTAAATAAAATGACCAAGTGAAATATTGGATACTCTTAAAGAATTCAATATTGCAGCTCCTAACGCACCGCTTTGCGATGCAAAAGCTATTGCTCCTTTTTCTGGTTCTTCTGCTACAAATGTTGCATTTAACTTACTTCCTGACAATGTATTTATTATTCCCATACAATTAGGACCAACCATTCTAATTTGTTTTTCTTTTAGCATCTGTAATACTTTATCTTCCAATTCTTTACCTTCTTTTCCCACTTCGCGAAATCCTGCGGTTATAAGAATTATATTTTTTACATTTTTCTTCACTAATTCATTTAAATTTTCCCAAATTATATTTTTGGGAATTGTAACTATACATAAATCAATATCTTCAGGTAGTTCAGCAATAGTTTTATAATTTTTATATCCTAAAATTTCATCCGCTTTAGGATTAACAGGATATACATTATTAGAGTACCCACCTTTTTTTATACATTTTAAAATTTCATAACCTATACTTTTTTCTTTTGTTGATGCTCCTAGTAAACAAATATTTTTTGGATAAAATAAAGTTTCTAATGACATTTTGACCTCTTTTTTTTTGAGTTTAAATTTCCTTAAAAATTAATTTAAATACAACATTAAAACTAACAATAAAAAACGTTTTTGAATTTTTTTAACTTATTTTTTGTTAATAAATTATGAAAAAATATTTACTCACATATATTATTTTTTTTATGAATACAAACTTATATTCAAACGATTTAGTCTATGCGAATATAGAATATTATCCCCGCAAAATTAAAAATAATACTTACCTTTTTGCAATCAAATTGAATATACAAGAAAATTGGCATATCTACTGGAAAAATCCCGGTGATGCAGGCTTTCCAACACAAATTAAAATTTCATCCCCAAAAAATAATATAAATTTCTCCGAAATTATTTTCCCACCACCAGAAATTTTCTACTCTAGTGGTTTATTAAGTTATGGTTACAAAAATGAAGTTATTTTCCCTTTTTTAGTTGAAGTAGATAAGTTAGAAGATTTAATTTTTAATATACATATATATGGTCTTGCTTGTAATGAAGTTTGCGAAGAATTTTATATAAATATTGATTTTAACTTTTCAAAAAATACTTATAAACAAGATAATGAACTAATTGATTTTTACAAAAAACTCCCCAAATTTGATAAAAATATAATATTAAATTATGATGATAATGATGATTACTTGATTATAAAATTCAAAAATATTCCATTTTCAAATATCGTTTCTGCTTATTTTTTCCCCGAAATTCAAAATCAATTTTTGAACGAAAAAATTCAAAAATACGAAATAAAAGATAATTATATCGCAATTTTTTTAAGAAAAAATCCGTTAAATAGTTCAAATTTATATACTTTTAAGGGAATCTTAAAAATAACAACTGAAAATAATATTATTTATTACAACATAACAAATTAAGGGAGTTTGATATGTTAACATTATTATCTTTCATAACATTAGCGTTTTTTTTTACTGTATTAGCAGATAATGCTAAATTAAACGCACCAGCACCAAATTTCAAGCTTAAAGATAAAGATGGGAATGAAATTTCCTTATCACAATTTAAAGGCAAAATAGTTGTTCTTGAATGGATAAATTTCGATTGTCCATATGTAAAAAAACATTATAATTCAAATAATATGCAAAAATTACAAGAAGAATTTACACAAAAAGGCGTTGTTTGGATTGCGATAAATTCATCAGCACCGGGCAAACAAGGGCATTTCACTACACAGGAAATTAACGAACGTATAAATTTACATAAAGCTAAGTTTAATTATTACTTAATTGATGAAGATGGGAAAGTAGGTAGAACATATGGTGCGGCCACAACACCACATCTTTTTATTATTGATAAAGATGGCATTCTCGTTTATGCAGGTGGTATCGATGATAAACCTAGTAAAGAAATCGAAGATGTTAAAAATGCTACAAATTTTATACATAAAGCACTCAATGAATTGTTATCAGGGCAGAAAGTATCCATACAATCCCAGCCACCATACGGATGTAGCGTAAAATACGCAGATTAGAATTTCCAATAAAAATTATCTGTTTAGCTCAGACAGTGTAAGCATAATGCCCGTGCGCCGTGCGGCGCACAGGCAGGCTAGCGCCAAAATTTTCCCAAATACATTCCAACAAATTTTTATAAATATATTTTATATTTTTACATTTAGCTAAATAACTAAATATTGTTTAATTTATTTTTATGAATAATTAGCTCAAGTAAAAAAAAATGAGTAAAATATTATCGTTATTGTTACATATTAACTTTACAATATAATTGAATTTGCGATATATAAGCAATTGTTAAATATATATTCGTATTTGCAATATAATTGTATATACGATATATAATCAATTTTTAAAAATATACTTGCATATACATAATAATTGCTTGTGCGATATAATTGCAAATACAATTATATTATAAAAAAAATTGCATCAATAGTAATCTGCCACGTGTTTAGGAAAGATTTGAATATTGAGGCCAAAAAGTACTACACATTGTAAGGTGATAAAGAAAAGATTTTTAGCGGGCCGTTACGGCCCGCTGCCCACGTGCTGCTTTGCAGCACGTGGGCTTAGCTTACACTGTCTGAGCCTAATAATATTTTTTAAATTAAAACTTTCACTGGTTTTATGTAATTAAATTCATTCTTCTTTTCAACATTCGCTATGGCTAACAATTGATTTCTATCATCAACAATCAATACTTCTTCCCCTTTTAAATCTACTTCTTTTTTGAGTGTATTGCCATTTTTTACCAATAATAAGTCTTTTTGATCGGTAACAACATATTTATCTATATCTTTGAAAATAGTTAATGGATTGATAAAAAACTGTTTAATTTTCTTTTTTTGTACAAGAACTTGCATCTCTTTTAAACTAATAGCATCGTATATATTAAAATTATCGATTTTTGTTCTTCTTAGTTCTTTTACATAAGCACCACACCCTAACTTTTTCCCAATATCATTGGCTAAACTTCTGATATATGTACCTGCCGAACAAGTAACGGAAATTTCTATGTAAGGATTATCAAATTTTAATATTTCAATTTTATAAATATTAACTTTTCTTGGTGGTAAGTCTAATTCCTTCCCTTTTCTGGCTAACTCGTAAGCTCTTTTACCTCTTATTTTAATGGCAGAATATAAAGGTGGTACTTGTTCAATTTCTCCTACAAAACTATTAATGGTATTTTTAACTTGAGTAAAATCTATATGTTTAGTAGGTTTTATACTCAAAATTTCGCCATCGATATCATAGGTATTGGTAGTTTTTCCTAATTCAATTTTTGCAATATATTCTTTTGGTAAATTCAGGAAATATTCTGCAAGACGAGTATAATTACCGAGTAAAATAACTAAAATACCGGTAGCAAAAGGATCTAATGTACCTGCGTGGCCGACTTTTTTTGCTCCCAAGACTTTTTTAACTTTAGTAACGACAAAATTAGAAGTTAAGCCAACGGGCTTATCAATCAACAATATACCTTTTAATTCGTTTATCATATCCCGTAACTTATGAAGTGAAAAATGAAATGTAAGAATAAAAATACGAAATTTAAAATAAAATGCCAAAAAAAATAGAGAGGCGTCGCAGTCACCTCTCTTTGAAGGAGTTACACATTCTCTTGACCAATTTCCCAATGTAGCGGCGAACGCCACAAACTAGAAAGAATTAATTTTTGAATGTGTAAAAACTCTTTAGGTAATCTATCATATAATTTGATAAATAATTCTTCGTGCGATAAAATTTCTTTTTGCCAAAGATCTCTGTCAATACTTTCCAATTTATGGAAATCTTCTTCGGTAATATTTTCAAGACCACGCCAATCTAAATCTTTATAACGCGGCATCCACCCAATAGGACTTTCAGTAGCATAAGCTGTCCCTTCTGAACGTTGGAAAATCCATTTTAAAACTCTCATATTCTGATTAAAACCAGGCCAGATAAATTTACCATTTTCATCAGTTCTAAACCAGTTAACAAAGAAAATACGTGGTGGATTAGAAATATGCCTACCAATATTTAACCAATGGTTAAAATAATCCCCCATATGATAGCCGCAAAATGGTAACATTGCCATAGGATCACGTCTAACCTCGCCTATTTTTCCAGCTGCTGCTGCAGTTGTTTCTGAACCCATAGTTGCTGCACCGTAAACACCAAATGCCCAATTAAATGCTTGATATACTAATGGCATTGTTGAACTTCTTCTTCCGCCAAATATAAATCCTGATATTTTAACACCTTTGGGATTTTCAAAATCTTCATCTACAGATGGACAATTAATTATAGGTGCTGTAAACCTTGAATTTGGATGCGCAGCTTTTCTTCCACTATCTGGCGTCCATTCATTTCCTTGCCAATCTATTAATTTCTCTGGTAATTCATCAGTCATTCCTTCCCACCAAACATCACCATCTGGTGTCATAGCAACGTTAGTAAAAATTGTATCTTTTTTAATACTTTCCATTGCGTTTGGATTTGTCTTATAGGATGTACCGGGAGCTACACCAAAGAAGCCAGCTTCGGGGTTTATCGCATATAAACAACCATCTTCTTTGATTTTTATCCAAGCAATATCATCTCCTACAGTAGTCACTTCCCAACCCTCAAACTCCTTAGGTGGAATTAACATAGCAAAATTTGTTTTACCACAAGCACTAGGAAAAGCCGCTGCAAAATATTTCTTCCTCCCCTCAGGCGATTTAACCCCTAAAATCAACATATGCTCAGCTAACCATCCTTGATCTCTTGCCATAACTGATGCTATCCTTAACGCAAAACATTTTTTACCCAATAAAGCATTCCCGCCGTATCCACTTCCATAAGATATTATTTCTCTTGTTTCTGGGAAATGTACTATGTATTTATTTTCATTGTTACAAGGCCAAGGTACATCTTCTGTTCCTTCTACCAAAGGCATTCCAACCGAGTGCAAACATTTAACAAATTCTCCATTGCCCATATATTCCAATGCTTTAGTCCCCATTCGTGTCATTATTCTCATATTGACTACAACGTACGGCGAATCCGTTATTTCAACACCGTATTGTGATATTTCTGAGCCAAGTGGTCCCATACAAAACGGAATTATATACATTGTTCTTCCACGCATACAACCATCCAATAAACCATTTAATGTCGTTCTCATCTCTTTTGGATCTACCCAGTTATTTGTTGGCCCAGCATCTTCTTTTTTCAAACTACAAATAAATGTTCTATCTTCTACTCTGGCTACATCTCCAGGATCCGAAAAAGCTAAATATGAATTCGGCCTCTTTTCTGGATTTAATCTCTTAAATGTCCCTTTTTGAACTAATAGTTCACATAAATTATCATATTCTTCTTGGCTTCCTGTACACCAATGAACTGCATCAGGCTTACATAAGTCAATTACATTTCCGACCCATTTTAAAAGTTCAGTATTGTTAGTCATTTCAACAACCTTTATTTATTTTTTTATATAAAATTCCTTTTGCTTCTTGAAAAATATAAAGCCCTTTTATCAAAATTATTTTTTTTTAATTGATTTTTTTTTTATTAATTTAATAATTTTTTATTTTAATTATTAAAAACTTTATTTAATCAAATTAAATCAATCTTTTGGGAGTAGTAATGTTAAAAATTCAAAAAAAATTGGTGATTACAATGATTTTTTCGCTTACATTTTTTGCACAAAATATTTTAGGGCAAAAATTTCCATCTAATATTTCGGATTATAAAAACTCTGTTATTTACGAACTTAATATCCGACAATATTCTCAAAGTGGTAAAATTGCTGAAGTAACTAAAGATTTACCTCGCTTAAAAAAACTTGGCGTTGATATCATTTGGCTTATGCCTATTCACCCTATCGGTGAAATCAATAGAAAAGGTTCTCTTGGTAGTTATTATTCTATAAAAAATTATAAAGCCTTTAACCCAGAATTTGGAACCTTAGATGATTTTATTACATTTGTTAAAGAAGCACACAAATATAACTTAAAAGTTATTATCGATTGGGTCGCTAATCATACTTCTTGGGATAACGAATGGATAAAAACTAATCCCGATTTTTATACAAAAGATTCATTAGGGAGAATTGTTTCTCCTGTCCCTGATTGGCACGATGTCGCTGATTTAAACTACAATAATAAAAAATTATGGGACGCAATGATCGATGCTATGGCCTTTTGGATTAAAACCGCTGATATTGATGGTTTTAGATGTGATGTCGCTGGTATGGTACCAACAGAATTTTGGATTAAAGCCGTTAAAGAATTAAATAAAATTAAACCAGTTTTTATGCTTGCAGAATGGGAAACCGCTGAAATTCACCGCGCTTTTAATATGACTTATTCATGGGATGTATATCACAAATTTAATGAAATTGCTAAACAACAAGCATCTTTCTTTACACTTGACTCCCTTATTAAAAGACAGTTAAAAGAATACCCAAAATATGCTTTCAGAATGAATTTTATAACTAATCATGACGAAAATTCCTGGAACGGTACAGAATACGAAAGACTAGGAACTATTGATGCCGTTAAAGCTTTTTCAGTACTTTATTATACTTTACCCGGAATGCCTCTTTTATATAACGGTCAAGAAGCTGCATTAAATAAAAGATTAAATTTCTTCGAAAAAGATCCAATCGATTGGAATAATTATCCTCTTGCTGATTTTTATTCTTCATTAAACGAATTAAAACATAATAACCCTGCTCTTTATAATGGAAAATTCAAAGGTTCATATAATTCTTACTTATTAAATCCTTCTGTTGCAACATTCGTAAGAAAAAACAAAAATAATTCATTATTTGTTATTGTTAATCTTAGCAGTAAAGAACAAAATATAACTTTGCCTTTCGATTTGAAAGGAACTGATTTATTAAATAAAAATGAAATAATATATTTTAAAAATCAGCCAATCAACCTCTTGCCATTTGAATATCAAGTAATAAAAAAATAATTTTATTTATATTTATTATTTTTGTAAATTAAAAGCCCAATTTTTTGGGCTTTTTTTTTTATTTTCATATATGGAGGTTAACATGCGTCGTTATTTCAATTTTATTCTTTTTTTTGCACTATTAGTTAGCTATCTTTTTTCTCAACCAGCCGGTTATTACAATAATGCTAAACTGAAATCTGGTAATGAATTAAAAATTGCACTCCATGATATAATCAAAGGTCATACTGTAATATCATACGATGGCCTTTACAATGCATATAAAACTACTGATACAAAACCTAATAATGTTGTATGGGATATGTACTCAGATATACCTGGTGGGACACCGCCATATGTTTACTATCACAATCAAAAAACTTGTGGTAGCTATTCCAAGGAAGGTGATTGTTACAATCGTGAACATACCTTTCCTCAAAGCCTATTTAACAGCAAATCTCCTATGGTTTCTGATCTGTTCCACGTCTATCCAACCGACGGATATGTAAATAATAAAAGGAGTAATTACCCGCACGCAAATGTTTCCAATCCAACTTGGACTTCAAAAAACGGTAGTAAATTAGGCCCTTGTGCTAACAATGGATATACTGGAACGGTATTTGAACCCGTTGATTCTTTCAAAGGTGATTTCGCTAGAACTTATTTCTACATGGCTGTTAGATATTACTCAGAAGATGGAGGTTGGACAAGCAACGGAATGAATAACGGCGCCGATTTAAAAGACTGGGCTAAAGATGTTATGATCCAATGGCATTATCTCGATCCCGTTTCTAAAAAAGAAATCGATAGGAACAACGCTGTATATCAATATCAAAAAAACAGAAATCCATTTATAGACCACCCCGAATGGGCTATTGAAATTTTCAAACCTAACGATCCACCAAAATTAGTATATGCTAAATTATTAAATTCCAATACAATTCAATTAAAATTTTCAAGATACATTGAAATTAGCTCCGCTCAAAATACATCTAATTACTCAATTTCACCTACTGCAACAATAACATCCGCTACAATTAACGAAGATGACCCTTCTATAGTTACGCTAAATTGCAATAATTTAAGTTTAAACACAACTTACACTATTACAGTAAACAATATAAAAAATATGTCTGCAAATATTCCAATTCCCGCAAACTCTTCAATTCAAACTAATCAATTAACAAACATTGAAGATTTTTATAAACCAATCGTTAAAGATATCACACTTTACCAAAACTACCCTAACCCTTTTAACCCTACAACAACAATAACTTTTGATTTAAAAATTTATACTCACATCACCCTGAAAGTTTATAACATTTATGGACAACTTTTACATACACTTATAGATAGCGATTTATCACCTAACTTTTATCAAATTGAATTCGACGCAAGCAACCTCACAAGTGGAATTTATATATATCAACTTACAGCCAACAATCAAGTTATTTCAAAAAGAATGCTCTTATTAAAATAGAATTAAATCATATTCATTAGCTCAGACAGTGTAAGCATAATGCCCGTGCGCCGTGCGGCGCACGGGCGGGCTAACGCCCAAAATATATTTCACCAATTAAACCATATCTTACATAACATCAACAAAATACAACATTTATACATCTACCAAAATAACTATTGACACCAAAATATTTCAAAGTAATACCCTACTTTAAAAGTATAAAAATATTTTCGTAATTACGATATAATTGTATTTTTCGATATATTGACTTATTCTTAAAAATATATTTGTATTTACAATATAATTGTATATACGGTATATCAGTAATCTTTAATAATATATTTGTAAAGACAATATAATTGATTTTACGATATAATTGGGAATGCAGTTATATTATAAAAAAAATTGTATCAATTATAAACTGGCATGTATTGAGAAAGATTTGAATATTAAGGCTCAAAAGCACTACACATTGTAAGGTTATAAAGAAAGAGTTTCAGCGGGCCGTTCCGGCCCGCTGCCCCTTGCGGCTTGACTCAAGCCGCAAGGGGCTTAAGCTTACACCGTCTGAGCTAAATATCTAATTAAATATTTTTCATTTATAGTTATTTTTAAGATGAAAGTTTTAATATTTGATTTAATTTATTATTTAACTCTTCTATATGCTGCTGATTTGCTTTCAAAGTCTCTTCAATTAATTGTTTTTTCCTTTCTGTTAACTCTTGTATTTCTTTTTTTAATTTCTCAATTTTATTCGTGTAAAATTCTTCCTTTTCTTTTATTTTTTTGTCATATTCATCTCTTAGATTATCAATTATTCTTCCTCGATTGCTTTGCAAATTATTAATATTAAATTTCAATTTTCTTTCCATTATCATTTTATCGAAATATGATATAACACCCATAACACTTGCAAATATTATACCAATAACAAATGTTGCTAAACCTGCTTGTAAAGCCCCAGATATATTTGTAAAATCACCATTAACGCCGCTACACTGATAAAAATTAACCATTATAAATACTATCATAGAAACTATAAAAGTATATACCATACTATTGGTAAAAACTAATTTAGGATTATATTTTGTTAGTAAATCCATTTCTGAAAGATCATTTTCATACTTTAAAATCATACGGTCAATCTCTTTATCCTTCTCAATTATCTTCAACTCCTTTTCATTTTTTAAATTATTTATCTCCTCTCTTTGTAAATTACTTAAATCCACAATACTTTTATTTTTAACCTCTATTTGGTGATTTAATGGATGCAACCTTGTTGCTACTTTATTTAATAAAGTTTCTTTATAATTTTCTATAATTTGTTCCTTAATCTTTTCAAATAATTTCCCTAAGTAAACAGTTGCTCTTAGTATAATTATATTTTGGGAATTCCTAAAATTATAAATATAGCTATCAATATATAATAATATTGAATTTATTCTATCGTTATAATATTGGTTAAAATTGCCATCTTGTAAATCTTTCATAGCTTTATCAATTAAAGAGAAAATAATTTCATATTTTTGCCTATCTTGAGAAATAAGTTCAATAAAAATACTACTAAATTTATCTAATTCAGCATGATAAAAAATTTCATACAATAAGCAATTTTGCAGATGGAATTTTATTGGCTCTAAAACTTCATTTTCCAAAGCATTCACAATTATGTTTACATCAAAATTTAATGCAAAGATAAATAATTCTATAGCTTTTTCATCCTGCCCTTCTAATATATCACAATACAAAATATAGAACTTTGCCGTAATCTCGTTTCTATTAAGTTCCAAAGCAGTTTCAAAATATTTCTTTGCATCAATAAAATTATTATGTTTAATTGCTGCAAAACCTTTACAAATATTTAATAATGTAATAAATTGACTTCTATTCTGCAGACCTAATCTATTTTCGCTATCATTTGTTACCTTTTCTATTATATCATTTAAGATATAGATTGAATTTGTATCATAAACTCTTAGATCATAAATTTTGATAATTGCTGTAATAAAAGGAAGATCAATGTTATCTTTATATTTTTCATCATCGTTTAAGGATAGAATTAAATCAGCATATATTTTCTTTTTTTCGTCAGATTTTGTCAATATCCAAGTGGCAAAAGCTTCTTTTAAGGAAATTATTGTAGTTGGATCTTCGGGTTGTTTTAATTCAATTTTAGTCCCAATACTATCAATAAGTTTATGCTTACTCAACATAAAAAGTGGTAATTCATCATATTTAATAAAAAATAAACTATATTTTTCAAAATATCCGTATTTATGAAAATTGGAGTAATTTTTTATTCGAACCAAAATATCATTTCTATCAGAAATAATTACTTTAAAATTTTCCTGTAAAATTTTTTGTAAACTGTTATCCAATATTTCTCCTTTTATTTTAAATAAAAATATAATAAATTTGTTTTTTCTTTCAAAATAAAGATAGAATATGAAAAATATTATTAGAATTAAAAATGCTGCTTTTTATGCATATCATGGAGCATTCTCCGAAGAGCAAAGTATTGGCGGTAAATTTTCTGTTGATGTTGAATTATACACTAATTTTTCAAAAGCCGCTGAAACTGATAATCTTAAATATACTATTGATTATGATAAAGTTTATCATTTAATTAAAGACCTTGTTATAAAGAAAAAATATTACTTAATTGAAACGCTCGCAACTGATATTACCAATACATTATTATTAAATTTCCCAGAAGTAGAAAAAGTTAATACTAAAGTACGCAAAAATTCAGTACCTCTTGGCGGATTAATAGACTATGCAGAAGTAGAAGTTGAGAAATCAAGAGATGAAATCTAATATTTTTTTATCACTAGGTTCAAATAAAGGTGATAAATTATCTTATTTAAATTCTGCACTCGAATTATTGCAAAAAAACAATATTCATATCATAAGAAAAAGTTCAATAATTGAAACAGAACCGTATGGTGTTACACAACAAGATTCATTTTTTAATCTTGTTGTTGAAATAAAAACAGATTTAGAACCTTCAGAATTGCTTCTAAAAATTAAAAATATTGAGAAAAAAGTTGGTAGAACTCCTTCCTACAAGTGGGGCCCAAGAGAAATCGATATTGATATTCTTTATTATGATAATTTAATTATTAATAAAAAAATTTCTGAACAATATGAACTTATTGTTCCTCATCCAGATTTACATAACAGAAATTTCGTACTTATACCACTACTGGAAATAGCACCAAAATTTTGCCATCCTTTATTAAATATGACCAACGAACAATTATATAAAATTTTAAATTCTAATTCTTAAATTTACTTAAACTTTTAACAACTTCTTTTAAGGTATTCTTTTTTTGATGTAAAATTGGACCAAAATTATAGATTAAATTATAATTATTATCTCTAACTTCAAAATTTGCAGCATTATAAGTCTCTGTTGAAAAAACAATAGTATTATCGTCAAAAATAATACCAGCTTTATCCCAACCTGAACAAATTGAATAATTTTTCTTTTTATTAAAAATATTTTCACCTTCTGTATATAAGCTATAATCAGATTTATTACCCAAAAAATTTAAAATTGTAGGAACTATGTCAAAATGATTTGTCATATTTGTAATAACTTGATGTTTCATATTTGGCAAATACAAAATTGCTGCAACCTTAGCCTGTTGCTTAGAAAATGCACTTGTGTGCCCAGCAAAACCAGATTCATAAAATTCTTCACCATGATCACCAGTAATAAAAATTATTGTATTATCCATAATTCCACTTATTTCAAGTTTCTCAATTATTTTACCAATTAAATTATCATCGAAATAAATACCATTTTTATATGTATTTTTAATTGCAGCTGCTTGATTTTTGTTCATTGTTACAAAATTTATCTCACTCCTTGAAGGTTTGAATTTATCGAATTCTTGTGGATAAGAATAAGGACCGTGTGGGGCATCAAAAAATAAAAATGAAAAGAATGGTTTTGCTTTATCTCTTTTATCCAAAAAATTTATAAATTGATCTTTTAGCTGTGGATCTTTATCCTTTGCTTCATTCCCATTCAAGTTATCATAAATATTATTATACAAATTTACAAAAACTGTCTTCCTAAATTCTGGATATGTTAACTTGGTACTTGAACCGATAAAAAAATCATAACAATTTTTTTGCAAAATATCTATAAAAATAGGACTTCTTCTTTCAGCTAAAAATTGATGCCAGTATGTACCATCTAAACCATAAAATATAGAAAATATTCCAAATCTTGTTGCGTTACCACCACTATAATGATTATTTAATACAATACTTTTTTTTGAAAAATTGAAAATATTTGGGCATACTGTACTATCCAGCATATCATAACGCCAAGAGTCAATTACTATAAAGATAACATTTAATTTATTTGGAATTTTTTCGTCTATTTTGCCTAAAGGATACTTTAAAGATGAATTATTATTATCTATCTTTAATTCATTTTCTCTATCAATTTTTATTTTAAATACTTTTTCAGCAAATCTTTTCATTGTCAATGGTTGATACAATGGAAATAATTTGCTAAATCTTAAAATCATATAATTATTTGTAATATCACTATAAGCATAAATTCCTTTATCCAATAGAATAATAGCTATAGTTCCTATTATAGCATATTTTTTCCAAGTTATTTTATAATTATTCTCTTCTTTTTCAGTAATTCTTTTAATTACAAAATATAAAATAACATTCAGCAAAAGCACAATAAAAATTACTGTTAGAACTGTGAAAAAGCCCAAATGAACTGAATCAAAAGCCCCCTCAGTTGTAATTAAATTCCAAACCATCGAATTAAAATGAAATTTATAAAGTCTATAAATACTTGCATCCACAAAAATTGCAATATGAAACAAAGTATAAAATATTGATAATAGGATTTGTTGTATTTTTAGATTTTTAATAAAATATATAGGTAAGAATAAAATAGTTAAAACTAAATAAAGTATTAATGTATTGGATAATAAAGATATTACAATAAAAAATATATTCTTATAATTAATTGTTTCACGAACAGAAAAAATATAGATGCAAGAAAATAACAATGTTATAAAAATATTTATTAAATTAATTTTAAAAATTTTATTGAAATTTAAATTAAATTTATTTATCATAATATTTGAACCTATAATTTTTATGAATAATTTTACATTTATGAGTTTCAAATTTATACAAAAAATATAAAATAATAAAATTATGAAAAAGGTAAACATTTTTAGTATAGCTAAAAGAATGAACAGACCGTTAATTTTAGACGGTGCTATAGGAAGTATTTTGGAACAAAAATTTCCTATGGAAAATGATATTCAAACTTGGATGACAAAAATAAATACTGAACACCCTGAAGTACTTTTTTCTCTCTATAAAGATTATATTACAGCCGGTGCAGATATTATAACCACTAATACTTTTAGAACTAATCCCATATCTTTAAAATATCAATCATTATCTTATAATATTACAGATTTGATTAAAAGGACTGTAGATTTAGCTTTTTTGGCACGAGCTAATTCTTCTGTTCTAATAGCTGGGTCCAATCCTCCTGCTGAAGATTGCTATCAAGATGAAAGAACTGTCTCTTACGACGAACTAATGAATAATCACCACAAACATATTGACCTTTTATTAAATAGCGGTGCAGATTTTATTCTTAATGAAACACAAAGTCATTTTGATGAAATAAATATTATTTGTAAATATTGCAGTTGGAATAATATCCCTTTTATAATAAGTCTCTATGTAACTGATGATTTAAGAATACTATCTGGAGAAGCGCTTGATGATGTATTGAATTTTATACTACAATTTAAACCATTAGCGATTGGATTTAACTGCATTAAACCAGAAATATTATTCAAAATAATTGAAAAATATGAAATGAATTTCAACTGGGGAGCTTATTTAAATATATTAAATCAAGATTGTTCTTCTAATAACATAGAAACAAATATAACACCTGAACAATATCAAGAAATAGTTAAACAAATTCTTCCATACAAACCATCTTTTGTTGGTGGTTGTTGCGGTACAAATCCAGAACATATTGCAAAAATTAGAGAGTTATTTGAATGGAATATCTAGATACTGTATCAATTTGTAAAATTAACATAGGATTATTTGTAACAGAAAAAAGATCCGATGGTTACCATAATATTGAAACTATATTTTATCCCATAACAAAACTTTATGATCATTTAATTTTCAAAAAAAGTGATAATTTTGAATTCGAATGCAACATACCTTCTTTACAAGATGATAATATAATCATAAAAGCGTTAAAAAAATTAGAAAACTATATCGATGATAAATTACCTGTAAAAATTGTTTTACATAAAAATATTCCATTTGGGGCTGGCCTTGGTGGCGGTAGCTCAAACGCCGCCGAAACTTTAAAGGCATTGAATTTACTCTTTGACTTAAATTTATCTACCTACGAACTTTTACAAATTGCATCCCAAATTGGTGCTGATGTCCCTTTTTTTATTAATCCTGCTCCTACTTTTGCATCCGGAATTGGAGATTATTTTACACCTATTGACTTTAAAATATCTTATCCAATCTTATTAGTTAAACCGGATTTTGGGATTTCTACAAAAGAAGCCTATGCCAATATAAAACCTAAAAAAGCTTCTATTGACTTAAAAGAATTATCAGGTAAAAAATTCTCTCTTGATTTAAAACTTTTACCTCAAATTAAAAATGATTTTGAAAATTTTGCTTTTTCAAAATATTCTGAATTGGAAAATATTAAAAATGAACTTTTAAAATTTGGGGCTTTTTTCGCTATGATGAGTGGAAGCGGATCTACTATTTATGGTATTTTTGATAATATGGATAACTTAAACCTTGCAAAAAATTTTTTTAATGACAAATACCAAACTTTTATCGTTTGATTTTTTACCATTTTTTGAAATACCATATTCCAACAAATACCAATACTGAAATAAGAGCTAAAGCCATTATAACTTCAAATGCATAATAGTAATCCTGCATTGGAATTTTAACATTCATAGAAAAAGCACTAACTACAAATGTAGGAACCATTATAGCAATTGTTATTATGTTTAATGTTTTCATCAAAATATTCAAATTATTACTTACTATCGATGCCCTTGCGTCAGACATTCCAGCTAATATATTTGATAAAATTTCTGCTGTTCGATAACATTGAGTGTTATCTATCTGCATATCATCTAAATATTCAACTTCATCTTTATTAAGCCCAATTTTCTGAGCATATAACTTCATTTTCTCTATTAAAACACCATTCGCATTAATAGCATTTAAATAGTAAATCAAACTCTTTTCCAAATTGAATAAATAAATCAAATAACTATTTTCCATAGCTGAATTAATTTTCTGTTCCAATTCATCAGAAATCATTCCTATAATCTTTAAATGTTCAAGGAAGTGCATAATTGATCTATATATAACTTTTAAAAACAATTCATTAATACTTGTAATTTTATTAAATATTTTACCTTCAAAAATATTTATTTCTTCGGAGTTAACAATAATCAACTTTTCTTCAAACAAAAAAATACCGTAAGATAAAACTCTAAACGTAAATTGATCACCGCCAAAATAATTTTTAGGTCTTTTACATATGAAAGCAATATGATTCGGCTCAAATTCGATACGTGAGATTTCATCGGGGTCAAGCGAAGATGCCAACGTGTGCTCATCTATTTTATAATTTTCGCATAAATATTTTTTTTCTAATTCAGTAGGATTATAATAAATTTCAATAGGAGAATTATAATCATCAACAACTACTAGTTTATTCTCAATTATTTGATAATTTTTTTTCATAATATTTGTTTTTTTTGTTTAAAATAATATATTAAAATTGTATTAAATAACAAATTTTGAAGGCAAAAAAAAATGGCAATTTTAAGTTTTTTTACATTAGTACTCTTTATAATTATAATCTCGATATTTTTATATTATGTTCCAATCGGATTATTTATCACAGCTTTTTTCTCAGGTGTACGATTAAAATTATTCAGAGATTTAATTGGTATGCGTTTACGAAAAGTTCCACCTCATATAATTGTAAGAAGTAAAATTGCTGCCACAAAAGCTGGAATTGAAATCCCAATTCCTAAATTGGAAGCACATTATTTAGCAGGTGGAAATGTTATGAAAGTGGTTAATGCTCTGATATCTGCAGATAAAGCCCAATTAGGCCTAACTTTTGAAAGAGCCGCAGCTATAGACTTAGCAGGGCGTGATGTTTTAGAAGCTGTTAAAATGTCTGTTGTACCTAAAGTAATTGAAACTCCCTGGGTTACAGCTGTTGCAAAAGATGGTATCCAATTAAAAGTTATGGCAAGAGTTACAGTAAGAGCAAATATTGATCGCTTAGTAGGTGGTGCAGGTGAAGCTACTATTATCGCTCGTGTTGGAGAAGGTATCGTTTCATCTATAGGTTCAAGTCATCATAAAGAAGTTTTAGAAAATCCTGATACTATTTCCAAAGTTGTATTATCAAAAGGACTTGATGCCGGTACAGCTTTCGAAATTCTTTCAATTGACATAGCCGATGTAGACGTTCTTGAAAATATTGGCGCTAAGTTGCAAGCTGATCAAGCTGAAGCTGATTTAAAAATTGCTCGTGCTAAAGCCGAAGAAAGAAGAGCCGCCGCTGTTGCTTCTGAACAAGAACAAATCGCTGAAGTTGCTCGTATGCGTGCTAAAGTTGTAGAAGCTGAAGCTCAAATTCCTCTTGCTATTGCTGAAGCCTTTAGAAATGGTAGACTTGGAGTTATGGATTATTATCAATTGAAAAATATTGAAGCTGATACTAATATGAGAAAATCGATAGCCGATTCATCTAATCCAAATAAATAGGCCTATATATATGAGTGACTTTTTTTCAAATATCATAACAATTTTTATAATTTTTTTATTTCTTCTATCTCTTTTTGGCAAAAAGGATGATAAAAAAAATAAGAAAGAATCAAA
>DAOSVM010000020.1:0-45778 GCA_035379625.1 Ignavibacteriales bacterium | reverse complement strand
TACTTCAGAGCGACAATATCTGAAAAGAATAAGCTCAGAAATTAGATCTTTTACTGAAAATTCCACGCAATCTAAATCAATATCACAAAGCCATATAATACCTATTATCATTGGCGATAACGAAAAAACTTTAAAATTAGCACGTTTATTTCAAGAAAATGAAATTCTATTGTTAGCCATTCGTCCTCCTACAGTTCCCCAGGGAACAAGCCGTTTAAGATTATCTCTAACTGCTAACTTAAATAATGATGATATCCAAAAAATAAAAACTGTTATCCAAAAAGTATTAAAAAGCGAGTAAAAATCTATGCAAATTATAGTCCAAAAATATGGCGGTAGCAGTGTTGCAGATATAGAAAAAATAAAAAAAATTGCACAAATGATTGTTACTACTAAAAGAGCTGGCTATAACGTTGTTGTTGTAGTTTCTGCTATGGGAAAAACCACCAATAACCTAATTGAATTAGCAAAAAGTATTACCGAAAATCCTGATAGCCGTGAAATGGATATGTTACTTTCTACCGGCGAAAGAATTACAATGTCTTTACTATGTATGGCCATTAAAGATTTGGGCGAAGATGCTGTTTCTCTTACTGGTTCACAAGCAGGAATTATAACAAACGATAACCATAATAACGCAAAAATAATTGAAGTTCGCCCTTTCAGAGTGGAAGATGAATTAACAAAAAATAAAATCGTCGTTGTAGGCGGCTTCCAAGGCGTAAGTTATAAAAGAGATATTACAACCTTAGGGCGTGGTGGTTCAGATACATCCGCAGTTGCTCTTGCAGCTGCATTGGATGCTATTCGCTGCGAAATCTACTCGGATATTGATGGCGTCTATACAGCAGATCCCAATGTCATCAAAGAAGCGAAACATTTACCCGAAATTTCATACGATGTGATGCAGGAAATGGCAACCTGGGGCGCCAAAGTATTGAATGCCGATGCTGTCCAATTTGCCAAAGAAAAAAATATTGCTATTTACGCAAGAAGCACTTTCTCAAGAGAAAAAGAAACCATCATAAGAAAATTACCAAATAATATTTCATCCGGCATTAAAACCGTTGCAATAGATAACAACATACTTATTATTTTCATTCCAAATAGCTATGATATATTAAATAAAACTATCGAATTTTTAAACATTAATAACATCGAAGTAAAAGAAATATCAACAACTGTAAATGAAATTAAAGTTATCATTAACACTCAAAACCTATATAATATAAATTTTGTAAAAGAATTTCAAAACTATCTTGGAATTAACATTAAATCGGAAAATATCTCTGCTGTTTCACTTTTTGGAGAAGGCATCTCAAGAGAACTAAACATATTAAAAGAACTTTATACAAATTTCGGAAAAGATATTAAATATCTTTCACTTACAACCTTGAGATACACAATATTTACAGACAAAGAAAAATCACCAGTAATTGCTGATTATATCCATAAGAAATGGATAGAATAAATAAATTCGACATATTTTTTGTTCTCACATAATCCATTTATTTACAATTAGTTATATGAGAACGATAATTATTACAAAAAATCATTTTATGTTCTCACACAACTCATTTATTTACAATTAGATATATGAGAACTGGATTTTATATCGCCAAACTATATCGTTCTTATATAATTTATTCATTATCAATAAGTTTGGTAAGAATACAAATTACACAACAAAATGTTAAGTTTTAGTTAATTTCGTTCTCACATATCTTATTAAATAACAATAAATTATATATGATATCAACAATATTACCCGCAGGCTATAATCTTTTTAAATAATTTGTAACCCTTTTGATAATATTATGTCTTAATATATACAAGCAACGAGAGAATTATCATGAAACAAACTATAATATTTGTAATTATTTTTATTATTAACTTACACTCACACTTATTATCAAACAATAAAGATAATAAAATAGTTTTTGACCCCAAAGCTTCAAATAATTTATCAATAATTTCTGATATTTCTGATATAAAAATCCACTCAACTAACGATAAATTAATTTCAATTTCTATCCGCTATACCGGTAATAAAGATGTTCTGGATAATAATGAAATTACTGGTATTATCAAAGAAAATTCTACATTTGAAATTATTTCTACTCAGAAAAAAACAAAACCATTTTATAACGGTAGTATTAAACTAGATATATATCTACCCAAAATATTCGAAAATTTATTCATTAATACAAATGTTGGCAATATTAATATAAACGATTACAATACTAAAAAATTAGAAGTTAGAAGTAATACTGGAAATATCCTCATTAATAACTATTTTAATTCTCTTATCGCTATAAGTGATGTTGGGAATATCGATATCGAACCACTAAATATGAATTCCACAATAAGTGCTACATCTAATGTTGGTAATATAAATTTAATTGCTGACCCGAAAGGCAGTTACATTTTTAATTTAGTAACAAATGTTGGTAATATTTCAGCAGAAGATTTTGGGATTACAAATATATCATCTATACCCCAAAAGAATATAACCAAAAAAGTAAACGATGGCAAGTATACCATTAATTTAAAAACAAATGTTGGTAATATTGTAGTAGAAAGTAAATAGATAATTTATAAATTTACTCTAAGAATAATTTAACATTATCATTTTTAAGTCTCTTTTTAAGCCATTCATTAACTTTTTGAATAGTTGAATGTGTTAATTTATCTTTGCTTTTAATTAAAACAATGGGAATTGTTATTTCATTATTGTTTTCATCTATACTTTTCGTCTCTGCATAAAAAATATTTTCTATAATTGGAATTATTATTTTAATTTCCTCAAGAAGCTCAGCCCCTATTTTTTGTTTTTCCATAATAGCATTTAATTCTTTATTTTTTTCTTCAAGTGCCAATTTTAAGTTTATAATTTTTTCTTTTAACATTGAAACTTCATCATTTGCAAAATCCTTAAAGTTAAATACTAATCCCTCTTTAATAACTATATTTGTATTTAATAAATTAAAATCTTTTGCTTTTAAAGTAATTTGTTCTTTCAGTTTTTCATTTAAAGGAACTCCACCATAAACCAAAATAATAGTGTTTTCTTTTGGTAAAATTTCATTTTTAAGGAGATAAATTCCTTCGAATTGTGATACATTAGAAACATATTTTTTGGCATTATTTTTAAACCTTTCTTCTAATACCAATCTATAGCCGAGATAAACACTTGGCAATAAGCATAAAATAATAACTACGGTGATTATATTATTTATTTTTCTTTTTCTTTTTTCATCCAGAATATTTCTAATAGGAAAATTTAATAATTTTGAAACAAGTCCAGACGCAAGAGCAATAAAAATTGTATTAATTGTAAAAAGATAAAAGGCACCAATAGCAAAATTCCATTTACCAGTAGCTAACCCATAACCTGTTGTACATAAAGGCGGCATAAGAGCTGTTGCTATTGCAACTCCTGGTATTACATTTCCTTTAAGTTTACTACTCATTGCTATAATTCCAGCTAACCCCCCAAAAAGCGCTATAATAACATCATAAATAGTAGGGCTTGTTCTGGCTAACAATTCTGAAGATTCCGTGGATATTGGCGTAAAAGCAAAATAAAGTGTCGAACCACTTAATGCTACTATTATAGCAAAAATAAAATTCTTAATTGAAATTTTAAAAAGATGAAAATCATAAGTAGAGATACTATAACCTATTGCATTAATAGGACCCATCAAAGGAGAAATTAACATTGCACCTATTATAACCGCTGTAGAATTCATATTTAAACCTACAGAAGCAACAATAATAGCAAAGAATAAAATCCAGAGATTTGTCCCTTTGAATATTGCATTCTTCTTAATTTCCTCGTAAACTGCATCATGATCTTCTAATTCAGAATCTATTTTCATAATATGCAAAAGCTTATAAAAACTTAGCTTAATATTCATAGAAAACCTCTTTTCTATTCTTTAAAATTACACAATTTATATGTAAATTGCAAATTATTTTACCTGAAAATGACACTTGATGTTATTTTATTATACTGTTTATTTATATTGTTAACTATTATTAATTTTGTTTTTAGGTTAAAAAAATGATTAATATTTTGTACAGGGAAGCCATCTATCACAAAAAGATTTTCAGAAGGTCCTCCTAAGCGAACTATTATATCATTCCTACCAGCACTAACCTGTGCAACACCAGGCAATACAGAAAGAGATCTTACAACATTTTCAAACCCACCTGGTGACCTCCTAATTTCTTCAAAAGTAAATTTCTTTATACTAACCGGATCAAAAACACTGTTATTAAAATAATCTGCCTTAACTGTTATTCCTTGCAATTCAATATTTACTTCTTCAATTTCAACATTTAATTCAGTTGGTTTTATATTATTAACCACAACATCCGTTTTAACTACGCTCTTGTAACCTACAGCTGAAAATCGAACATTGTATGTACCGGGGTTAATATTTTTTATTATGTAATCACCTTTTTCATTTGACGTGGCACCTAGATTTGTTCCTTCAATAAGAACTGTTACATATGGTAACCTTTTTTTTGTAACTTTATCTGTTATTGTTCCAAATATCGATGATTTATTTTGTGCAAAAATAACTGTTACTAATAATAAAAATATTATTAACTTTTTCATTGCTTCCTCAATAATTCCAAATATGAAACAATTATTTTATAAACTAAAGTTCAAAAAAATCATTTATTATATATTATAAAATATTCATAAATGTATATTATTTAGGTTATTACTTTAATTCGGCAATTGTAATACCGTCTCCGCCAGCTTCTAATGAAGCAAAGTAGAAGTTTTTAATATAAGGTTGGTCTTTTAAGATTTGTTTAACTCTCTCTTTTAAAGCCCCGGTTCCTTTACCGTGCAATATTTCAACTTTCTCTAATCCCATCGAATAAGCATCATCCAAAAAATTAATCAATAAATTGTCAATTTCATTAAGCCTTTTCCCTCTTAAATCAATACGATAGGAATAATCTTCTTTGATGTAAATTTGCGCACTTTTATTAAAGTTCGAAATATCTGCTTTTTTAGCAGGTTTAAGTTTCCTAGTTTCAACTTTCATTTTTATATCGTTTACTAAAATTTCTGCAAGATTTTTACTTGAATTTAAATTTATTATCTCACCATAAGTCTGTGAATCTTGTATTTGAACATAATCACCAACATTAAATTCATAATTTTCTATCTTTTCCTTTTCAGTAACTTTCTTAAAATCAGAATTGAATTTTTCTACTACTTTATCAATATTCACACGAGCTTCTTTTATTTTTAATTTATCTCCTTCAGATTTTCGTATCTCTGAAATTTCTTTCTCAATCTGTTTTTTTATGTTATAAATATATTCTTTTATCTCTTTTTTTGCGTTTATTAAAATCTCTTTTTTCTGCTTGTCAATCTCTTTAATCTTTTTGTTATAAAGATCTTCAAGCGCCTTATATTTTGATAATTCAATGCTTTGTTTGTTATTTAATTCAACATATTCTTGATAGCTTAATTGCAAATTAGCAATCATTTTTTCTAAATTAAATTTCTTATCATCCAAAAACTCTTGAACGCGCTGCAAAAAATTATTATCTTTTATAGTTTTTTGCACTAGTGAAATAGCAAAACTAGAACCTGGTATTCCCTGCATAAAAATATAATTAGGAGTTAAATTATTCATATCAAATTGCATAGAAGAATTTTCAAAACCTTCAAGTTCGTTTGCTATAACTTTAATTTTCCCTAAATGAGTTGTAGCAAGAACTTTACCGCCTCTATCTCGTAATTCAACAAGAGTTGCTAAACCAATCGCAGAACCTTCTTCTGGATCTGTTCCAGTTCCCAACTCATCAATTAGCACCAAAGTTTTATCGTTGGTATTTTCAATAATATTTTTTATATTATTAAGATGCGAACTAAAGGTGCTCAAATCCTCTTCAATCGACTGCTTATCTCCAATATCCACTAATACTTTTTCAAAAATACAAAATTCACTATCCGGACTTGTAGGAACGTGAATGCCAGATTGCAACATCAAAACTAACAAACCTACTGCTTTCAGTAAAACACTTTTGCCCCCTGCATTAGGTCCGGTTATAACAATAACTTTTTTATTTTCAAAAACTAAATTAAAAGGTACTGTATCTTTTTTCCCTAATTTTGCTAACAAAAGTGGATGACGACCATTCAATATCTTCAAATTACCTTTGTTAGATATCACAACATTATTACATTCATATTCAATTGAAAACTTTGCCCTAGCAAAAATGCTATCTAAATAACTTAAAACCTCAATATTTAAAATTATCGCATTCGCATATTGAGAAATAAATTTTGTTAAATTCCTCAAAATTCGTTCAATTTCTCTTTGCTCTTCAAACTTCAATGATAAAATTTCATTATTTAGGTTCAAAGTCTCGGCTGGCTCAATGTAAACGGTTTGTCCCGTAGCAGATTCAGAATGTATAAAGCCTACTATTTTTCTTTTATGTTCTGCTTTCACTGGCAACACCAGTCTACCATCATTTATCGAAGGCGAAGTATCCCTTAGAACCCCATCTTTTTGTAAATTATGAATAATTCTTTGTATTACTTTATTCAATTGTATTGTTTTATCTTGTATAGCATTTCTTATATCTCTCAATTCTTCTGATGCATCATTCCTAATATTCCCATTATTATCAAAAACTTTATCTATCCCATTTTTCACAACTTGTAATTCATCCAAAAGTTGGAATTGAAATTTTAACTTATCAAAATAGTTTACATTATTCTTATAAAATGTTTTAATTGCTCGGACGGATATAAGCATGCTACTTAGTGTTAAAATTGCCTTTTGCGATAATACTAAACCTTCTATACTACTTTGTTTAACCTCTAAAAGTATATCATCAAAATAATTTAACGGAAGAATTTTATTATCGATAAGTACATTTTTTGCTTCATCAATTTGTTTTAATGTCAATTCTATTTTTGAAATATCATCGGATGGAGTTAAATTTAATATTTGTTCCTTGGCTATATCTGTAATGCAATATTTCTCAATTAGTTTCAATACTTTTTGAAAGTCAAGCGCTTCTGTCGAAAATTTATTAAACATAAAATTAGTTTTCTGAATTTTTTATAATATCATTTAGAGTTTCACGTATTGTATTTGTCGAGTCTGTCACTTTGTTTAAAACACTCGGAACAATTTTTATAACCTTAGAATAGTATTTTGATTTTTTTGCTTTTGACCTTTCAGGAAAATTAAAATTGTATAAAATAAGAAAAATTAAGCTCAAATAAATTAACATTTGAACAACACCAACTGCACCACCAATAAGTTTATTTACTAAGAAGTTAACTTTATCAAATGGATGAACAATCCTTTTTAAAATAGATGATATTAACACAATAATTACATAAATTATAAGTCCAGCAGCTATATCACTTAAATATCTATCCCCTTCAAAAAAATTTATAAAAAAAGGAGAAATTTTTACGTAAAATTTAAATGCACAATAAATTCCTAAAATTAAACCAGCAATACCAATTATTTTTCTTAAAAATCCATCCTTGTAACCTAAAATAAAACCAATAGCAGCAAAAATAATAATTATGTAATCAACACTATTCATTAACCTAAAATTTCCTCAACAATAGATTTTACCATTTTACCATCAGCTCTGCCACTTACTTGTTTCATAACTACCGGCATAACTTTACCAAAATCTTTTTTCCCTTGCGCATTAACTTCTTCAACTACTTTTTTAACAATTTCTTTTATTTCATCTTCTGTTAATTGCTTTGGCAAAAATTCTTGAATTATTTCAAGCTCTTTTTTTTCCTTTTCCATTTGTTCAATTTTACCAGCTTTTTCATAAACTTCAATAGCATCTTTTCTTTTTTTAGCTGCAGCATTTAATAATTTAATTTCTTCATCAGGTGTTAATTCTTTATTTGCACCACTTTTTTCGAATTCTAAAATCAAAGCTCTAATAGATCTTATTGTTTCTAATCTTAATTTATCACCAGATTTCATGCACGATTTAATTTCTTCATTGATTTTGTCTTTTAAATTCATATTTACCTCATCAATTTTGTTCTAATAATGAATAATTTATTCTTGTACAGCCTGCTTTTCTTATTTTTTTTTGAATTTCTGTAATATAATTCATTTCAAGATCTTTATCAATTTTTAATGAAATTATTAAATTAGGGTTTTCCTCAACTTTAACTTTAATTAACTTTTCAATTTCGGTTTTATCAACAATATTATTATCTATTTGAATAATTTTATTCTTATCTATCAAAATCTGAACGACATCCTTCTTATTTTCAAGTTTTTCAAGAGCTTTAGCAACTGGTAAATCTGGATTAATTAACTTTTCATAATTCTGAAATGTTGTTGTTGCCATAAAAAATAAAAGTAAAATAAATATTATATCCGAAAGCGATGTCTGCGGAATTTCAGCTGATACTTTTTTAAAATTATCTTTAATCATACTTAAAATTTAATATGAATGGAATTTTTTTTCTAATTTCTTGATTTTCGGAAGAATTTAAATCCTTATAACTTTTTTTATAAATTTTTTTAGATAAAATTTCCCTTTCAATGGCAAAAGCTAATTTTATGTTATCCATTAACTTTATATAATATTCATATTTTGCTCTACTATCATAATCAAGCGAAATAACAAGTTTTTCGTTATCAGGTTTATCAATAAAACTAACAATTTTATTACGAACAACATTAGTAACATTTTCAAAAGTACTTTTATTCGAGTTTATATAAACATTGTTATTTACATCAATAAAAAATATTAAAACACGGTCTTTATTTATTTCAACACTTTCTTTTTTATGTGTATACTTTGGTAAAGATAGTGAAATTCCACTATCCATGTCAAAGGTAGATGTAATAATAAAAAATAAAAGTAATAAAAATGAGACATCAGCCATTGAAATTAAAGGTATATTACTTTGCGGTATTCTATTCCTTTTGAACACTTTCTTGAGTATGTTGTTTTTCTAATGTAAGATTTAAAATATCCATAAATTCAATTGTTGCTTCTTCCAATTCTGCAACAATTAAATTAATTTGACTAACAATATAATTATAACCAACTTGCAAAATCATCGCTACAATTAAACCAAATAATGTAGTAATTAATGCAATAGAAATACCGCTTGCTACAATCCTTGGTGAAATTTGATTGGCTTCCTTAATTGCATCAAAAGCAGAAATCATACCCTGAACAGTACCTGTAAAGCCTAACATTGGAGCTATTGTGATACAAAGTGAAATCCAAATCAAACCTTTCTCTAAATAAGCAATTTCTAAAGATCCATAAGTTGTTATTGCTTTTTCAACTGCTTCAATGCCATTTTCAACTCGTACCAAGCCAGCATAAAATATATTTGAAATTGAATATTTCTTATCTTCACAATATTTTGCTGCTGCTTCCGGACCTTTTGTAGCAAGAATTGCTTTTAACTCATTCAAAAACTTTTTAGTGTTTACAGACGATTTTTTAAGAGTTATAATTCTTTCTATTATAAAAGTTAATCCAATAATAAATGAAATAAGAATTGGATACATAAAAAAACCGCCTTGCTCAAAACGCGGTCCTAACAATGAAAATAGAAACATTTTTTAACCAAATTTATTTTTTGAGTTTTTAAATTTAAATATATTTTGTATAATAACAAAAAACTACCTTTTAAGGTAGTTTTGGAAATCTTGAAAAATCTGGATTGCGCTTCTCATTATAAGCATTTCTACCTTCCTGCCCCTCTTCAGTCATATAATACAATAGTGTAGCGTTTCCTGCAAGTTCTTGTATGCCTTGTTGCCCATCCAACTCGGCATTAAAAGCAGATTTTAGCAAACGAATAGCTAAAGGACTCTTCCCTAAAATTTCCCTTGCCCATTGGACTCCTTCTTCTTCTAATTGTTCAACTGGTACAACTTTATTTACTAAACCCATTTCTAAGGCTTCTTGCGCATTGTATTGCCTACATAAATACCAAATTTCTCTTGCTTTTTTCTGACCTACTATTCTTGCCAAATAACTTGCTCCAAAACCACCATCAAAACTTCCAACTTTTGGTCCTGTTTGGCCAAATATAGCATTATCGGCTGCTATTGTTAAATCACAAACTACATGTAAAACGTGACCACCTCCAATAGCATAACCTGCTACTAATGCGATAACTGGCTTAGGTATACTTCTTATTAATTTTTGCAAATCTAAAACATTTAATCTTGGTACTCCACCTTTATCAACGTAACCTTTATCACCTCTGATTTTTTGATCTCCACCTGAACAAAAAGCATATTTACCATCTTTTGCAGGTCCAGCCCCTGTCAACAGAATAACACCTATCTTTAAATCTTCTCTTGCATCAAGAAATGCGTCATACATTTCTTTCACAGTTTCCGGTGTAAATGCATTTCGTCTCTCTGGCCTATTTATTGTAATTTTTGCAATTCCATCCATCTTTTCATAGATAATTTCAGAATATTCTTTAACTTTCGTCCAATTAAATTTACTCATTATTTTTCTCCTCAATTTTTTCAATTATTGCATACGCTATTGCATTTTCATTTGAATGTGAAATTGAAACTTTTATTTCCGCATTTATTAAATTTAAATCATATAATTTTACAAAAGGAATGCCTAAATCATTATTCAATACTTCAATATTTAGCCAATCAACTTTTTTAATTCCAGATTGATATAATGCTTTTGCAATTGCTTCTTTTGCTGCAAATCTTCCTGCAAAATGCTGCTCGGAGATAGCTTTCGAAGTGCAATATTCAATTTCTTTTTGTGTGAATATTTTGTTTAAAAATTTTTCACCAAATTTCTCTATTGAATTTTTAATTCTTTTTATTTCTATAATATCGCATCCTATCCCTAAAATCATCACCACACTCTTATTTTTGCTCTTACATTAACCCCTTCATTTTGCAACTGATTTTGAATTAAATCCATTATTTCTTTTAATTGTTTCGCCGATGTATTCAATTGCTCAATCAATTTTTCGTCGTATAAAAGTTTTCCCAAATTATTCTTTTTCGACTGTGTTTGTGCAAGCAATGTATCTACTTTTCTTGTTAATTCGTTTAAATTTGTTACCAAATGCTTCGTTTCACTTAATGTTAACTTTAATTCATCTTTATTGGTGTTTATCATATCTTTTGTTTGTTGTGTAATTTCAGCAGTATTTTGGGAAATAATTTTTATATTCTCTTTATTATCCTTAACTAAACCATTTACATTATCAACTAATTCGTTAACATTTTTTATGGTTTCTTTTAATTTTGGTAATAATTCATCATCATTTATTATTTTATTCATTGAATTCAATGTTAATGAAATCTCATCTAAAATTACTGGAATTTTATAAGATAATTTAGAAATTTCAGAAACTAAAAATGGAATATCTCCTGCAAAATAACCGTGTTGAACTTGTGTATAATCCAATGGGATATCCGATTTTCCAGATGAAATATCTATTTTCTTTCCCCCCATAAGATCTATCATCGTAATAGCAAAAGTTGCATCCTTTCGTAAATCAATCGGTTTTTGCAAAACAACTTTAACTAAACTTTTATTATTTTGTAAATAAATATCAACAACCTTCCCTTTTTTAACACCATTAACAGATACTGCATCCCCTTTTTCTAATCCTGCAACATTATCAAAAAGTATCGTCAATTCAACTTTATCATCACCTAACGATAAATTTTTTGCCCAATACATAATTGAAAAGAATATCGCAATAGCAATTATCGATACAAAACCAACTTTGAATTCAGCTTTCTTTAACTCATTCACGGATTAAATTCCTCAATAAAATGATTAAATCTTGTACTTTCGAATCTGATAAATTTTCTTCTAATTTTAATGCATTAAAAGTTCTGTTAAATGTTTTATAAACTATTTCCTTTTTCTCATTTGATAATCTACCGATTTTATCAATATAAAAATCAATTGTATCTTTATATTTTGATTTTGTTAATAAACTTATATTTTCTTTAAATTTTCTTTCAGGTTCTAATAGTTCTACACCTTTAAACTTTTCATACAATATTGGTTGTATAGCTTTATAAATTTTATATCCGGTATATCCAGCAATCAAAAGTAAAATTAAAAAAATAAATAAACACCCTTTTTTAATCATTTATTTCTTCACTTTCTTTGTTTCTCTTATCTTCAACCAAAACTTTTGTAATTCTATTTCTTTTAATTTCTAATATTTTGAAATTAAAATCCTTGTATTCAAAAACTTGGTTAATTTGTGGGATATCACCATTATAATAAAGAATGAAGCCAGCAACTGTTTCAAAATCATTATCTTCCCATTCTAACCTAATATTGAAAATTTCTTCAAATTCATCAACAGTTGTATCACCAGAAATAATGTAAGTATTTTCATTAATTTTTTCAAATTTATTCTCTTCGTTACCGTCTTCATCAGCAATATCACCCACAATTTCAGTTATAATATCCGTCAAAGTGATAATTCCTAATGTTCCACCATATTCATCCACAACAATACCAATATGAATTTTTTTCTCTTGGAATTCATAAAGTAAGTCACTAACAGATTTAAATTCTGGTACAAAATAAGCAGGCTTTAAAATTTCTTTGATAGTGAATTCCTCTTCATTCAAATATTTTAATAACTCTTTTGCGTATAAAACACCGACAATATTATCAATATTATCTTTGTAAACTGGTATTCTACTATGTTTTGTTTCTAAAACTATTTTTTTAATTTCTTCGAAAGGTGTATTTTCCTCAATAGCAACCATATCAACACGTGGCGTCATAATTTTTTTGGCAGGAATTTCCATAAACGAGAAAAACCCTTGCAAAAGATTTTTTTCATTATCATCCAACGCTCCGTGTTCTTTTCCAATATCAGCTATTTCATCAAGTTCATAATTGGAAATATTTTTTTTAACCTTTATATAATTGATTTTTTTTGTTAATATTCTCATTAAATCAGAAAGTAATTTTGTTACTGGATAAAATAAAAGAAAAACAAAATATAAAGGTAAGCAATACAATTTAACTAAAAATAAAGGAAATTTAGTTGCTACTAATTTTGGCGTAATTTCTCCAAAAATTATAACAATAATGGTTATAGATATAACTTGAATTATTGCAATTATATTAGTAGAATAATAAGGGCTTAATAGTTTATAAAATAAATTATAAGACACTATAGCAAGTCCAACAGCTGCTAAGCTGTTTCCTAATAACACAGTTACTAAAAGTTGTTTAGGCTCTTTCAATAATTTTTCAACTATAGAATAATAAAATTTATGTTTTATGCTTTCAATAATTTCATCATTTATAAGAAAATATGCAACCTCAGCACTCGAAAAAAATGCTGATAATAATAATAAGTACAAAATTATAAATAAATCTAAAACTATATTCGTGTTCAATTGTTACCTTAGATAAGTTATTAAAAAGGAATTTCTTCATCAGCTTCAGCAGCATTATTAAGCGTATCAGGTTCTTCCTTAACTGGCATCATTTCCGACTCAGGTTTTACTTTATCGTAAACGTTCCCCTCTGCTCTATCCAACAACTGTACATCATTTGCAACTATATCGGTATATTTAATTTTTTGTCCATCCTTTTCAAATTCATTATAGCGCAATCTACCTTCAACAAAAACTTTTGAACCTTTTTTTAAATTTTCTTTTAAATAATCTGATAAATTATAAGCTATTATTCTATGCCATTCAACTTCATTAACCCACTCATCATTTTTTTTATAATTTCTATTAGTTGCTAATGAAAATTTTGTTATCGAAAGATTTCCAGATTGTGAATATTCAGTTTCAGGATCTCTTCCAATATTCCCAATTAATAACACTTTGTTTAACGATGAACTCATAATTTAACCTAAATTATTTTTTAATATTTTATTAAGATAATAAGAACTAAATAAAAAATCAATAAATAAAACAAACTCTATAAAAAATATTTTTTATTATGGCTCAGACAGTATAAGCTTAGTCCACGTGCGGCGTTGCCGCACGTGGGCAGCGGGCCGGAACGGCCCGCTAAAAATCTTTTCTTTATCACCTTACTATGTGTAGTGCTTTCTGGCCTTAATATTCAAATCTTTACCAAATACGTGGTAGATTAAAATTGATAGGACGTTTTTTATAATTTATTTGCATTTGCAATTATATCTTAATATCAAATATATTGTCTTTACAAATATATTATTGATAATTACTAATATATCGTATAAGTAATTATATTGTAAAAACGAATATATTTTTAAAAATTGCTAATATAACTAGAATATAGTAACAAAAATATTATACAAACATTTTTTAGTTAATCTATCATAAAAAAATATATAAACAACATTTAGTTATTTAGCTAAATGTAAAAACATAAAACATATTGGTAAAAATATATATTTTAAGATATTGAAGAAAATATTTTTTGGGCGTAAGCCCGCCCGTGCGCCTTCACGGCGCACGGGCTTTATGCTTACACCGTCTGAGCTAATTGAATATCTTATTTAAAAAAAAAGACTGCCCTGAAAGGACAGTCCGAACAAGCTATAATTTAATTTCAATTATCTACCTACTTGATCTAATTTTTCTTTTTTAGCCATTAACTGTTCTGAAGTTTCAACATTATTTTCGTCTTTAATAATAGCACCTGTTGGACATACACTTTGGCATTGTGGCTCATCATAAAATCCAACGCACTCTGTACATTTTTCTGTAGCAATATAAGTATGGTCGTTAGAAACAGCTGGATAGGTATTTCCACCCATTGACCAATCATCGCCAGCGGCATAAATAGCATTATTGGGGCATTCTGTTTCGCAAGCTTGGCAAGAAATGCAATCATCTGTGATTACTAAAGCCATTTTTATTCTCCTAAAATTTGAATTGCAAATTTTAAATTTATAATTTATTAAATTTAAATACAAATTTTTTTATAATGACTTCCAATTTTCATAACTTTACCACTTTAAAATTTTTTGAACTTAATTATATATTTCCTACTTTAAATGTTATATGAATGAAAAATAAAAAAGTATAATGAATATATTCGATATTTTTTATGCTGCCAGAAATGAAGAAAATGCTAAAGAAATGGCAGCATATATGAAAAATAAATTCAAATTTCTTGGTATACCAAAACCATTGAGAGCTAATCTTAGTAAAGATTTTTTTAAACAATGCAGAAATGATAAATTCATAGATTGGAATTTTGTATTTAAATGTTTCGATATGCACGAAAGAGAATTTCAGTATTTAGCAATAGACTACATCATTATAATGAAAAATCTGCTAATGCCAGAAGATATTTATAAAATCGAAAATCTAATTCTCAAAAAATCGTGGTGGGATACAACTGATAGTCTTGACTCTGTTGTTGGTTATATGTGCTTAACATATCCATATTTGAAAGAAGAATTTATTGCAAAATGGATAAATAGTGACAATATTTGGTTAAAAAGAGTATCAATCGATTTCCAGTTGAAATATAAAGATAAAACTGATGTCAATTTTTTAAGTAAAGCAATTTTAAGTAATTGTAATACCAATGAGTTTTTTATTAATAAAGCTATAGGATGGTCATTAAGAGAATATTCAAAAACGAATAAAGAATGGGTCAAAGAATTTTTAAAAAATAATAAATTACATTCTCTAAGTGTTCGTGAAGCAAGCAAATACCTTTAATAGGTTTTAATATTTTAGTTTATTTCATATAATTATTTTTTTTAGTAAATTTAAAATAAAAAATGAAAATTTTAGAAATATATCAAATAGATCACGAAACATCATTAAAATTACCTTTATTTATAAGTAATGTGCCTGCAGGCTTTCCAAGCCCAGCAGATGATTATTTGGATAAATCTCTTGATTTAAACAAATTCCTTATAAATAACCCTGCAGCAACCTTTTATGTTAAAGTGCAAGGGGATTCAATGATCAATGCTGGGATAATATCCGGAGATATTTTAATTGTAGATCGTTCTATTGTTAACCCGTATGGTAAAATTGTAGTTGCTCTTTTAAATAACGAGTTTACAGTAAAAAGGTTAATTAAAAAGAAAAGTAAAGTTTACCTTATTCCAGAAAATCCCAAATATCCTAACATCGAACTTTCAGATCAGGTAGACTTCCAAGTTTGGGGAGTTGTAACCGGTTTAGTCAGAAAATTTTAAAATTTTTACTTAATTATGAAAATATTAGAATTACTATCACCAGCCAAAAATTTTGAATTTGGCATAGAAGCTATAAATCACGGTGCGGATGCTGTCTATATTGGGGCTCCAGCTTTTGGTGCAAGAGCAGCCGCAACTAATTCTGTTTCCGATATTGAAAAACTTATAAATTATGCTCATCAATATTACGCAAAAGTTTTTGTTACTTTAAACACTATTATTTACCAAAGTGAATTAGACCAAGTTAGAAATTTAATTTACGAATTGTATAATATTGGTACAGATGCAATTATAATTCAGGATATGTCTATTCTTCAAATGGATATTCCTCCAATTGCTCTTCACGCAAGCACACAAGCTCATAATTATGATTTTGAACGAATTAAATTTTTAGATAAAATTGGTATAGACAGAATTGTTTTGGCAAGAGAACTCCCTATTCCCACAATTAAAGAATTTTCTCAACAATTAAATGCAGAACTTGAATATTTTGTACACGGCGCTTTGTGTGTAAGTTTTAGCGGACAATGCTATTTTAGTTATGCTGTTACCGAAAAAAGCGCCAACCGCGGCGAATGCTCTCAACCTTGCAGAATGAAATATGATTTAATTTCAGATGATAACAAAACTATCTTAAAAAATAAACATTTACTATCATTAAAAGATTTGAACCTTTCAAACAATTTAGCTGATATTATTGATGCCGGCGTGAGTTCTCTGAAAATTGAAGGAAGAATGAAGAATATCGATTATGTAAAAAATACTACTGCGTTTTATCGTAAAGAAATTGATAAATTATTAAATGAAAAAATTAGAAAAGCTTCTTCTGGTGTAATTTACCATTTTTTTGAACCTGACTTAAATAAAACTTTCAATCGGTCTTTCACAAATTATTTTTCTGATAACACTCGCAAACCTATGGCTAATTTTGATACACCTAAGTCTTTAGGCGAAAAAATTGGTAAAATTATAGAAACTGGTAATAATTATATTAAAGTTGAAAATTCTTCCTCTCTTACAACTGGCGATGGAATTTGCTTTTTAGATAAAAATAACAATTTCGTTGGCTTTTATATCAACAAAATTATTGATGGAAAAATTATTCTTCCTAAATCAATTGTACCTGTTAATGGTAGAGTAATATATAGAAATTTTAACTTAAAATTTTTTAATTTACTACAAAAAAAATCCGCAGAAAGAAAAATTGGAACTTCGCTAATTTTGGAATATATCGACCAGCATTTAATTGCCACTATAACAGATGAAGATGATAATGTTTATACAAATCGTTTTGAATATCAATTTCAAGAAGCAAAACAAAATAATATTGACTTTATAAACAATTATTTTTCAAAATTAGGAAACACAATTTTTGAATTAAATAAAATTGATAATAAATTACCTGAAAATATTTTTATTCCAGCAAGCACATTAAGCAACATAAAAAAAGATTTAATCGAAAATTTATTAAAAATTAGAATTGCAAACTATAAACTTATTACTACAAGATATAATAAAAAAATCTAAAAAATATAGATTTTAAATTTGCAAATTTCTTAAATTATTCATATAATATATCAAATAGTTTGTCCCGCAATTTTTACAAATTATTTGGTGCAGAAATTATTGAAAACGCATTTGAATTGCAAAAAGATTTTTCTGACAAATTATTAATGACAACCAAATACTGCATCAAATACGAAATTAAACAATGTCCTAAGTATCATAATAGTAAAAATAATTCTCAACTTTATTTGAAAAATAATAATAATGTTTTTAAGTTAGTATTTGATTGCAAAAATTGTTTAATGAAAATTTACTATGGAAAATAAAATTGCCGTCATAGATGCAAATAATTTCTTTGTTTCTTGTGAAAGGGTTTTTAATCCCAAACTAAAAAATAAACCTGTCGTTGTTTTATCCAACAACGATGGGTGTGTTGTTGCCAGATCTAACGAAGCTAAAAAGCTTGGAATTAAAATGGGAGAACCTTTTTTCAAGATACAATCTTTAGTAAAGATTTATGATATTAAATATTTTTCTTCAAACTATAAATTATATGGCGACCTATCTGCCAGAATGATGAATATTATAAATGAATTTTGCCCTGATGTAGAAATTTATTCAATTGATGAAGCCTTTGTTAATTTAAATTTTCTACCTGATGATAAAATTAATGATTTTGCCATTAAATTAAAGAAAACAATTGAAAAATGGATTGGTATTCCTGTTTCAATTGGAATTAGTAGTTCAAAAACTCTTGCTAAATTGGCTAATGATTATGCAAAAAAAAATCCATCAACTAACGGAATTTTAAACGCTAATGATATAGAAAATATTGATGAATTTTTAAATAAATTTTTAGTAGAAGATATTTGGGGCGTTGGAAGAAGAATTTCCACTAAATTATATCGAAATGGTATTTACACAGCAAAAGATTTGAAGTACGCAAATCCAGATATTGTAGATAAAATTTTCCACATAAATGGATTAAGAACACAAAATGAATTGAATGGTTTATCAAATTATGATGTTATAGCTGAATGTTCTCCTAAGAAATCAATTACTTGTTCAAGATCATTCGGGAATAAAGTAGTTGATATTGAACCTTTAATTGAAGCAGTCTCAAATTATACAACACAAGCAACATTAAAATTAAGACAACAAAATTCTTTATGTAAAGCAATTTTAACATTTGTTTCTACCTCAAGATTTATTGAAAATAAATATTTCAATAGTGATGTCCAAATATTGGAAAATCCAACAAATTATACTCCAATTTTAATTGATAAAGCTGTTGAATCTATAAAAAAAATGTATCGTAAAGGTTATGAATATAACAAATGTGGTGTTATTTTACTTAACATAATAAGTGAAGATGATTATGAAAGTGATTTATTTGTCGACGATAATTTGAATAAAAAACAAAATAGTTTAATGAAAATTTTAGATAAAATTAATTCAAACTATGGTAAAAATACTATTTCTTTCGCTTCTAATTTATCCAAACAAAAAAAATGGATAATGCATAGAGAATATTTGTCAAATGAATATACAACAAATTGGGAACAATTATTAACAATTAAAATTTGAGAGAAGAAGCTATGATACCTGTATCTAATCAATTTACAATAATTTATAATGGAAAGCCAATAAGTTTTAATACTTTACAAAAAAAAGTTGACTACTACTATAACTATTTTAATATGGCTAAGCAAAGAAGGGCAGCAGTTTTATTCACTGCCCCTCACTCACCTGATTTTATTTTTATCTTGCTTGCTATCTGGAAAGCTAATGTTGTAGCTGTTCCGTTAGATAATAAATTAACTTTTGAACAAATGCTAAATTATAAAATTCCCTACCTCCATAACTATATAATTCATTGGGATGAAACTACAAATACATATAGAACACAATTTTTTGTCAACAATGATATTCCTAATGAAAAATTTAACGGTAATTTAATTGTATTTACATCGGGTTCGGAAAATAAACCTAAAGGTGTTATACACAATTATGATTCTTTAATAAAAGCAGCTGAACTTTGGAGTAAGTTAACAGATGTAAATAATTCCGATATGTGGGTTGCATCTTTACCATTTTATCATATTGGTGGCCTTTCAATTTTATTTAGAGCTATGATTTATGGCACAAAATTATTATTTACTTCAAAAATTAAAGCTGCAACTTTATTTGATGAAATAAAAAGACTTAATGTTTCATACTTATCTCTTGTTAATCCGCAATTGGAATATTTAATTAATAATAATCTACAACTCCCAAAAACAATTAAACAAATTTATTTAGGTGGTGGAAAAATCAATAGTAAACTACTCAATAAGGCAAAAGAATTGAATCTTCCCGCTGTTTTAGTTTATGGTTCTACAGAAACAGGAGCAATGGTCGCCTCAACAAAGCTTGAAAATGTTGAAGATTTTGATAGCCCCACATATTTTTGTTTCGAAAATGTCGATATTGATATTGAGCCTTTCAACGATGAAGAAAAAAATATCGGCTTAGCAAAAATAAAATCTCCTTCAAACTGCATTGGTGTAATGACAGAAAATGGTATCATATCAGATGAGTATGTAAAATTAAATGATGCAATACAATTAAATGATGATAAAAGTTTTAAATTTGTTGGACGAATTGACAATATTGTTAATTCCGGCGGTCATAAAATTAATACAGCAATAATTCAAAACTTTCTTTGCAGTTATGAAAATGTAAGAGATGCTGTTGTTTTCGGAGTAAATGATGAAAAATTAGGAAATAAATTAGTTGCAGTAATTTATTCACTTGAAAAAATAGATGGTGATAAATTAAAAAGTGATTTTGAAAAAAACTTCACTAAGTACGACATCCCTAAAACTGTTTATTATAGTAATAAACCGTTAAATAATGAATTCGGGAAAATTATAATTTCAGAAATAAAAAATAATTTAAACTTGTACCAAGAATTATTCAACATCTAAAACTTCTGGTACATAGCAATTATTATTCTCTTTTGAGCAAGAGTATACTACTGCCATATCATCATTTGGATTAACTTTTGAATGCTTGGCTTCGATAATCATATTTACATTTGGTAAAGATTTGGCTTCTTCGAGGCTAAAGCATTCAATTGTATACCCATCATTAAAAATAACATAATAAACAGGTTTCATTTTATCCCCAATGTTTTACAATATATACTACAAAAAGCGTGCCGCTTTTTTCTGAAGAATTCTACAAATAAGTAGCAAATATAATTTATTTTTATTATTTTCAAAATTATATTTGTTAAAATTTTAAGGTGTTAAATGGCACAAATTTCCGCAACTGTAATTGAAGTACATTTATTCAAAGAAACTAATAATGGAATAGAATATTTAATTTTACAAAGGTCCGAGGATGAAATTTATCCAAATCTTTGGCAGCCAATCACTGGTTCTATAGAATTAAATGAAACTGCTTACCAAGCTGCTATTAGAGAAGTCAAAGAAGAAACAAATCTTCATATCGAAAAATTATGGATTGTACCTACTATAAATTCATATTATTCTGCTAAATACGATAGAATAACTTTTATCCCTGTTTTTGTTGCTAAAATTTCTAATCCAGAATTATTAAAACTTTCTGATGAACATCAAAACTATAAATGGGTAAAATTTGAAGATGCAATAAAGAGCTTTTCCTGGCAAGGCCAGAAAAATGCTCTTTCAATTATTAATGATTATTTTACTACAAATTCCAATTCTTACTATATGGATGAAATTTTATTAGTTTAGTTCAAAGAAATTGTATTGTCTGGTTTTTTAATTTCTTTTAATACTTTTAATAGCCCTGAAATAGATTCTGTAACTTTTAATAAATCATCTAATAAATTATTTTTAATATTTTCAGAAGAAATATCTTTGTTCAAATCTAACTTAATTTTTTCGTAATGTTTTTCACCTTCAAAATTATAACTAAGATAAAATGTCAATACCGATGGGTTATTCTCTTTTTGAATAGTTTCGTAAATTTTAAATTTATCACCTAAGGATATTTTAATAATTTCTTTAGGATTAAATTGTTTTATTGTTTCATTAAAAATTTGTATTTCTTTTAAATTAGCAATAATTTGTCCATCTCTTTTAAGTACAAAATCTTCACCTAAATTGATTTTTAAGTCATTTACAGGAAATAATCCAATATTTTCAACATTTATTTCGATATATTTATCATCAATAGCCCTGGTAAAAATAGTAAATAAAGGTCGATATATTGTTTTATAAATGTTTCTTAAAATAGAAATAATTTTAATTGATGAATAAACTATGGACATAACAAAAAAGACAAATAAAATTAGAAAAATAGTTAACCACATATATTTTTCACCCCTAATTATTTAGAATAAAAATTAATCATATCCTCTATTGATTTTGTACAAACAGGGCAAAAATTATTATAAGTTTTAGATTTCATTGTACAATCTTGTTTTGGTCTATATATTCCTTTTCCAGAATATCCACCACCTTCAAAAACACCTAGCTTATTTTCCCAATCTTTAGTTGAAGGTGTTGGAATTGGTGTATCTTTATCGAGCATATTTTTCCATTTTTTATCAAAATTTACTAAAGTAGTTAAATTAGGTTCCCAAGGTTCAACATCTAATTTATAAAACTCATTATAAGCAACTGACGATGTATAATATTCATCTCCTAACCCAGCAAAAGCATGTCCAAATTCATGAACAAAAACATAATTTTCATAAGTATTTTCTCTAACACATACTGCATAATGGTTATAAATTGCTCCACCGCCATATTTATTAGTATTTACTATAACATAAATTTGATCATAAGGCACATTAGATGCAATATTTCTTAATGTTTTATTATCTTCTATCATTAAATATCTTTCAAGTTTAAAAGTCCAAAATCTTGAATTTAAAATAGTATTCTTCCATACACCTAATGGGGGCATATCTGTACCACTTTCTTTTGATTCAGCTAAAACTGCCCAAATATTAATTTTATTTGCATTTTCTTTATAAGGCGAACATTCTAATAAATATTTTGCAAATTTTTTGGTATCTTCTTTAAATTTATTCATCTCTTCTTTTGTATAACCTTCTGGAATTAAAACTATATCTAATTTTTCATTGTAATTACCAGAATTATATACTTGAAAAGTATCAAAAACTAATTTTCTTTCCTTTGTTATATATTTATTTTCTGGATTTATAAAATGAGTAAATTTCAATTCAAAAATACCTTTACGATTTCTTGAAAAAATTTCTAATCTGACAGTTTTTTTGGGGAATGGAAAAGTTACTGTTTCATTGAAAACTCTTCTAATTTCTTTTGCTTCATCAGTAGTTTGCCACTCACTAAATAATGTTGAATAACCACGAGAATATAATAATTTATTTGAACTTGAATCATAAACTTTGAATAGATAATTACCATATTCAAATTTATCAACTAAATTTACTTTATGCCCTCCCCAATAAGGCTCTTCAATAATTTCATCATAATAAAATTCTTCTGATTTATCTGTTCCAGCGTGAAAATAATCAAATCGTAAGGTTTTGTTTTCAAAATAATCATCAAAATTTATTTGTGCAAATGATAAAACATTCACAAATAGAACTATTGCGAATAACCATATATTTTTCATATAATACCTTTTTTTATTGCAAAATTAAACTTTTAATATTTTATAACAAAATTAACTTTTTACATTTATTTAAAGTTCTATTAAACATTAATTAATTTTATTTTGATAATATATTTAATTTTGTAAAGTTACAAATTTTTATATATTTACTTTTAAAATTATTAAGTTTTTTTTGGGAGTAGGAATGCATAAAAATATCTATTTAAAACTTAGGTTTAAAAATGAAAATTTGAAAATTGACAATCTTGCTAAATACGAATTCCATATTTCAAATTATGTCAGACAAAAATATAATTTAGAAGAAGATTTATTTAGTATTACAGGAAACGTCGTTTTTGCAAATTTCCGTGAAGTAAAAGAATTTACTCATAAAATAAATTCCCAAAAAAAATCAGATTTCATTCAAGCTAGCCAATTAAACGCTATGGGCTTATTGGATGAAATTTACCACTTTATATTTAGAGTTTATGAAACCAAATACAATCCGAACGTATTTCAAAAAGCTATAAATTATTTAAAAAAAGAAGTTAACGAAAGAACATTAGAAAATGTTCTTTTGGATTTCATTGTAAAATTTCCACCTAAAGAAGTATATACAAACAAAAAAACACCTATTGAATATTTATATTCACAGAACAACAACAAGTCTAATTTTGAAACTACACTCGAAGAATTAATATTGTACTTTTTTGCCAATTTCAACCCTGCAAATAAGCAGTTCAAAGAATTTTTTGATGAAAATTATTTATCGACAATTGAAGATTACAAGAAAGTAATAAATTTATCTGAAATATTTTTTGAAAATGAGAAACCATTTGAAGATTTTAATTTACCAATTTTCACTTTATTGAAACTACCAATAATTAACGCTCCAAACTGCTTAGAAGATCAATTAAAATATATAAAAGAAAATTTTGCTGTTATACTAGATCCAGTTTTTCTTGAAAAGATACTAACAGGAATTGATTTTATAAGAGAAGAAGTACGATTTGGTTTTGGAGGCGGCCCTGGTGACACTCCAACTGTGGTTCCACTTTATGGCAAGGGGCAAAATGTTAAATTATCATTGGGCAAATCTGGATATACTTATACAGATGATGAATTCAAAGACTATTTAGCACCTGAACAATTTACATCTGATAGAGATTGGATGCCAACTGTAGTTATGTTGGCAAAAAATACATATGTATGGTTAGATCAATTATCTAAAAAGTATGGAAGGCATATTAAGTATCTCTCTGATGTACCAGATGAAGAATTGGATTTAATTAGAAGTTGGAATATAAATGCATTGTGGCTAATTGGTTTATGGGAAAGGAGTTATGCTTCACAAAGAATTAAACATATATTGGGAAACATTGATGCTGTAGCTTCTGCATATTCACTTTACGACTATGTAATTGCTGCTGATTTAGGTGGCGAAGAGGCTTTCCAAAATTTAGATTATCGCTGTAAAATTCGTGGTATAAGATTAGCATCTGATATGGTTCCAAACCATGTTGGTTTAATTTCCAAATGGGTTATTGAACATCCTGATTATTTTATTCAATCAAGTTATCCACCTTATCCCAACTATCGATTTACCGGAGAGAATTTATCTAACCATCCTGATATTGAAGTGCGAATTGAAGATGGCTATTGGACAAAAAGCGATGCAGCAGTCGTTTTCCAAAGAATTGATAGAAGAACTGGCGAAGTTAGATATATTTATCACGGAAACGATGGCACTATGATGCCTTGGAACGATACTGCTCAATTGAATTTATTAAAACCTGAAGTTAGAGAAGCACTTATTCAAACAATTATGCATGTGGCAAGAAAAACATCCATTATTCGTTTTGATGCTGCAATGACATTAACGAAAAAACATTACCAAAGATTATGGTTCCCAAAACCTGGCCACGGCGGTGATATTCCTTCAAGATCAGAATTTGCTATGACACAAGAAGAATTCGACGCTGCCATGCCTAATGAATTTTGGCGAGAAGTTGTTGACAGAATGAACGCCGAAATGCCTAATACTTTATTGCTTGCTGAAGCTTTTTGGCTTATGGAAGGTTACTTCGTTAGAACTTTAGGTATGCACAGAGTTTATAACTCAGCATTTATGAATATGCTCAAAAAAGAAGAAAACGATAAATATCGTGATTTAATTTCTAATACACTTGAGTTCAATCCTGAAATACTTAAAAGATATGTTAACTTTATGTCCAATCCCGACGAAGAAACTGCAATTAGACAATTCGGTAGCGACGGCAAATATTTTGGCGTTTGCATGATGATGGCTACTCTTCCTGGTCTACCTATGATCGGTCATGGACAAATTGAAGGCTTCCATGAAAAATACGGTATGGAATATAAAAGAGCTTATTACAACGAACAACCTAATCAATGGTTAATTGATAGACACAAACGAGAAATTTTTCCTGTATTTGCTAAAAGATATATTTTTAGTGAAGTGTACAACTTCTGGTTCTTTGATTTTTATGATGGGTTCGGCAATATTAATGAAAATGTTTTTGCTTACTTTAACGAAGCTAGAAATGAAAAAGCTTTATTTGTTTATAATAACAAATTTGCAGAAGCTAAAGGTTGGATAAATTACTCAACTCAAAAAATGGTACAATTACCCGATGGTACAAGACAATTACAAACTCGCAAACTTGCTGATTTATTGAATTGCAAAAATGATGATAAACATTTTTACATTTTCAGAGAACATGTTAGTGGTCTCGAATTTATCCGTAAAGGTAGTGAAATCCATAAACATGGCCTTTATTTTGAATTAGGTGCTTTTAATTACCAATTATTCTGGCAGTTTAAAGAAGTTTACGATAAAGATGGAAAATATCAACAAATTTATGACCACCTAAACGGACGCGGAACCTATGATATAGAAATAGAAATTCGTAGAACTAAACTCAAACCAATTCATGACTCCTTCTTATCTTTATTCGATCAACCAGCTTTAGATTTATTAGATAAATATATACATGCAGATGAAAACGAAACAAAAACATTAAAACAATTCAGCTTTAAATATAATTTATTTATCAATACAATTTGTGAACATTACGACTTCAAATTACCAATAAAAGTCTTGAATAACAACATTAAAGATTATGAACTTGTTGCTACAAGTATCAAATATCTTTATAATCTAAAGAACGATAATGCACTTTTGAATAAATACCCGTTGCTAAAATATTTTAAACAACACGTCGGTATTTTTGATGGCGATAAACCTACTTTGTATGTACTTTTCTCATATATTACAATGCTACGCATTATTGAACTATTTTCTAGTGTTGAAATAGATTTATTTGAAGAGCTTGAACTCTCATATCCACTTGAAAATTTATATAAAAATCTTGGTTTTGATGAAAATTATACTGTTGATAGAATCAATTTAATACTTATCATTGCTAAATATTTCAGAACATTATATCAAACAAAAGAAAACAAACTTTCATTCAATTGGGAAAATTTCATAAAAATGTTAGAAAGTAAAGAAGTAAAAGTCTACTTAAAAGTTCACGAATATCAAAATGAATATTATTTCTCAAAAGAAAGTTATGAAGAACTCTTAAATTGGATTTTATTACGTGGGTTTATTAAAATTTCAAGAAACTATTATGAAGATGATAAATTTAATTCCGTTCTCATTCTTGATAATTTAAAATTAGTTTATCAGGAAATAGATAATTTAATTGACATGCCAGTATCCTTCAATTATAAATACGAGAATCTACTTGATAAAATCAAACAAAAATATTTGAATAAGAAAATTGTAAAAGAAGAACTCGCAAACGAGAATAAAAAAAATAAAAAAGATTAAATCTCAAACACAAAGAAGCTCTCTAAAAAGAGAGCTTTCTTTATATAGCTCAGACGGTGTAAGCATAAAGCCCGTGCGCCGTGAAGGCGCACGGGCGGGCTAAAGACCAAAATATTTCATTCTTTAACCTATATCTTACGTAATATCATAGATTTACAATATTTATATTTTTTCGACAATAACTTACGATAATTTTCACATAGGTTATAAATTTTTTAAAAGCCTATAATATATTCGTAAATACAATATAATTGTATTATCAATATAATTCTAATTTTGAATAATATATTAGAATTTGCAATATTATTGCATATACGATATTATTACATTTTTAAAAATATATTTGTATTTACGATATTATTATATATTCGATATATTTGTAAATACAATTATATTACAAAAAAGCCGTTTCAAATAAATTCGTAATACTACATAGCAGCTTTGGTAATTTTTTTTTGAAACCTTCAATCAATTCATCGTGCTAACACTGCTTTTCAAGATGATTGGAAATTAAGGCTCACTATTTGATATAATAATGTTGGTAATTTTGCAATCGCAAAATTATATTTTCATTTAGCCAATACCACGTTAAATTTAACTTTTCAAGTATGTGTATGGATGTGAATGTTAATGGATATCATTTTAGCGGGCCGTTCCGGCCCGCTGCCCCTTGCAGCTTTTCAATAGCTGCAAGGGGCTAAGCTTACACCGTCTGAGCTAATGACTAACTTTTTAAAATAAAAAAAACTACCTAATTACTTAGGTAGCTTCTGTAAGTGGGCAGAGACGGAATCGAACCGCCGACACAAGGATTTTCAGTCCTTTGCTCTACCGACTGAGCTATCTGCCCATATTTTTAATTTTGAAATGTAAATATAATATTTTTTTCTCTTTTTGTCAAATTTTTTTGTCCAATATTTGCATTTAATCTATTTTTTTTTGTAATATTAATAATTTGAATTTAAAAGAATTGTTATGATTTCATTCAACGAAGTATATTTCTCATATCCCAACCAGCCAATATTCAATAATTTAAATTTCTCTATTAAAGAAGGCTCATTTATTTTTTTATTAGGTAATAGCGGATCAGGTAAAACTACCCTTTTACAACTACTTTATATGAATTTATTGCCAACCAACGGAAATATCTCAATTTTGAATTATAATAGTTCTACAATTAAAAAAAAGGAAATTCAAACACTTAGAAGAAAATTAGGAATTGTATTTCAAGACTTTAAATTATTTGACGATAAAACAATTTTTGACAATTTAAGTTTTATTTTAGAAGCTACTGGCTACAAGAGTAAATACATTAAGGAAAAAGTTTTTAATACACTTTCTGAAGTTGGATTGCAGCATAAGGCACATAATTTTCCTTATGAATTAAGTGGCGGTGAAAAACAACGAGTGGCCATTGCAAGAGCTATTATAAATGACCCTAAAATTTTATTAGCTGATGAACCAACAGGAAATTTAGATCCAGAAACATCTTTCGAAATTATCAAGCTATTGAAAAAAGTAAATATACGTGGAACTACTTGTCTTATTACAACTCACAACTATGGATTACTTAATACAACACTTTCTGAAGTTTATAAAATTAATAACTATAATATTGAAAAAGTAAGTCTTGATTATTAAAATTTTACTACTTTCTCGATATCGCGAACAAAATTCAAAAATTCTATTTTTTCATCTATTTTGTTTGGATAATTATTAGGGAAAGTAATCTTTAAATTTTCAAAAAGTAATTTGTAATTATGGAAACAATCTGATTTAGGCAAAATTCTATCAAAATGATGTACAAATTTTAACGTCATAAAACCATCAAACCATATACTTTTTTGTTGTTGGATTTTCTCTGGATATTTCGAATTGTTTAAGATTTTATCCCAACTTTGAATAAACTTATACTCATTCAAAAAAACATTTATTTCCGGATGTATTTTTTCAAATATTTTTAAATACTTTTCAGCACTTAAAGTTTTATTGTAAAAAATTTCTAAAAACTGTTTGAGAATTTTAAATATTTCAAAATCGTATACTTTATATTTGTTTTGCAAACCTTCGATATAATTATGAATAGCCTTCCCTGTCCCAAAAGGTACCCTATGAGATATTCTATCGGATGGATAAATAGTTGTATTTTTAATATGATGAACTTTAAAATTTTTGGCTAATTTTTGCAAAAAATAAAAATCTTCAGCAGCTTTTCTTTTATTCATTCCTTCAGCTTTTATATAAGCTTGTGGTGTACAGGTTATTGTTGAACCTATAGTATGGAATGCATAAGGGGAATTGGCATAATGTAACGCCAAAACATAATAACGTAAATATAATTCATAACTTATAATTTCATCGATATTATGATCTAATCTATGTTTATAATTTACATAGGCAACATCTGCATTGTTTATTTTATAAAAGTCATAAATTTCATTAATATAGTTTGGCTCTACAATACAATCAGCATCCAAACAAACTAATACATTTTTTTCAGATGAATAATCGAATAGAAAAAGTGCATTATCCATTGCTATTTTTCTTGCTAATCCAACACCACCGTTCTTGTCATCTAAAGCTTTATCTTTATCAAAATATTTTAGTAATAGAACATCAAAATTAAAATTTTGTTCGGAAAGTAATTTAAATGTTTTTTTATTATTATCTATAACTTCATCAGATGCAGATTTAGTATTGTTGATATTAAAAATAAATAATGTTTTATGAAGATATTTTTTATCTAACTTATATAAACTTTGTATCAGTATTTGAATATATTCATATTCATAACTTACTGGTATACAAACAATTATATTGTATTTATTTTGCAATTTTGTTTGTTCAATATATCGATAATCGATAAAATTTTTTTTTAATTTAAGTTCCATTCTATTTAAATATTAATGATAAAGCAGTAAATAATAAAAATAATGCGTAGATTTTTTTGAACTTATCCGATGAAACATTTAATGCTAAATGTGTTCCAAAATAAGTTCCTATAACAATTCCTAAAGCGATAAGTATAGCAGGAATATATTCAAGTTGGCCATTCACAGCATAAAGATAAACACCGGGAAGACCAACAGGTAACTGTAAAGCTGCTAAGGATGTTGCGGTTGCTTGTTTTGTATCTAAATTGAAAAAATTAATTAAAAAAGGAACAATTATTATTCCACCACCTTTTCCAAACATTCCTGCTATAATTCCAGCCAAGAAACCAATAATTAAAAAATTATAAAATGAATGTTTAATCAAATGTTTTTTTTCTTTTGTCTGTTTCTTTATACGATCAAAACCTAAATAGGATACAACGTTATAAATAAGGAATGCTGCGTATAATTTTTCCAGTAAGTTTTTATTTATATACAAAGCCAATTCTGCACCAAAACCGGAACCAATAGTAAGCCCTAAAGAAATTATTAAAGCTTTTTTTACATCAATAAATCCTGCTTGGTAATATTTTATAACTCCTAATATTCCAACAGGTAGCAACATAGCCGCTAAAGAAATAGCGTTAGCTTGTAGAATTGTTTTATTAAAAATTATTATTAACGCAGGAACCATAATAATCCCGCCACCAATTCCAAAAAGTCCTGAAAGAACACCAGCTAATAATCCTAAAATTAAAAAAGCAATTAATAACATCTTTTTTCTCTAAAAATAATTTATTAAGTTTTTAAATATACAATAATGTTGTTATATATGTATAAGTTACAAATATAGGATAGTAATAAAAATGAATATTTATAACTTTTTTAAGGATGCAGTTGCATACTCAATAGTAATATACTGTTTCATTATAGCAATAGGCGTAACTTTAGGAAGAATTAAAATATTCGGTATATCTTTAGGAATAACTTTTGTACTTTTTACAGGAATAATTTTTGGACATTTAGGTGTTCAAATAGATAATAATATCTTAAATTTTTCCAAAAACTTTGGATTAATACTTTTTATTTTCTCTCTTGGTCTTCAATTAGGCGCCAATTTCTTTGATTCCTTTAAGAAAGATGGTATAAAATTCAATTTAATTGCATTAGTTAGCGTCCTTTTTTATGCGTTTTCTGTTATTATTTTATATTTTGTTACACATACAAATATTGCTCTATTGATTGGTACAATGAGTGGTGCTGTAACTAACACGCCGACATTGGCAGCATCACAACAAACGATAAATAACATCAATCCTAATGATCAACAAAGTTTAGTAAATTTAGGTATCGGATACGCAATTGCTTATCCATTTGGAAGTATTTGTACTATAATCTCCATTACAATAGCAAAAGCACTTTTTAAAATTAACATTGACGAAGAAAACAAGCAATACGCCATAAATCATAAAGATATGGTTGTCGAATCAGCTACTTTTATTGTCAGTAATCCCAAAATTTTTGATAAAAAAATTTCATATTTAAGAGAAGTTTTAGGACCAAATGTTGTTGTTGTAAAAATCAAAAGGAATAACGAAGTTTTTATACCAAAACCACATACAACTTTACAAGAAGGAGATTTACTGTTTTGTAATTTCAATTCAACTATTAAAAAAGATTTAATGGAATTGGTTGGCTTATTTGGATATGAAGATATTCAAAAGGAAACAGGAAAATTTACCCAAAGAAAAGTTATTGTGACTAATAAAGAAGTTATTGGAAAGTATTTAAATGAACTTAATGTTATAAGATTATTTAATGTTTCTTTTACTGGAATTCAAAGAAATGATATGGAATTTATACCAAATGCTAAAACTATGCTTTATTTTGGTGATATTGTAAAAGTAGTTGGTGATGAAGCAGATGTAAAATCAGTATGTAATTTTTTAGGAAATTCTCAAAAAAGATTGTATGAACCGAATTTAGTTCCAATATTTGTTGGTATTTTCTTAGGATTATTACTAGGCTATACTCCTATACATATTCCTGGTATTAGTGTGCCAATAAAATTAGGTATTGCCGGAGGAACTTTAATTGTTGCGATGATAATTAGTAAATTTACTGCTAGATTTGGTGTTATATCGTATATGACACCTGGGGCTAACTCAATGCTTAGACAATTGGGACTTGTTTTATTTCTCGCAAGTATTGGACTTTCAGTTGGGACAAAATTTTTCACATCACTAATGAGTTATCAAGGATTACAAATTATTAGTTATGCTATTTTTATAAATATATTTTCTTTAGTTTCCAGTGCCACTATAGCAAGATATGTTTTCAAAGTTAATTTTTTGGAAATTAGTGGTCTTTTAGCGGGATCTGTAACCGATTCTTGTTCATTAAGTTATGCTACAACATTGTGTAAATCTGATGCGCCTGGTATGGCTTTTGCAACAATTTATCCATTTGTAAATTTTATGGTAATATTAACAGGGCAAATTATAGTTGCTTTCTTTTATTAAATTTTTTGATAATTAAAAAAAAATTTATAACTTTGAAAACTTTTAAATAATATATTGGAGCTTACAATGGAATTAGAACAAATTATTCGCAAAGTACCCAAAGTTTTGTTGCATGACCATTTAGATGGAGGCCTTAGACCTAAAACAATTATTGAATTAGCAAAAGAAATTAAATATGACAAACTTCCAACCACTGACCCAGACGAGTTAGCAGCTTGGTTCCACAGAGGAGCAAATAAAGGAAATCTTGTAGAATATTTACAAGGTTTCGAACATACATGTGCTGTTATGCAAACTAAAGAAAATTTATCTAGAATTGCTTATGAAATGCTTGAAGATATGAAAAATGATGGCGTTGTTTATGTAGAAACTCGTTTCGCACCAGTATTACTTACATCTAATGGTCTCACAATGCGCGATGCTGTTAAAGCTGTATTGGAAGGACTTGAACAAGGTAAAAGAGATTTTGGTGTTGGTTATGGCGTAATTTTATGTGGAATGAGAAATCGTGAAGATACTTTAGAAACTGCTGAATTAGCTGTCAATTTTAGAGATAGAGGAGTTGTCGGTTTCGATTTAGCAGGTGAAGAAGGTGGATACCCACCCAAAAAACACTTAGATGCTTTCCAACATATTCAAAGAGCAAATTTTAATATTACAATTCATGCCGGCGAAGCTTTTGGCAAAGAATCAATTTGGCAAGCACTTCAATGGTGTGGTGCTCACAGAATTGGACATGGTACAAGATTAGTTGATGATATGATGTTCGACAAAGACGGTAACCTTATTAAACTTGGAGAATTAGCTTCTTATGTTCTTGATAAAAGAATACCTTTAGAATGTTGTTTATTAAGTAATGTTCATACTGGTGCTGTCGATAAAATTGAAAATCATCCATTTAAATATTTTTATAAACATAAATTCCGTGTAACTATCAACACTGATGATAGATTAATGAGTGATACAACAATGACAAAAGAATTTATGATCGCTGTAAAATATTTCGGAATTAATATCGATGATATTGAAAAAATTACAATTAACTCTATGAAATCCGCATTTATCCACTATGACGAAAGAATAAAGTATATTTATGATATAATTAAACCTGGTTATCAAAAAGTTAGAGAAGAACTTTTATCTTTAGCTAGTAAAATAAAAGAGTGAGACGGAAAATGAAACTGCAATTTAAGAATTATAATTTAAAGCTTGACAAAGTTGAAAAGAAATTTTTGATTCAATATTGTAAACAGACTTTAAATCAATTACCTCAAAAACAAGAATACGCACAAGTATTTCGAATTTTTGATTCTATTTTGAACAAATTGAATAGCGCCGCACCAGATGAGGAAATAAAATTAACTAAAGATGAATTTACAAAATTTGAATATACACTAAAAGAAAACTTAAAACACCTTAAAATTGATTTGAAAAAAGCTGGATTTTTCAAAAGATTTTTCTTAAAACCTGTAATTAAACAATATGAAGGAATCATACAAAAGCATTTCAAATAAAAAAAGAGGGATTATCAATCCCTCTTTTTGTTTATTTTTCTTTAATTCTAATACATAATAAGGCTGCTATAATCATTGAAAAACCGCCTAATATTAGCGCATTAATCGCTTGTTCATGAAGAATAGTTTTCATAAAAAAACCTAAAATTGCAGCAGCTGTAATTTGTGGTATAACAATAAAGAAGTTGAAAATTCCCATATAAACTCCCATCTTATTCTGTGGGAGAGCTTTTGTTAATATAGCGTATGGCATTGAAAGAATACTAGCCCAAGCAACGCCAACTCCTAACATTGAAATAACTAATAATTTGTAGTCAGTTATAAAATAAAAAGATAAAAGTCCTAAAGCACCTAAAATTAAATTGAACATATGTACATATTTACGCTGAAACTTATTAGCAATAAAGTTTATAACAAAAGCTGAAATTGCAGCAAAACCATTATAGACTGCAAATAATATTCCAACCCAGTTAGCACCGAAATTGTATAGTTGTGATGTGGGATCACTAGTTTTAAAAATATGTGATGTAACAGCTTGTGTTGTATAAATCCACATTGCAAACAATGCAAACCATGTAAAAAATTGTACAACTGCTAGTTGTCTCATTGTTGTTGGAATATTATGCAAATCATTAATAATTTCAACTAGAGAATTATTTTTTTTATTATTAACAAAAAATAGTGTGATTAGTTGTAAAATACCATAAAAAAATGTCATACCAAAAAATACTTTTAATCCTAAATCTATTCCAATTGTAAATAAGAAAAAGAAATAACCGATAACGGATGACAACATCCAAATTAAAGCGTCTTTCAATAATTTGTTTCCAGATGGGAACTTAGAGATTTCTTCATTTTCAGTAATATTATTATCTTCAAATTGTTTAATTTCTTCAGGAGAATATTCCTTTGTTGAAATAACTGTCCATAGTACAGCAGAGAAATAAACAACTGCACCAATATAAAAAGAAAGTTTAACAGAAAGTGGAATTTGCCCCTTAGAAGCAGTGTTTGGAACGTGGAAAACATTATCCATTATATAAGGTAAAGCTGAAGCTACAATAGCACCAATTCCGATAAAAAAACTTTGCATAGTAAACCCAAGATTGCGTTGCTCATCTGGAAGCAAATCTCCGACAAAAGCTCTAAATGGTTCCATAGAAACATTTATTGAAGCATCCATTATCCAAAGTAATCCAGCAGCCATCCATAAAGCAGATGAATTTGGCATTAAAATAAGTGCTAAAGAAGCTAAAATTGCACCAAAAAGAAAATAAGGCCTTCGGCGTCCAAGTTTTGTCCATGTTTTATCACTATAATGACCAATTATAGGTTGAATTATTAAACCAGTAACTGGAGCAGCAATCCATAATATTGGAATTTCATCAATTTTTGCACCTAATGTTTCAAAAATTCTACTTACATTTGAATTTTGTAAAGCAAATCCAAATTGAATACCTAAAAAGCCAAAACTCATATTCCAGATTTGCCAAAATGAAAGTGTTGGTTTTTTCACATTCTACTCCTAAAGTATTTAATGAATATTTTATTGCTGCTTTTTTAACTTTTGATAGTAATTCCTTGCTTTCTTTAAATCTTCTGGTGTATCAACTGATATACTTTCATATTCAGTTTCTACGACTTTAATAGGAATTTTATTTTCAAGAAATCGTAATTGTTCAAGCTTTTCAAGTTGTTCAATAATACCCTGCTCCATTCTAGTAAATTCAAGTAATGCTTCCTTACGATATACATAAAGTCCAATATGTTTTAAGAATTTGAATTTTTTAATCTTTTCATCTAAAGAAATACTATCATCTCGAACAAATGGGATAGGACTCCTAGAAAAATATAAAGCATCGTTATACATATCCATTACAACTTTTACAACAGAGAAATCCTTTAATTCATCGACTTTTGATATTCTTTTGGCAAGTGTGGATACGTAGATATTTTTATCAAAAGCAAGAGGTTCAATAGCCATATCAATCATAATAGGATTAATAAAAGGCTCATCTCCTTGTATATTAACTATAATTTCAACATCCTGCATATTTTTAACAACATATGCTATTCGATCAGAACCTGAAGGTAACTCTGGAGGTGTTAAAACAACTTTACCACCAAAATTTTCAACAACATCCACAATTCTTTGGTCATCTGTTGCTACAATAAGATGATCGATGTATTTGGATTCGGAAGCTCTCTCATAAACATGTTGTATCATAGGTTTACCGCCAATATCTACTAACGGTTTACCTGGCAATCTAGTTGAAGCATATCTAGCCGGAATAACACCAATAACCATAAATAACCTTTTAATTATATTTTATTTTTTGTATGAAATTCTTCTAAATATGGGAGTAATAAATCAGACAATTCATTGAGATACTTTTTATATTCATCTAAGTGACTTGTATCATCAACCATAACATTTTCAAATATATTCATTGTAATTTTTTGCGTTTCTAAAAGATTGATAAAATTTAGGAGTGCTAATTTTTTATTTTTCTCATCCATTCTCTTAAAAGCATCGTATAATTTATTTAGCATTGAAAGAGTTTTTTGATATTTGGCATAAAAATCATTTTGAACGTTACTAAATGACTCTTTATGCCTTTCTAATTTTAATACCAAATTCTGAAATGAATTTAAGAAGTTTTCAAAAATTTCTTGAGCTTTTTCTTCTGAAAGTTTTTCCATACTATTTCCCACTAATTATTGAAGCAGCCGAAATAATTGCTGTTTCACTTCTCAATCTATTATTTGTTAACGAATAGAGATTATGATTTTTAAATAAATTCAATTCTTCGGTTGTTAGTCCTCCTTCAGGACCAAAAATAAAATAATAATTACAACTCTTATCAATTACAATATTGTATAATTTATTTTCTGTATTTTGATCTAAAAATATATATTTATCTTTTAAATTACTCTTTAAATTACTTAAAGTTTCAATAAAAGTACATTTTGGCAAATAAGCTTGTAAAGACTGTTTTAGTGCCGATAATAATATTTTATTTATTCTGTTAATATTAACTGAATTTTTAATACTTCTTTTTGCCTGATAAATAATAAAATTTGTTATACCAAGTTCAACACATTTTTCCAATGCAAATTCAAATCTATCAGGATTTCTAAGAATTGGTATACAAAAAAATATATTACTTAGTTTATTATTATATTGATATTTATCGAGAATTTCAAATAAAATATTGTCTTTACTAACTTTTTTTAGGGAAGTTTTATATATATTGCCATTTCCATCAGTTATAAATAAAATGTCACCAATATTATGGCGCATAACTTTTGTTATATGTTTAATCTCATTTAAATCATCAATAATTATAGAATTGTTCTCAAATTTATCTGAAAAATAAAGTTCAACATCAGAAAGAAAAATCTCCTTCAATTATAAATTCTCCTTTGTTATATTTATTCATTGCATATTCAAATCTAATAGCTTTGTATGGTAAAAATATGAAATTTAAACTGGCACCAAATCCATATTGTGCTGGAGTTTGCAACATATCTTTCATATGAAAAGTAGTTTTACCATAGTCAATAAAAAACTGTAAAAAAGTTTGAAATCTGTAGCGCCCTAAAGATTTCGGTAAAATAGTAAAATTCAAATCTAAATATGTGACATCATGCAAAGGATAACGAATTTCACCTTGTAGCATTAAAAGATTATACCCTTCTAAAATACTATTTGTATATCCACGTATTCTCTCATAAGTTCCAATAAATAACCTATCAAAAAAAGGTATATTTTTCCCTCGGAGTATTGCAGCAGATGTTCTTATTTTGTAGCTTAAGTTTTCTATAATTGGTCCATATTTTCTGAAATCTGATTTTACCACGAAATAATCATCACCTTGAGAGGTAATATTATTTTCAAAAGAAAATCTTGTATAGACTCCAGATTGTGGTATTTGTACCAAATCTCTGGTATCATAAGCATAAGCGATATATTGATTATAAATATTATATTGTTTTTTTATTTGATTAGTATTAAGTTTACTAAGTACATGATTATCGTAATAGAACGCGCCAAATAAAAAAGAATGATATATATCTGTTCTATAACTTATATAACTTCCAATAGAAAATGCATTATATTTAAAATTTTCGTTGTTATTTAATTTTTTATATTCATTACTTAAATTTGTAGTTACAAGATCGTTAAATTTCAAATATAATCCATATTTTCGGTTCGATAAAAAGTAAGGCGTGTAATATATTAACTGCAAGCCTGAATCATATCCTAAGTAAGCTAATACATTTAGGTATTCGTTGCAGCCTCTAAAATTGTTTAACTTAAGTTTTGAACCATAACTATATTTATCAGAAGTTTTATTTTTTTTAGCAAAAGGTTCTATCCAATAGTACCATGCTTCATCAACAATTATATGAATAACATTTAAACTATCTATAGTTATTGGAATAAGTTTAACTTTAGTAAATATACCTAAACTAAAAACTCTTTCCCTATTAAATATAAGAATAGAATCGTTGATATAATCACCGGGTCTAAAGGTAAGTTCTCTTAAAATAACGAAATCTTTGGTATGATTATTCCCTATTACAGCTATAGAGTCTACTCTATAAAAATTTTCTTGGTTTGCAAAAATTGGTACTGCTAACAAAACTATAAAATATATAAGAAATTTGATTTTCATATTAATTTATTTTTAAAGTGTAATTTAATAATAAAATTTTATTTTTAAAAGTTGAGCTAAAAATTTGTTGTTAATCTAAAAAAATCTTTTTTTTATTAATTTTTTTTTTCAAAAAAAACTTTTTAATTTTGTATCTCTTAGTAGTTAATAAAACAAGGGATATGTTATGTCAAAAAAAGAAAAAAGAGTCCTAAAAATTCGTGACCTTACATTACGGGACGGTCAGCAATCTCAATTTGCCACTAGAATGTCTCAAGCCCAAGTAAATAAAGTAATTGATTTGTACAAGGAAGCAAACTTTTGGGCAATGGAAGTTTGGGGCGGTGCAGTACCAGATTCTATCATGAGATATTTAAATGAAGATCCGTGGGAAAGATTGGAATCTATCCATAAAATTATACAAGATAAAAGCTATTTAACAGCTTTATCAAGAGGTAGAAATTTATTTGGTTATAAACCTTACCCAGATACTGTTATTGAAGGTTTTTATAAATGTGCAGCTGAAGCAGGATTAGGTATAATGAGAATTTTTGATGCTTTAAATGATATTGATAATATTAAATCTAATGTTGTTTTTGCAAAAAAATATGGCATAATGGCCGATTGCGCAATTTGTTATACTGTTGATCCTAAATTTACACCTCACCAAAGGAATGAAGCTTTACTTACAGGTAAAGAATTGCCAGAAAATTTATTTAATACAGATTACTTTGTAAACAAAGCTTTAGAGATGGAAAAATTGGGCGCTGATATGATAACAATTAAAGATATGGCTGGAATCATGCACCCGAAAAGAGCAATGGATTTAGTAAGAGGATTAAAGAAAGCATTAAAAATTCCTGTAGATTTACATACTCACTCAACTCCAGGTTATGGTTTAGCATCTGCTATTGTTTCCATCGTAAATGGTGTTGATGTTGTTGATACTGTTCTCTGGAACTGGGCTGGCGGTCCATCTCACCCCGCATTTGAATTTGTTTGGGAAGTTTGTCGTAGATTAGGTATTGAAATCGATGTCAATATTGATGTAACATATAAAATTAATGAACTTCTTACAGAACTAAGAGAAGAATTGAAAGAATATGATACAATTAGAAAACTTCCTATGCAGTTTGATTTTAGAAAAGATAAAATGCCTGCTGTAATTGATAAATTATTTGATAAAGCAATTGAAGCTGCTCAAAAAGATGATATTGAACATTTACTAATTTATTCTCAACAAATTGAAGATTATTTCGGCTTCCCACCTCCTGATGAAGCAGTAAGAGATGCTGAAATCCCTGGCGGTATGTACACTAACATGGTTGCTCAGTTAAAACAATTTAAACAAGAACACTTATTGCACAGAGTGCTCGAATGTGTACCTCTAGTTAGATTTGATGCCGGATTAATCCCACTTGTTACTCCTACAAGCCAAATTGTAGGTGTTCAAGCTGTTATGTGCGTTATGGATGAAAACAAAGGTTTACCTTGGTATACCAATGTTAATGCTCAATATCGTGATTTAGTACAAGGTAAATATGGAAAAACTCCTTGGCCGGTAGATCCTGCTTTCCGTGAAAAAATCTGTGGTACAAGAGAAGAAATTCCTTATAATGTCGATGATTATGAAGAACAACCAAATCCTGTTTTACCTGAATATGGCAATGTTAAATTAATTCAAAATGAACGTGAAAGATTATTAATGGAGTTATTACCACAAGTTGCCGAAAAATTCTTACGTTCAAGACGCGAAAAAGAATATGATGAATATTTAAATCAACAATACGAAGAAAGATTGCGTAAATTACAAGAAGAAAAAGAAAGATATAAACAACTTTCGAAAGAAGAAAAAGAGAAAATCTTACAACAAGGATTATGGACAGGATGGTAATTAATTTTTTGTTGCGTTTAATATATTAAGGCAAGGGAGCACTAGCAACCTTGCTTTTTTTATTTTAAAAAATTTTTCTCATTAGCTCGGACAGTGTAAGCATGATAATCATTGACAGTTAACTATGAATAATGAACAATTAATAATAAAAAAGGAACAATGAATAGTGAGGAATGAATATTATCTGTTTTGTTGTTATGGATTTTTTTAATATAGCGCTTACGATTTAAATGTGAAATATGAACAAAAGAAACATTGCTAATAGTAATATTTTAATTGAAGTATATAATTTGATTTTACGATAGAAGGGAGCAATAAATGCTCCCGACAATTAAAAAAATTTTTGTCAATAAAAGCGAGCATATTAACTAATTATCATTCTTATTCTATTATTTTTATTTCAAACTTTTCTCTTTTTTCATAAGGGACGAAATCTGGATACTTATTAAAATCTACTGTAAAATCTTGTGCATCAAAACCAAGACTTACCAAATGCTCGTATTCTTCAGGAGTAACTAATATTCTTTCTTCTTTTTGGTTGTTATTCATCCAAATTTCTTTTATTTTGTTATATTTTTCGTCACCAGATAAATTCTTAATAGCTTCATCAGAGTAATCAAATACTATAAAATCATTAGAGTCTAAGCCGAGCTCTGTCAATTTATTAAACTCTTCAGTTGTTACTAGTACACTATTACTCTCTTTAATTCTTTTCTGTATTTTTTCGTCTAGTTTATTAAATCTTTCTTCACCGAGCATGCCTCTAGCAATACTATCTTCTACAACAGAATTTACTATTAAATAATCAACATTTAAGCCCAGTTCTGCTAATTTTAAATATTCATCGAGTTCTACTTCTATTCTGTTTTCATATTTGATTTTTTTCTTCTTTATTTCTTTTAATTTATTATAACTTTCTTGACCAAGTAAATCTTTAATTATAGATTCTTTATTGGAATCATCAACAAGAAAATCTATAGCTACTTCTGTATTTTCGCTTTTTTTCTTCCATATCTCTAGAAGTTTATTATATCTTTCTTCTCCGAGAATGGTTTGATACATTGACCGTTCAATATCTATGAACATACTATCATCTACAACAAAATTATCTGCTTCTGCTCCCAGATCTGTCAAATGTTCGTATTCTTCCAATGTAACTAAAACAGGTTCTTTTGTTTTGTCTTTTCTACGTTCGTTAAGTTTATTATATCTTTCTTCTCCGAGTATATCCCTTATTACATCTTCATTAAAATAATAGTAATCGGTGAAATCATCTGGTACTAATTCATTGTTTGTAAATTTTTCATTTTCTTCATTTAGGCTAATTTTTTTTCTTTGTTTTCCATATTCAACTCCTGTTGATATTTTTTGTTGATATTTTTGTTTTATTAACTTTTCTGAATTACAAGACTTACTTTAATTAGATTTTTCCAATTTTTTTTCAAATTTTTTAATAGAAAAGGAAAAAATATTTATCCGACATTTAATAATCATAACTTTCAATAAAATTTTTAATTAAAAATGATGAACGAAATATTACTAAAAGTGATGTTTGCGTATGGGAATATGAAAGTTTCAATCTTTGTTTTAATGGAATGGTGACCCGAACAGCAAATATAATATTAATTGGTAGTTTTTCAATAGGTTAAATGTTATTTTTCTCCCAGAAATTTGCCATTTTTTGTTTTTTTTTACGCATTTTACGTTATTTTTTTATTTTTTTTAAATTTTTTCCGGAAATTTTTAAAAAATATATCGTTATATTTTTTCATATTGTTAAAAGAACTTATATCGGTTTTTCAATGTAATTTTTGCCATTTTTTTGCCTTTCCGTTAATTGGCATCTTAGTGATTTTGGTCAATTTATCTTTTCCGGGAAATTTTGAATGAATATTTATTATATAAAATGTTAAGATATTTTTATCTATTTTGTAAAGTGGATTTATATTTTTAATTGTAAAACAATATTAAAAGTATCTGTTGCAGTTTATTTTGGTAAGTTATGAAATTTAAGTCGTATGAGCCACAATTGGCTATTTTTTGAAGGAAAGAATTTTCAGCGGGCCGTTCCGGCCCGCTGGCCCCTTGCAGCATTCAGCATGCTGCAAGGGGCTTAAGCTTACACCGTCTGAGCCCAATAAATCTAACTTTTTATATTCTATTTATCACCTTTATGCAACATACCAGCTTGAAAAAAACCATCGTATTTTTTGGTCTGTATTGTTGTAGAATTACTGCCTAAAAAAGTGTGATCTCCAATCATAACTCCACCATTAACTACAGCTGCCGTTGAGATGTGACAGTGATTTCCTATAATTGCATCGTGCTCAATCAAGCTTTTTGTATTAATTATACAATTTACGCCTATTTTGGCATTCGCATTTACTAACGCCTGGTGCATGATAACTGTTCCTTCACCAATTGATGAAAATTTCGATACGTAGGCAAACGGTGATATTATTACCGGAAGTGTATAATTAAGTTTTTTTAGTTTATCATATAAAACAACTCTAAGCTTATTATCTTTTATGTGCCCAATTGTAATTATTGCACTATCAACTTCTTGCCTTAAATTTTTTAAATCTTCATCTGTTCCAATAATCTTAAAACCTAATATTTCTTTTCCAACATTTTCTTTGATATCTATTATTCCAGCTATCTCATATTGCTCCGTTGCTAAAATAACATCTAAGACTGCTCTACAATGCCCACCACCACCTACAAGTATTATTTTAGTTTTTGGCATTTCGTACTCCACTTGGGATATTAACAACTCTTTCGTAAAAATATACTGAATTTTGTAAATTATCGCTTTGACAATCTTTATACATATCCAACATATTCATCAAACGCCAAATTGCTCTTGTTTGTATTTTTTGAGAATTAGAAAATTCCAAAAAATCATTTCTTTGAACGATATTATCCAAAATTAATGCGTTTAACCAAAAATTTGATTTAGAATTTTCCGGCTCATTTATAATATTGATATCGTTTTCATAGCAAAATTTTTTATACAACTCAAAAGTTTCTCGTTTATTTTTTAATATAAAATCGATATATTCCATTTGCGCAAAACCAACAGCAGCATTTATGTTTGGCATCCTAAAGTTATAGGCTATTTGATCGTGAACAAATTCGTATGGATGATTAACTTTTGCGGTAGTTGTGATATGTCTAATATATTTTGCAAGATCATCATCATCTGTGAGAATCATACCCCCACCGCCCGTTGTAACAGTTTTATTACCATTAAAACTGAGAATTCCTATTTTTGCAAAAGTGCCAGCATGTTTGTTTTTATAAAAACTTCCAATAGCTTCGGCAGCATCTTCAACAACTGCAATTTCAAATTGATTAGCTATTTCTATAATATCATCTATATAACATGGATGGCCAAATATATGTACAGGAACAACAGCAGAAATTATTTTCTTTGATTTTTTATTAATCGTTTTCTTTAAATTGATATCATATGAAGCATTTTCCTTAAGCCACTTTAATAAATTTTCAGGCGAAAGTCCCAAATTATTTTTATCAACATCTAAAAATATTGGTTTTGCATAATTATGAGATATAGCGTTAGTTGTGGCAACAAAAGTTAATGCTTGTGTTATAACTTCTGAATCTGGTTTTACTCCTACTGCACTTAATGCAATTTGCAAAGCTACAGTTCCATTTACAACAGCAATAGCATTTTTTGCACCAGTATATTTTTTAATTGCTTCTTCAAAATCTGATACTAATTTACCTACATACGATACAAAAGTTGTTTCAATACAATTATTTAAATACTCTTTCTCCTTACCTAAAAATACAGGTGCATGAAGGGGAATAAAATCGTATTCACTATACAAATTTTTTATAAAATTTGTAAATTTTTCTTTTATTTCATTATTATACATTGTATAATTCCGCTTTGTATAAATTCAAATTATCTTGTATCCATTGAATAGTTTCAGTCAGCCCTTTTTTTAAATTATAAGAAGGTTGCCAAGATGTCAATTTTGTTATTTTAGAATTATCACAATAAAGCCTTTCTACTTCACTTTTTTCTGGCCTAATTCTTTCATTATCAGTGACTATTTCAACATTTTTCCCAATGATTTTGATAATAAGCTCAATTAAATCACCAATAGAAATTTCAGTATTCATACCAATATTAGCAACTTCGCCAAAAAGCTTATCGGATTTATAAATTTCATAAAATCCTCTAACAGTATCTTTTACAAACGTCAAATCTCGTGTAGGATGAAGATTTCCAACTTTAATTTTATCATAACCAGATAAGATTTGAGTAATAACCGTAGGAATAATAGCTCTAGCAGATTGACGCGGCCCATAAGTATTAAAAGGTCTCACAATTTTCACAGGCAAATTAAACGATCTATAATAACTTATAGCTAATTGATCAGCGGCAATTTTAGATGCGGAATAAGGAGACTGCCCCACCAATGGATGTTTTTCATCGATAGGAATATATTGAGCAGTGCCATAAGTTTCAGAAGTAGAAGTAATTAGGACTTGCTCTATACTCAATTCTCTTGCGGCTTGCAAAATATTATAAGTGCCTATAACGTTTGTATCAATATAAGCCTTAGGAGAAATATAAGAATAAGGTATTCCAATTAGTGCAGCTAAATGAAAAACAGCATCACAACCTTTAACGGCATTAAATACAGAATCATAATCTCTAATATCACCTGTTACAACTTCAATTTCATTTTTAATCGACAAAGTTTCCAACCAACCCCAATTATTTTTCGAGTTATATCTTACAAATGCCTTTACTTTAAAACCATTATTAACCATCATTTCAACAAGATGGGAGCCTATAAAACCGGCTGCCCCTGTTATTAAAACTTTTTTATTCATAGCAACCCTAGATTATATAAATTTTAAATATAAAAAAAATAAATCTTTTAAGAAAATATATTTAGCTCAGACGGTGTAAGCTTAAAGCCCGTGCGCCGTGCGGCGCACGGGCGGGCTTACGCCCTAAAAATAATATTCCATTTAATCGCCTTAACCACCACATTACCAACTACTTACAACATTTATATTTTTCACAAATAATAAAAATTTTATGAAATATTTTTTATAATTTACCGGCAAGTTTTCAAATCTTA
>DAOSVM010000019.1:0-45872 GCA_035379625.1 Ignavibacteriales bacterium | reverse complement strand
ACCGGGGAAAGCATCAACTAAGGTAGTAATATATCCTATAATTGGTTTTTTTTCGTTTTCAAATGTCTCTATTTCGGAATCCATAAGAGCTTCAATTTCATGAGGTGGAACACCACCAGATAACATAACTCTCATTGTATCGCAGAAGAAACTCCTATAGAACTCATTTGAAATAAATCTTTTGTTTCTTGATAAAATTTCACTTTGTTCAGGTGCTTCAACATGTTTTTCGATAGCAATCAGACCATCACGCTGAGCTATTAAGAACAAATCATTAAAAGATTTTAATAACTCTAAATAATCATTTTTACTTACATGCTCTGCTTTGAGTGTACCTAGAATTGCACCTATAACTTTCTTTAATGTATCCACACCATTCGTCATAATAATCAAACTACCTATTGATGCACCTCCAAGAACTAAAAATTCTGCAGGTACAATCAAATTCAATGGATTACCTTGCCCCATTATCATACCAACAATAACACCTATAAATAATACCACTGCACCTATAATTATAAACATTTTATACCCTTTTTATTTTTTAGGATATTTATTAATTTTTGATTTAATATCACTAATTTCCGGAAAATCAGAACTACTTTTGCTTGCTTCTTTTATAAAATTCTTAATTTTCTCGTAAACTTCGTATCTATATATTGGAATATTATTTGGAGCATCAACTCCAATTTTTATATTATTTTCATTGTTAGATAATATAGTAATGACAATATCATTACCAATAATAATTTTTTCACCAATTTTTCTTGATAATACTAACATAAATTTCTTCTATTATTCTTCTACAAATAATTGGTACTCTATTGGATAATCAGTATTATCTAAAATTTTTTGTATTGCAGTATTTTTTTCAAAGTTTATGTATACAGGCGATTTTAAATTAATTGTTATTTTAGAAATTTGAGAGCTCATTTTTACAATTCCGAACGGTTCATAACCATTATAATCAGGATAATTTTCCTCAATAAGTTTTATTGGCAATATTGGGAAAAATATATTGGGTTCATCGATAGAAATCAGAAAATACAACATTTGGAATATTTCTTCTTCTCTTTCAAGTTTTACAAATACAAATTTTTTTAGGTTTTCGAAACCTGGAATTTTTTCCTCAAAGGTAATGATGTTATCGTCTGAATATTCAATTTCACCTAATTTGTTTTTTACTGTTTCCATATTTTTCTTGGTAAATTAGTTACTTAAATAATTATTACTCAAATAAAAATATATCAAATATTAGGCCAATTATAAATTAATTATATTTTTTTAGATAAAATCCATTAAAGATTTTGGTAGAATCATACTGGATGATTTATAAGAGAGATTTAATATATAATCATAATATTGTAGGTCAACAATAGCTTTTGCAACATCTGTATCTTTAGTCTTAGAAAGTAAGTCGGTTAAATCAACATTCATACTATCTTGTACTTGCAAAGTATCATTTAATTTATTAGTAATATTCCCTAACTTAGTAATTTTATCTGTTAAATTAGAAAAAAACTTATCAAAAACCTTACTATATTCTGATGGTACTTCCTCTTGATTTTCAACTAGTTGCCTTACTTGTAATAAAGTATTAAAAATATCAGGACCACCATCACTAAACTTTGCAGTAGTTGGCCTATCATAAAATGTTAAATGTCTGGTATCGAATACAAAACTAATATTATTAGCAGGTAAATCAATTTTAACAGATTGAGGAGTGCCACCATTGATACTTACTATTCTATTGGTATTCAGATCGATTTGAAGATTTTGGTTTAATGTATACAAAGTTGTTGCACCATCTTTAATATTAAATTGCATATCAAATGTATCCGCACCAGTTTTAGTAAAAACCGCTTCTCCTGTATACTTTTTCCCATCTAATCCTTCTATGACATTAGTAAATGTTTTAGAAGCTTCATTTATATTTAAATTACCTGTAAAATTAGCAAAACCTTTAAATATTTCATCGCCCTGCAAATTAATTTGTTGGTCTAAATTATCGCCAATTTTAACCATTTGTCTACCATCTATAAAATCGGAATTTATTTCAACGTATCCAGCTGAATTTTTTATTATTGGCTGATTTACTGAATCAGTTCCTCCAAATAAATACCTTCCCTCATGCTTAGAATTTGCTAATTCTATAAAAATATCATATATATTTTTTAGTTGCTCTTCATAATTTCCTTTTATCATTTTATTAACAGGATTCTTTAACTCTGTTAATATTACTGAGGCACGTGTACCATTTTCCTTCATTTGATCTAATACGGATGCTGAAGTATTTGTAAACTCAATTGCCTGATTAATAGCATTTCTGTATTGTTCGTTTTGGTCTAATTGCTTGACTAACCTTACAACTCTTGCTGCACCTGTTGGTGAATCAGAAGGTTTTTCTATTTTACTGTTTGTACTTATCTGTCTTTGTATTTTACTAACTTGTTCTTTATTTCCATTCAAGTTAGTCAAAAAACTATTTGTTAAAAATCTATCAGATATTCTCATTTTACACCATAGATAATAGTGATTGTAATAATTCATCTGCTGCTTTTATTACTCTTGCTGATGCTTGATAAGATCTTTGGTATGTAATCATGTTTGTCATTTCTTCATCAATAGACACTCCAGCATAACTATCTCTTTGTAACTGCAATTGGTCTAATATTGCCTTGTTTGAATCTACTTTTTGTTGGTTTGTTGTTGCTTCATTACCTACTTCAACAAGAAATTTTGAATAAAAATCATTTAGGGTTGTACCACTAATGACATTATTTTGAGCTATATTAGCAATTCTCAAGGCATTTTCACCATTATCAGGAGCTGATGTAAGTGATGCTGCTATATATTTATCATCTTGCAGAATCAAATCATTTATTTTAAGCTCACCGTTTATATAACCATCGAAAAATTTTATTGCACCTGGATCATTAACACTATTCTTACCACCTAAAGGGGGTTGGTGAAAAGTAAAACCTTGTACGTGTAATTCATTTACTTTATCAACAATAGTTTGAGCCATGTTATCAATAGTTGACTTAAATTTAGGAATTGTATTATTATAAACATCAACTATAGCTGCAAATTCACCACTCTTTAAGGTTATTGTTGCATTTTCATCATCTTTCATTGATATTGTTAACTTTCCATCAGTAGTTTCATTAACTTTAAATTCTGCGGAATTACCCTCATCAACACCAAATGCACCACCTAAATTTAAACTAAGATGCCCTTTATCATTAATAGAAACTTTTGTATTCACATATTTTGAAATATCTTGTACTAATTTATCTCTTTGATCTTGTAAATCATTTGCAACTACATTTTGTAATTTAGCCTCAAATATTTTTTGATTTAAAATTTTAATTTGTGCCAATTTTGCATTTAAATCATTAACTTTTTCTTGCAACTCAAATTTCATATCTTGCTTAAGCTGAGCATATCCAGTATTGATCAATTTAAATTTATTTGAAAGTTTATCAGCAGCTTGAATTAAATTCTGTCTGTAAGCTGATAAACTTGGATTTGCAGCAACATCAGCCCAAGAATTAAAAAAAGTATTCATCAATTTAGAAATTCCTACCTCCGATGGCTCTGAAAGTAAACTTTCCATTTCAGAAAGTAATTCTGATTTTTTATTTGCATCTGCATAAGTGCTATTGTATATTACCAATTGAGAATCTACTAATTGATTTTTTATTCTTGCAATATCTTGAATTTTAACACCACTTCCCCACTCTAACGAACCGTGATATTCAGGTGTTTCAGATTGAAAAACAACTCTTTGCCTTGTAAAACCTTCTGTGTTAACATTAGCAAGGTTGTGTGATGTTACATTCATTGCGTATTGATATGCGCTAAGGCTTCTTCTACCTATGTCAAAAACTTTACTTAGCATATTTTTTATACCTTTTTGTCAAGTATTGATTTATTTTTCCCACCAATAATTGAATCTATTGTTTGTTTTACGAAATTTATTGAGTAGTTAGTTATGTATAAGTTATTTTCGTTAATTTTTTTAATTTCTTTAATCAATTTCTTAATTTTATCTTGTAATACAATTATAGATTTAAGTTCTTCCTGTGTAAATTCATTTTTTAACAATTTTATAAAGCTCATAATTTTTGTATCATTTAAATCGTGGTTAATATTAGCCAACTTCAATCTCTGAAAATTCAATCTCTCATTTTCAATGTTTTGAATTGCTAAAAGTTGTCTTTCTTCTTTTGCTACAAGTTCCTGTACTTTATTACCATCCATTTTAACTGTAGCTTCGTGCTTTAGAGTTACTATTTCTAACATTTTGGTTAGAATATGTAATTCTCTTTCTAAAATTTGAATATATTCAGACATTTTCATTTTGCTCACCTTCAAAATGGTTATAATATGCTAAAACTCTATTAACATAATTTTTAGTTTCTCTGAAAGGTGGAATACCATCATATTTTTCAACATTTGAAGGACCAGCATTATAAGCAGCAACAACTTTTTTCATATCACCATCAAATTTATCAATCAGAAAAGCTAAATATTTTGTTCCTCCCATTATATTTTGATATGGATCAAAAGAGTTCCTAACGCCCATATCTTTAGCTGTTGAATCCATCAATTGCATTAAACCTTTTGCTTTAGCAGAAGAAACTGCGTCGTGCCTACCAGCAGATTCAGCTAAAATTACAGATTTAATCAACTTTTTATCTACACCAAATTTATTAGATGCTTCTTCAATTATATTTTCATAATTGGAAATTCTATTTAAAGCTGTTGATGTTGGTTTAATTGCAATAAAATCATTATTATTTTCTACTTTTAATGGATTATTATAACTTAAGCTTTTTTCAATTGGAGTTTTTTCAACTTTCTTGTTATTATCTTCTTTTATTTGATCAATTTGTTTTCTAAATTCTTGAATTTTTCTATAAATTGGATTTTCATCTGGCATTTCTTCGCCAGTAATATTTTTATAAATCGATTGAGCTATTCCCATATTATTTTTTTCAGACATTTTTGCTGCAAGTTCATTTATAAAAAAACCATCAAACATACTAGCACCAGACTCAGATTCCTCACCAAATATTCCTCCTTTTGAATCGTACATTGATTTGAGCATCATAGAAGTCATCATTGTTTCAAAATCTTTTGAAACTTTCATTAATTTTTCTCTCTTCTCAGGCGAAAACTTTGAATTATTAACTTGATTTGAAACATCAGCGTTTATTTTTATATATGTATTATTTTTAATTTCCATTATTACCTCAAATTAAATTATTACTAATTCTGCAACTAAGGCACCAGCTTCTTTAAGTGCTTGGAAAATTGCTATAACATCTCTTGGAGAAACTCTTAAAGAATTTAAAGCTGTAGCAACTTCTTGAACTGTTGCTGATCTTTGAATAGCTATAGCACCGTTTGATTCTTGATTAACAATAGGTGTTTGTGTATTAGTAACAACTGTTTGCCCTTGAGTAACTGGATTTGGTTGCACAACGCTTGTTTCAGAACTGATTCTTATATTTAAATTTCCGTGCATAATTGTAACAGGATTAATAATTACATTTCCACCACTTACAACAGTACCAGTTCTTTCATTAATGACTACTTTTGCTTGCATATCATAATTTGTAATTGATATACTTTCAATTCTCGCCATAAAAGTCGCCATATTCTCCTGTTGATTTTCTGGAACCGTTATTAAAACTTCTGTAGCATCTATTGGCTTAGCGGTATTCTGTCCAATTGTATTATTAATTGCCTCAGCTATAGCATTTGCATTAGAAAAATCGGGAGTCTTCAAATATAAACTCAATTCGCCTGCCGCTTCCATTGTCGTGTTTGGTATAACATTTTGAACTATACCACCATTAGGTACTCTTCCCGTTGCAGAATGATTTTTCGCTGCTCTACTTCCTGTGGGAGTTTGAAAATCATATCCCCCAGTTGAAATTGGACCTTGTGCCATTCCGTAAACTACACCATCTTTACCTGTTAATGGTGTCATCAATAATGTTCCACCTTGCAAACTTAATGCATCCCCCATTGCCGAAACAGTAACATCAAATTGCCCACCCTCTTTCAAAAAATTATTAACATTTGCTGTTACCATTACTGCAGCAACATTTCTTGTCCTTAAATCTGCTTGTGGAACTGTTATACCAAATCTTTTTAACATCGATGTTACTGATTGAATTGTAAATTGAGAACGATAAGAATCACCTGTCCCTGCTAAACCTACAACCAAGCCATAACCTATTATTTGCTCATTTTTAGTCCCCTTAAAATATGCTATATCTTTAATTCTCTGGGCATTTACAAATGTTGTAATTATTAAAATTAATAATATTTTACTTTTTACAAATTTTAACATTTTATCCTCCGCTAAAATAACCAATGGAAAAGTCTAGTTAACCATCCTGGCTTTTGATTATCCCTTATCATACCACTACCTTCAAAAACTATTTCCGCATCAGAAATACTTGTTGAAAGTACTGTGTTGTCAGAATTTATATCTATTGGTCTAACTACACCTTTTATAGAAATTAGTTGTTCCTCACCATTAATTATAAGTTTTCTGCTCCCCTTTATATATAAATTTCCATTTGGTAAAACTGAATCAATTGTTGCACTAATTTTTGTACTTATTACACCTGATGCTTTCGTATTTCCTTTTCCGCTAAAATTATTTTTCGTTCCTGTATTGAATTTAATATTTGGTAGTTGTGTTTGATCCATCCCACCACTTAAATTAAATCCTACTTCTCCACTTCTGCCAGAATTCGTTTCCGCACTATTGGATGCTTGTGAAGATTCAACAACTAAAATTGTAATAGCATCACCCACTTGGCTTGCTTTATAATCTGAAAAAAGCGATTGCTTCGCGTAATCTTTCATCCCTTGCCCAAGCAATACTCCTAGCATACTTATTATAATTATATATATTTTCATAATTTTAACCTTTTTTTTTGAAAAAGCATCAATTATTGTGCCATTATTTTACAATCTCAACTTGATTAGCAGAGATTACTCTTGCGTCAAACATTTGCCCACGTTTATCAATAACTCTTATTATTTCTCCAATATCTCCATCATTCTTTGCCGTAACTTCAAAACTAATTTCAACATTTCCATACTTTTTGAAAGCTACAACTTTATCATTATACTTTATTATCGAATTCGATTTTATCAAAAAATCGTTTATTATTGTACCTTTTGGTATAAAACCCTTAGCTAATTTACCATTTATTTGTTCTATGTTATTGAAATAATTTGTCACACCTACTACATTTTGGTAAGAAATTTTAACATTTGATTGATTAATCACCTCTCCATCTTTTATATCCTGATATGAAAGTACAACATAATCATAAACTTTTAACCTTAAGCTTATTACTTTTTCTTCATAATTTTTATTCTTAAAAATTCTAACAACTAAATTTATAATCGGACTAATGGTTTTTGAACTATTAATAATCTCTACTTTATCAGCATTAATATTATTTAGTGACTTATCTAAAAATTCTATTTCAATTTTATCATATTTTAAATAAACTCTTGCTAATTCATCCGTTAATAGATTCTTTAAATTTTGAGAAAATAAAGATGTATTGATATATAAAATTATTATTAAATACGATATTATAAATTTTTGAATCATCATTTTTTTCTTTTATTTTTTTTTTACTATATTAGTCTATCAAAAAAAATACCTAAATATTCATTATCAAATTAATTTTTAGGAAAATATATGGAAATCATCGAATGCGTTCCAAACTTTAGTGAAGGTAGAAACTTAGTAATTATCGAACAAATTGCAAACTCAATTAAAACTGTACCCGAAGCAAAACTATTAAATGTTGAACCAGATCCCGATTATAACAGAACTGTCATTACTTTTATTGGCTCAAAAAAAGGCGTCCTAGAAGCTGCCATTGCTGCTTCATTAAAAGCTGGTGAACTAATCGATATGACTAAACATTCTGGTGAGCATCCAAGAATAGGAGCTATTGATGTCGTACCATTTATTCCTGTAAAAAATGCATCTATGAGTGATTGTATTGAACTTGCTGAAAAATACGCTGAAATTGTTTCAGAAAAGCTCAATATTCCAATTTATTTATATGAAGAAGCCAGAAGAAAAGAACACTATCGACTCCTTTCCGACATTCGTAAGGGCGAATATGAAGGATTACCAGAAAAATTACAAGACCATAACTGGCAACCGGATTATGGAAAAGCTATATTTAATCCTAAGCTAGGAGCAACTGTTACCGGAGCCAGGCCATTCCTTATTGCTTATAACATAAATTTGGATACTACTGATATTGAAATCTCAAAAAAAATTTCTGAAGAAATTCGTGAAAGTGGTAAAATTTTAAGAGATGAGAACGGTAAACCTATTAAAGATCAAAATGGTGTTACAAAACGTATCCCCGGTAAATTAAAAGCTGTACAAGCTATGGGAGTTTTTTTGGATAAATACAATATAACTCAAGTTTCTACAAACTTAAAAAATTTCGAAATAACACCTTTACACACTGTATTTGAAGAAGTAAAAAAACTTGCTCAATCCTTCAATGTTGATGTTAAAGGCAGCGAAATTGTCGGTCTTGTACCATTAAAAGCTGTTCTCATGACTGCTGATTTTTACGCAAAAGGAGCAAATTTGAGTGAGCAAGAAAAAGTACAATTAGTTATTGAAAAATTAGGATTAAATTCTTTAACCGATTTTATTCCCAAAAATAAAATAATTGACTATATGATTTAATTGGAGAAAGTATGGAAAAATTAACAATAAAAGAATATATTGAAAATATTTCATCAAATTCACCAACTCCTGGTGGTGGCAATGTATCAGCGTTTTGCGGAAGTTTAGCTACATCATTAGCTGTAATGGTTACAAATTTAACAATAGGTAAAAAGAAATACAGCGATGTTCAAGATGAAATTATTTCATTAAAAACAAATATAGAACATTATATTAACAAATTTCTTGATTTAGCGCAAAAAGACAACGAAGCTTTCAATCTAGTAATGTCTGCTTTTTCATTACCTAAAGATTCTGACTCTGAAAAAGAATTTAGAAAACAAAAAATTGAAGAAGCTACTATTGTTGCTGCAAAAGTTCCACAAGATGTTATTATTAATGCATATAATCTTGTTGACAATTTTATCAAAATTTCAGAAATTGGCAATCAAAATTCTTTATCTGATATAGGTGTCGCTTTACTTTTGTTAAAAACAGCCGCACAAGGTGCTTATTTAAATGTTTTAATAAATATCTCTTCTCTTTCTGATAAAAATTTTGCACAATCTTTTATAAATGAAATTAATCCTATTTTTAACAATTTATTAAACAAAATTGACAATGCATATTCACAAATTTTAAGTAAATTAAATGTTTAAGAAAAATTTTCAAATACTAAACAATAACGAAATTAAAGAAATAACTGATAAAATCCTTTTTATCGAAAGTAACAGTTCCGCTGAAATTAAAATCATTATTCTCAAAAGAAAAAGTTTTTGGGATAGGAAAAAAACATCTTTTGATATAGCTGTGAAAGAATTTAAAAAAAATAAATTATACAAAACAAAAGATAGAACTGGAATTTTACTTCTAATAATACTTAAAGAAAAAGAAATTGCTTTAATTGGTGATTCTGGCATTCATTCGAAAGTAAGTAAAGAATTCTGGGATAAAATTGTTAATAATGTTATAGAAAAATTTAGAGTGAATAATTTTAAGGATGGGATTCTTCTTGCTCTTGATGAATTAGCTACTCCATTGTTTACATATTTCCCTATTAAACCCGATGACACAAACGAAATATCAAACGATTTAATAATTAAATAGGTAAAAAATTGAGAAAATTAACTCACGATGAAATTTCACAAAATAGATTAAAAATTGATACCCTACATAAAGCTAAAAAAATTCCAGTCACAGTTGTTCTAGATAATATCAGAAGTAGTTATAACGTAGGCTCAATATTTCGTACTTCTGATGGCGCTATGATCGAAAAACTATTCCTTTGTGGTTACACACCTTATCCACCAAATAAAGAAGTTTTAAAAACAGCCTTAGGTGCAACTGAAAGTGTAAATTGGGAACATACCGATAATATTGTTGAATTAGTCAAAACGCTCAAAAATGAAGGCTTCTTAATCGGCGCATTAGAACAAACTTCACAATCTATTCCACATTATGACTTTGAAAAATTAGATTTAACAAAAAAAATTTGTCTTATTATCGGAAATGAAATCAAAGGTGTAAATGATAAAGTTATTGAATTATGTGATTTTGCTTTAGAAATTCCACAATATGGAATTAAACAATCTTTAAATGTAGCTGTAGCATACGGAATAACAATTTTTAGAATTAGGGAAACATATGCAAAATGTTTCCCTGAATATGCTTAAATTTTTTTCAATAAATTTAAATAAACACTGTCAAAAATTTTATTTGGTAACAACTTGCTTATTGTCACCAAAACTTTTGACATTTTTCCAGCATAATACACAGTCTTAGGATTTTTGCTTGTTACTGCTTTATAAATTACTTTTGCAACATCTTCCGGTATGGATGCAAATTTCCATAACTGTGACCATAATTTTTTATTACTCAAATATAATTTTTCATAATCTTTAGAAACATTATATTGATCCATATGATTTTGAGCAATATCATACCAATTGGTCTTTATTGGCCCCGGTTTAATATTTATAACTTTAATCCCAAAGCCTTTAAGCTCCAATCTCAAACTATCAGTCAAACCATTAACCGCATATTTACTCGCATGGTACCAACTTCCTAAAGGCTCGCCAAAACTCCCAGCAACAGAAGATATATTAATTATTCTACCATTTTCAGCTTTTCTTAATAGTCTGAGTGAATATTTTACAACTAAACTCAACCCAAAAAAATTTACATCAAATTGCCTTTTAGCTTCTGATATAGGAATATCTTCCAATGCCCCATACAATCCATAACCTGCATTATTAATAACAACATCAATTTTACCTTCATCATTCCTTATTTTCTCGATACAACATTTAATAGATTCTTCATCTGTAACATCCATATAAATAGGTACAATATTATTATTAGCAAATTCTTTAATTTTATCAACAGAACGTGCTGCAGCGTAAACCTTAAAGTTATTTTTAGATAAAAGCAAAGAAGTTTCTTTACCTATGCCAAAAGATGCTCCAGTAATCAAAATAATCTTTTCTTCCATTATTCCAAATCCCTATTTAACAATCGAACATTTTTTAATTATAAGAAAGTTCTAAAACTTTATTTTAATTTAGCTCAGACGGTATAAGCTTTAACCCGCTAACGCGGGAGTCTTACGCCAAAAAAATCCCCCTAAAAGGGGGATAAATTATAATACTATACAAACTAATAAAAAACATCAATATTTTTCACTACAAATTTTATCTTATATTTATTTTACTACACAAATTACCAATTACTAAATAAATTGAAATTAGGAGCATTATTCTAATATTTCAACAATATTTGTAAAGATAAACTATTCTTTATTTCATAAAATTAATTTTAATTGTTTTATTAAAATTATCAGCATTCATTGTTACAAAATAAATACCAGATGGTAAGTTATCCATATTCAAATTATAAGAGTAAATTCCGCTTTCTAAATTATCATTTAATAAAACTTTTACAAGCTGACCATTAACATTATAAAGTTTTAAAGTTAATAATGAAGTTTTTGCAACTTGGAATTTAATTACAGTATTTGGATTAAATGGATTTGGGAAATTTCCTAATAAATCGAATTTTTGTGGTGCTGCAACAAAGACTTCAACTTCGTTAGAATATTTAAAGTTACCATTATTATCAATTTGTTTTAATCTGTATTTATTAATTCCTGAATTAATATTGATATCTTGATATGTGTAATTAATAGGTTTGTTGCTATTGTTTGCACCTTGAATAAATCCAATTTTTTGCCAAATATTATTAGTAAGTTTTTCAATTTCAAATCCACTATTATTAACTTCTGTTAAAGTTGTCCAATTTATATTAATTTTATCCTTAACAAAAGTTGCATTTAAGTTGGTTAGCTCAACAGGTAAAGCTCCAACAGTATAATTTGAACCGTTATTATTTAAGTAATATAAAGTAAATTCATCTACATTAGTATTAGTAATTGTAGGATTTGTTTCAGTAGTGAAATAGTAATAAGTAATTGAACTATGAGTACCAACAGGAATTGAGACTGTTGCAGTAGTACCGGAAACATTTAATGGGGCAATAGTAGCATTAGCCCAATCATTTGAACCATCCCATACATATCTTACATAAAATTTTTGGTCAGCTGGTGGAGTAGCTCCTAAATTTAATGTTAAATCAATATTTGTTCCATTTAAATTATGTGATTGAGATGATAAACTTGAAGGTTGACCATCAAATTCCAAAACTACTAATTTTGTTTGACTATTTCCACCGTTAGGATTAGCAGGGAACAAAAGAGCATAATATTTACTATCACTTACAGTAAAATTAGCTGCTTTTGAACTTTGATGATTACTGTTCGGACAAGTAATAAGAGTAGAACTGTTCAAAGTTACAGCTTCATCATTTGTTCCATCTCCACCCCAGCTATACCAAGCACCACCACTCCTCTCCCTTTCAATAATTCTGAAATAGAAATTGCCTGATGAGATTTCCCCAGGATTAGAAGGTAATGTTTTACCTTGTAATATTAAATATTTATTAGGGCTATTTGTACCTGCACTATTGCCTGTTCCATTGAATTTCCAAGCGGCATTTGCTCCTGCTATACCATTGGGATTTATCCAGCTATTATTACCACAGCTAATGGCAAAAGTGCCATCCCAAGCGTATAAAAAAGAATAAAATAAAACAAAAATTAAAATTTTTAGCTTCATAGTTACTCCTATAATTAAATTAGGGATTGTTTTAATAATAACATTTATTTTATGGTTTATTAACTATAATTTAATTTAACTATAATTTAATTATAATTTTATTAAAATACAAGTGATATTTATAAAAAAATTTTTATATGTAAATAATTAATTAAACTTTTGGAAAATAATTTCGATTATAACAAAAAATTAATTTGACAAATAAAAATATTTTCAATATATTATAGTCAAATTTAAAAGAGAGTTAGCTATGGCAAGCGTATTAATTTCCAAAACAACAACTAATACATTTGGATATTCGACATCTGGCCAAATAAATAGTATAGTAGGAGATCAATTAAACAAAAATGCTGTATCTGTTACTCCTACATATGGTTTGCAAAATAGCAAAAAAGATAAAAGTGATTCATTTATTTTTACAAATAGACCTTCAAAAGATAATTCCAATTACTCAAGAGCTGGAGTTTTAAAGAAAGGAAATAATACAACATCATCTGAGAAGACAAACTCTTTTGGAGCATTGTCAACCAATAAAACTGAAGAAATTAAAAGCAAAGATGATGAAAAGGAAAGAAACAAAAAAGAAAATGAAAAAAGCGCAAAAGCAATTTATGAACCACCAATTCCTAAAATTTTAATAATGCAAAGTAGCGATTATGAAAGACTAAAGAAAGATAATCCTTACTTAATGAAAAAGGTTTTAGAAAATAAATTTCGCTACAATTTTCCACACGCTGGTGTAGATTTATTTATGTAAATAACACAAAAGGAATAAATTATGGAAGCAGTAAGTAATAATGTTCGCTTAAATTATACTTATAATCTTGAATATGCGAATAAAGCTATCCAAAATTATAGAAGAGTTTCACCAACTGAAACACCAAAACAACCAGAAAGAACAAAAGAAATGGAAACTCTTCAACAAAAAACACAACAATTTAGCAGAACAGATATAAATAATACTTCAAAAGTACAAGATGCTACTACAATTGCATCATTTACACCTGTAGCAAGTTTATCTTCGCAAATGATGACATCTGTTATTGGATATACATCTGCTGGTAAAATTCTCACAGAAAAGCAAACTTTAGGTTTTAATGTCAAGATGTAAAAAATACTTTTTAATTTTTCAAAGAGCTGTCTATAATTAGGCAGCTTTTTTATTTTAAATTTTAAGAGTATTTTTTTTATGTTTTGATTTAATTCCTTGTTTTATGGCTTAATTATTACAATAAATATCTAATTTACCGTATTGTTGTTTTTTTATAATCAAAATAATTTAAATTAGAATTTTTTATGAGAAAAATTTTTTTGTAGTATTCCTTTAGTTTCATTACTTTCTTTTTGCAAGAATTGCAAAAACCCGCGAGCAAAGCGAGCGGGCAAGCTTACACCGTCCGAGGAATAATTATTTATGACTTCTTTTCAATTTTTTTTTGTGGAATTATCTAAAAGTTCAACTGCATAACTTTATAATTCTATTTATAATAAATTTACAAAAAATAAATATTCAAATTTGAAAAATAGAAAATTATTTTTATATTGCTTTGCAAATGAATAAAACATATATGGAGGTTAGATGACAGAAAAAAAGTTTCAGCCGTACGTATCACCAACAACTGATATGAAGGAATTTACATTAAGAGCCTTATTAATAGGTTTAGTAATGTCCGTTATTTTAGGAGCTGCAAACGCATATTTAGGTCTTAAAGCAGGTATGACCATAGCGGCTACATATCCTGCAGCTGTAATAGGAATGGCAATATTAAAAGCATTTAAAGGTACAATATTAGAAGAAAATTTTGTAAGAACAGTTGGTTCAATTGGTGAGTCAGTTGCAGCTGGTGCAATTTTTACAATACCAGCATTTTATATTTCAGGTCTATGGGAAAAGGATTTTTCATCAATATCTCACTATTTTCAAGCTACTGCGATAATGTTAGCAGGTGGGATTCTAGGTATAATGTTTGTAGCATTGCTAAGAAAAGTAATGGTTGAAGATGTTGAATTACCATTCCCTGAATCAGTGGCTGCTTCAGAAATTCATAAAGCAGGCCGTACTGGTGGAAGTGGTGCTTCACTTTTATTCACTACAATGATTGTAGGTAGTATTATTGAAATATTAAAACAATTTAAATTGTTTGCTGAAAAATGGGAACAATTTGTTCCATTTATGAAAAACTTTATTTTCTTTTCAAGAGATCAAAAAGCAAGAGATGCGGCAGAAGCTGCCATAAAATCTGGGCAAACAACTGATTTAGCTCATGTGCCTGTTCAAGGTGGACTTTTATTAAGTTCTCCTGCAGTTAGTTCAGCTTTCATTGGTGTGGGATATATCATTGGTCCAAAATTAGCTTCGCTTAATTTTAGTGGTGGGCTTTTAGCTTGGGGATTATTTGTACCAATAATTATGTATTTCTTAGGTCCAGAATTAAATATTGATAAAATGAATTCTGAGCAATTAATTACAACAGCAGGACAAATTTGGACCTTTATTGTTCGCCCTATTGCAATTGGTGGAATGCTAACAGGTGCAGCTTATACGTTGTTCAGAATGAGAAAAAGTCTTGCAACTGGCCTTTCTAGAGCTATTGCAGACGTAAAAAAAGCCGCTTCATCGGCACAATCAACAGATGAAGTCAGAACAGAAAAAGATTTACCATTTATTTATGTATTAGGTGGAATCGGATTAGCAGCTATTTTAACATTCTTTATATATCTTTATTTTTCTTCAAGTGTAACAGCAGCTTTGGTTGCTACTATTGTTATGATAATAGCAGGTTTCTTTTTTGCAGCAGTATCTGGATATTTGGTGGGCATAATTGGTTCAAGCAATAATCCAATTAGTGGTTTAACTCTTTCAACGTTAGTTGTTGCAGCAGTTTTGATGGTTGCATTAGGAATGAAAGGTCAAGCTGGTGTTGCTGCTGTATTGGCAGTTGCTGCAGTTGTTTGTGTGTCTACTGCTGTTGCCGGTGAAATGTTACAAGATTTGAAAGTTGGGCATATTCTTGGCGGTACACCTTGGAAAATGGAATTAGGTGATATTTTAGGTGTTATTTTAGCTTCTGCAGTAATGTTTTTACCTTTAATTGTATTAAATCAAGCAGATACTGCTACTGGCGGTACAGGTTTCGGTGGCAAAAATTTACCAGCTCCACAAGCTGGTTTAATGGCAATGCTCTCACAAGGAATTGTAGCTGGGAAAATGGCTTGGCCATTAATCATTGTTGGAATAATTATGGGATTTGGTTTTATTTTAATGGGCGTTAGAAGTCCAATGCTTGTTAGTGTTGGTATGTACTTATCTCTTGAAACAACTTTTGCAATTTTCGTAGGTGGTCTAATTAAAGGATTATTAGAAAAAATATCTGAAGCTAAAAAACATAATGAAGCTCAGAAAGCAAGAATTGAAAATAATGGTGTATTATTAGCCTCTGGTTTTATAGCAGGGGAAGCACTTACTGGTTTATTATTTGCAACAATTGCTTTCTTCACTGGTAAAAAGCCAAGTGAGATTTTATCATTCTTTGAAAATCCTTCATTCTTGGTTAGTCTTTTAGTTATAGGATTGATAGCAGGAATACTAATTTACATACCTTTGAAAAAAGCTGGCAATCCTGATGAACCAGCACCACCACAAATTCAAATATAGAAAAATAAAAAGGTTGCTTAAAAGCAACCTTTTTTTACGCATTTTTAACTGTTAAAATTAATTTCTTAATAGTTTGCTTTAAGCCAAAATAAAATGATGCTAAAAGTAAATATACAACTTCTATAATCATCAAATTTTTTGTTCTATATGGTCCAGCTTTTAATACAGGATCTTTTGCATACTCCTTCACATTAACTACTGGTAAATCCTTAATCTCTTCAATCTTAGCTACTTCTATTTGTTTAACTAATTCTAAATAAACACCTTGTAGAAATTCTATTTGTCTTCTAATTCTGCCTTCATTCATCAACAGTTCAGGGGCCATCATAATTTTATTTCTTTCTCTTAAATTAACAAGCAGGTTTTCAAAATATGTTAATGAATCCTTTACTTCACTGAGCCTTTTTTGAACATATATTCTTGTATTTGTAGCATAACTCTTTCTTTGATTTCTGATATATTCATCCAATAAGTTAATTAAAGCATTAGCAACGTCAGCAGAAAGATTTGATGAATTAAGAGTAACAGTTAACGTTAAAACCTTAGATCGTTTATCTATTTCTGTCTGAATTTTTTTATCCATAATTTCAAAAAAATTTAGAAAACGAATCCTTTCTGCCTCGGCTTTTGGATAATTTTTATCTAATTTCAGATCAAAAAATTCATAAAGTGTCATTTTTTTGCCTTTTTCCTTTACATAGAACTTCATAGATGCTAATTTTTCTAAAACACTTTCACTCTTTATAATTTTTTGAAACAATTCTATATTTGTCCCTCCACCTGTAGGAATTGAAATTCCTGCTAAAGCAGCCAATGATGAAATATTACTTGTTTTATCTCTTGAATCAGGAAAAATTTCTATTGTACTTGAATAATAATTTTTAACAAAAAATACTAAATAAACTATGGAAATAATAATCACTATAACATTCCATAATAAAATCTTTTTTCTTTCTTTATAAATATTATGAAAAAATATTTTTATCTTTTTAATAACAACCAATAAATCTATTTCATCACTTAGATTATGTTGAATCTTTTCATTCTGTTGCATAAATGGACCTAATTATTATTTAACAGATTTAGCTAGTACAATAATAGTAACAGCACTACTCAAAATTGCCAAAACATCTTTAATAGCTGCTGCAATATCTACCTTTTCTTGTGGTTCTGGTGGTGGCAGTTTAGTAACAGTAATTATTGAACCTTCTGGAACAATAGGATCAGGACTAAAGAAGCCAAAATTTACGCGTCTTGATTCTCCATTTGATTTATATAAAATAGCATAGTTAGCATTTTCTGTTAATCCACCTGCTTTTTCTATATAATCAATTACTGTTTCTCCTTCAATAAATTTTAACAAGCAAGGATTATTTACTTCTCCTGTAACCATTACAACACCTGGTCTTCTAGGTATGTAAAGAGAGTCTCCTTGCTTTAGTATAATATCTTGTTCATTCTTATTTCTATTAATCAGTTCTTCAATATCAACACTAACCCTTTTATCTCCTCGATAAAACTGGGAACCATAAAGAAAAGCTTCTTGTGTTGGTCCACCTGCATCTTGAATAAGATTTTTTAACGTATAATTTAATTCAGGTAAATAATAAACACCTGGATATTTAACTTCTCCATAAACTTTTACAAATCTAGGTTCTTTATAATTAGGATTAATTTGTATTTTTATACGGTCTCGATGCTCTAATTTAAATTTGTTTAATAAAGTATCAACATTCAAATTTTTATCAAGAAGTAAAGGAACATTAATTTCTATTTTTTCAGAAAGCTTTGGTTCAGGATATCCACTAATTTTAAATCTGTTTACAATAGCTTTATCCCTAGCTGCAGCTTCAGTAAAACCACCTGCTCTTAAAATAACATCGGCAATAGTCATATTAGCATCTAGTTTATATCTGCCGGGATTTTTAACTTCACCAGTTATTTCAACCCATTTTTCTAATATTTTGTCTACATCACCTTTATAAATAATAATTCTATCTTCAGGTTTAATTTGTATATTTATACTTCTATTATTCAATAATTCTTCTAAATTAAAAGGTATAACGCTAGTAGTAATACCATCAGGATTAATTCTGATAATGTCTCCTCTTTTTAAATAAGCTTTAGCTCTGAATAATGGATCTTGCAATCCACCTGCTCTAAATACTAAATCATATAAAGTTAAACTATCAGCATACGGCAATTTTACAGCATTTTTTACATAACCTTCAACAAAAACATATTTTTTATCAACTAAGTCATAAACTGAATATATTTTTATTTCATCTTTTGGCTTAAGCTCAATATTATCATTTTTATTACCATCCATCGCTGAGGCTAAGTTAATGCTAAGGAATTCTTTTGTATCATCATCTTTAGTACGAATAATGTCTGCCTTTGTAAAATATGTTTCCGGAAGAACCCCACTTGCTTTTTTAATGAGATCAGTTATTCTCATTCCTTTATAATACTCATATGTGCCAGGACGATAAACAGCTCCTTCAATAATTATATAATTTGTAATCTTATCTAATACTGGAAAAATTATTAACGTATCAGAATCATATAAAGTAAAATCTTGATTTTTGCTAGTTAAAATTTTTCTTAAATCAACATCTTGTATTTGTCTATTAATAGCATCATCCGTTCTTTGATCGAATGGAATTATTCTGTTTATTTGAACTCTTGAAAGAAATGCAGTTGCTTTTAAACCACCGGCAAATTCTAATAATTTCTTTAAATTTTCCTCTTTTTTAAGTTCATAAATAGCAGGTCTGTTAATTTCTCCTTTTATTGCTACTGTTTTATTTCTTGTTGGGACAAATACAATATCATTATTTTGTAATCTAACATCTCCTACTAATTGACCTTTGACTAAATAATCATATAAATCAATATTAGCAATAACTTTTTTATTTCTTATAACTCTAATCTCTCTCAAACTTCCAGTATATAGAGGACCACCAACAGCATAAAGTGCATTAAAAACTGTTCCAAAACTTGAGATATTATAAGCACCTGGTTTTTCCACTTCGCCCATTACAAATATTCTAATAGGTCTCAATTTAGCTAAGCTAACATCTAAAAATGTTGTGGGTGGATTTGTTTTTAATCCTGAAAAATATCTTGATAAGTAATTTGTTAATTTTGTTTGTAACTCTCCATATTGAATACCGCTAACAAAAACTTGACCAGCATTTGGTATAAATATATTACCTTGATTATCAACTGTAAATTCTCCTTGATATTCAACATCACCCCAAATGTAAAATCTCAAAACATCACCAGGACCAATTAAATAGCCTGGATCAATTGCACCTACTTGTGCTGGTTCATAATCTAACGATTTATCCTTGAATATATTATAACCAAAATAATCTAATTTTTCCTTTTCTTTCTTTTCTATTGTATCTTTTAAAGTCTTTATTTTAGTTTTTTTAGTTGTATCCGTTAAATCAAATTTTTTATCTTTCTTATTAATATCATATTGTGATAATTTATCAATATTAAAATTTTGGATATCAAAACTTTGACCTTCATTGGTTAATAGATACTTATCAATAAATTCTTCTTCAGATAGCCCATATCCTTTAGCCATTCTTTCTAAATCATTATAAGTCATTCGCCTTTTTTCTAACTCTTTGTTTAAATATGCTTTGTAAAGTTTTTCATAATTTATACCATATTTTTCAGAAATAAAAATCAATTCTTTTCTTGTAAACGTCCTATTGGAATTTTCTACCTTTTCAAGAAATAATTTGATTTTTATATCATCTTCTTGCTGATTGGTATTTTTTAAAACATTATTTTGTATAATATTGTAATTTGCACCACCGGAAAAAGGATTAGTTTGAGCTCTAATAATAGAAAACAGTAAGACAATAATAAATATTATTTTTTTCATTTTTAACCTTTACTTATTTTTCGAAAAGTTGATTAATTATATAATCACTCGTAAGTCCTTCTGCTTCTGCGTTAAAATTTAATATAATTCTATGTCGTAAAACATAATTTGCAACCTTTTTAATATGTTCAATTGATGGTGTCAATTCTCCATTGATAGCTGCTAATGTTTTAGCTGCAGTTACTAAAAAAATACTAGCTCTAGGCCCTGCCCCCCATCTAACATTATTAGAAATGAGTTCATTTTCCTTATTAAATTCAGGTCTAGTCATCCTAACTTTTTCGACAGCAAACTTTATAACGTTTTCTGAAACTGGTATTTTTTTTATTAATTCTTGATAATTTTTTATTTCTATAGCGTTAAATACTTTTTGTAATTGTACGTTTTCTCTTTGATAAGTTTGTTCAACAATCTTAAATTCTTCTTCATATGAAGGGTAATCTAATTTTATTGAAAACATAAATCTATCTAATTGGGCTTCAGGTAGTGGATATGTTCCTTCTTGTTCAATTGGATTTTGTGTGGCAAGAACAAAAAAGGGTTGTGGTAAATTATAAGTAGTACCTGCATTTGTAACTTTATTTTCTTGCATTGCTTCCAATAAAGCAGCCTGTGTTTTTGGTGGAGTTCTATTTATTTCATCTGCTAAAACAATATTCGCAAAAATTGGTCCTGATATAAATCTAAAACCTTTCTTTTTTGTAATCGGATCTTCATCTAAAATTTCACTCCCTGTAATATCACTTGGCATTAAATCTGGAGTAAATTGAATTCGGTTAAAACTTAATGCTACAACTTCAGCAATTGTTTTAATTATCATTGTTTTAGCTAAACCCGGAACACCTATTAAAAGTGAATGCCCTTTTGACAAAATAGATAAAATAATAGCCTCAACAACTTCATCTTGCCCAACAATTACCTTTGCTATTTCTTTTTTCAATAATTCTATTTTTTGCTGCAGCTGTGCAATTTTTTCAACGTCATTACTAACTTCCACAGGAAGCTCCTATTCTTTTATTTCAAAAAATATTTTACTCTTTAATTCTTCTATCCATTTATTATACATATCTTGCCTGATTCTGTACTCTGCTAATTGTTTGATTTCATCAAAATCTGTATTTAAATTCGGAAAATGTTCTGGAATAACATTAGTTAATTTTACAATATGATAACCGTATTTATCACCGGATAAGTTTAATCTTCTTGGTCTACTAATTTCTCCTATTTTCATAACTGAAACTATTTGATATAAATCCCCTTCCAATTGATTTTTATCAAATAGTCCAATATCGCCACCAAATTTATTACTTTCTTTATCTTCACTATATTTTGTAGCATAAAATTCAAAAGTATTTTCTCCCGATAAAATACTGTCTCTAATTGAAGTTAAGAATTTTACACTTAAACTATCAACATTATTTTGAGATTTGAATTTGAAAAGTATTTGACTTACATTTATTTTATCACCTTTTTTATCAATGAGTTTTATAATATGATATCCTAATGGTGTTTCTACAACTTTAGAAATTTTCCCATTTTCAAGAGCAAAAGCTGCTGCTTCAAATTCTGGTAATAAACCACCTCTAGCAATATATCCTAAATTTCCACCGTGGATAGCACTTTCTTTGTGATCAGAATATTTTTTTGCCATTTCTTCAAAACTAGCACCCATTAAAATAGAATCTAGTATTTTATTTGCAAATCTATACGTATTTATTTTTGTATCGTTATCAATTTTTGGTAATACAAATATGTGAGATAATTTATACTTGGTCGGTACTATAGGCAATGAATCTTTGTATGTATTGTAAAATTCTTCGACTTCTCTTCTGGATATCTCCCTGTTTGCAAATCTTTTTTCTTGAACCTTTTGCGACATTAAATTCTTTTTTACAGAATATTTTAATTCTTTTTTAATTTTCTCGTAAGACATTTTATAAATCTGTTCTAATCTTTCTTTCGAACCTGCTTGTTTTATAAAATTTTGTAACTGAAATTCAACCTGTTTATTTACTTCATCATCAGTAACCACAATTGAGTCCAACTGAGCTTGATTATAAATTAATTTATCTTCTATTAATTGATTTAATATAAATTGTCTTATCTTTGGATCTTGAGGATTTAAGCCTTTTTGGTATGCATAAATCAAACTTTGTAATTCAACTTCACTTTTTGTTATTATTTCTGTTCCAACAATAGCTATAATTTTATCTACTGGTTTTTGAGCAAATGCAACCACACTTAGGAATACTACCAATAATAATTTTTTCATTTAATTTCCCAATGATATTTTTAATTCAATTTTATTTTCTTTATACAAACTATTTAAATAATTTTTTACTATATTTCTTTTTAATGTTGCCAAATATCTTTCTTTTATCTGATCTTTTACTAAATAGTATGGTATTGGTTCATTTTCTTCTGTTGTACCGATAAGATAATATAGTTTATAAATATTATCTTTCTTAATTGGCTTTGAAAATGTGTTAAGTTTAATTTCAGATAAAAGTTTTTTTATTTTATAATTTAATTTACTTTCTTCAATATAATCAATTTTATATTTTTGAATGTTTAACTTATTGTTATTTTTAATTCTATAATCTTCTGCTTCTGTTTCATTATCAAATTCAAAAGTAATTAAATGATAAATTTTCTCATTTGAAATAAATTCATTTATATGAGATTCATAATAATTTTGTAAAACTAAATCATTTAATTTATATTTCTTTAAACTATCAGTAATTACTTCTTCTAGTAAAATAGAGGCTGCTAATGTTCTTTTAGCGTTTTCAATTATTTTATTATATTCTTCTTTGTCTGTTATATTTCTTTTTTGGGCTTCTTGATACAATAGTTCGTTATCTATCCAGTTATAAATTGTTATATTATCTAAAATTCTGTTATTCCCCGGCGAATAAAATTTCAAATCCTCTTTCGTAAAAAAAGAACTGTTAACTCTTGCAATATATTCCGAAGGCATTTTATTTTGCTTTTTTACGCAAGAGTTAACAATTACAATTATTGGTATAAGTAATAATACTTTTCTATAAGTATAATTATTTAAATATGAGATTAATTTTCTCAAAGTAAATTTCTGGTTTGTATTTATTTACTAAATAATCATTTAACTCTTTTTCTAATCTTTTTTGTTCTAATTCTTGTACTTCTAGAGCTACTTCATTACGTGCTTCATCGAATGTTTTAATTCTTACAGGATCTTTTCTTAAACATTTTACAACACCATAACCATATTCATTTCGATGATAAATTTTTACTTCACCTTCGTTTAGTGTAAAAGCAAATTTTGAAACTTCATTATAATCTTCTGGTACCATTCCATAATTGCCAAAACTCTTTCTCATATTATCTTTTTCTGTGTATTTTGCTAAAGAATCAAATTCAACACCTGCTTGAATTAAATAATAAATATCAGCTGCAATTGATGAATCTCTTGTATAAATTTCGCTAAAATTAACTTTATTAACAGTCAAATATTTATTTTTATGTTGTTCATAATATTGAGCTTGTTTTGCGCTGTCTGGAACAATTTTATTCCAAATTTCATTTTCCAATAATTTAAAAACAACCAAGCCACTATAAAAATCATCAATTAATTTTTTATATTCCATATCATTCTTTTCAATTTCAGCTGTTGCTACTTCCCAAAATAATTTATCTGTAAAAAGATTTACAGCTTTTTTCATCATTGCGTCATTTAATGCATCGTATTGATCATCTTCTTTTAATTTAACATAGTTATAAACAGAATCTACTGTATAATCTTTGTTTTTGAACTTAAATAACACCTTAGAAGCAAAATTTTTCTTTAAGTTTGATTTATCATACTCGATAGCTTTAACAGTATCTTGTACAGTAAACAATTTTGAATATTCATTAAAAATAACTCTATAACCATTTTTCTTTAAAGTTTCGTCTTTGAGTTTTTCGAAATCTTTATTATAAGCCAGTTTTTGATATAATTTCTTCAAATTTTCTTTATCTTCTTCAAAAGATTTAATCGGTTTAATATCTGTAAGCTTTATAATATGAAAACCGAATTGTGTTTTTACTACATCAGAAATATCACCAATTTTTAATCCAAATGCAGCATCTTCAAACTCTTTTACCATTCTTCCACGAGTAAAAAATCCTAAATCACCACCATTATTTTTTGAACCAGGATCATGTGAATATTTTTTTGCCATTTCATCAAAAGATACTAAATTTTTTTTCAAAGAATCACGAATTGCAAGAGCTAATGAATAAGCTTTATTTGTATCAGCTTTACCTTCATTGTCCATATATGGAATAAGGATATGGCTTGCTCTAATACTTTCATAACGAGGATTTTTGGCAGTTAATTTTATCCAATAAATTCCATATGGAAGTACTAATGGTTTTGGAGTAACTTCACCAACTTTCATTCTAACAACTAATTCATCTGCCTCTGGAGGATTTTGACCGATTAAAGTAAAACCTATATCCCCTTTAGTTTGTTTTAAATAAGGATGTTGAGAATACTCAACTGCTAAATCTTCAAATTTAGCCCCTTTTTTCAATTTATTTTGGATTTCATTATTAATTAAATCAATCTTTGCTTGAGATAAAGTATCTCTATTAATCATTATAAGTGATAATCTATACTCATACTTTCTTTCATCATATAATTTTTGTATACCTGGTTCAATTAAATATTTTATTTTATATCTTTCTTCAGAAATTCTTTTGCGATTTTCGTTATATTCATTCAAAATTTGCGGATCTTTATCATATCCTTTGGCTAAACCTTCCCAATATCTCATCTTAAAAGTAGCATAAGTATTTAAATAATTTTTCAAGAATTCAGCAGAATCTTTATAAGCCATAAAATTAGGATTTCTCTGAAAGTTTTTTTTCACTTCGTCGACTGTTACAACTCCATTATTAAATTTTATTATAACATTGTCATTTAATTTAACGTTTTTAACATTTTTTTGTGCGCTAATATAAATTACATTTAAACACAAAATAATTACAACAAGTCGTTTAAGCATAAGTAACTCCTAATTTTATTTTTGCTTATTTTGAATTTTCGCCCAAGTATCTTTTAAAGTTACAGTACGATTTAATATAATATTTTCAGTTGTTGAATATTTATCTATGCAGAAATAACCTAATCTTTCAAATTGGAATTTATCATAAATTTTAGAATTTTTTATCCAAGGTTCAACTTTGGCATTTTTTATAATAACTAATGAATTTGGATTTATATAGTCTAAGAATGTTTTGCCTTCTTCTGCGTTATCAGGATTTTCGACAGTAAATAAGCGATCGTATAAACGTATCTCAGCGTCAATTGCTTCTTTGGCAGAAATCCAATGAATAGCAGCTTTAACCTTTTTAGTTGAAGTTCCACTTCCACTTTTGGTATCAGGATCATATTCACAATGTATTTCCAAAATTTCGCCTGTTTGAGGATCTTTAACAAGACTTTTAAACTTTATTATATAAGCATATTTTAATCTAACTTCCTGATCTGGAGTTAGTCTGAAATATTTAGCTGGTGGATTTTCCATAAAATCATCTCTTTCAATATACAATTCTTTCGTAAATGCAATTTTTCTGGTACCAGCTTCTGGATCTTCGGGATTATTTACTGCATCTAAATATTCAACATAATCATCAGGTAAATTATCAATAACAATTTTTACTGGATTTAAAACTGCAAACGCTCTTTGAGCTTTTTTATTCAAATCTTCTCTGATACAATATTCTAACAACGACATATCAATAACATTGTCACGCTTTGCGACACCAATCATTTCAGCAAAGTTTCTAATAGATTCTGGTGTATAACCTCTTCTACGTAAACCGGAAATTGTGGGCATTCTTGGGTCATCCCAACCGTCAACATATTTTTCGTTTACCAATTGTAAAAGCTTACGTTTACTCATCACAGTATAATTTAAATTAAGCCGTGCAAATTCAATCTGTTGTGGATGGTGTTCAACAGGGATATTATTTAAAAACCATTCGTATAGTGGTCTATGAATTTCAAACTCCAAAGTACAAATAGAATGAGTAATTCCTTCAATAGCATCAGATTGCCCGTGAGCCCAATCATACATAGGATAAATACACCATTTATTTCCAGTTCGATGATGTTCCTTGTATATTATTCGATACATGACAGGATCACGCATATTCATATTTGGTGATGACATATCGATTTTCGCACGAAGTGTTTTAGAACCTTCTGGAAATTCACCAGCTCGCATTCTTCTGAACAAATCCAAATTTTCCTCGACACTTCTATTTCTAAAAGGACTTTCTTTCCCCGGTTCTGTCGGCGTTCCACGGTAATCTTTCATCTCCTCTGGGGATAAATCACAAACGTAAGCTTTACCTTGTTTAATTATATATTCTGCCCATTCATATAATTGTTCAAAATAGTCTGAAGCATAATATTCAGCATCCCATTGAAAACCTAACCATTTTATGTCTTCTTTTATTGATTCAACATATTCAACATCCTCTTTGGTAGGATTTGTATCATCAAACCTTAAATTACATTTACCATTATATTCTTGTGCGATTCCAAAATTTAGACAAATTGATTTAGCATGCCCTATATGTAAATATCCATTAGGCTCAGGTGGAAAACGTGTGTGAACTCTACCGTTATTTTTACCTTTTTTTAAATCTTCATCGATAATTTCTTTAATAAAATTACTGCTTTTCTTAATTTCTTCCATCTAAATCCCTTTTTGTATTTATAAACAATTATAGAATTTAAATATAATTTTTTATATTTAATTTTACAAATTTAATTGGAGAGATAATAATTATGGAAAGTATAAAAGAGTTATTTAAGATAGGTTTTGGACCTTCATCCAGCCACACCATGGGCCCTGCAAAGGCAGCAGAAAATTTTAAAAAAAAATATTATAATTCTGATAAAATAGTAGTCACCCTTTATGGAAGTTTAGCAGCAACAGGAAAAGGACACTTAACAGATAAAGCTATAATTACTCAACTTTATCCAATTAATACTGAAATTATTTGGAAACCAGAAATTGTCCCTTCATTTCATCCAAACGGAATGTTATTTGAAGCTTATAAGAATGACAATAAAATTGGAGAATATAAAGTTTACAGCGTTGGTGGTGGAACTATAAAAGAAGAAAATGAAGAAACTGTTATAAATATGGTTTATCCTATTAAAGATTTGAATAATATTCTTGAATATTGTAATAAAAAAGGCTATCCCCTTTGGGAATATGTTGAAAGACAAGAAGGTAAAAATATTTGGGGATATTTGCGTGAAGTATACCATACAATGATGGAAACAATTACAAGAGGTTTGAAAACGGAAGGTTCAATTCCTGGTGGTTTAGGGCTACAACGAAAGGCTTGGCAGTTTTATAGAAAAGCTCAAATTTGGGGACCACACTTAAAAAGATTTGGTTCCCTTGCAGCTTATGCACTCGCTGTTAGTGAAGAAAATGCATGTGGTGGCATAATTGTAACAGCTCCAACTTGTGGTTCAGCTGGTGTTATCCCTGCTGTATTAAGATATTTATCTGAAAACATTGAACTTAGTGAAGATTCTATTCTTCGTGCTCTCGCTGTTGCTGGTTTAATTGGAAACATCGTAAAGCATAACGGCTCAATTTCGGGCGCGGAAGTTGGATGTCAAGGAGAAATTGGGACTGCTTGTGCTATGGCTGCCGCTGCTGCAACTCATCTTTTAGGCGGAACTAATTCACAAATCGAATACGCTGCGGAAATGGGCTTGGAACATAATTTAGGTCTAACTTGCGACCCAATTAATGGTCTCGTACAAGTTCCTTGCATTGAAAGAAATGTTTTTGCCGCTGCGAAAGCATTGAATGCTGCAGATTATGCTCTTTTTTCTGATGGAAATCATATTGTTTCTTTTGATAAAGCTGTAAAAGTTATGGTACAAACAGGAAAGGATATGCCATCTCTTTATCGTGAAACTTCAGAAGGTGGTTTAGCAAAAATATTTAACCACTGTTAAGCCAAATTTTCTGATTTATTTTAATTTTTTTGTATATTTGTTTTTAGTAGTTAGGTTAAAAATGCTCAAACAAATATCATTACACTTAAAAAAATATTATAAAAGTAAGCTTAAATTCTCTTTTTATACACTTTTTTTAAAGTTTATATTTATTCTTTTTTCTACTTTATTTCTTTTAATATCTTTTGAAAACATTTTTTATTTTGGCAATTCAGCACGTAAAATCTTTTATTATATTTTATTAATCGAATTAATTGGTATTTTAATTTTTATTTCAGTGTATTTTCTAAAATACTATATTTCTTTAAAAAAATTTGATATCGTCAAAATTGCTCTTGAGGTTGGTAATTATTTTGATGAAATCAAAGATAGATTGTCAAATGCAATCCAACTTTACCTTAAAGATAGTAATAATCCTTTAATTGTAGAAAATTTACATATTATTTTGAATAAAATTAATTTAAAAGATGTTGATAACATAATAGATACAAAACCAGTAAAAAAACAGGCTATATATATAAATATTTTTATTATTGTTTTTTTACTTCTTTATTTAACTCCTTTTTATAATGGTTTTCATAGAATTATCAACTATAATCTTATTACACAACAAGAAAAACGATTTAAGTTTGTTATATTAAACAACTCGAAATACGCTCTCAATAATACTGATTATACAATTTTTTGTAAAATTTACGATAATAAGAAAAAAACTTTTATCAATGAATTTTTCCAAAACGCAAAAATCTACGTAAAAGAAGTTAACCAGCCTGATTTTATTGATTATAAAATTCAAAAGAAGAAATATGACACATTACTTTTTACCTTAAAAAATATTACTTCAAATGTGGAATATTACTAGGTTTACAATGGCGAAAGAAGCGATATATATGATATCAACGTGATTAACGAACCACTAATAACCAAATTGGAATTAGTAGTTACACCACCAACATATACAAAGCTCCCTTCATTTTCATCTTTAGATAATGGTAATATTCAAATTCCAAATGGTTCAAAAGTTAATTTTAATTTACTCGCTTCCGAAGAATTGATGGATGCTTCAATTGTTACAAATTATAGAAAAATTAAATTAAATATCGATAACAATTATTGGGCATCAAATATCTTAACTATCTCTAATGATTTTCCATTCCATATTTCAATAAAAAGTAAATATGGTATCTATAATAAACCAATTAATTATACAATTAAAGTCATTAATGATGAATATCCTAAATTAAATGTTATTCTTCCTAATAAACCTGAAATAACTGTTGAAAATAATAGACTTGAAACGTTTTTAAATATTTCAGATGATTATGGTTTAAGTAAATTACTTTTACACTATCGCGCATCTAAACTAAAATATGAACAAGGATGGAAAACGTTCAAGCAAATTAACATTCCAATTGAAGATAAAGCCGAACAAACCGTCAATTATATTTGGAATTTTTCGAATCTTTCGCTTGTTCCCGGCGAAGAGATAGAAATATTTTTTGAAGTTTTTGATAATGACCAAATTAACGGAAATAAATCTACAAAATCTGGTATTTATAAAATAAGAATTCCGGATTTGCAAGAATTATATGCAGATGTTGAAAAAAATCAAGAGCAGATTCAAAATAAAATTGAAAAAACAATTAAAGAATTCAATGAAGTTAAAGAAGAGTTAGAAAAAATAAAAAAAGATATTAAACAAGATAAAAAAGAATTAACTTGGCAAGAAAAAGAAAGAATTGAAAAAGCTGTTGATAAATATGAAAAAGTAATGAAAAAAATGGAAGAAATTCGTAAAGAATTTTCTGAAATTAAAAATAAAAACTTAGAAAACAACCTACTTTCAAAGGAAACTCTTGAGAAATATTTAGAATTACAAGATTTAATGAAAGAGTTTACTTCTGATGAATATAAAAAAGCATTAGAAAAACTTCAAAAATCATTACAAAATAATAATAGAAATTTAGTGCAAAATGATTTGAAAAATTTTGAATTTAACGAAGAAATGTTCAAAAAAAGCATTGAAAGAACATTAAATTTATTCAAAAGGCTACAAATTGAGCAAAAAACTGATGAAATTTTAAAGAGAGTTGATGATTTAAATAAAAAATTAGATCAAATAAATGAGCAATTATCATCAAACAGTTCTAAAGATAATATTTTAAAACAGCAACAAGAATTAAAGAATGAACTGAAAAATCTTCAAAAACAGATGAAAAATCTTCAAGATAAAATGAAGGAATTTAAAGACTTGCCAAATGATATGCTTTCCGATATAAATGACAAGTTCAATCAAGAAAATAATGATGAACTTATGGAAAATTCTATGCAAGCAACAGAACAAGGAAATTATGGAAAATCTCTTGAAATACAAAATAAATTGAAAAATAACTTAAAAAACTTTGGAAGTAATCTGTCATCTATGCGACAACAAATGATCAATAAAAATCAACAAGAAACTTTAAATAAAATATTAAAAATTATCTCTAATTTATATCAAATTACAGAAAATCAAGAGAATTTAAGAAATAAAACTCGGCACAATTCAATAAATTACAATGAATTTAATAATCTTGCAATTCAACAAAATAATTTATTAGAGCAATTAAATAAAGTTCACAATATTATGACAGAACTTGCACAAAAAAGTTTTCTTATCACTCCTGAAATAGCCAATAATTTAGGTACCGCTTTAAATGAGATGAAGAATTCTATAAACACAATAAATTCATATCAAATAGAACAATCGATACAAAGTCAAAATTTAGTTATTAAAAATTTAAATGAGCTTTCAAAATTATTGAATAGTGCATTAAAAAATATGGCCAAAGGGAATGGTGGCGGTTCGGGAGCAATGTCTTTAATGCAACAATTTCAACAACTTATTCAGCAACAAATGCAAATAAATAATATTACTCAAAAATTAGCAAACGGTGAGCAACTTTCTCAAGAAGAATTACAATTAGCCCAAAGATTACAGCAACAACAAGAATTGATTAAAAAATCTTTGGAACAATTAAATCAAGAAGCAAAATCAACTGGTCAATCTAAAAAATTGCCTTCTAATTTGGATAAACTAATGGAAGATATACAAGAAGTTATAAACGATATAAAGTCAAAAAATATTGATGATAAATTAGTCCAAAAACAAGAAAAAATACTTTCAAGAATGTTGGATGCAACAAAATCAATCAATGATAGAGACTACGAAGAAAAAAGAGAAGCGGAACTTTCACAAAGGCAATACAAAGGTTCTCAAAATTCATTAAAATTCCAAGATAATAAATACAATGAACCTAATAGTATTGAAAGTTTAAAGAAAGAAGGAATTAAAGAAGATTATTTAAAATTAATCAGAAAATATTTTGAAATAATCAGCAAATAATCAACCGGTATTTCTTAATCCACTTGCTATAGCATTAATATTAATTAAAAGACTCTTCAAATATTCATTTGCAATTTTTTCATTGTTTTTTGAGCTGGCATCTCGCCATTTTTTTAATAAATTAATTTGATAGTTGTGCAAAATTCTAAGTGGTTTATTCCGGTAGTTAATTGTAATATATAACCTTGGATGTCTATGTTTTAAATCGCATTTATAAATTTCTTTGAGGAGATTTTTGGTTAAATGAAATTCATCTAAAATTAAATTTAAAAATTTATTTCTTATTTTATCATCTTCAACTAACTTTGCATATTTTTTAATAAATTCAATTGATGCTGATTCTATTCCTACTTCTACAGCAGAAAAAATGTGATCCATAATTATCTCATTTTCAATATTTTCAACAAGATAAGAAAATAATTCGGGCTTTTCCTTTTTTAATGTTAATAAAGCAGTACCAACTCCGTACCAATTAGGCAAAAAGTATCTATTTTGGTTCCAGCTAAATACCCATGGTATAGCCCTTAAATCTTCAAAAGTATTTAAATTTGTGCGTTTAGCAGGTCTAGAGCCGATTTTTATATTCTCTAACACATCTATAGGAGTAACCTGCTTGAAAAATGTTATGAAATTTTCATCTTCAATAAGGGCTTTGTATTTATTTTTACTAAATTCGGATAATAAATCCATAATTTCGTAAACAGTTTTATTAGCTTCATAATTTTGATTTAGGAATTTTTGACTCACACCAGCATAAAATAATTCAAGATTATAAACAGCAGTTAAAAAGTTAGAATATTTTTGAGCAATTGTTTCGCCTTGCTCAGTAATTTTAATTTGACCTGAGCTAATATCAGGAATTGATTCAATAAATTTATGAGTTGGTCCACCACCACGACTTATAGTGCCCCCTCTACCATGGAAAAATTTCAATTTTACCCCATATTCACTTGCAACTTTTGTTAAATCTATTTGCGCTTTAAAAATTCCCCATCTACTTGCTAATATACCACAATCTTTATTACTATCGCTATAACCAACCATAATTTCCTGAACTGGAAAATCGTATCCAAATAATTTTTTTCTAAACTCTAAAGTGTTTTTTGTTATATGATGATTTAAAAATTGCCTTAAAATTTTTGGTGATTTTTCTAAATCATCTAGAGTTTCAAATAAAGGTACAATAGAAATTAGAGAATAAATTTTTTCACCATCCTTTTGAATAAGGCCTGCTTCACGTGCTATAAAATAAACTTCCAACAAATCGGATACATCTTTTGTCATACTAACAATATAACTACCGATGCCATTAAAACCATATTTACTTATATGATTATATGATTGTACAGTATATCCATTAATTCAAGTTGAGTTTTCGCTACATCTTTTACCGGATAATTAATATTAGTAAACGGTCGAATTTGTTCCAATTCATTTTGTAAAAATCTGCATTTTTCTACATCACTTAATTTTTTATAATCAATTAAATTACTATAAATTGTTTTTATGATTAAATCTATAACATTTTCGTGATAGGCACTATTTTGTCTTATATCAAGTTTTGCTAGATGAAAACCAAAAGTTTTAACAATCACTAATAAATTTCTTATCTCGTTAATAATAACATTATGTGAATTTGCAAATTTCAATGCCTTTAACATTATATTTAAATCATTAATGAGTTCATTTGAATTTTTATATGCTTCCGGAAAATCATAGAGCTCTACAAATTTATTCTGTTCATATTTTATTGGTAACCTTAATATTATAAGATTTATAAATTCTCTAAAGGCTTCATTTGTATTATTGTAAGGAATAGAATTTAATCTACTTTGTAATAAATTTTTATATTCTATAATTTTATTGTTAAGTTCATCGTAAATAGGAGTAAGATTATTAGAATGACTTAGTTTTTTTGCGGTGTTATTCAAAGTAGAGAAAATAATTCTTAAAGCGTTTTTACGCATTTCCATTAATGTGTATTTAGTAACTTCAGGAGTTACAAAAGGATGACCATCTCTATCTCCACCAACCCAGCTACCAAATTTAATATTTAGAAAAATATTGTTAGTTATTATTTCATTTTCTGAAATTCCAATTTGTTGCAAATAATACCTAAATCTTTGATCTAAAGTAGGTAAAACATTTGGAAAAACATTATTAAAATAATGTAAAATACTATTTAACTCAGAAATAACATTAGGTTTTTCAAGATAAATTTCACCAGTAAACCATAATCTTTCCAAAATAGAACGTATTTCATTATCAATTTGTTCTCTTTCAATTTTAGTCCATATAGGATTTTCTTTTTTTACAAGCAATAAATAAAGATCTCTATGATGCTCCAAAATTGTTGTTCTTTTTGCTTCTGTAGGATGAGCAGTTAAAACAGGTTCTATATATATTTTTTTTAGTCCATCAATAATTTTATTCTTATCATAATTTTTTATCTGGTTAAAAACACCTGGGAAAAGATATTGTAATTTTTCAATATCATTATTAATTTCTAATTTTCTTCGATATTGAACTGCAATATTTTCTTCAACCATATTTAATATTTGAAAGGAAATGGATAGCAATTGAAACAATTTATCTTTATTTATTTCATCTTTTGAATTTTCATGTAATTTTCCAACCCAAGGTAGATATTTAATATACTGTTTATTATTTGTAGATTTAAGAACTTCTTGAAATTGAACTATTAAGCTATTTAAATCGTTTATAAATTTTAAAGATGGTAATTTTTGTGACTTTATTTTTTGCACTTTTAAACCAATTTTTTATTTTCAATATAACAAATTAAAACTCAACAATCAATTTGAGGAAAAAATGAAAATTGAATTAAGAGAAAACGGACCAATAATCATTACTGCAAATGAAATTGCAGAAGTAAAAGAAAATAATTCTATTAAATTAGAAAAAAATATCATTGCCCTTTGTCGTTGCGGTAAATCTGAAAATTTACCATACTGCGATGGACATCATAGAAGTTGTGATTTTAAAGCACAACATTATATTTTTGAAACAAAGGATTAATTACAATCGCAATTTGAATTGCAACCGCAACTTGAATTATTAATAACATTGAACATTACTTTATTACTATCACCTTCTAATGCTGGTTTTAATTTATAAATACTACCGCCGTTGTAAACATTAGAGAAGCCGTTTGCTCTGAATAAATCTACGGCATATTGGCTTCTTGCGCCTGAAACACAATAAAAAATTAAAACATCATTTTTATCAAAATTTTGCATATAATCATTTACTTCGTTTAATGGTATATTTATAGAATTACTTATATTAATTTCTTCAAATTCTTCTTTTGTTCTAACATCGACTAATTTAGCACCTTTATTTATCAATTTTAATATTTCTTCCATACAAGTACCTTTCTTATTTTTTATTATTAAAACAAAAACTTAGTTTTATATAGTTCCAGATTTGGCTATTGTTTTTTTAATTTGCAAATAAAAATATAATTGATTAGTTTAAATACTTATATATTTAATTTTAATTTTTGGAGGTAGTATGGAATACAAAATTCTTGTCATGGTAAAACAAGTACCGGATACTACAAATATATCCGGGCAGGTAATGCAAGAAGATGGTACTGTTAATCGTGCAAAATTACCTGCAATTTTTAACCCAGAGGATAAAGTAGCTCTGGAATTAGCTTTGCAAGTAAAGGATAAATTTCCAAATTCAAAAGTTTCTGTCATCACAATGGGACCACCAAGGGCAACAGATATTTTAAGAGAATGCTTGTATATGGGAGCTGATAGTGCATATTTGATTACAGATAGAAAATTTGCTGGAGCGGATACACTTGCAACATCTTACGTTTTAAGTGAAGCAATTAAAAAATTAGGAAATTTTGATTTAATTTTTGCCGGTAGACAAGCAATTGATGGCGATACTGCTCAAGTTGGCCCGCAAACAGCAGAAAAATTAAATTTGCCACAAGTAACCTATGCAGAAAAAATTTTAAATATTAATGATAAGACAATAACAATCAAAAGAAAAATTGAAGGCGGAACCGAAATAGTTAAAGCAAAAATGCCTCTTTTAATTACAGCTATTAAAGAAGCCGCATTCCCAAGACCTTTCTCTGCTAAGCGAGTTATGGCTTATAAATCTGCTAAATCTTTATTGGAACTTGAAAAATTAGTTGAAGGAAATTCTCTTCTCTACATTGATACATTGTCACAAGAATACAAAGATAAAGGTTTATTTATTGAAACTTTTACTATGGATGAATTACAATTAGATCCTGATAAATGTGGTGTTAAAGGCTCGCCAACTAAGGTCCACAAAGTTGAATCTGTAGTTTTGGCAGCAAAAAATCACGAATTAATTCAACCCACAAAGCAAGCTATAAGTAATTTAATTGATGCACTTATGGCTGATCATATTTTTGGTTAATAGGAGAATCTAATGGAAACATATTCAAAAGATGTTTTTGTTTTTATAGAACAAAATAACGGTAAACCTGCCGATGTTAGTTTTGAACTTCTTTCAAAAGGTAGAAAATTAGCTGATAAACTTAATGGAAATTTAAAATCTATAGTTATTGGATATAACGTTGAAGAAATTGCAAAGGAAACATTTCAATACGGTTGTGATGAATGTTTGTTAATTGATCATCCTGATTTAAAATTTTATAGAACTTTACCTTATAGCAACATACTTAGTGAAATAATTCTAACTCATAAGCCAAGAATAGTTTTATTTGGAGCAACAATAATAGGACGAGATATAGCACCAAGATTAGCTTCAAAAACTAAAAGTGGTCTTACTGCAGATTGTACCGATCTTCAAATTTCTGATGTTGTTTATATGAAACAAGAATACAAAGATTTGCTTTTACAAATTAGACCTGCATTTGGCGGAAATATAGTTGCTACAATCATCACTCCTGACACTCAAATTCAAATGGCGACGGTTCGTGAAGGAGTAATGCAAAAATATAAAGTCGATAATCCTAAAGAACCTAAAATTACAAAATTAGAGTATAAACCAACCGAATTTGATAACTTAGTTGAAATTGTTGAACAACATATCGAAGAAAAGAAAGTTAATTTGAAAGCCGCCCCTATAATCGTTGCTGGCGGTTATGGAATGGGAACACGTGAGAATTTTAGACTAATTTATGAACTTGCTAAAACAATAGGCGGTGAAGTTGCAGGTTCACGCGCAGCTGTTGATGCTGGTTTTATAACTCCCGATAGACAAGTCGGTCAAACAGGTGTAACTGTGAGACCCAAATTATATATTGCATGCGGAATTTCAGGTGCTATCCAACATCGTGCTGGTATGCAAGAATCTAATAAAATAATTGCAATAAATACTGATCCCGATGCTCCAATTTTCAGTATAGCTCATTATGGTATCGTTGGCGATGCCACTGAAGTTATTCCTCTCTTTATTGAAGCCTATAAAAATAAACTTAAGTAAAAGGTAAAAACTATGGCAAACTATTTTTTAGATAATAAAGATATTTTATTCCACTTTAACAGACTTAATATCCAAGATATTGTTAAAATTCTTGAAAATAACTATCAAGAAAAAAAACTTTATAAATACGCTCCTGAAAATTACAATGACGCAATTGAAAATTATGAAAAAGTTTTAGAAATTGTCGGTGACTTAGCCGCAAATTTTATAGCCCCAAGAGCTGCCGAAGTAGATACGGAAGGAGCTCATTTCATAGACGGAAAAGTTGAATATGCAAAAGGAACAAAAGAAAATCTTGAAGTACTTTCTAAAGCTGATTTAATGGGAATGACAATCCCACGAAAATATGGTGGGCTCAATTTACCTCATACAATATATTTGATGGCAATAGAAATGATCTCCCGTGCTGATGCTTCATTAATGAATATTTATGGTTTACAAGATATTGCTGCCACCATCAACAAATTTGGCTCTGAAGCTCAAAAAGAAGAATTTATACCTAAATTTACAACTGGTGAATTTACTGGAGCAATGGCTCTTACTGAACCAGATGCAGGCTCCGACCTTCAGGCTGTAAAATGTATGGCATACCAAGACGAACACGGTCAATGGAGACTTAGGGGCGTTAAAAGATTTATCACTAATGGTAATGCCGATGTTCTTTTAGTTTTAGCTCGTAGTGAAGCCGGTACTAAAGATGGTCGTGGCCTTAGTATGTTTGTTTGTTACGGTGATGAAACTGTTAAAATCCGACGTATTGAACACAAACTTGGCATCAATGGCTCACCAACCTGCGAAATCCAGTTTAACGATACTCCTTGTCAATTAATTGGGCAACGAAAATTTGGTTTGATAAAGTACGTTATGGATTTAATGAACGCTGCTAGGATTGGTGTTGCCGCACAAGCACTTGGTATTTCTGAAGCTGCTTATCAAGAAGCTTATGAATATGCCAAAGATAGAGAACAATTCGGTAAACCTATTTTAAACCTCCCAGTCATTGCTGATATGCTTATCGATATGCGAGTTACTCTCGAAACAAATAGATCTCTTTTCTATTCCGCAGCTAAATCAGTTGATACTAAAGAAACTCTCGAACTTTTAATCGAAAAACTCAAAGAAGAAGGTAAACCTTTTACCGACGAAAACATTAAACTAAAACAAGCTACAAAAGTTGCTGCTTTATTAACTCCTGTTACAAAATATTTCCTAACAGAATCCGCTAATAAAATAACATACGATTCTCTTCAAATTCACGGCGGTACTGGATATATGAAAGAATTCAGAGTTGAAAGGCTTGCACGTGATGCTAGAATTACAAATATTTATGAAGGTACTTCCCAATTACAAATTGTCGCTGCTATAGGTGGTGTTATCAACGATGTCCTTATCGATTTCTTTGAAGAACATAAGAATAAGAACTATCCTGGAAATTTAACTCAATTAGCTGAAAAAGTCAAAGAAATTCGTGATTTATTCATTGAAGCTAAAAATTATGTTATTGATAAAAAAGATAATTCCTTCTACGATACAGCTGCAAAATATTTAGTCGAAATGTACACATTCGCTTATGTAGGTTATTTAGTATTAGATGAAGCTATAGAAGAACAACGTAAAGTTTTCATTGCAAACAGATACATTAAGCGCTCTCTTTCTAAAGCAAAAGAATATTTAGAAATGATTAAAAACGATACTTTCACAGATATTATGCACTCAAACGAAATACTCAAAATTTAAAACATTAAGGCTGCCATATTTGAGCAGCCTTTTTTTTATATTTAGCTCAGACGGTATAAGCGTGACCGCACAACTGAAGTTGTGCGGTTTTTTGCAATTCTTGCAAAAAAATAATGGTGGCAATTATATCGTATATCGATACATTTGCCACCTATTAAATAACCCTGCCACCGAGTGGCATTCGATGCCACTCTACATTTATTTCTGCCACCGTGTGGCATATCCGTGGCACCATTGTGGAATTTCAATGCCAACCTACATTAATTTTTGCCACCTGTTGGCAAATCCCTTCCATTTTCTTGCTACAAAATTGCCACCGTTTAAATTTATCTGCCAACTTGGCAACTTTGCGTGCCACCTTTGTGGCATATCAATGCCAAAAAGGTGGCATATCAATGCCACCCTACTTTTATTTTTGCCACCTATTGAAATAGGTGGCAAAATTTTCTTATGCCTACACCGTCTGAGCCAATAAATAAAAAAAGCTCTCTTATTAGAGAGCCTTAATTCTTATTTCTTTCCAATTGTCCATTCATAATCTATATTTGCAACTATATAATTATACAACTCTTGTAAATAGTTTGTTTTGGCTTGATTAAGCAATAATTCCGCATCTTGTAAATCTGATAGTTTACTTAGTCCTTTTTGAAATCGACTTTCAACTAATTTATAATTCCTTTCTGCAAAAACAACAGTTTCGGATGTTGATTTCAATGCTTCTTTACTTTCTTCAACTTTTGAATGTGCAACTTTTACTTCGGTTTTTAATGCATTTTTGAAATTCATCAAATCTGTTTTAATAATTTCTTTTTCAATTTTTGCTTGCTCTACTTTAGATGAAACTTTAAAACCTGAAAAAATCGGAATAGAGATATTTAAACCAACAAAGGCTGAATTCGGCCAATAATAATTTTTAAACTTGAAGTCATTTTGTTCAGTCATTATTTTATATTGCCCAAAAAGCGCCACTGTTGGTAAATGTCCTGAAAATTCTGCATTTATTAATTCATCTGTAGCCTGGCCTTGTAAATTTAAAATATTTATTTCTTTCCTGTTGTTTTCAGCAAAAATATATGCATTATCGATATCGTTGTAATCAAACTTAGTAATTTTTAAACTATCTGTTAATTCAATATTTTCATTTTCAGGTATGTTCATCATAAATTTTAAATATGATTTTGCAGTATTAATTGCATTATCAATTTTTACAACTGAAGGATAAATATTTTTGAGTGCAACATATGCTGTTAGAGTATCAACTTCAAGAGCGTAACCTTGTTTAAATAGTTTTTTAACATCTTCAAATCTTTGTTTTGCTCTTTCATAACTTTGGTTTAATAATTTTTTTTGTTCTTGCAAAATCAATACGTTATAATAAGCCTTTTTAACATCTCTTTTAACTTCAAGTACTTGATTTTCATATATTTCTGAATTTAGTTTATCAACAATTTTAGCTGCGTTTATTCCTGCGTTAATTGCCCCACTAAACAATGGTTGAGAAAATTGGAAAGTAATAGAATATGAATTATCTGAACCAATTTCAACGGGAATATTTGTTCCTGGTTTTCCAAAAAATATACCTGGCATATAAAAAATGTTTTTCTTTAAACTTCTCATATACATTGCCGATGCAGATAACTCTGGATAAGCATTTCCATAAGCTTCTCTTACTTTTTCTTGACTTTTGTATTTTTCAAGTCTTGTTTTTTTTAATTGTAAATTGTTATTCAAAGCATAACTAACTGCACTGTCTAACGAAATTTTTCTGCTATTTTGAGCATAAACTTGACTATTCATCACTCCAAAAAATAAAATGAGTAATATAACTGAAATAACATTTTTATTAAATTTGATTTTAATTTTTTCTTTCCATTGCTCCACTTTTACATATACAACCGGAACAAGTATTAAAGTTAAAAATAAAGAACTAGTTAATCCACCAATAATTGCAGTAGCCAAACCAGATTTAATTTCAGCGCCATCAGAAACCGATAAAGCAATTGGCAACATACCAAAAATCATAGCAGCGGTTGTCATAATAATTGGCCTGATCCTTGTTTTACCTGCATCTATCAAAGCCTCAATAGTCGAAAGCCCCTCAGCTTTCATCTGATTTGCTCTATCAACCAATAAAATAGCATTTTTGGCAACAAGTCCAACGAGCATAATTATACCTAAAAGTGAAAAAATATTTATAGTTTTCATCATCAAGGCTAAGCCATAGAGTGCTCCAATAACAGCAAGTGGAACAGAGAAAATGACAACAAAAGGATAAACCCAATTATCGTACAAAGCAACCATAATGAGATAAACAAATAAAATTGCAATAAATAAAGCATTCAATAAACTACTGAATGAATCTTCCTGATTTTCCAAATCACCTTCGTAAGTAATTCTGATACCTTTAGGTAATTGATAATTATCAATCAATTTCTTAATATCGTTACCAATATCGCCACTAGTTCTACCAACCGCTTGAGAAAATATAGTAATTGAGCTATTTCTATTCTTTCTTTCCAAAACTGTAGGTCCTATACTTGGTTCAATGGTTGCAAATTGTTGTAATTGAATAAGTTGACCCATATTATTCATAAATTTCATTTTATAAAGATTTTCTGTTTTGTTTCTATCAGATTGATCAAGAACAATTCTAATATTAAATTCCTCGTTGCCCTGCGGATTAATTTTTGAATTATCATCACCTGTAAAAGCAGTACGCAAAGTAAAAGCTACCATATCCGCGCTCAAACCTAATTGAGACATTTTCTGCCTATCAAATCTTATCTGATATTCAGGTTTTCCATCTTGTGAACTTGTTCTAACATCACCCGTCCCAGGTACACTTTTAATAAGTTCTTTAATATCTTTTGCCACTTTTGCAACATCATCATAATTTGCACCATTAACAACAACAACAATCGGCGAACCTTCAGACATTCCAAAAATACCAACGGGAGTTACTCTTGGTTTCGCACCAGGAATTGTCAACAATCTTTGCTTAATTTCCCTTGATATTTCTGTTACACTTTTATTTCTCTCTTTCTTATCAACTAATGAAACTAATAACTCACTTTTATTATTTGTTTCAGACACAATAAAATTATCGTTTGCGTATCCAACATTAGTAAAAACTCGCTTCACTTCTGGCATTGATAACAAAATTGTTTCAGCTTGCTGTGTTAGCTCATTATTTTGTTCAATTGTTACTCTTTCAGGATACTCAATAATTACCGAAAGCTCGCCCCTATCCGAAGGCGTTATAAACTCCGCACCTAAAAAACCAAAAATTGGTAACATAAATGATGATACTAACAATACTGTAGAAATCAAAATAACTTTGCCTTTATTTCTTAATGCCCAATTCAAAATTTTAAGATAATGATTTGTAAGCCTTTCAAATTGATTTTCGAAATATTTACCTAATCTGCCCCAAAAAGTATTTTCATTCAAATTATGCACTTTTGCAAGTCGAGAAGCAAACATTGGCGTTAATGTAAAAGATACAACTAAACTTGATAATGTTGAGACAACTACAACCAATGAAAATTGCCTTAATATATTACCTATCAACCCTGAAATTAAAGAAATTGGAACAAATACCACAACATCAACTAAAGTTATGGATAAAGCGGAAAAACCTATTTCATTTCTACCATCTAATGCGGCTTTAAATTTATCTTTTCCCATCATCAAATGTCTATCAATATTCTCAAGCACAACTATCGAGTCATCAACTAAAATTCCAATCACAAGAGACAATGCTAACAATGTCATCAAATTCAAAGTAAAACCTAACGCCCACATTGCTATAAATGTTGTTGCAAACGATGCAGGAATAGCTACTAAAACAATCAAAGAATTTCTTATACTATGTAAAAATATAAGCATTACAATAGCAACTATTATAATAGCTAAAAGTAAATCTTCATTTACAGCTCTGGCTGCCGATAATGTAAATTCAGAGCCATCCGATGCAATTTCAAATTTCAAATTATAGTTTTTATATTCTTCTTCTATCTTTTTCAACTCGTTTCTTACCAATTTACTAACTTCTACAGCATTAGCATCGGTTTGTTTATTGATAAGTATTCCTACCGCAATTTTCTTGTTAATACGAGTAATTGTTTGAATATCTTTAACGCCATCTTCAACATTTGCAACATCAGCAATTTTTATAGTTCCAGCATTTGGTAAAGTTGCTATTGGAATATCTTTAATTTCATCTACAGTTTTAAACTTTGCTGAAACTCTAACAATATACTGCCCATCGTTATCCTTAATTTTACCAGCAGGAAAGTTTAAATTATTACTTTTTATTGCCTGAACAACCTGTAAAATAGAAAGATTATAATAGTTCAATCTATCCAAACTAACATTAATTTTAATTTCTCTTTCTTCACCACCAACAAAAGTCACTTGGCCGACACCATCAAGTTTTGTAAGTGCAGGTTTAATTTTATCTTTCAAAAGTTGATAAAACTCAGTAGGTTCAATAGTTGCAGTAACGCCCATACGCAAAATAGGCAATTCATTAATCGAAAATTTTGTAATTGTCGGCGTTTTAGCATCTGCTGGTAATGTGGCAACAACTTCATTAACCTTTCTTTGCACATCTTGTAATGCAATATTTGCATCCGCAGATTGCAAAAATTCTATAAATACAAATGATACTCCCTCAGCTGAACTTGCATATACTCGTTTAATTTTATTAACGCCAGAAACAGCATCTTCTATAACTTTTGTTATTGAAGTTTCTACCTCATTTGGTGAAGCACCAGGATAAACTGTTATTACACTAACATAAGGTGGAGTTATATCAGGCAACAACTCATAATTCAAATTATAATATCCATATATACCCAAAATCCCTGCTATCAAATAAAGTACAATAATAAGTTTAGGCCTTTTTATAGCTAATTCTGTTACTGTCATTTTTTTACCTTTTAATTATTGTTAGTAATTTTTACAGAGGCATTATTGCTTAAATTATTTTGCCCTGCTATTACAATCATTTCATTTCCATTTAATCCACTCAAAACCTCAATCATATCTTTATGCTCTCTACCAACAATAATATTTCTCTTTATTGCGTTACCACCTTCAACTACAAATACAGATGCTTCTTTCAAACTTCCTACAATAGCTTTTCTTGGAATAAGCAAAGATTTTGTTTGTTTTTCATTTTTTATAAACACATTTGCAAACATACCAGCTTTCAATGGCAAAGATTTATTTTCCTTAAAGCTTACTTCAACATCAAAATTATGTGAAATATCTGCTCTGGGAGCTACAGAAAAAATTTTTCCAACAATTTCACCTTTTGGGAATAAATCAGAGCGAATTATAACATTTTGATTTTTCGATATATTTGAAATATAATTTTCAGGAACTTTTACCACAATTTTCAAAATAGAATTATCAAGAATATTCACAATCGGCATTCCAGGAGCAAGAGTTGATCCAACATTAACAAACTTTGCAGAAATAACACCATTGATTGGAGATTTAATTGTAGCATCGTTTAACTGCCTTTGCGCTACAATAAATTGAGCTTCAGCAGCGGAAACATTCAAATTGGCCATTTCTAAATCATTTTCTGTAGCATTTTTCTCATTAAACAAATTTTTGATACGCTCATAATCCTTTTTAGCTTTTTCAAAATTCACTTTTGCTGTGATAAAAGCTGCTCTTTTTAGTTCATCATCTACTTTAGCAATAACTTGTCCAGATTTAACATAATCTCCAACATTAACAGCCATGATTAGTACTTTTCCATTGGTTTCAGAAATTAAATTAATCTCACTATTAGGCACAACGGTGCCCGTAAGTTGCAGTTCGTCACTAATAAACTCAAATAACGGTTTAGCAACAATTACCTCATAAGCATTAGTTTTGTCTATATATACTTTTTTTTCCAATGCTCTTTTATTCATAAACAAAATAATAATCACAGCAATTGCCACAACAGATGATGCTAGAATAATTTTTGTTTTAGCGTTCATATTTTATAACTCCTCAATATATTTTTTTATTCTATAGCTCAGACGGTGTAAGCATAGCCAGCTCGCTACGCTCGCTGGCAGGCTGACGCCCCAAAATAAAGAAACCTTTTAATTTAATCTCAACTTTATAAATTTGCTAACGTTACCTGCCACCGCGTGGCATTCAATGCCACCCTACATTTATTTTTGCCACCGCGTGGAAATTCCCTGCCACCATTGTGGCATATCAATGCCACCCTACATTTCTTTTGCCACTACGTGGAAAATTCGTGCCACCATCGTGGCATATTAATGCCACCCTACATTTCTTTTGCCACCTATTGAAATAGGTGGCAAAATTTTTGCGGGCCGTCCGGCCCGCTGCCCCTTGCGGCTTGCCACAAGCCGCAAGGGGCTTATGCTTATACTGTCTGAGCTAATATTGGAATTTTTATCTCACCTTTTCATATACCGTATTTACTAAACAAAATAAATCCAAAATAAATCTCATATTTTTTTAATAATTCCTAACACTTTTTCTCTAAAATTAGTTCATTTTTTCAACTAAACGTTTAGTAAATTACATACCGATTGTTCAATACAAATATAACAATTAGCCAACAATTATGCAAATATTTTTATTCTTTATCAAATAATATAACATTATTTTACATACCGACTGTTTAGTATGTATTTTTTTTTGTATTAAATTAAAATTTTTATTAAATTTATATTTAACTTTCTAAGGTTTATTATGAAAAATGATAAAAATCAAACAAAAGCTTTAATTATTGAAAAAGCGCTATTATTATTTT
>DAOSVM010000018.1:0-46158 GCA_035379625.1 Ignavibacteriales bacterium | reverse complement strand
GTAAGAATTTCCCAATAAAGATTAAAGTTTTTTCTCCTATATTTGCATCTTGATTTTTAATTATTTTATATGAAATAATCTTTTGTTTAATTTCAGGTGTAATTTTTTCGTGTTTGGAAACAATCTTTTCTTTTTCTAATACAATTCCACTATTTTTTGAAATTTTTTGTATAACATTTTTTTCTTCCAATTTTGTCAAACTTGAGTTATAAATAAGATTAGGCTTTACAAAATAATCGAAATAATCAATAATTGCTACAATTATCTCAGGATTATTGGGATATACTTTTATAAATTTTTCATAAACATCTGATTTTATGGTATTTACATCATAAACTTCTTTTAATGGAACAACTTCTTCGTATTTGTTTAACTTTACTAATATTGAGTCTTGATTTAAATCTGACTTATTAAAATTGATTATCTTAAAATTTCTAATTTTATCGAATTCTAAATTAAGATATGCGAGTATTTTCTTTTTATTATTATTATCTAATTTTTTTAAAATTCGATAATTAGGTTTAGAAACTATTAAATTATCTTCAGGAATAGATGCAAAACTATTTAAAACTAAATTTAGCGAGTCTTTAACTTTAAAATAATCGATTATTATTTTATCAAAAATTGGGAAAACACTTTTTTTAGCGGCTTCAACTTCATTTATATAAACAATTTCGTCTTTTAAAATAGGAAATGGTTTATCTGCAATAATATCATCTTCAAGCCAAACACCGCCAATTTCTACATCTGATACTATTAAATTTGCTTTTGGATAAAGTAAACTTAAGAGAAGTGATAAAGCTATTAAAATAAATACTTTACTTCTTAAATAATTACTATCTTTAAATGTCTTAAATAAATTATTCATCTCCCCTTATTAATTACTTGCGTAAAATTTAATCAATTTTCTATATAAAAATATGAAAATTACAGCTGCTAACAAAATTAATATTACTCCATTAAAATAATTAAGCAAAATGATATTTCCTACACCAAATAAAAGACTATAGATAAAAATTATACTCAGCATGAAAAATAAAGAATTTTCTTTAATATCATAATTAGGAATAACATCTGAGCACTTTTCAAGGATTGGTTTCCAAAAAGTAGCATCTGGTTTTACTTTTTTAAAGAAATTTATAAGAACATTTTCATCTTCTGGTTTTGTTAAGTAAGTTACAATAATCCAAACAAAAGTTGTAAAAGTAACCGAAATAAGTATCATATAAGCAAAATCTTTTGGATTATTTTCATTAAATCCAAAAACAAATTGCAATAAAATTGATGATGAAAAAGCAGCAAGCATAGCAGAAATTTCACTCCAAGCATTGATACGCCACCAATACCATCTCAAGATGTAAACTAAACCAGTTCCAGCACCTATTGACATTAAAAGTTTCCAAGCGCCTGCAATTGAATCAAGATAATAAGTTACAATACAAGAAAATATCATTAATAGTACTGTAACTAGTTGTGAAATAGTAACATATGTTTTATTACTTTTATTTCGATAAATTTTTTTAAAAACATCATTAATAATATAACTTGCCCCCCAATTTAGTTGTGTCGCAATAGTTGACATATACGCAGCTAAAAATCCGGCAAGCATTACGCCTCGAAAATATGATGGAAGATCTTGAATCATAACTTTAATATAACCACTTTCGGGATCTTTGAGAAACCAATCAGCACTATGAAAACGTATTACAGCAACAAGCGCAACAATTATCCATGGCCAAGGTCTTAAAACATAATGGGCAACGTTAAACCAAAGAGTTGCAAGAATAGAATGTTTTTCATTTTTAGCAGAAAATATTCTCTGTGCAATATAGCCACCACCGCCGGGCTCAGCTCCTGGATACCAACTCGCCCACCAATTTATTGCAATATATACAAAAAAGGCTATAAATGGCATCCAAATTGAATTCAAATCTGGAAGAAAACTTAAATAATCTTTTTGATAATTTGAATTTTGTTCAATCATCTTTAACTTTTCAACTATAACTTGCATCCCTCCTTCATTGTTTACAGAAAATACTGCCAAAAGTATAACCATTGTCATAATTAAAGCAAATTGGAATAAATCTGTCCATAAAACACCCCATAGCCCTGATAAAGTAGAAATAAAAGTTGTAATGAACATTATTCCAAAAGTAATAATAAGAGCTTCAAATTTGCCAATACCTAACACCATTGAAAGAATTTTAACCATAGCTAAGTTAACCCAGCCCATAATGATTAAATTTACTGGAATAGCTAAGTAAATTGCACGAAAATACCTTAGAAAGCTTGCTGCTTTACCAGAATATCTTAATTCTACAAATTCAACATCTGTAAGAACTTCCGAACGTCTCCATAATTTAGCAAAGAAAAATACTGTTAAAATACCACTAAATAAAAAACTCCACCAAATCCAATTACCAGCTATACCATTTTTAGCAACTAAACCTGTTACAACAAGTGGCGTATCTGCAGCAAATGTTGTAGCCACCATAGACGTACCAGCTAACCACCAAGGAACAGATCTACCTGAAACAAAAAAATCATCTACACTTTGCGTGGCTTTTTTTCTTAAAACAAATCCAATAGCTATATTAATAAAAAGGTATAATACAATTACTATAAAATCAATATAATTAAGCTGCATATTCCCTCCTTACGAAATTATTAATCAAAATACCAACTATAATTGTACACGTAACACCTATTGGCATAAGCCAAGTCCAAGCAACAATATTCAAAAAATACAAAATAGTACTAAGTAATATTCCACAACTAATTGATATGATTGACATTACACTTGATAGTTTTATATTTAATAATGCTAAAATAAAAATTCCTAAAATACCACTGTATGTAATAGATATAATTCTCAAAGCAATTTCAATAACAGATTGTTTTGTAGAAGATATCCAAAATGCAAGTAAAGTTAATACAATAGAAATAATTACAACTATTTGACTGAATGTAAATTTTTTATTTAAATTTTTATATAAATCATTTGTCAGTGATGAAACCATACCATTTATTGAAGCCCCTAAACTCGAAAGAGCCGATGCTATTACACCAGCTATTATTAATCCAGATATGCCAACAGGTATTTTATTTATTACAAACATAATAAATATTTCATCAGGTTTTATGTTTTTATTTACATATAAAAATGAAAGCAAAACCCCTATCATCAAAAACAAATAAAATTGAAAGAATACTAATATACCACTTAAAATAATAGATTTTTGTGAATTTTTTAAATTGTTAATTGATAATAACCTTTGAACAATGGATTGATCTGTACCGTGTGTTGCTATTGATAAAATAGCACCTCCAATTACACCTGAATAAAAATTGTAAGGATTTGTAAAAAATTTATCAATATTGAAATCAAAAATATTAAACTTATGAATATTATGAATTATAGAATTATTTATATTCTCTATATTTTGATAATATATAATGATAATAGATAAAAGCGCTGTAAATAAAAACAGTAACTTCTGATAAGCATCCAATTTTAATAATTTACTAAAACCACTAAAAATAACGTATAAAATCGTTAATATTGTAATTGCTATAATAGAATAATGGTAATCGATATTAAAAAGAAGTTTAATTGGAATAGATGTAGCATATAATCGAACAGAATCAGCTAGTAACTTTGTAAACAAAAATATAATTGATAAAAATTTTTGTGTTTGGTTTCCATAAAACTGACCAATAAAAGTATAAGCTGTTGTAATTTGATTTTTTTTATATTTAGGGAGCAAAATAAATGCTATAAAAACTCTTCCTAAAATATAACCTAAAGCTAATTGTAAAAAATTCAAATTCCCAGCGAAGGCTATTCCCGGAAGGGAAACAAAAGTCAAAGCACTAGTTTCTGCTGCTACAATTGATATACTAACTTGCCACCATTTAGGTTGAATTTGGTTATTACTTTTTTGCTGAACAAAGAAAGTTATTACTAAAAAATAAATAATTAAGACAAAAATATTAATTAACATTTTATAATTTAATTAATTCATTCATTATAATTTCTGATTTTTCAATAAGTTGATTAATTTCATCGTTTGTAGCATCTGAATTAATAACAATTGGTTCAGAATAATATATATAAATCTTTGAAAAGGGATAAGGTAATTTAAATTTATCCCAACTTTTTTCAAAAGTATAAAATTTGTCGTATCTAACACGCATTAATATTAATGGTTTTGATGCTCTTTTAGCAGTTACAAACGCACCAACCTTAAATTTATGATAAGGCCCTTTTGGCCCATCTGGAGTTATACAAAAATTTTTCCCTGATTTAACTTCTTCAATAACTTTATATAGAGCTTCTTTACCCGAATCGTTACTTGAACCTCTTATAACCTTATATTTCCAGGTATGTAAAATTTTTGTAATTATATCACCATCCTTGCTTGGACTAACAAGTGCAACAGGAAAATATTTTTTGTTATAATACCAACCCGCAAGCATTTCATAGTGCCAAAATGCTATTATAAAATTAGTATCCAGCTTACTTATTTTATCTTCTCCTATTGCAATAAATCTTAAAGTTCTACAATAAATATTTGCAAATTTATAAAGTACTTTTTCACCTAAAATTTGTATTAAAGTAGTTTTTTTCATATGCTTTTTTCAATTATTAAATTAGCAATTCTTTCTGTTACTCCGTAATCCCCTAATAAATTTATAATACTTTTTACATTACTTTTCAATTGTTGCAAATTGATTTCATTATTTAAATAGAAATCTATAGTATTGAAAATTCTAGCTATATTTACATCATCTTGAATTAATTCAGTGACAACGCTTTTATTAAAAATAAGATTTACTAATGAAATATAAGCGACTTTAACTAACTTTTTGCCTAACATATAGTTAAGCTTGTTTGTTTTATAAATTACTATAAAAGGCAATCCGTGTAAAGCTGCCTCAAGAGTTGATGTTCCAGACTTTATTATTGCAAATTTTGAATGCTTAAATAAATCGTAAGTACTATCTTTTATCACTTTAAAAAATATATCTCTATTAATTTGTTTAAAGTATTCTTCAGAAAAATTTTGTGAACAAGCAACAGCAATTTGTAAATTATGTTTTACAGCCAACTTATTAGCAGATATTAACATATCATTAAAAAGATAATCAATTTCCTGTTTTCTACTACCTGGCAATAAAAGCAATATTTCCTTTTCAGGATTTAAATCGTGCTTAATAAAAAGTTCTTCTTTTGCTAAATAATTATAATCGTGAATTCTATCTACTAACGGATGCCCTTCATAATAAGCTTCAATTTCATATTTTTTATAAAAATCAACTTCAAATGGTAAAATACAAATCATAGTATCAACGTATTTTTTAATTTTATAAGCACGGGATTCGTGCCAAGCCCAAATTTGTGGTGAAATAAAATATATAATATTTTTGTTTAATTTTTTTAATTTTTCGGCAAGATGTAAATTCAATCCGGGATAATCAACAAGAATAATATTTTTAATATTTTTTTTAACAATAAATTCAACGATATTTTTTCTAATTTCTTTAATTTTTTTTATATTTTTTATAACTTCAATAAAACCCATAAAATTGAGCTCATCAATATCATAAATTAATTCAACCTCGGCTTCTTTTAAATTTTTTCCACCAATTCCATAAAATTCTGCGTTAACATTTTTTTCTTTAATTTTTTTTACTACTGCACTTGCGTGCAAATCAGCAGATGCTTCCCCAGTAAGAATAAAATATTTCATAGCACTCTTTTATTTTAATAAATTACAAATATAAATAAGTTTTTTTTTAATTTTTCAGATTTTTTTTTGAAAATATTTATTTTATATAATTTAGCTCAGACGGTGTAAGCTTGACCGCACAACTAAAGTTGTGCGGTTTTTTGCAATTCTTGCAAAAAAATAAAGGTGGCAATTATATCGTATATACAATATAATTGCCACCTTCAAATCACCGTGCCACCGCGTGGCAATTCCGTGCCAACTTTTGCCAACTTTTAAATTGGTGGCAAAAATTTTAGCGGGCCGTTCCGGCCCGCTGCCCCTTGCGGCTTGCCACAAGCCGCAAGGGGCTTATGCTTACACTGTCTGAGCCCACACTAACAATTTCTTTTCACAATTTTTATTCTTTACAACTTACACCTTTATTTATGTTGTAAACTCTTTTATAAATAATATCACATCACGCCACCGTTCATATTATCATTCTCCTTATTCCTACCATCATCCAAATTTCTTGTCTTTATTGGTTTAAAATTATTCAAATTATATGTCAATGATATACTTATTTCTCTTGTTGTGGTTGGTTTATAATACATTTTTGAATTAAAATTACTACCATATTGCTCATTAACAAACTTCATAGAATTAAATAAATCAGAAACATTTAAAGTAACTGTTAACTTTTTATCCAAAAATGTTTTCTTCAATGCTAGATATGAAAATGTAAAATTAGGCGTTTTTACCTTTTGACTTTTGTAACCGGGATTGTAATAAATACTGAAATTCAAATCAAATTCATAAGGTAATCTTACCATAGCAAAATAATTCATATTCCAACTTGTGTAATCAGAATTTAAATCTTCGTTATAGAAATTCCCATAATTTTGATTATGGAAAACATTAACATAAAAATTCATCATCAACCACTGAGCTAAAGGTCCACCAGCACCAAAACTTAAACCATAATTTTTTTGTTTACTTAAATTTATCCAAGATGTGTATTGAACGCTGTCATTCAACATTGTTGAAAATCTTTCAATATTTCCTTTAGAATAATTGTAATAAGCTGTAACATTTGCATAAGCTATAAAATAATTCAAATTATAAGATAATTCAAAATTATGAGTATAAACCTGTTCCAATTTTGGATTACCTTCGTTAATCATTAGTCTATTTATTGTCTTAAATGGATTTATTGCAAATAAATTTGGTCTTGTAACCCTTTTGTTATAAGAAAATTTAACCGTGTTATAATCATTTAATTTCCTACTTAAATAAAAAGAAGGATATACATCATTAAAATTTTTATCAAATTTTATAGCAGAAGTTTTTTGATTTGCATTATTTCGTACAATTTCATACCTTAATCCAGCTTGAAAAGTTGTTGCTGTATCTATGCTGTATGTATATGTAGAATATACCGCACCAATATTTTCAATATATTCAAACAAATTACTTACTTTATTCCTATCACTCAAATCATCTAATGACTGATAATTTTCCAAAAATCTATAATCTGAAATTTTATCTCTATATGTATAATTTAATCCACTTTCAAGTTTTCCATTATAAAAATTTGGATTAGTGTAATCTAATTTATAAATCAAATAATAATTATCGGTATAAGTATTTGTTTTTTGAATATTTAAAAGTGGATCATAAGAATAATCATAAACCGAATTATTATTATCATCGCCATTGTTATAGTTGTAAAAAATATCGGAAGTTAATTCGTGTCCTTCATCATCAAATTTATGTTTATAAAACAAAGAATACTTTTTATCGTAATTATTTCTTTCCCCTTTTTGAGTGAAGTCAATTGTATTCAACAAAATATTTTGATTTATATAATTCCTTGAATTTCCATTATTATTAAAATCTGCAATCCTACTATCATAAGAAAAATAAGTTGTAATTGAATTAAAATCATCAAAATTATAGTCTACACCTATTTTGTAACTACCAGAATTATATTTATAATTATTCTTAAATAACCCGTTATAGTAAGTTGTACTATTGTTATTAAAGTTTTGTCTATTCATCTCTCCATTACCTTTACCAATCCCTTTATATTGCGCAAAATCCCCAAATAAATTGAAATCATTATATTTATAATTCATATTTACAGTAGCAGAATACTTTTCCTGATTCGAAGCACTTCCAAAAATCCTACCATTATAATTATTTTGATTATTTTTCTTCAAAATAATATTTATAATGCCACTATTCCCCTCGGGATCGTATTTCACAGAAGGAGCAGTAACCACTTCAATCCTATCCACCATACCAGCAGGCATTTGTTCCAACATTTTATTGTCTGATAACATCGGTTTACCATCAATCAAAATTGTTACCCCCGATTTTCCACGAACAGAAATATTATTATCGCTATCTATATTTACAGATGGAGTATTACGTAAAACATCTATAACTGTTCCATTAGATGCTGGTGATTGTTCAACATTTACTACTTGCTTATCGATATGATTTTCTATTAAAGACCTTTGTCCCTTAACCTCTATTTCAGATTTTACCAATGTTTTTGGCAAAATATAAATTTTATTCAAATTTATAGCCATATTTTTCGGACTAATAACAACATTTTTGACAATTTTTGTATTATATCCAATAAAAGTAATTTTCAAATCATATTTACCAAAAGTCACATCTTTAATCATAAATTTTCCATCTTTATCTGTAACTGCCCCCGATATAACATCTTTTTCATTAGCCTTGGTTATAATAACATTAGCATATTCTACAGGCAAATCACTCAAACTATCCAATACTACGCCTTTAATTGAAGTATTTACATTAAAATTCATATTTAAGTTTTGAGCTATCAATAAATTAAGCATTACTATTAACAATAACATTATTTTCTTTAACATACTTATTTCTCCATAAAAAAATTTATAATTATTAGCTCAGACGGTGTAAGCATCCCCCTAACGGGGAGATAAATAACTATTTTTTTTAAATAGTTATAAAATACAATAATGGCTTTAATAATAAAGACAATTAGTACAACACTTTTGTTACAAATAAAATATTATTAATATTTTAAGCTAATATTAAGATAAGTTTACAAAAGACCAAATCTTCTACGGATAAACCATTCAACAGAAAGTAGAATTGCAATTATAAAAAGTAACGTTGTTGATGTGAGAAAATCAAAGGTATAATCAAATGTTTTTATTGTTGATGAGTTGTTGGATATCCTATTAAGATAAAAATTCAACGAATCAATATTTTTGATATTAAAATATTTTCCACCACTTATATTGGCAATAGTTTTTAAATAATCTTCGTTCAAATACTTTTCGGTTAATTCCTTCTCTATTCCATTAACATAAATTATTTTTTTTCTGAATAAATTCTTACCTAAAACCTCGGCAAAAATTTCATATTTACCTGAATCATTTAAAGCAATACTATTGGAATAAATACCATTGCCAACATTATTTAACACAATTTTTTTATAAAATTTCTTTCCTTTTATATTAACAACAATATTTTCATCATCCATAGGATTTTTCAAATCATCAAATAAAAAAGCATTTAAATTTATCACTTCTTTTATAAAATAATCATCTTTATCTAAAACCAACTTAAATTTATTGAAATTATCACTAATAGTAAGCCAATTAATTGAATTATTTACAAAAGAATTAAATAAATTATCTTTTTTACCACTTAATAATAACTTCCAATTCCAGATATTTTTAGCTAAAATTGCAATATCCCTTTTCCCGGAGATATCTCTTTGTATAATCAAAGGCAATCTTAAATTTGTATTTTTAGTTTTAATAAAACTTAAAACGTTTGCGCCATTCTTTTCTTTGAATTGACTTAGATTGTATTCAATAGGTGGCAAATTTTTCCATTCATTAGCTTCAACACCTAAAATTTCTTTTTGTGCTTCTATAAAATCTGGATACATTTCAATATAATTGTTATTCTCGTTGAATACTGTAAAAGGTAAACTTTCTTCCAACTCTTTTAATTTATCAAAATCTATATTAGAAGAAAGTAAAAACAAAGTAGATTTATTTTTAATTGAATTTTTAACATAATTTAACAAATTTGCTGGAGTTTCTGGAGATGGAAAACCTATTAAAATAACAACATTTGCGCTATCTAATAGGTAAAAATTAGTATAATTTTCTAAAATTTTATCCTTTGCAATAACGCTAATTGTATAAATTTTATTTTTTGGATTAGCTTTAAGAGACGAAAGAACAAAATTTACATCATTAGAAAGTGAACCGCTAATTAACACAATTTTTTTCAAATCATTAAATACATTAATTGAAACTTTCTTAATATTATCTGATGGTTGTATATCTTGATATTCAATTTCTACAGAAATTGACTTTTCCCCCTCACTTTTTGGCGTATAAGAAAAATCCACATTAGTAACTTCATCTTTAAGCTCAACAACTTTACTATTTATTAGAATATTATTTTCTTTTAACAGTACTTTAGCATTAACTGTTCTACCACCGCTTTTTTTAATTGTAGCAGTAATATCAACTTTTTCGTTTACAACAACATTTTCAGGTGAATATATATTTTCAACAGAGAGATTAATAATCTCCGGATTTCCCACACCCACGGTAAAAACAGGAATTTCTAATTTTTGAATGTTGTAAATAGGATCAGCCCCAGCATTTTGATTGCCATCAGAAATTAAAACAATAGATGATATATTATCGTTTAAATTCAATCCACTAAATATTTTATTGTAATTAGTTTCACTATCTTTGAAATCAAGATTATTATTAAATTCTCTTACATTTTTACCAAAAATATAAATTTTATCCTTACTATTTAATTCGTTCAATATTTTATTTATAATTGATTTTCTATCAATTCCATCTTTGTTGCTAATTGATTTAGAGTTGTCTATAAAAATATAATGTTTTGGACTAATGCTTTTTGTGTAATTTACGTTAATTATAACTCTTGAAATAATTGATAACAGCAATAAAATTACTAAACTTCTTATAACAAGAGAAAAGTAATAATTTTTCTTGCCAAGTATGGAAAGATTCTTCTTTGTATAATAATAAACCGCAAAAATTAAAACTATGCTTAATAATATTATCCAAAATAAAGAAATATTTGAAGTTATACTTATGTTATTAATTGCAATCATAAATTTTTATTTAATAAATAACAATGTTGTTCCCAAAACTGTAATTATTGCACCAATTATGGCTTTGAGTTGTAAATTTTCTTTATAATAATATTTTTGTATTGGTAATAATAGAATAGGAACAATTGCCATAATAGTAGAAGAAATACCTGCGCTTGTAAACTTTAAAGATAAAAGACTCAACGATATACCTAAAAAAGGACCAGTAACAGCACCAATTGAAGTAAAAAGAAATGCTTTTCGATGATTTTTAAATAAGTTAATAGGATTTTTGTATCTTTTTGTAAAAATTCCAATTATTAAAAATGCAAACGCAGAAACCAAAATTCGATAAAAAGCTGCAACGAATCCATCTAATTCACTTATTAAAAATGCTTCCTTTGATAAAATAAAACCAAGACTTTGCCCAAAAGCTGCAATAATAGCAAAAATAATTCCTTTTAAAGATATCTTAAATTTATTTTCTTCATTATCATTGTGCTTATAAACTACAAGTAAAATACCGCTAATAGTTAAAATAATCCCTAAAATGGCACCAAAACTTAAATATTCTTTTAATAAAAAAATACCCAAAATTGTGGTAATTATAGGAGAAAGACTCATAATTAACATTGATAAAGCAGGCCCAATTGTAATGAAAGATTTAAATAGAAATGTATCGCCAATAACCAAACCTATAATACCACTAATTCCTAACAAAAATATTTGTTGTGGATTAATTAAAAAACTTCTGCCTGTTAAAAATATAAAAATAATGTAATATATTCCACTGAGTAAAATCCTATTTACATTAACTTGAAAAGAACCTATTTCATTTGATGCATCCGTAAAAAAAACTACAGTAAATGTCCAAAAAACAGCAACAGCCAAAGCTAAAAATTCACCAATAAGCATAAAACTCACTTTTTATTTAAAATTTAATCTTTTAAATTAAGATAATTTATCGAAAAAATAAATTGATTTTTTTAGTTTTGAAATTTTCTTAAAATATACTATTTTCAAATTATGTATAAAATTTTATTGACATATTTTGCTTTTATCATCAGCATATTTGCTGAAGAATTATGTTTACAGAAGTTTACTGTTGAGAATGGTTTACCACAATCTTCAGTTATTAGTCTATACGAAGATAAATTAGGCTACATATGGATAGGTACACAAGATGGTATTGCACGCTACAATGGCTACTCTTTCACTTACTACAAAACAAAAGATGGACTGCCTGAAGGTAATACATTTTGTATATATCAAACTTCAAAAGGCTATTATTACTTTGCTACCGCTAAAGGCTTAGCTTTATTTGATGGAAATAAAATCAAAAATATGTCCAAAGATTTTCAATTAACTAACGTAGATACAAGATCAGTTGTAGAAGATGATAATGGAAATTTATGGATTTCTACTGCAGGAAAAGGAATTTTAAAATGGGATAATAAAAAAATAACTTACCTTAACACATCAAATAATTTCTTCTCAAATATTGTTAGAATGATTTATAAAGATAAAAAAAATAATTTATGGTTCCTTTCTGGTAGTAGTGATAATGGATTATGCAAATACGACGGTAAAGAATTCAAGGTCTATACTACTAAAAATGGTCTTATTTCTAATAAAGTTTTTTCTATATATGAAAAACAAAATGGTGAAATCATTATTGGTACAGATAAAGGACTATCTATAATAAAATCTAATAACACAATAGTTAATATTAAAAATTATTTACTTAATGTCCCAATATTAAGTATTGTTGAAGATTTAAAAGGTAAACTTTTTATTGCAACTTGGGGAAATGGATTAATAATAATAGATAACAATAATTTTAGACAATACACAACAAATAATGGATTATTATCAAATAATATTTGGTCATTATTGAAAGACCGTCGCGGCGATATTTGGATAGGTACCGAAAATGGTGGCTTAAACAAATTTAGCGCTGAACAAATTACTTTTTACTCTGAAAAGAGTGGTTTAAAAAGTAACTCAATATATTCTATCTACGAAAAAAATAACGTGTTATATTTAGCATCTTATTCAGGTGTTGGAGTCTTAAATAATAATAATAATAATAAAATAAAATATATAACCATTTCCGATGGTTTAACTTCTAATGAAATTTATAGCTTTACTGATTACAATAATAAAATTTTCGTCGGAACTTCAAACAATATTTCAATTTTAGATAAAAATAGAATTTACCAAATTAATATCGATAAATTAAAGGATATACCCGTTTATCATATTTTTACAAAAAATAAATTATTATACGCGTTAACACCAACTGGAGTTTTAATATTCGAGATCAATAAAGATAAATACAATTATATAAAGACAATCCTGACAGATATAGAAACTTATAATGTTGTAGAAAATAATGACACACTTTGGTTCTGCACAAATAATGGATTATATAATTATATCGAAAATACAAACAAAATTAAGCATTATACTACAACTGACGGTTTACCTTCTAATACAATTTTTATGGGAGCAAATAATCAACACAAACAACTTTTTTTTGCAACTCCTAATGGTTTAGTACTTTATGAAAATCATCAATTTAAAACATTTACCACAGACGATGGTCTAAGTAATAACTATTGTTATTCGGTCTATAGTAAAGATGATTATATTTTTGTTGGAACAAATTATGGCTTGAACATTTGTAAATTTAAGAATAAAAAATTAATATTCAATAAAATACTTTCTCAAAAAGATGGTTTACCATCTAACGAATTTAATCAAAATTCTTTATTTATAAGCAATGGTAATATTCTTTGGGCAGGAACAGTTAAAGGTTTAATAAGATATAATTTAAATAATATACCAAATAAAATTATTCCTGAAGTTTATCTTACATATTTAAAATTAAATAACACATACCAAAGCATTACAGATTACATAGAATTAGACTATAAACAAGGTAGATTAGATATTGGATTTATTTCCGTTTTTTATGGTTCAAAAGTAAAATATTTCTATAAACTTGAAGGTCTCGACGATGATTGGATTTCAACTGAAAACCCAGAAATAATTTATCCAACTTTACCTTTTGGTTCTTACAAATTATTTATTAAAACAATTAATTCTGATGGTTTAACAACGGAACCTAAACTATTACTGACTATTTACGTCCATCCACCATTTTATATGCAATTATGGTTTATACTTACAAGTTTAGTTGGTTTATTTGCTCTTACTTTTGTTGTTTACCAATATAAAACATATCAAATCAAAAAAAGAAATATTATTCTTGAAAAACTTGTGCTAGAAAGAACATACCAATTACAATTAGAAAAAGAAAAATCAGAAAATTTACTACTAAATATTTTACCTGCTTCCGTTGTTGATGAACTAAAAGTAAAAGGATATGCTGAACCTAAGCAATATGATTCTGTAAGTATTATGTTTACTGATTTCAAGGGATTTACACAAATTTCATCTGGATTAACAGTAAAACAATTAGTTGAAGAATTAAATGATATATTTAAAAACTTTGATGAAATTATCGCTAAACATCAAATTGAAAAGATCAAAACTATTGGAGACTCTTATATGGTATGTTCAGGAGTTCCAGTAGAAAGAGAAGACCACGCTATTGTAATTATTAAATGCGCTTTTGAAATGTTAGCTTATCTTGAACAAAGAGCCAAACAAAAAAATATTAAATGGCAAATGCGAGTTGGAATACATTCCGGAAGTGTTATGGCTGGTGTTGTAGGATTAAAAAAATTTACTTTTGATATTTGGGGCGATACTGTAAACATAGCTTCAAGAATGGAAAGTTCTGGTGTTCCCGGTTCAATTAACATTTCAGAAGCCACCTACAACTTAATTAAAGACCATTTTGAATGTGAATATCGAGGAAAAGTGGAAGCCAAAGGTAAAGGTTTGATGGATATGTATTTAGTTAATAATTATTTAACAAATATTTAATTTTTAATATTATTAAATTTTTCTATATTACATTTGAACAAAAGTCGAGGGCTTTATGAAAAATATAATTTTATTTTTTGCTTTATTTTCATCTTTATTATTCTCACAATATAGTTTGAGTTACAAGGTCGACATTAAAGCACCATATTTAGTTGGTTCTAACGTGTTTTATCTAACTCCAACAATAACACAAGGAAGCATTAATGAAGGCGGTTCTTTTACAGTTCCTAAATCAATTCTTCCATCAACTCCTATCAACATAACTCAATTCCAAGGTTTGGCTGATGCATTAGAAAATTCAATCGTTGGAATTGAATCTGGTGCCTTAAAAGAAAATGTTACTATTAATTTTACTATTGAAGGTATGAATGTGGATGGTAAATATTCAACCCTATATGGAGCTAATGTTTTCTGGTTTGTAACAGCTGACGTATTAGTAAATGGCCAAAAAGTAGCATCCGATTATTATTTTCAAAATGGAAAAAAAATTTATTGGAAATTCAAAAAATCTAATTTAGTTCCATTTATTCAACAATGTATAACAGATTGGTCACTAAATAATTGGAGCGATTTAAATTTTGCATATTTTACATCCGATACTTCAAATTATTATTGGAGTACTAATGAAATAACCGCTGCTGATGAAGGAGATTATTTTTCTTTATATGCATTACATTTATCCAGATTAGCTGGTGGTCGCGGAAAAACCTTTAAAACATATCCTGTTGGAAATGAAGAAGAAATAAAAATTAATTATTTTAATTTGAAGCAAAATTATCCAAATCCATTCAACCCAACAACGACAATACAATTTAGTATACCAGAAAAATCAAATGTAAAATTAACAATTACAGATATGCTTGGGCGTGAAATACAAACTTTAGTAAATGATGAATTATCGGCTGGTTCATACAATTACAATTTCAATGCTAATAACCTACCAAGTGGAGTATATTTTTACCGTTTAGACGCCGGTAAATTTAGTTCAGTAAAAAAAAAGATACTTATGAAATAAAATTTTATTTTAGGAGCCGTGTTTTAGCACGGCTTTTTTTATTTTAAAACTTCTAATAAAATATTTTTTTATACCTCAGACGGTGTAAGCTTGAGCCCGCTAATGCGGGCGGGCTAACGCCCAAAATAATATTCCACTTATAACTTCATATCTTACCTATTATCAATCAATTACAATTTTTACCATTTACAAGAATAAAAATCGACAAAATATTTTTTTAATTAATAATAAATTTGAAGTATAATAATATATTCGTAAATGCAAATATTTTAGCTATAAAATGGAATAACTATAAAAATTAGCAAGAATTATTAGATTCTATCTGGTAGAATTTTGGGGAAATTAGAATTGTTAAATTATCTTATTTTTGCGGGCCTTCGGCCCGCTGCCCCTTGCAGCTTGCCACAAGCTGCAAGGGGCTCAAGCTTATACTGTCCGAGCTATGGTTAATTTTTATTAATATTTATTTTTTTAGTCGAATTAGCGTGACTAAATGATTCGTGATTTAATTGTTTACTTTTGCCAAAATTAAGACGCCATTTTTTAATACTTCAACATTACCGGATTCTATTTCAACAGTTGAGATATTATCATTTGCATCAACTATTTTAATTTTTCCTTTAACTAATGAACTTATAATAGGTGCGTGATTATAAAGTATTTGGAAAGGACTTTTCTCACCTGGAACACTAACAGATTTAACTTCACCTTTATAAATTTCTTTCGACGGTGATAATATTTCTAATTTGAATGTTTTCATAACGAAATCCTTTATTAGTAAAAAGCAAAATAATAAAATCTAAACTTTTAATCAATATTATTTTTATTTTTCTCCAAAAAGTTTTTTTGCTTCTTCAATACTCATTACGTTTGGTTTTTCGCAATCATTGAAATGGTTTGAACTAATATACATTTGTTTTACTAAATCTTCTGATGATATAACGCAAGCTGAATTTACTTTCCCAATTTGTTGTAATTGTAAATCGGAAGTTATTAATGTAACTAATTTTGGATTATAATATTTTTCTAAATATTCTCTAATAACATCGTCTGCTGATTTTTTTTCAGAATAAATAATTTTTACTCTTTGAGATACAATTTTATCATTTTCGAAACCATCGAAGAATACAATAATTTGATTTTTTTTATTATTATAAAATTTTTCAAGTTTAAATACTAAATCTTCTCTTCCAATAGCAATTTTTTTAATTTTATTTATATATCCTATTAAATTATTTCCATCAATGAATACATACTTCATTTTATCTTCCCGAATAAAATCCCCTACTTCTAGTAATTTTTAAATCTTGTAGTTCAGATGCTTTAACTCTGATTTCTAAACGATAATTAGAATATACTCCGTTAGGTAACCAATAGAAGAACATTTCCCAACAATGTAAATCTCTATATAAGGTTATTTGTGGAGCTGTAATTTTTTTTGCTTGAATATCATAATTTCCTAAGAATGAAGCTCGCCAATTTTTTGTGAGATTTAAATTTAATGCTAAGCCAAGTGTAGAGTTTTTATAAGTAATATCTTTTGTTGGATTACTTTGTGAAAATGAATAATTTAAATTCAATTCCCAATTACTATTTAAATATTCAATATCTGTATTATATACATTACTATGCGGAAGAACATTTGTATTTTTATATTTATTTGTATCACTACTATTACCGGATTTCATAAGTTTATATGACAAATTAAGATTAAATGATGTCATTCTAGCGATTTTGTTTTTAGAATCTAAAAGAAACTTATTTATTTTAGTGTATCCTATTTGGTCATAAAATGTAAAAGTATTACTTGCAGATATATTAAAGTTGTTAATTTGAGTTCTATAAGATAAGTACAAATCCGAAAGTTTCAAACTATCCGCAGCTAAGTTGTAACTTAGTGAAGAATTCCAATTTAATAATTGAATTTTATCAGTTGTTTTAGTTGTATCTTTTGTATTTAATTTGATTTCGTAAATGTTAGAAAGGTTTAAAGAAATATTTTGTTTTTCTCCTGAAGGAGCACCGCCAAAAATTTGTTTTGAAAATTTATCATATTTTATAGATTTTCCGTTGGCTAACTGATATTTTTCATAATATCCCCATTTTTCGTCAGAAAAATCTGGCATATAACTGTAAGAAATGGAAGGTTTAAAAACATGTCTAAATGCTTGAATACCAAAATTATTGATATTTAAAATACCGTATAAGGTTGTTGATGTTGATAAACCTAAAGAAAATGTTCTAACAGCATTAAATCCATTTTTTTCTTTTTCAATAATTGAATCCTTCCCATTTTTAATATAATTATTAATCTCAGTATACTTAAAATACCATTTTTCATCATAATTTATATAAGGTGAAACATTAAAATAACCTATTTTGGGAGTATATGAAATTGATGGTTTATGATAAATGCCATAGTTATTTGTTACTGAACTATTTATTTTGTTTTTATTATTCTGAATATTAACATTATAATTGAAAGAAACTTGCTCATACCATTTTAAGTCATATACTTTAGAATTTTTTGTTCTGAAAATGTAAGAAGAAGGCATAGAAAAAGAAATTGATGGTAAAATTTCATATACATTATTTGTTTGCAAATCTTGATTTCTACTGTAACTAACTACAAAGGAATTTCCATTATCATAAAATTTATTAAAAACTAAAGATGAATAAATATTTTTATTTAAAACATCTTGATATGAAAAACTATTATTTCTCAAGTAGCTACCTGACAAATAGCTCAGGTTTATATTTAATTTTGCTGAAGGTGTAAATGTTTGATTATGAATAATATTAATTTTATAATCTTTTGTAATATTATAATCTGGATCAGATTTGCTTCCAAGAATAAGTTTTGAATATGCTAAATCAATATTTCCATCAAAAGAATATTTTTTATAATAGCGGAAATTATTTTGAAAATTATAGCCACCACGTGTGTAATAGTCAGATTTAAAGGTTAAATCCATATAATCATTTGTAGCCCAATAAAAGCCTAATCCACTAATATACGTCCCAGCATTTTGTCTTTCACCTATTGATGGAATTAAAATACCAGATCTCCTTCCAGATTTGAACGGAATAATTGCAAAAGGAAAAGGAAGCGGAAGTGGCACACCTTCAAATTCTAAATATATCCATTTTGCAATAATTTTATCTTTACTTACTATTTTCATTTGCGAAGCACTAAAATTATAATCAGGATCATCAGTATGCTCACAAGTAGTAAATTTAGCATTCTTTGCTAGAAAAATATTATCACTAACTTTATTAACAACATTTCCTTGGTAATATCCTGATTGAGATTTATTTGAAGCGTAGGATATAATACCTTGTTTATTCTTAAAATTAAAAATTATTGATTTTCCAGTATATTTTTCACCGTCATCGATTAAAGTTGGAATATTTGACGTATCATTTGAATAATTTGTGGAGAGTAAATTATTATTAAAATCTACAGTAATGGAATTACTATTTAAACTTGAATTTTCATAGGTAATTTTAGAATTACCATAAAGAATGTATTTTTTTTGCGTTACTGAAAATATTAATGAATCTTTTGCTGATGAATATATTACAGAATTTATCTGATTATCATTTTGTGTAAATGATTTTCCGGTTAAAATGATAATTATTAATAGTATGTATGAATAGTTAAATTTAATCATGCAATAAAATAAATTAATAAGAATATAAATTTAAAGTTTTAATTCTAATTTATAAAATATAATTCCTTATTTTTTTTTAATTTTAATTAAAGGAGAAGGAATACTTTCAACACCAATTCTATTTAATGCAGTTACAGCATAATAATAAACTTTACTTTCAGATATATTATAATCAATAAATTTGTTATCTGTTGTTATTGCAAAAATTGATTTCGGATCGTTGAAAGAGATATTTGGTGTTTCTGATCGATAAACAACAAAATATTTATAAGTTTTTAGTTCATTTTTACTATATTTTTTTTGCCAAATTATAATGTTTTTATCACCGAAATTTTTACCTTTGATTTTTTTTACAGGTTCAACAGGATAATTTCCCTTCCAAGGCATTTTAGGATTTAAGGCATAATATTTATTATAGTTATTTATCAATGAATCAACTACGCCATGGTGGTTATTTAAAACCCATTTTGCACTCCAATAGACATTACCTTTTATTGTATCATTAAGTCTAGAAAGGTACAACTGTTTTGGAAATTGTGTTGAATCTTTTAAGTACATACTATGACCGATGTAGAGATCTCTTCCATTTAAGAAATTAGGTTTTGTCCAGTTAGGCAAAGCTTTTAGGTAATAAGTTTCTAATGGCCAATACAATTGTGGCAATATATAATCAATGTAAGGCATCTTTTTAAAATTATCTAAGGTATCTAATTCTACAAATCCTGATAGCCATGCAGTAGGGTCACAACCTAATTGTACATTTACATTGTGATTTGGTGATAACCCAAAAGGGCTTATACCAAATTTAACCCATGGTTTTATTTTATTGATAGTATCATATAATTTATATAAAAGAATGTTTACGTTATTTTTACGCCATTCAATTATATCATTAAAGCCAATATTATATTTTATAAAAGTTAAACTATCATTAAATTTTCCATATTCTTTATAAGGATAAAAATAATCGTCGAAATGAATTCCATCAACATCATATCTTTTTACAATATCTTCAACAATACTAATAAGATAATCTCTTACTTCAGGTAAACCTGGATTTAAAAATCTATATTGTGTAGAATCGCATTTTATTATCCATTCGGGATGTGAATTTATAACGTGTGATTGATGAAAAGCTTTAATATCACTATTCACAAGAGATACACGATAAGGATTTATCCAAGCATGAAGCTCAATATTTCTTTTATGAGCTTCAGTTATTGCAAATTCAAGTGGATCATAATCTGAATTTACAGGCGCCTCTCCCTGCTTTCCTGTTAGATACATAGACCAAGGTTCATACTTACTTCTGTATAGAGCATCACAAGTTGTTCTTATTTGTAAATAAACAGTATTAACTTTTATTTTTTCAAATAAATCAAAATATTTAATCAACTCGGCTTTTTGAAGATTGATCAAAGAATCATTATTACCTATTAAATTTTTAGAAGGCCAATCGATATTAGCAACAGTCGCAATCCAAGCCCCCCTTACTTCATGTTTTTTGTAAATATTAGCAAATAAAAAAATATTGCTGATTATAAGAATAAAAAAAATTTTTTTATACATAATTCCCCCGAAAGATTATAAAAAAAAGACGCAAAAGAGCTTTGCGTCTTTTATAGAACAAGTTTTTAAATTATTTTTTTTGGGAAGCAGCTTTTTTCAAGTAATTTTCGATAGCAGAACGTAATTTAGCACATCTTTGAGAGAAATTAGCGTCTTCGGTAATAGTTTCACCAGCTTTACAAGCTTCAACTGCATCTTGGTATTTTGCAGTGGAGTTAAGTGCAACAGCTTTAAAGTAATGAGCTGCAGCTTTTGTTTTCTTCGCAGCAATTAATTCATTAGAATAAGTAATTAAATCATTATATTTTTTTGCTGCCAACATTGAGTTCATAATGTTGATATAAGTTCCATCATTTTCAAAATAAGAAAGTGATTTTTTATAATATTCAATAGATTTATCGTATTTTTTATCTTTAGCTTCTTTAGCAGCTAAGTTATTATAGAAGATAGCAACTTGTCTTTTTAATTCAGCATCATCTTTGTTAATTTCAAGAGCTTTTTCATAGAAATTTAATGCAGCAGCATTATCACCTGCAGAATAAGCTTTTGCAGCAGCATTTTTATAAATTTTTAATTTTTCGTTTTTAATAGTTTCATCATCTAAAACATTTTTTGCACCGTCCAAAACAGCAATAGCGCCTATATAATCACCGGTTTGAGCTTTTTCGACAGCTTGATTTTGGTAGCAAACAACTAATCTATTTTTAATTTGTTCTTGTTTTAAATCAGCCGGATTCATACTTTGGGCTTGTTTATATTTTTCAATAGCTTCAGTATATTTTTTTTCTTTTAAGAAATTATCACCAGCTTGAATTACAATATCGATTTCTACAGATTGTTTCAAGTTGGCGAGTTCTTTATCAGTAGGGTTTAGTTTCAAAGCTTCATCAAAAGCTGCAATTGCATCATTGAATTTCTTTTGTTGTAAGAGAATCTTCCCTTTTAATTCAAAAAGCATAGAATGTTTTTGGAGCTCAAGGGCTTTGTCAACATAAATTAAAGCTGAATCAGGTTTATTAGCTTTAAAGGAAGTAATTGAACTATTATAGAGAACTTTTGCATCATTAGAAAGTTCTTGTTCTTGAGCAAAAAGAGTAGAAGAAATAAAAATTACCAATAGCAATAATAACTTTTTCATGTTGGCTCCAAATTATGGTTAGAAAAAAAAGATGAAAAGTTTGTTCGGGAAGAAAATTTGTTGTGCGGAAGGCGGGACTTGAACCCGCATGCCCTTACGAGCGCCACCCCCTCAAGATGGTGTGTCTACCAATTTCACCACTTCCGCAAGAAGTTTGATTTTAAGTCAACAAATATAATATAATTTTATAAAAAAAACAAGTGCTTCCTTCCTGAACAATTTTCATCAAATTTATGTTTACTTTAATAAATTATGCAATAATTATTAAATTTACAAGTTTTTTTTTAATTAAAAAGTAATTTTTTTATATTTTGAAATCATTTTTTTTAATAAAATAAAGAGTTAAAAATGGCAAAAACCACAAAACAGGTAACAGATGTCACAATTAGATTTGCTGGTGACTCTGGTGACGGTATGCAATTAACCGGAACACAATTTACAGAATCAGTTGCCAATGCTAGATTAGATTTAATCACATTACCAGACTACCCTGCTGAAATCCGTGCCCCCGCTGGTACACCTGCTGGCGTTAGTTCATTTCAAATACATTTTGGTAATACAGATATTTTTACTCCTGGTGATACACCTGATGTTCTTGTTGCAATGAATCCTGCAGCATTAAAAGTTAATATGTCCAAAATAAATAATGAGACAATTATCATTGTTAATACTGATTCTTTTGACAATAAAAATTTAAAGTTAGCGGGTTATGAAACTAATCCATTAGAAGATGGTACATTAGAAGGTTATCAAGTTTATGAAGTACCTATTACATCTTTAACTAATCATGCTGTTGAAGGCTTAAATTTAACTCCAAAAGAAGCCAATAGATGTAAAAACTTTTTTGCTTTAGGTATGATGTATTGGATGTTCAACCGTCCAATTGAAAATACTATTTATTGGATTGAAAAAAAATTTGAAAAGTCACCAAATATTAAAGAAGCAAATATAAGCGCTTTAAAAGGTGGTTATAATTACGCTGATAATAATGAAATATTTACTGTAAGATATGATATAAAATCTGGTGATTTACCTAAAGGAGTATACAGAAACGTTTCAGGAAACGAAGCTACAGCTTTGGGATTAGTAACAGCTTCAATAAAATCAGGACGTGAACTATTTCTTGGTTCATATCCAATTACCCCTGCATCTGAAATATTACAAGCTTTGAGCACTTACAAAAATTACAATGTAAAAACCATACAAGCAGAAGATGAAATAGCTGGAATAGCTACTGCAATAGGAGCTTCTTATGCTGGAGCTTTAGCAGTAACAACGACAAGTGGTCCTGGACTTTCATTAAAAACAGAAGCACTTGGTTTAGCAGTAATGACTGAATTACCTTTAATTATTATTGATGTACAACGTGGCGGACCAAGCACCGGATTACCTACGAAAACAGAACAAGCTGATTTATTATTTGCAGCTTATGGCCGACACGGTGAAGCCCCAATTCCAGTTTTAGCAGCAAAATCACCTGTGGATTGTTTCTGGATGGCTTATGAAGCAGCAAGAATAGCTTTAAAATATATGACCCCAGTTATCTTACTAACTGATGGTTATTTAGCCAATGGTTCTGAACCATTCAAAATTCCTAATATCGAAGAATTAAAGAAATTTGAAACTACTCTTACAACAATTTCAGAAGGATTTGCACCATACGCAAGAAATGAAAATGGCGTTAGACCTTGGGCTATACCAGGTACACCAGGTTTAGAGCACCGTATCGGTGGTCTTGAAAAAGAAAATATTACAGGAAATGTATCTTATGATGGTGATAACCATGAACTTATGGTAAAACTTAGAGCTATGAAAGTTAAAAACATAGCTAAGGATATACCAGAATTAGAAGTTGAAGGCGAAAAGAAAGGTAAACTTTTAGTTCTTGGTTGGGGAAGTACACACGGAGCAATTACTGAAGCTGTTAGAAATGTTAGAGCAAAAGGTTTCAAAGTCTCCCAAGCACATTTAAATTATTTAATACCATTCCCTGAAAATATTACAGAAGTCTTAAACAACTTTGAAAAAATTTTAATTCCTGAAATAAATACCGGACAATTAGCAAAATTACTTAAAGCTGAGACAAATATTGATCCAAATAAGATTATTAAACTAAATAGAATCAAGGGAATCCCATTTAAAGTTTCAACAATCGAAAAACAAATACTAACCATTTTGGGAGATTAAAAAATGACTACAATGACAGATAATATAAATCAAATAAAATTAACACCTAAAGACTATTCTTCCGGATTGGAAGTTAAATGGTGTCCAGGGTGTGGCGATTATGCTATTTTAGCACAAATTCAAAAAGCATTTGCTGATTTACAATTGGATAAATCCAACACAGTTTGGGTTTCAGGTATAGGTTGTTCAAGTCGTTTCCCCTATTATATGGGAACATACGGTTTCCATACATTGCATGGACGAGCAACAGCTATAGCAACTGGCGTTAAAGTTCAAAATCCTAAATTAAATGTTTGGGTTGCAACTGGTGACGGCGATTTAATGAGTATAGGCGGTAACCACTTTATTCACGCACTTAGAAAAAATATCGGTATTAAAATTGTACTATTCAACAACGAAATATATGGACTAACAAAAGGACAATACTCTCCTACTTCTGAATATGGGAAAAAAACAAAATCAACACCATATGGTTCCGTTGACTATCCATTTAATCCTGCTCAAATTTCCATTGGTGCTGGTGCGACTTTTTTTGCTAGAACTGCTGATAGAGATTTAAAACATTTAGGTGAAATGATAAAAAGAGCTGCTGCACATAGCGGTACAGCAATGATTGAAGTTTTACAAAACTGTGTTATTTTTAATGATGGCGCTTTTGAAGATTACACAGAAAAAGATAGAAAAGACGATAATGTTTTATATCTTGAACATAATAAACCAATGATTTTCGGTAAAAATAAGGATAAAGGTATTAAACTAAATGGCTTTACTCCAGAAATTATAAACATAAACGAAGGTAATAATTCTATCAATGATTGTTGGGTACACGATGAATTTGATACTAATCCAACCAGAGCTATGATTCTAGCAAATTTTGCCAATATTGATGGCTTCCCATTACCATTTGGTGTTTTTAGAGATTTTACAAAACCAAGTCTTGAAGAAAATATCCACAATCAAATTGCTGAAGTTACTAAACAAAAAGGTGCTGGTACTTTAGAAAAGCTTTTATATTCAGGCAATACTTGGAAAATTGATTAAATTTTAACTACACATTTATAAAGGCAGGCGAGCGCAAGCGAGCTTGCTTTTTTTTTGTTTAAAAATATTTTTCATTAGCTCAGACGGTGTAAGCGTGCCGCACAACTGAAGTTGTGCGGTTTTTTGCAATTCTTGCAAAAAATATAGGTGGCAATTATATCGAATATACAATATAATTGCCACCCTTTAAATTTGCGTGCCACCGCATGGCAATTCCGTACCACAATTGTGGCATATCAATACCAACCTACATTTATTTTTGCCAACACGTGGCAAAATTCCGTGCCACCATCGTGGCATTCAATGCCAAAAAGGTGGCATATCAATGCCACCCTACTTTTATTTCTGCCACCGTGCGGAAAATTCGTACCACCTTTGTGGCATATCAATGCCACTCTACATTTATTTTTGCCACCTATTGAAATTGGTGGCAAAATTTTTGCGGGCCGTTCGGCCCGTTGCCCGTGGCAAATATACTTTAACTTAATTTTATCTGAAGTGTATTAGAATGTTATGAAGGTATTTTTAATTCGTGCAACTTGGGGGACTCGAACCCCCGACCAGCTGATTAAGAGTCAGCTGCTCTACCAACTGAGCTAAAGTTGCGTTACAAAAATAAGAAATTTCATTTTTTATTCCAAATTTTTTAACTATTTTTTTATTCATTCCTTGCATTTTATTAAATTTCAAATATTTTTTTTATATTAGCTTTTTGAATAATCTGGATTTTATTATGAAAACCTATACAAACTTCCCTATCCCTAATACTTTCGATTTAACTGTTAAAGCTAAAAAGTTTGTTGAAATTGAAAATGTAAATGATATTCCAGCAGCATTAAAAAATATTGAAGGAAAGTCATTTTTTATTTTAGGCTCCGGTAGTAACACACTTTTTTTAAATGATTTTTATGATGGAACAATTTTAAAAATTGTTAGCAAAAATGTTACAATTATCGAAAATGAGCCAGATGACGATGATAATAATATTGTTTATATAAATGTTGATGCAGGAATGGATTGGAATGATTTTGTTAATTTTACAGTTGAACAAAATCTTTATGGAGCAGAAAATTTAGCATATATTCCCGGAACAGTAGGCGCTTCACCTATTCAAAATATTGGCGCTTATGGACAAGAAGTTTCAAATATAATTTCTTTTGTTGAAGGTTACAATTTTTCGAAAAATGATTTTGATGTGTTATCAAATAGCGATTGCAATTTTGGATATCGCGATAGTATTTTCAAGAATGAATTGAAAAATAATTTTATCATTACTACTGTAGGTTTTGTGCTTAATAAAGAGAAAAATTTGAATATCAACTACAAAGATATTCAACAATATATTGAGCAAAATAATCTTGATTTAAATGATCTTACCTCAAAAGATATTGCCAATATCGTTACAAACATTAGAAAAAAGAAATTACCACATTACAATAAACTTCCAAATGCAGGTAGTTTTTTCAAAAATCCTATTGTAAATAAAGGACAATACGAAAAATTAGTATCTCATTTCCCAGAAGCTGCTTCTATTTTCTATAAAATAAGTGAAGATAAATACAAAATACCTGCTGCTTTTCTAATTGAAAAAGCTGGATTAAAAGGTTATAAAGATGGAAATGTTGGTACGCATATAAATCAACCATTGGTTATTGTAAATTATGGTGCTGAAACAGGAAGAGAAATTCTTTTTTTTGCAAATAAAATTAAAAATATTGTTCTTGAAAAATTTGGAATTGAATTACATTCGGAAGTAAATATTATTGAATAATCAATATGGTTTATAAATGAAAAATATTGGTAAAAAACAAGTAAATGTTTCTGAAAAAACTTTTTCAATCGATGCATTTGAAAAATATGATTATGTAATTTTTTTATTTTACACTATTACATTACTAATCATTAACCTTATCAATCATAAAATTGGTAATTATGGTGTAGAAACTGATTTTTTTTGGATGTATGTCCCAGAAGCAAAAAAAATTCTAAGTGGAACTTTGCCAATAGACCAATTCCGTGGGCCATTTTATCCTATTGTATTAGCAATTTTTAAATTTATCATAGGTGACTTTTTCAAAGCAGGTATTGTAATAAATACAATATCAGCTGGTTTGACATTATATTTACTTGATAAAATTTTAAAGAACTATTTTTCTAAATTTGTTGCTTTTTTTACAACAGTTTTTGTAGCATTTAATCCGGTTTTTATTCAATATTCTTACTCCTGTGGTACCGATATGCTTTTTTTAGCTCTTATAATGAGCAGCATTTATTTTTTTGTTTCTGAGAATAAATATAATTTAATTTTTTCTGGTATTTTTGCTGGATTTGCATATCTTACTCGTTATAATGGAATTTTTCTTATTTTAGCTACATTACTTACATTACTTATCAATTTTATTCTGGAAAAGGATTATAAATCATTCGTAAAAAAAATCTCATTATATCTTATTCCGTTCATAATCGTTATTTTACCTTGGGGGCTTTACACAAAATCTGAGAAAGGAGAATTTTTTTATAATCAAAACTATTTGAATACAGCCTACGAATTTCAGCAGAATAAAGTTTCCTGGGATGAATATTGGCAATCACATAAAGATATACATTCGATTTGGGATATTTTTTCAAGTTCTCCATCTTATTTTATAGAGAAAGTATTTTCAAATTTGTATAGAAATTATGTGCTTGATATTCATAGGCTTCTTTTTGCAACTGATGTTGATGAAGCTTTAAAGTTTAATGAGCAAAATTTATCGATTAACCTGCTACATATAGTTATATTGCTTTCGTTAGGTTTACTACTCATTAAAACGCTTATACCGTCTGAGCCAAATAAATTGAAAGAAAAATTTAATTTTTATTCTTTTAGGCTTTATCTAATTTTAAATTTTATTTTATACGCTATAATTTTGACGCTTATTTTTTATAGCGAAAGGTTCAATCTTTTTTTAATTCCATTTTATGGTTTAGCAGTTTTTTTTACTTTAGAAAAAATTACATCGAAAGCAAAGTTTGCTGGTATTGTTCTTTCTTCAATTCTTGTTATTTATATAGCTCAAGCATCATATAATTATAATGAAAAACAAATTTCAATAGGTCCTGAAGAAGTTTTACAAGCTGCGGAGTGGATTAACAATAATAATTTACCAAAAACAAAAATTATCGCACGAAAACCGCATATTGCATACTATACTGATATGAAGTTTGAGGTTATTCCTGTTTTTAATAGTATCGAAGATTTGACCAAAAAGCTTGTGGAGACAGACGCAGATTATATTTTTATAAGTAATATGGAATTGAGCTCGAGACCGTTTTTTCAAGAGATAATGACAAAAGAAAATTTAAGTAGATTTCCTATGCTTTCACAAAAGTTAGAAATTATATATTCAAATGAATATCCATTATTTATAATTTACAAAATTAAGAAATAGGTTATTAATTATGAATGAACAATTAAAAAAAATCTGGGAAGAAATTGCTGAGCCTTTTAAAAACTTATTCAGAGTTTCTAAATCAATGTGGGGTATTAATATTTCATACTTAATTGAAGGATTAGTTTATTTTGGAATGTTAACTTTGATGGTTATGTATTTTAACAATTATGTCAAATTAGATGATATACAAGCAGGCCGAATGGTTGGATTTTTAACTGCTGGAATAACATTAGCGATGTTATTTTTGGGCGCTACAGTAGATTGGATAGGAATAAGAAAAGCATTAATTGTTTCAATTTTATTGATGTTATTGGGTAGGTTTATTTTATTTATATCACCATTGAGTGTATTTTCATACGAGATATTGCATATTATTACATTTTTAGGTTTATTAGGAATTATTTTAGGATATGGAATTTATCAACCTGCTTGTTATGCAGCGGTAAAGCAATTTACAGATGAAAAAGATGCTGCAATGGGCTATGCAATGCTTTATGCATTAATGAATTTAGGGGGATTTTTGCCGGGAATTATTTCCCCTATTATTCGTAATAATGTTGATAAGATTTATCCGGATAAAGGAATTTTAGCTGTTTATTTTGTTTATATTTTGTTTACGATAATTGGTTTATTTGTTATAATTTTTTTATTAACAGAACAAAATATTAAAAATGATACAAAAACAATTATAAATCACGCTGGTGAAGATGATCCTATTGCAAATTTACCAGCAAAAGAAAAAATAAGATATTATATAAAAAATTTTCCTTTGAAAGATTTGCGTTTTATGTATTTTATATTCATATTGATACCTGTTCAAACATTATTTGCGCATAATTGGTTAACATTACCAGTTTATTGTGAAAGAGCTTTTAAGGGAGGTGTTGTAAGTGAGAATTTTGAATTCTTTTCAAATATTAATCCATTACTAATTTTTGTATTAACTCCAATTGTAGCTACTTATACCTCTAAAGCGAACACTTATAAAATGATGATTTTGGGAACGTTTGTTATGGCTATTCCAACATTTATATTGGCAACTGGTGCAACTTTAACAAATTTATTGTTATATTTATTTTTGATGACAATTGGTGAAGCAATGTGGCAACCAAGATTTTTACAATGGGTAGCGGAAATTGCACCTAAAGGTATGACAGGAATTTATATGGGTCTTGGTCAATTTCCTTGGTTTTTAACGAAAATAATAACAAGTCTATATAGCGGATGGTTTTTGATGAAATATTGCCCACAAAACACACCTATTGAGAAAATGAATACCGAATTTATGTGGTTAATTTATGGATTTATTGCAATTATTAGCCCACTTGGTCTATTTTTAGCCAAAAACTGGATGATAAAAGGTTTTAAAGAAACAAGTAATTAAATTTTGGAATATAATAAAGAATATCGGGGATTAAATAATATTTAGTCCCCTATTTTTATATAAACTCAATTATTTCTGGTTTTAAAAATAAATTCGTAACTTATAAATTATACTAAGAACTTTAATATAAGAACAATAATTATTTCATATGAAAATTATCGTTCCACAGTCTAGTAATTTTTCATTAGAAAGCTCTATTATCTCAAAATTTTGTTGCTCTATGTATTTACGTAATTTTTCTCCCCAACTGTAATGTTTTAAACTACCAGTGAAAAAAATGATGTTACCTATTATACCAGTTGTACCACCTATAAAACCTTTATCATAATCTTCAATTATTATATTTTCGTTAGTAACATAAATTACTTTTAAGTTATTATTTAATAATTGGTTATAAACACCCATATCTGAGGTAATGTAAAGATCTGGTAATGGTATTAACGAACAACGCGTATATCCTTGTTTTACGCTTATAAATTTCTTTTCTTTATTATTTTCTATTATTTCTTTTGGAGTTATTTTTTCATTATGGAATATATATTTTTCGTTTGTTGCTATATTTAGTATTGCACTTTGTGGATATTTTATCCCAACTTTTTGATTTACAATATTATAAGATATTTTATGCTCTTCCAATATCTTAACGTAACTTTCCGGTAAATTAAGCGGTATATATAGATTTTTGTCAACTTTTGTAAAAAAAATATCCGGATGCCCGGATATTGAATTATATGTTATGTTATCAGTTTGAAATTCAATTACTTCGGCATACTTTTTTAAGTTATTTTTTATTGTAGCGCTTACTCTTTTATCGATTATTGCAATCAAAATTACCTCATTTTGAAAATCAAAGATACAAAAAAATAAAATTATTCTTTTAAAGTTTTTAAGAAATTAACAGCGGATTGCCCTGTTTTATCATCAATAAGTTTCTTGATAATAGCACTTCCTATAATAAAACCATCACAAAAATTTGAAAAATTTTGGATAGTTTCTTTGCTGTTTATACCAAAACCAATTAGTAATTTGTTATTTCTAACATTATCACGCAGTTTTTTTACATTTTGGAGAGCAATTTGAGCAAGATTGTTGCGCTCTCCAGTAACTCCTGTCACCGAAACACCGTAAACAAAACCTTTACTAAGTTTGTCAATTTTTTTTATTCTCTCTTCGGGAAGATTAGGAGCTGCAAGCAATATGTTTTGTAATTTAGCACTCTTGAATTGTTTGAACTCTTCAAGTGGAATATCAGGAATAATAACACCGTTGGCACCAGAATTAAAAAAATCTTGATAAAAATTATTTACTCCATATGCCAAAACAGGATTTGCATAGGTCATAATAACAATAGGTATATTGACATTATTACGAATTTGTTCCGTGAATTTTAAAATATCAGTTATTTTTACACCATTTTTTAAAGCGGTATCGGAAGAAAATTGAATTACAGGGCCATCAGCCATAGGATCGGAAAATGGAATACCAAGCTCTAAAATATCAGCACCACTTTCTATTAAATTTAGCGCAATTTTTACAAAATTTTTAGTATCAGGAAAACCAGAAGTTAAGTAAATTGAATATACTTTTTTATATTGGTTGTTAATTTGGTCAATATATTTTTCAATCATCATTTTTCACCTTGAAAATTTTTGATATAAGTTTGTAAATCTTTATCACCACGGCCGCTAAGATTAACAACAACAATCTCATTTTTAAGAGTTTGTGGCATAAGATATTGCAGATAAGCCAAAGCATGAGCAGATTCCAAAGCTGGTAAAATTCCTTCTGTTTTAGATAGTAAATAAGCTGCATTAAGAGCTTCTTGATCGGTTACTGAAAAATATTTTACGCGTTGAATTTCTTTAAGATGGCTATGCTCTGGGCCAACACCCGGATAATCTAGCCCAGCGGAAATAGAATAAGGTTCAATTACTTGGCCGTTTTCATCTTGTAACAAATAGGTTTTCATCCCTTGAAAAATTCCAACCCTGCCATAATTCAAAGATGAACAATGATAAGGTGTATCAACTCCCTTTCCGGCAGCCTCGATACCAATAAGCTGCACATTAGTATTTATAAAAGGATAAAAAATACCTATTGCATTACTTCCACCTCCAACACAAGCTACAATATAATTTGGCATGCGATTTTCAGCGCGAAGAATTTGTTTTTTTGTCTCTTTTCCAATTATCGATTGGAATTCACGCACAATTAAAGGATAAGGATGCGGCCCAACAACCGAGCCAATAATATAATGAGTATTATTAACATTAGTGACCCAATCACGGATAGCCTCATTTGTAGCATCTTTCAATGTTTTAGTACCGGATGTGACTTTATGAACTTTAGCACCAAGCATTTGCATACGCAAAACATTAGGCAGCTGCCTTTCATAGTCCACCTCCCCCATATAAACTTCGCACTGAAGATTAAATTTTGCGCAAACTGTAGCAACTGCCACTCCGTGCTGTCCGGCTCCAGTTTCTGCAATAATTCTCTCTTTTTTTAATTTTTTTGCTAATAGTATTTGCCCTAATGCGTTATTAATTTTATGAGCTCCAGTATGATTTAAATCTTCCCTTTTCAAATAAATTTTTGCTTTACCATAAAATTCGGTTAACCTATCAGCAAAAGTAATAGGTGTTGGCCTACAATTGTACTCAGTTTGATAATATTCCAATTCTGTTAAAAATTTATCATCTTTGCGATATTTTTCGAACGCATCGCTAAGTTCTTCTAGCGCAGGAATGAGAATTTCGGGTACATACATACCGCCAAATTCTCCGTAATATCCTTTACTATTTGGCAAACGATAAATTGGTTTTTGCAACTTATCCATTTTCTTATCCTTTCAAATAATTTATTACATTTTTTAATTTTTCAAGTTTTGTATTGTCCTTTTTGCCCTTTTCTACCTCAACAGAAGAAGAAAGATCGAAATTTCGGTAACCTAATTCATAAGCTTTTACAATATTTTCTGAATTCAATCCGCCGGCTAATATTACTTTACTTCTAAATTCAGCTGGTAGAATTTCCCAATTGAACGTTTTTCCCGTACCCCCAACTTGTCCATCCACTTGCGTATCCAATAAAATTTTATATTTATCAATCAATTTAATTGCAATATCAATATTATTTTGTGAAACAGATAATATTTTCGGAAATTGAACATTTTCGATAATCAAAATATTTTTTGTATACAATTGAACTGCATTTAACCCGACAAAATTAGCCACTTTGTTAATATAATCAACATTTTCTGTAGTAAAAACACCAATTTTCATTGTAAACGGATTTAATTGTAAAATAATATCCCTTGCCATCTCAGGATTAATAAACCTTTTACTATTCTCAGCAAAAACAAATCCCAACGCATCAAAACCAAGATTTTCGCATAAAAAAGCATCATTAAGGTTTGTAATACCACATATTTTAATCTTAATCATTTAAGCTAAGTTCCATAATTTTTTCTAACATATTATTACTTTTTATAATAGCTTCGCCTACAAGAATAGCATTAGCACCATAATCTTTTAGCTTCAAAACATCATTTCGTGTAAAAATTCCAGATTCAGCAACTTTAACAATATCACTTGGCAGAAGTTTAAATATATCACCGGATGTTTTTATATTCGTAACAAAACTATTCAAATCACGATTATTCACACCAACAATTTTATTCAGATTAAAATCGATTTTATCTAATTGTTTAGCAGAATGTAATTCTAATAATACATTCATACCCAATTTATGAGATAATGCGGTAAATTCCGCAATTTGATATTTATCAAGAATTTCACAAATTAATAAAATAGCATCAGCACCGGCTGCATAAGCCTCATAAATTTGAATTTCATCAATAATAAAATCTTTACGCAAAAGTGGTTTAATTTTATTTTTGGCAACATCTTTCAAAAATTTAATATTTCCTTGAAAATATTTTTCATCTGTTAAGATACTAATTGCGCTAGCCAACGAGCTGTTATATAATTTGGCAATTTCCAAATGATTAAAATTTTCAACAAAAACCCCTTTAGATGGGCTTGCTTTTTTAATTTCCGCTATAACAGCGATACCATCATTCTTACGTAAAGCATTAAAGAAATCAATATTTAATCTATTTTTATTAACAAAATCAAGCATTTTATATTTTAATTTTAATAAATTAACTTCTTCTTTTTTTGTTTCAACAATTTTATTAAGAATAGACATTATTCACTCCCAAATAAATTATTAAATAATAATAACTCAGACTGTGTAAGCATAGCCAGCTCGCTACGCTCGCTGGCTGGCTAACGCCTAAATATAATGAAAACTTTGAATTTAAATCCCTGCATTATAAATATTCATTATATGCCACCTTTAATTTACAATTTGCCACCATTGTGGCATTCAATGCCACGCTACATTTTTTTTGCCACCACGTGGCAAATTCGCTGCCACCGAGTGGCATTCGATGCCACTCTACTACATTTGATTTTGCCACCTATTGAAATCGGTGGCAAAATTTTTGCGGGCCTTCGGGCCCGCTGCCCCTTGCGGCATGACAAATGCCGCAAGGGGCTTTAGCTTATACTGTCTGAGCTAATATGAATCTTTTAAAGGAACATTTTATTTATATTTTTTCGATAATTCTATATACTTACTTAATTTTTCGTAAGCTCTACCTGATTGAATTGCCTCATTTGCAATATCTTTACATTCATAAAGCGTTTTTTTATCTTCAATCGCTTTTATAGCCAATGCGCTATTTGCAAGCACAACGTTGTAAGCATCAGATTCTTGTTTATCTCGTAAAATAGATAAAATTAATTTGCCACTCTCCTCAACCGAATTTGCCAAAAGATTTTTTAAATTGCTTTTAGGTAAATTGAAATCTTTTTCTGTTAAATTACCATCATATATTGTATTATTAATTAAAATGTTAACATAAATATTTCCATTAAGTAATATTTCATCCTTTGAATTATCCTCACAAACTGAATAAATTTTTTTGTAATGCATTTTCTGAGCAACAGAAGCTATTTTTTGAACCATATTATTATTAATTGTACCAATCATTTGATATTGCGGCCTCAGTGGATTTAATAGCGGACCTAATATATTAAAAATTGTGCGAACTCCTAATTTTTTACGTATATCTGCAACATTTTTTAAAATTGGATGGAAATTAGGAGCAAAAAGGAAAACAATCCCAATTTCATCAAGAATTTTAGGAATTTCCTGCGCAGGAATATTTAAATTCACGCCAAAATGTGTAAGTACATCAGAACTGCCTGACTTTGATGAAACCGATCTATTTCCGTGTTTTGCAACTTTATATCCTGCAGCAGCTACAACAAAAGCTGTGGCAGTAGAAATGTTAAAAGTATGAGAACGATCACCGCCCGTGCCACAAACATCAAGCAAATTTTCCTTATCAGGATAGTTCACTTCAACCATATTTTCTTGTAATGCAGTAACAAAACCTAATATTTCATCTGTACTTTCGCCTTTGCTGCGTAACGCTGTTAAAAAACTAGATATTTGCTCCGGTTGCAATTCACCATTTAAAATATCTTTTGCAAGTTTATATGCTTCATCAAAATTTAAATGCTCTTGTTGTATAATTTTTTCTAATAATTCAGTCATAGCGCCCCTCTATGAAATTTTTTATTAAAATATTACCATAATTTGTTTGATATGATTCAGGATGAAACTGTACACCAAATAATGGATATTTTTTATGTTTTATTGCCATTATATAATTATCTTCTTCACTTGTAGCAAGTATTTGTAGTTCATCAGGGAAATCAAAACTATCAATCAATAAACTATGGTACCTTGTAGCTTCAAATTTTTTCGGAATTCCGTTAAAAATTTTGTCATTATTATGAATTATCTTAGATACTTTACCATGCATAATATTTTTAGCTTTTATTATTTTAGCTCCGTAAGCCAATCCTAAAGCTTGATGTCCTAAACATACACCAAATGTAGGAATATTGTTTATATTTTTTACAATTTCAAAAGAAATCTTGGAATCTTGTGGCTTACCTGGGCCTGGAGAAATTATAATTCTATCAGGATTTAAATTTTTGACTTCATTTAATGAAATTTCATCATTTCTTACCACAATCATATCCGTTGTAAACTGTCCAATAATTTGTAGTAAGTTATATGTAAATGAATCGTAATTATCTATAAGAAGAATTTTCATTTATACCTCACTTTTAATTGCTTCAAAAAGCACGGCTACTTTGTTTCTAATTTCTTTTATCTCAAGTTCTGGAACACTATCTGCAACAATTCCAGCCCCGGCTTGTAGTTCAAGAATATTGTCATAAGCCACAAAAGTTCTGATAACGATACAAAAATCCATATTTTTTGAATAATCAAAATATCCAATTGCACCAGAATATATACCACGATAAAAATTTTCAAGTTCAGAAATTATTTGCATAGCACGAATTTTTGGTGCTCCTGATACTGTCCCTGCAGGAAAACAAGATTTTAATAAATCTACAACTGAAAAATTATTTTTTAGTTTACTTTCAACAGTAGATACAAGATGCATAACATGAGAAAATTTATTTAATTTCATATATTCAGTTACTTTTACGCTTCCAATTTCAGAAACCTTGCCAATATCGTTTCTTGCTAAATCAACCAACATTAAATGTTCGGCTTTTTCTTTTTCATCATTTAATAAATTGTTAATTAATCGTTCTTCATCTTCAGCATTTTTCCCTCTTTTTCTGGTTCCTGCAATTGGATTTATCGTAACTTGATTATTTACACATCTTACAAGACTTTCAGGAGAAGCACCAATAATTTGTAATTTTTCGTCAATAGATAGATAAAACATATAAGGTGAAGGATTTATATGTCGTAAATTTCTATATAATTCAAATGTATCACCTTCATACTCAATCATATATTTATTAGATAAAACTACTTGAAAAATATCCCCTTCAAATATATAATTTTTAGCTTTCTCAATAATCTTTTTCATTTCATCAACAGATTTTAACTCCTTTTCTTTAGACTTAATATTAAATTCAGCTTGTTTTATTGTTCCTTTTTTAATAAAATCATATAATTCTCTAATTTCATTATTTACTAATTCATATTCAGCTAATAAATCATTTCTATTCTGTATAGAAATATTTTTGATAATTGTAATTGTTTGTTTAAAGTGATCTATTGCAATAACAAATTCGAATTCGCTTAGATAAACCAAAGGATAAAAAGGTAAATCATAATTAAAATTAACTGTACTTTCTATTGAATTAATAATTTCATATGCAAAATATCCAACATAGCCCCCCTTAAAAATTGGTAATTCTGGTAACTCAGGATAATTTATTTTTTGTAATTGTTTATCAATAAAACTAAATATATCATCATCAACTAATTCGTTATTGAAGTAAGTTCTGTTGTTTTTAAATTCGATAACATTAATAGCATTAATTCCAATAAATGAATATCTACCAACTTTTTCATTCACTTCTGCAGATTCCAACAAGAAAATTGATTTATATTTTTCCATTAAAACTTTCATTATATAAGTTGGAGTGAATAAATCATTCTTAGTTTTAAAATAAATTGGAACTTTATTATATTTTTTAGATAATTCGATAAATTGTTCTTTTACCATTGCTCCTCCGCATATTAAAAAAGCCTGTTTATCACTTAGAGATAAACAGGCTTTTTATGTTTTAAATATAAAAAATGGCCTACCTTACTTATCTCTAAGTAATAAATAAAGTATGCCACCACCAAAAAAATAAATTGTTATTATTTATTGTATTTGTAATTATTTTTTTCATTCCAAATATTATAAATGTTTCTATACAAAGATACATTTAAATAATTAAAAAGTCAAGTTTAAAATAAAAAAAGCTGCTTAATAAAGCAGCTTTTCATAATATTATTCAGCTCTTTTCCCGAGTTCTTTATCAAGGTAAAGAATACCAGATAAGCTATCACCAATCATTTTTGCTCTTTCAAGAATAAAAGAAGCATTAGCTTCTTCTTCTACTTGTTCATCAATGAACCATCTTAAGAGATTTTGTGTTGGATAATCTTTTTCTTCAATAGCTAAATCCATTAGAGCTGTTATTAAAGCTGTAATGTGCTTTTCGTGATTTAGTACAGCATCGAATAATTCAACATGATTATTCCATCCTTTGTTCAACATTTCAAAAGTTTCAAGTTTAGGTTCAACGCCTCTTTCAAGTAAATATTTAATAAATTTCTCAGCGTGTCCTTTTTCTTCTTTTGCTTGTTGAAATAACCATATAGCTGTTCCTTTAAAATTTTTAGCCTCAGCTTTAATGGCCATATTGTAATAAAGATAAGAAGATTGTAACTCTTCTTTAATTTGATGATTAATTTTTGCGATAAGTTTTTCGCTAAACATAATTGTTCTCCATATATTTTTTATTAACTATAAATACAACAAATTATTATTATCTTTAGTTCAATTATTGAATATTTTCTACAATAATTTTATTACCTTCTATTTTTATAACTTTAACTTTTGTTCCTTTATCAATATAATCAGAAGTTGTAACAACATCATATTTTTTATCGTCAATAATAACAATACCCGCAGGCCTTAAAACTGTGTGAGCAATTCCAATTTTATTTAATAGATAAGAATAATCATCAGCACTTGTAAACCCTGCTTGAACAGAAGTTTGCTCATCCAAAATTAGTTTATTAAAAGTCTGATTTTTAGGTAAATATTTTAAAAGAAAATATAATACAATTCCAGAAAAGATAAAAGATAGTGTTATTTGAAATAAAACTTTATTAATCAAATCTCCATCTGTCATTTTCAAAGGTGGCAGTAATATTAAGAATAAACTACCAACAACCATTAGAAAGCCTATAACACCGGTTAAACCAAAACCGGGAATAACAAAAATCTCTAAAATAATTAAAACAATACCGATTATAAATAAAATAATTTCAAATGAATTAGCAATATTTGTAATATAATTTGTTCCAAATATTAATGCTAAAGCTATAAGTCCAACTATACCCGGGACACCAAAACCCGGTGTTTTTATTTCTGTAATAATTCCTATAATTCCTATTGTTAACAAAATTGAAACAACAACTGGATTTGAAATAAAGGAAATAAAACTATCCATATTATTTTTTTCAACAGGAATAATTTGATAATTTTTAATATTTAAAAATTGTGGAATTTGGTTAATACTTTCAAGAATAGTATCGTTATATTTATATTTATAAGCTTCTTCTGCAGTAAAAGTTAAGAGTTTATTATCTCCTTTTATTGAATCAGGGATTTTAATGGTTTCATCAACCATAGCTTGAGCATAAATTGGATTTCTACCATTTTTTTCAGCAGTAGCGCGCATCTCGGCACGCATATAAGATTGATATTTTTCAGATTGTTTTTTACCTTCCATATCAACAACTGTTGCCGCACCAATAGTTGAAGCAGGAGACATAACAATTTTTTTACACGCTATAGAAATTAATGCCCCTGCAGAAATTGCTCGTTTATTAATAAATGCAACAGTAGGAATTTTGGTGTTAATTATTTCATCCCGGATTTGTACAGCAGCATCTACTCTCCCACCAAAAGTATTAATTTCAAAAATAATAGCTTGAGCATTATTGTTTTTTGCTTCTTGTATACCTCTTTTAATATAAGGAACAAGCCCGGGCTCAATTTCTTGAGTAATCTTTATATGGTAAATATTTTGGCCCCAAACAATAGAAAATAGAAATAATATTTGTAATAGCTTTTTCATAATTATTTCTGATTCTTGTAAAATGAAATATAACTAATCATTTTATAAATCAATTTGGCAGTATTAAAATCAGATATTGTATTTTCACTAACAGGGGCTAATTCGACAACATCAAAAGCTACAATATTTTTATTTTTGATTACTTTTTCTAATATTTCCAAAGTTTCATCCCAGAATAACCCACCAGGTTCGGGAGTTCCTGTAGCAGGAATAACAGATGGATCAAATGCATCAACATCGAAAGAAATAAATACATTATCTGATAGAGAATTAATTACTTTATCGATCCAATCTTTTCCATATAAATTCTTTCTGATACCTCGCATATAAAAAGTATTAATTTTATTTTCTTTTATTAAATTAGCTTCTTCTTCACATTGAGCCCTTATACCAATTTGAGTAATTTTAGGATTTATTTCAAAAATTCTTTTCATTACACATGCATGAGAAAGTTTAGTACCAGAATATTCATCACGTAAATCTGAATGAGCATCAAAATGCAAAATAGAGAGATTTTCAAATTTACTATTAATCGGTTTAAACACCGCAGAAGAAATTGAATGTTCCCCACCTAAAACAATAGGAAATTTTCCATCTTTTAAAACATTTTCAACAGCATTAGATATTTTTTCAAAAGATTCTTCAATTGTATCAATTTCATTAAATTCTAAAGTTTCCAAAGTTGCAATACCATCAACAAAAGCAGCCTGATAATCTAATTCTTCGTCATAAAATTCTACATATTGAGATGCATTAATAATAGCTTGTGGCCCAGCAGCTGTTCCGTGACCATAACTTACAGTTTTTTCGAAAGGTGCTTGTATAATTATATATTTACTGTTTTCATAATTTGAAAAATTTTCTTCCAAAGCAAGGAAATTTTCTTTTTCATTTAATACTTTCATTATTTTCTCCTATTGAATTACTACATAACCATCTTTTGGTGTTTTAAGTGAAATTTGTTTTCCATTAACATCTAATAATTTAGAATTTGTAAGAACTTTAAGAGTCGTTGAACCTAATCTTTTGGTAACAAAATGTAATGTTAATACAGAACCTGAACCTGTAATACCTTCTTTTGAGTTTGAACCATTGTTAGCCACTGCATATGACAAAGTGAGAATACCTTTAGAATTGGTATTATCTTTAATTGTTTTCCAATCTGGTAAAATAACACCTACTAAATCAGCATTGTTAAAATCTTCAAAATTTGTTGTTGAAACTGAATCTAAATATAAATATGATTTATCAAATTGAATATTCAAATCTCCTGAAAGAAACTTTGAAACATCTTCTAACCAAACATTAATTTTAATAGAATCGTTCAATGCTACAATTTTTCTTGTTCTAAAAAATTTAATTAATGGGCCCTTGACAGCATCTACGGTAAAATTTCTGGTAACTTTCGAATAAATATTTCTAAACATTCCTTGAACTTCAAATTGGTAATTTCCATCATCTAAATATGCAAATGTAGTTCTTGTCAGTACATCCCAAGAAGATGAATCTATTAGTTCTAAAGATTTATCTCTTTTGACATAATAAAGTGCATATTTAAATTTATAACCTTTATCATTGCCTGCCCAAGTAAAAGTAATCCTATCAGTAGTAATAATCTCATCCTTCTTAGGTCCGGATGTAATTTGTAAAAATATTGGAGCTGCTCCACTTGTTGTAGAACTATCACATCCTGAATTTATAATTACTATAATTGATAGACTTATTAAAATTATTAGTTTTATTAAATTATTTTTTTTCATATTTTCACCAGATTATTTAATTAACAACATTTTCTTTGTTTGCACAAATTTACCTGCTACAATTCTATAGAAATAAACACCAGATGCTAAACCACCACGTATTTCATTTGCATTAAATTGAATTGTATGATAACCTGCATTCTGTTCTTGATTTATTAAAGTTGCTATTTCTTGACCAAGAATATTATATATCTTCAATTCAATTTTTGCTTTGTATGGTAATTGATATTTTATAATTGTAGTTGGATTAAATGGATTAGGATAATTTTGCTCTAATTTAAAATCATCTGGAATTTTATTCAATGCTAATGTATAATTTTTCATAGTTTTTCTTGTTATACTATCATCTACTGCCATAGCCGTAAATGTTAATGAATCTTCAAAATGTTTACTATCAAAGAAGTTTTTAACAACCAAATTCAATTTTACATCATTTGGTGTAATATTTCCACTTAATGCTACAGCATCAACTCTTAATACTCCTTTTACTGAGTCAATATATACAAGATTCAAGAACTGTTTCTTAGAATTTCCTATATAAGCAGAATCAATCTTAATATATTTAGGATTAAATTTCAGTGAAACTCCAATAGCCGCATTATTTTGTTCAAAGTTAATCGGTATAATTAGTTTATTGTTTTTATCACTTATAATTCTTTCAATTCTTTCACTGATGTTTTGAGTGTTTACAAAATTATTCTTTACTTTCTTGAATAATGTATAATTATTTTGAGTATAATTCCACATTTTAATGAAAAGATATAAATCTTCAGCGTCTAATCTTCTATTTCCAACAACTTTAACAACTGGGAAAATACCTTCAAATGGCGCAAAATCAGCTTCACTTAAATTATTTTCATTCCATGCCTTTTTAAATTTAGCCAAGTCTATAACATCTACAACATTATTAGAATCGTAATCACAAACTAATGGTGTAAATATTGAATCTACAAAATAATTGGAAACATTATTCAAATTATCCATTACTTGAATTCTGACATAATATTTAGTATTATTGAATAATTTATCAATTGTCAAAGAGTTATTTGTAATAAATCTTCCAGTATAATACAAAGTATCAAATGTAAAGTTCTTAGAGACATCAACCTTAAATTTAATTGGAGTACTTATATCATTTTTTACACTATCCCAACTTACAATCTGCTTATCCCAATATTTATAATTAAATTTCAGCTTTGGTAATTGTGGTGCGACATTATCGAAACCAACACTATCTATAATAATTTCATATCTTGTTGTGGCAGATTTGAATATAAATTTTACATTGTTATCTATTTTCTCAAAATTACCTAAATCTTTATAAGCATACCATTTAATTAAAATATCCTTACCTGAACTAATAAATTTAGTCGGAGCTGAATAATTATTTGTATAAATCCATTCAGAAGCATTAGGTAAAGTTGTATAGAATAACGAATCAAGAATCATATCTTCAAAATTGTTACCAACAAATTTAAATATAACTGTATCTTTTTGTATTTTAGCAATTTTATCAAGTTTAGGGAACGGAGCTAAACTAAAGGTTAAATTACTGGAATCAGCAATTGATAAAACATCAGCATCTCTTATCACAATTCTAGCAATCTTAGAAGGAGTATTTTGTATAGTCCAATTATAAACATTTGTAATACCGCTATAATTATTGACAGTTGCAAGTAATATCGGATTTAATTGAACACCATGTAACTCAATTCGTACTCTAGAAATATTTGAGCTACCAAACCACTTAATAGGATAAGCACTACCAATTCTTAAAACTTCTTGTGTACCACCATTTGGTGATGATAAGTTAATATATTTACATATTTGATAACTTTCGGATAGAACATAAATACTATCATCATGCATATCAGTTAGCTTGAATTGGAAATAATTTGAAACTAAAGTTGAATCTTCAGGAATAATCCAATCATATTTTCCAGTATTTGTAACCACACCTGTATCTATTGTATTCCAAGGCTCAAATGGTGAAGTACGATATTCTATTCTCAATCTATTTATATTTTTGGTATTAAATGTAATGGTAGCTTTTTTACCAACCTGAATATAATCGTTAGCTCTAGGATTAAATATATTTATATTACAGATTGTGAACTTGTTATCACTTATATCATATACTGTCTGAGCAAAATTAAATGTAGAATCAACAATTTTTATTCTCATTTTATCGGTTGTTTGAATATCGCTTAATTTTGGGATATTCCATAAATAGGATTTTGCTTGTCCATTAACACTATCAGCAATTTTTATCCAAGTTAAACCATTATCATATGAATAAAATATACGAACTAATTTAACATCATTACTGCATTCCCAAGTAATTATTTTAGATGAATTATTTAACCATTTTTCACCACCATTAGGAGATAATAATTCAAGTTTACTAATTCTGAATGGATTGTCAGAAATATCATAAATTGAATTATCAGCACTGTATTGAATTCTTAAAATAGCATTTTGAGCTACCGTATCATTTACATACCATTTATATTTCATTGAATCAGCTGGATAATTGCTGACAATATTCATCCAGGTAGTTCCACCGTTAACTGAATAATCTATGTTTACATTGTTAACATAACCATATGACCATTTAATATCATAATATCTATGAACTTGTAAATGATTATTACCATTAGGGAACAATATTTTAATTGTACTAAGAGTTAATAAAGAATCGCTATCATCAAATATTTCGTTATTATAAGCCATAGCAACTCTAACAAGTGCTTGTTTTGTTGGAGTATTAGGTATTTGCCATAAATAATTTGATCCATTCGTATCAGCAGCAATGTTTCTTTTTATTTCAATCCAATTATTACCTGCGTTAGTTGAGTAGTATAAACTTACTCGGGAAATATTGGAGCTATATTCCCAACTAATATTAGCTTGTGTTCCTATTTGTTTAATCTCACCATTTGGTGTTAATAATTTTAGATAGTAAATCTTAAATGTAGTATCTGAAACATCCGATATATTTGGATTATTAGCATCTGAAATTCTCAATCTACAAGTATTAGATGGTATATTAGGTACTAACCAATTATATATAGAATCAGCAGTACTGTTAGTAATAATATTCCAATTTATTCCATTATCAGTTGAATATTCTAATTTTAAATTAGAAATATTATTACTCTTTGTATAATATATCTTTTTATATTTTAATGCTTGTACACTTTCGCCACCATTTGGATTATCAATTCTTAACAAACTGATTGTAAATACTTGTGTACTTAAGTCTGCAATTTCAGGATTATAAACATCTGAAATCCTAATTTTACAATTAATAGATGGTGTATTTGGAATATTCCATATATAATTTTTATTAATAGCAGGAATAGCAGTTGAAATAATTCTCCAAGATAAGCCATTATTAGTTGAATATTCAAGCTTAACAGTAGTAACAAGTGAATCAATCCAGGTTATATTAAATTGTTTTCCAGCTTGTATATTCTCTCCACCAGTTAAACTTGTAAGTTGTAATTTTGCTATCTTAATTGAAAATTGTGTTGTATCTTGAATTTCTGGATGTAATGGATCATAAATTTTTAATTTTAAATTTGTTGTTACTAAATCTGGAACATTCCAAATTAACGAGTCCGGATAGTATGGAGTATTACTTTTAATAGTATTCCATACCAGACCATTATTTGTAGTATATTCAATTGTCAGATTTTGAATATTCTTAGAGCTCCATTTAATAACTACTGGCTTATTAGCCTGTATAACACTACCTGCAACAGGTTTTATAAATTTGATATTTGCAATTGTAAACATTCCACTAGAATCAGTAATTTCATTAGATACCATATCTGTAATTTTAATTCTACAAGAGTCACTTAATATATTTGGCACTGTCCAACTTAAGCTACTATCAAGCGTTGTATTAGAGATAATATTTGACCATGTTTTTCCATTATTCGAAGAAAAATCAATTTTTACTCTAGCAACATTTGAAGTTTTTGTCCAGAGTATATTCTTTATTGTATTAGCCTGAAAAACTTCATTTCCGTTTGGGAAATTCAATGATACATTAGCTACTCTAAATGTAGATTTTGAAGAATCCTTAATTTCAGAATCAGCACTGCTACTAATTTTAATTAAATAGTTATTCCCTGCTATATTTGGTATTAACCAATTATATTGACCATTAGAAGCAGGTGTACTATTAACTATTTGAGTCCAAGTGCTACCATTATTTGTAGAAAATTCAATTTTTAAATTATTTAAGAAATAACTTTGCCATTTAATAGGATAAATTTTACCAATTTTTACATTTTCATTTCCTGTAAAGTTAACCAACTCAATAGAAGAAATTGTAAATGTAAAA
>DAOSVM010000017.1:0-48332 GCA_035379625.1 Ignavibacteriales bacterium | reverse complement strand
GCGAGTTGGAAAGGGAAATTGACAATCTGGTGTATAGGTTATACGATTTGACTGAGGAGGAGATAAAGATTATTGGATGAGGGCAGACCTGCGTGTCTGCCCAAATGGGTTGAAAACGCAGTTTTGTTCCAACCTAACGTATGTTTGCCCCCAATATTGAGCCCCTACCAAAAATTTAAAACCAAAAACTATAAAGAAACCAAAAACTGTTTGTTGTATCATATTAAATGAAAATTTATAAAAATAGGAATGATAATTATGGAAGGATTATTCCAAATAATTTACAATGACGATTATATATTATCACTAAAAAAAGAAAAAGATGAAAAAAATTATAGCTATTCCGTTAGAAAATGGAGTATTATCAGCTCATTTGGGGCATTGCCAAGCTTTTGCATTTGTAGAAGTTGAAAATGATAAAATAACTAACATAACTGTATTAGATCCACCACAACATCAGACTGGTACTTTTCCACGTTTTTTAACATCTCACGGTGCAATGGATGTTATCGCAGGTGGTAGGGGTCCACAAGCTATTTCACTATCTCTTGTTTCAAATGTTAATGTATTTTTAGGAGCGACTGTTAAAACTCCGTTCTATTTTTGTTAATTGCTTTTTTACTAATATTTGATGATTTTTTCTTTATAAGGATTATTTTAAAGAAATTGAGCCTAATACCATATATCATTTTTTTAGTTTAATTTTTACGCTATCGCTATCTAAATAAAATTTATTCATAATATTAGAAATTCTTAACATACACATATTTGCTGACATATTTGTATGAAAAAAAAGTGTATCATCATTTAAATTATCTATTTTATCATAAGTCTTAATGTCTAATGTTTTGTAACGATTTATTAATTCTTTGTTGTTTTCTATTTTTTCCTTTAAATCAGGCCACTTTATTATTGCATCATTTCTACCGAGTAATTCTTGTTGATTTTCAATAATTATTGATAAATTAGATGGTTGGTTGTCAATAATAAATTTTAAGAAATTAAGGTAAACATCCTGCCAAGTTTTTACTTCTATGCTGACATTTAAAATACGGAGTTCGGTTGGTTTATTACCTTCAGCTCTCTCACTGGCATCATCATCTTGGGGTGAGAACCAAACATTTCTATCTATTTGTGTAATCCAATTATTTGATTTTCTAAAGTTCTCAGGTAAAGGGAATGTATTGAGCAACCATTTTATCATATTTTTTTGGTGGTCTAAGATACTTTCTAAATCCCATTTGTCTTTCGTAATTATGTCATTTTTAGAAAATAATTTTGACTTTTGTAATTTTTGTTTTAAATCTTGGAATGATTTATAATCTTTTTCGAAAGCAATATCAGTGAAAATAAGGTTGCCAATATTGTGGAGATATTCTTTATGAATTATTTCATAATCATCTCCTAAATCATTTTTCCAAACTCGAGATAGTTCTAAGGGCATAATGTGTACTACATTAAAATGTTTTTCCCTAAAATTTATCCTTGCATTGGAATTATTTTCTTCAATTTTACCTAAAATAAATTTAGAATATTTTTTTAACTCTTCATAAAAATTCATATTTGTTAAAGCTTCTTTCAACTCTAGATCATTTGGAAATCTAACATCATAAGGCATTTTTGTAAGAATATCAATTACAGGAGTATTATTTTTAATTATTTCTTGTATTAGTTTACATTTTGATATTATATGTTTATTCTCACTATTATTTAAACCTAATATTCTTCTCCTTATTAGATAAGTTCTTATTGTTTCTAACATTGAAATTAATTGTTCATCAGTTAATTTTATATCGTTTTCACCATATTGATGATATTCTAATAATCCTAAAACAAAAGGCTTAAATGCCTGAGATTTTATATCAATAAAAATATTTCTTAAAAGTTCCTTTATAATTTTATCATTTTGAATGTTATCAGAAATATTATCATTAAATGATTCGGTTATTATCCATTTATATAACTTTACATATTTTAATATTTCGGTAATGAAGTTATCTATATTTAGAAAATGTTTATAAAAGAAACTCTTAAAGAGTTGATATAATTCTTTTGTATTATTATCGCTAATTACTTTTAGGTGAGCAGATATTTTGTACTGTAGATAGTCTCTAAAAAACTCTGAGGTATTTTCTTTAATTATGTCTTCTATTTTAGGATACCATATTTTTTCATAAATATAATTTTGTTTTTCACTTTGTAATTTTAATAAAACAAAATTTCTAATTAAGTCAGATAATGAAAGGGGTTTACCTAAAGAGTTAAGAGTTTCAAAAATTACTTGAGGATCTTCACCTTTATTAGGAGCTTCATCTAAAAAGATAACTGCAACATTAAAACGTTTAATAGCTGTTAAAAAGTGCTCAGTTGTTATACTTGGATTATTTCGTTTAAGTTCTTGTATAAGTTTTTTTAAAAAATTGTATGCACTTGTGATAATACCGGGATATGGATTTTCATCCATTATTAGTGCTTTATAAGCTTCCCAATCTTTTGTAACTTGCTTTAATTTAATCTTATATTCAAAAGAAGAAAAAGGGTTTATTAAATAAGTATCTGTAATGTAATTTTTCTTTTTTATTTCTTTTTCAGTATCTCTTAAAGCAATTAAAAATATTAGTGCTGTAGTTAATCTTTGTTGTCCATCTACAATTATTGTTTTTGATATTACTTCATATTTCTCATCTTTTATATTTTTTGTTAATGAATCTGAACCGGTAAATTTTTTAAATCCACTAAATAAATTCTTTAAAATTGATTGCCTAGGAGCATATGATAATTCTTCTTTAACTACTAATGTTCCGAAGAAATGTTCTTGTTTATTAACTTGAGTAAAATCTAATTCGGAATCAATAATTTTTGTAATATCACTAAAAAATCTTTCAATTTCTTGTTTCCCCCAGGCGTAACTTCTTTGAAAAGGAGGAATAAAAAATGTGGTGTGAGTTTTGGCTAATAAATCGTTAATTGAGTATGCTTCAGTTTTCATAATGTGACCTACAATTTAGTATATGAATTCTTAGAAAAATATCAAATTTTTATTTAATAATTTTATATTTAATACTTCCACTTACTACAATTAAATTTAATGAATAGATTTAAAATATATTTTATTAATTTCCTTTAATTTAATAATCAAATTAAATAATTTTTTTTTATTGAAAATTAATTCTAATTAATAAAAAATATATTTTTAAATTAAAAAAAATAATAAAATTATTAAATAATTTTTGATTTTAACAGTAATTGTGATTATAATTTGAAAAATAACAATTATAGAATAAAGATATATCATTTTAAGAATATATAACAAGATAAACTGAGACTATAAATACTTTATCTATCATTCACCTTTTAATATAAATAATTGAACAAGAAAAAATTATTTTAACTCATTTATTTGATAATTTTCTAAGAAACAATTTTTTTGAAGAAAATAGTATATGTATTGAAGTGGAACAAGAAGATTTTGCTATATTTTAATTATTCAATAAGCAGATTAATAATCATTTTAGGATAAGAAAAATTCTATAAATATAGCAAAAATAACTGGAAGAAAAATTCTAATTATTAATCTTTGAATTACAATACAAAATGTAAATGTTTGGGCCTTCAAGTAAAAGTTTGAGGTGTTGTAATAATGTAATAGAAAACGAGGATTGAAAAAATTTATTGTTTGTGATTAAAATCCAAAAATTATATTCTTGATATTGTGAATAATTATTTAGTATGAAAAACTCAAAAGTAAAATTTCAGGGTAAGTGATTTGTGATATTTTTATTTGAGTTATAATTTTTTTGGCGTTAGCCTGCCCGCGAATGCGGGCTTAAGCTTATACTGTCTGAGCTAAATAAAATGAGATTTTAAAATAAAAAAAGCTTAGAACTATTTTCTAAGCTACTTAAGTGGGCTTGGAAGGACTTGAACCTCCGACCCGCTGATTATGAGTCAGCTGCTCTAACCACCTGAGCTACAAGCCCTAAAATTCTAAATTTTGAATTACCAATATAATGTTTTTTTATTAAAAATGCAAGTAATTTTTATTATTAGAAAATTAAAAATTTATTTAATAAGTAGATTTTTTTTTGTAAATTTATTTTTTAAGTTAAAATTTGGGGAAATTATGAAGGTATCTTTGGCATCCGATCATGGTGGTTTTAAATATAAGGAGAAAATAAAGGAATATCTTGTTCATAAGGGCATTGAAGTTATTGATTATGGCACTTTTAGTGAAGAATCTTGTGATTATCCCGATTATATTCGTAAGGCTGCTGTTGCCGTTGCCGAAGGGATAGTAGATAAAGCAATTGGTGTTTGTAGTTCTGGTGTTGGTGTTTCGATTGTTGCTAATAAAGTAAGAGGGGTAAGGGCTGCATTGTGTCATAATTTAGAAATTGCAAAATTGTCACGTCAACATAATAATGCGAATTTTTTAGCATTAGGACAAAAGTTTGTAAAAGAGGATGAGTTGCTCCCTATGGTTGAGGCGTGGTTGAATACTGAGTTTGAAGGAGGCAGGCATCAAAGAAGAGTGGAGAAAATTGAAAATTAATATTTCACAATATAAAAGGTGCAAAAATGTTTAATTATCTTAATAGTGACCCAGAAGTTAAAGAGATTTACTACAAAGAATTGCTCAGACAAAGAGGAAATTTAGAACTAATTGCTTCTGAAAATTTTGTAAGTTTGGCTGTTCTTGAAGCAGCGGGCTCTGTTTTAACGAATAAATACGCCGAGGGTTATCCGGGTAAAAGATATTATGGTGGTTGTGAAATAGTAGATATGGCAGAAGATTTAGCAAGAGAAAGGTTAAAAAAATTGTTTGGTGCTGAGTATGCAAATGTTCAGCCGCACAGTGGTTCGCAAGCTAATATGGCTGTTTATATGACTTTTTTAAAGCCCGGCGATACAATTTTAGGTTTAAATTTAGCACACGGTGGACATTTAACTCACGGTTCACCTGTAAATTTTTCAGGTCAAATTTATAGAGCTGTTGGTTATGATTTAAATCCACAGACTAAGATGCTTGATTATAATATGATTGAAGATGCTGCTAAAAGAGAAAAGCCAAAAATTATTGTAGCGGGTGGAAGTGCTTATTCTAGAGATTGGGATTATGCTAAATTGCGTCAAATTGCGGATTCTGTAGGTGCGTTGCTTATGATGGATATGGCTCACCCAGCTGGGTTGATTGCTAAAGGGCTTTTGAATAATCCTTTATCATATTGCGATATCGTTACTTCTACAACTCATAAAACTTTGAGAGGTCCTAGAGGTGGAATTATTTTAGTAGGTAAAGATAAAGAAAATCCAGTTGGTATTAAAACTCCTAAAGGCGATAGATTGAAGCTTATGTCTGAAGTTTTGGATAGTATGGTTATGCCGGGAATTCAAGGTGGGCCACTTATGCATATTATTATGGCAAAAGCTGTTGCATTTGGCGAAGCTTTAAGACCAGAATTTGAAGATTATGCAAAACAAGTTATTAAAAACGCTAAAGTTCTTGCTGAAGAATTCTTAAAAATGGGATATGAAATTGTATCTGGTGGAACTGATAATCATTTGATGTTAATTGATTTAACAAATAAAGGAATTACTGGTAAAGAAGCGCAATTAGCTTTGGATGAAGTAAATATTACTGTTAATAAAAATATGGTTCCTTATGACACTAAGAGTCCTTTTGTTACTAGTGGTATAAGAATTGGAACACCAGCGATGACAACACGTGGTATGAAAGAGAATGAAATGAAAATTATTGCATTATTAATTGATAAAGTTCTTTCTAATTTAGGGAATGAAAATGTTTATAATCAGGTGAGAAATGAAGTAAAAGAATTAACATCAAAATTTCCATTGTATCCAGAATTAGGATAATTTTATGATATCAAAGATAAATTCTATTGTGGCATATGGAATTGATGCCATACCGGTTGAAGTTGAAACACATACAGAAAAAGGGATGCCCAACTTTTTAATTGTTGGGCTTCCTGATAAAGCTGTTTCCGAAAGCAGAGAAAGAGTTCTATCTGCGATAAAAAACTCGAATTATGAATTACAATATCGTAAAATTACAATTAATTTAGCCCCTGCTGATATAAAAAAAGAAGGTAGCTCTTTTGATTTACCTATTGCAATTGGAATTCTTGTAGCTAATGAAATAATACCAGAAGAGAATTTGAAAAATACTGTTCTTTTAGGGGAGTTGGCACTAGATGGAAAAATTAGGCATATTCACGGGGCATTGAGTGTTGCATATGAAGCGAAAAAGCTAGGAGTTGAAAGGATTATTTTGCCAAAAGATTCATCAAAAGAAGCTGCAATAGTAGATGGTGTTGATGTATATGGCGTTACAAATTTGAAGGAAGTTGTTGAGTTTTTGTTAGGTGAAAGGAAATTAAAGAAAACATTAGTTGATTTGGATGAGCTTTTTAATTCAGTAAATGTTTATAGTTTAGATTTTTCTGATGTAAAAGGTCAGGAGAATGTGAAGAGATCATTGGAAGTAGCAGCAGCTGGAGGACATAATTTGCTGATGATTGGTCCACCGGGCTCAGGAAAAACTATGCTAGCAAAAAGAATACCGTCAATTTTACCTCCATTAACTTTTGATGAAGCATTAGAAACAACAAAAATTCATTCTGTAGCTGGTTTATTGAAAAAAAATAAAGCTTTAATAACGGAGAGGCCCTTTAGGAGCCCACATCACACTGTGTCGGATGCTGCGCTCATCGGTGGTGGAACATACCCAAAGCCGGGAGAGGTTTCTCTTGCTCATCATGGTGTTTTGTTTTTGGATGAATTACCAGAATTCAAAAAAAATGTATTGGAAGTTTTAAGACAACCTTTGGAAGATTTAAAAGTTACGATTAGTAGAAGTAAAATGACGTTGGTCTTCCCTGCTAATTTTATGTTAGTAGCCGCTATGAATCCGTGCCCGTGCGGATATTATACAGATCCAAACAGAAAATGCACTTGCTCTATTGGACAAATTCAAAAGTATATGGCAAAAGTTTCTGGCCCTTTGCTAGATAGAATTGATATTCATATAGAGGTTCCGGCTGTTGAGTTTGATAAATTATCTAGCGTGGCACCTGCTGAAACATCTGAAGTAATTAGAGAACGCGTAATTAAAGCAAGAAAAATACAGTTTGAAAGGTTTAAAAATTTACCGCATATTTTCACAAATTCTGATATGAGTTCAAAGGAAATTCAAAAATATTGTAAATTAGATTCTACATCTCAAAATTTACTGAAAAACGCAATGGAAAAATTATCACTTTCGGCAAGGGCATATGATAGAATATTGAAAGTTTCAAGAACTATTGCTGATTTAGAATGTAGTGAAAATATATTACCTGTTCATATTAGTGAAGCAATACAATATCGATCATTAGATAGGGAACTATGGAACCATTAGATAATATACAAAATAGGAAAATTGATCACATTAAAATTTGCGTGACCGAAGATGTTGATTATAAAGATCAGAATACTTTTGATTTATATCAATTTGAGCATAACGCTTTACCAGAGCTGAATTATGATGAGATTGATCAAAGTATCGAATTTTGGGGACGCAGATTTAGTTATCCTTTGTTGCTTTCATCAATGACAGGGGGTAATGAGCTCGCAAAAAATATAAATTTTGATTTAGGTTTACTTGCTAATGAACTTAATATTCCAATTGCTGTTGGGAGCCAAAGGCCAGCTTTGGAAAATCCAGAGCTTATTGAAACATATAGTATTGTAAGGAAAAAATTTCCTAATTTATTTTTAATTGGAAATATAGGTGCTGCTCAATTGGTAAAAAACGATTTTACAATTGATAAAATTCATAAAATAGTTGAGATGATTGAAGCAAATGCTGTTTATATACATACAAATCCTTTGCAGGAATTATTTCAAAAAAATGGGGATTTAGGTTTTAAGGGAATTTTAAAACAAATTGAAATAATTGTTAAAGAAGTAGAAATTCCTATTTTAGTAAAAGAAGTTGGCGCAGGAATAAATAAAGAAGTAGCAGAAAAGTTATTAAATGTTGGTGTGAGTGGAATTGATGTTGCCGGTGCTAGTGGTACCAATTGGGCAAAAGTTGAAATGATTAGAAATAAAAAAGTAAACGATAATTTTATAAATTGGGGATTACCTACTACCTATTGTATAAAAGAAATTGCAAAATTAAAAAGTAAATACAATTTTACATTAATAGGTTCAGGTGGTATTGATAATGGTATTAAGATTGCGAAAGCCATAGCTCTTGGTGCTGATTTTACCGGTTCTGCAAAAGCAATTATAAAAAGTATTTATGATAATGGTGTAGAGTTTACATATCGAACAATATTAGAATGGATGGAGGATTTAAAAAGAGTTCAATTCCTTACTTCATCAAAAAATATTAATGAACTAAAAAATGCGAAATTAATCACAAAAATGGAGTTATATTAAATTGGTAAAAAATTATAATGTACTGTTTGACGAACAACTAAAAATTGTTGAAGAAAAATTAGAAAAAATATTTTCAGATAAAACACCGAACTCTTTATATGAGCCTTGTAAATATTCCATAATAGGAGGTGGAAAAAGATTAAGGCCTTTGGCAGTATTGTTTTCAAATTATGTTTTTAGTAATACATTTCAAAACTCTTATAATGCAGCGCTTGCTTTTGAAATTCTACACAATTTTACTTTAGTGCATGATGATATTATGGATAATTCTCATAAAAGAAGAAATCGTTTAACTGTTCACAAAGCTTATGATGTTAACACTGCAATTTTAGCTGGAGATACACTCTATGCATATTCTTTCGAATTATTATTAAAAGATGCATATAATACAGATTTTACAATTTGTAATGATTTCACAACCGCAATTATAGAAGTATGCGAAGGGCAAGCATTGGATAAAGAATTTGAATTACGACACGATGTAACAGTTGATGAATATATTACAATGATTTATAAAAAAACCGCAGCTTTGCTTGTTGGATGTTTTACAGTTGGTGCAAAAATTGGAAAAGCAAATCAAGAACAAATTGAAGCGATTAAAGATTATGCTAAATATTTAGGTTTAGCATTCCAAATACAAGATGATTACTTGGACACATTTTCAGATGAAAATATTTTTGGTAAAAAAGTTGGTTTAGATATTGTTGAAGGGAAAAAAACATTCCTTTTATTAAAAGCACTAGAATTAGCACAAGGTGTGGATAAAGAACAGTTAAATTTATTGTTAAAAAACAAAGGCACAACTTTTGAAAATGTTAATAATTATCAAAATATTTACAAGAAATATAATGTCGATAGATTAGCACTCGATAAAGTTGAAGAATATATCAAATTAGCTAATAACTCGATTGAAAAACTTAAATCTGCTCCAAATTTTGATTTCCTGATTTGGTTTTCAAATCTTGTGCTACAAAGAGATAAATGATATTTTGAATTTACAATTATTTTTTTTTATATTTTACTAAAAATTAACTATTATCGTTAAATGATTGAAAGAAAAGTTAGAATCATAAATAAAGCCGGTTTACATACAAGACCAGCCTCAATGATAGTAAAAATAGCAGCAAAATATAAATCAGAATTTTTTATTAACAAAGATGGTATGGAAATTAACGGAAAAAGTATAATTGGCGTGATGACTTTAGCAGCGCCACAAGGGGCGGAATTGGAGTTAACTTTTGATGGCCCTGACGAGGAAGAGATGGCAAATGAAATAGTAGATTTTTTTAATAGAGGATTTGATGAGGAATGTTAACTCAAAAAAATAACATAATTCTTCATGGCCTTGCCGCTTCTGCTGGCATTTCAATAGGAAAAGTTTATAATTACTCGAAGGAAGTTTTTACAATAAGTGATGAAAAAAATTCTAATGTCGAAGAAGCCTTAAAAAATTTTGAGTTAGCTTTAGAACAATCTTATAAAGAATTAAATAAAATATTGAAGCTGGCACAAGAAAGAATGGGAGAGGAAAGAGCTGCTATTTTTGAAGCCCATTTAATGATTTTGCAAGATCAATTCCTTATTTCAACTATTAAAGGTCGTATAGAAAAAGAAGAACGCTCACCTGAATTTATAATTCACGATGAAATATCAAAATATCAACAAATTATGCTTAATTCCGAGCACGTTTATATGAAAGAACGTGCAAGTGATATCGAAGATATTAAAAATAGATTGATTAAAAATTATCAAAAAAGAAAATGGGTCTCTCGTATTGTTAATGATGTTATTGTTATTGCTAAAAATCTTACTCCAGCCGATACAATTCTATTTTCAAGGTGTAATGTTTTAGGTTATGTTACCGAACAAGGTGGCTTAACTTCCCATGCTGCTATTATTTCTCGCTCTTTAAATCTCCCTGCCGTTGTTGGCGTTATAGATGCAACAAAGCTTATAAATGATAATGATATTATTATAGTTGATGGATATAATGGTGAAGTAATTATTAAACCTACTGAAGATATTATTGAAAAATACAAACAAAAAATTGAAAAAATTAAAGAGTACAATAAAAAACTTGAAAAAATTAAAAATATTCCTGCACAAACTTTAGATGGAGTTAAAATAACATTACTCGGCAATATGGACTTAAAAGAAGAGATAGAAAATGTTATAGAATCTGGAATAGAAGGTGTAGGGCTTTTGCGTACTGAAGAACTGTTTATGGAATCTGGTTTTATTCCATCTGAAAAAGAGCAAGTTAAAATTTATAAAAAACTATCAGAAAAATTATATCCCGCAGTGTTAACAATTCGTGCTTTTGATGTTGGAGGTGATAAATTTTTACCTGCTGATATAAAAGAAGATAATCCATTCCTTGGGTGGCGTGGAATCCGTTTTCTTTTAGATAAACCAGAAATTTTTATTTCGCAAATTCGTGCCGTTCTCAAAGCAAGCATTAATGGAAATATTCAATTTATGTTGCCAATGGTAAGTACTTTAAGAGAAGTTATTAAAGCTCGTGAAATAATCGATCAAGTTAAAGCAGAATTAGATAAAAATCAAATTCCTTATGATAAAAATATGAAAATTGGAATTATGCTTGAGGTTCCATCTGTTGCTGTAATTTTGGAAGATTTTGCTAATTATGTCGATTTTGTAAGTATTGGGACTAACGATTTGATTCAATATTTACTAGCAGTAGATCGTGGAAATAGCGTTGTTTCTAATCTCTATGATGAATTCGATACTGCTGTTATTGCAATCTTAAAACGTATTATGAATAGAACTAAAAAAGTCAATTTACCTGTTTCTATTTGTGGTCAAATGGCTTCTGATTTGTTAGCGCTCCCACTTCTTCTTGGTGTAGGAATTACAACTTTTAGTATTATACCAAGTGCTCTTCCACATATTAAAAATGCAATTTTAAATCTTTCCGTTAATGAATGTAAAGAACTTGCAGAAAAATGCTTAACTTATCCACATCCCGATTTGATAAAAAAAGAAGTGACTGACTTCTTAAATTCCAAAAATTTATTGTATAAAGAATAAAAAATTATAAATTTAGTAGTATATTCAAATAATACGGCAATTGAATTTTCCACCATGGCCAATCGTGACTAACATCAAATCCCCAAAAATCAATCCATGCAGGAATTCTTTTTTCAAATAAGTAAAAATTAATTTCTTTATAATCTTCAATGGTTTCTTCTTCCCATTGTCCTTGACCAGTGCAAAATATTAATCTATTTTGTCTTAACTTATTTAAATGTTCATCGTTTATCAAAGTTCTCACAAAATGTATAGGAGAAAATTTTTCTACATTTTCATCGTAATAGTCGCCGATATAAATATTTAATTTTAATACACCACTTAAACAAATAAGTTGATCAAAAATTTCTGGATATCGTAAAGCAATTGATGAAGCGTGATATCCCCCCATGCTCATACCAGTTGCTAAAATTTTATTTTTTTGTGTTTTATTTTTAATAAAAGGCACAACTTCATTTATAAGATAATTTTCATAAAGTTGATGTTTATAAGCTCGATACGGAATATCATAATTTTCATTTGACCAAGGTTCACCATCAATACTATCTACTGTAAAAAAAATATACTGACCATTTTCTGTAAATGGATAGAGTACATCAAACATTTTGAAATCTTCCCATTCGTAAAACCTTCCACCATGGCAAGGAAAAACTAATACTGGTTTACCTGAATGTCCATAAACTTTCAATTCCATATCTTGAGATAAAAAGTTACTATAAAATTTGTGATATTCGACATTCATAATTTTATTTATATTGTTGTAAATTATTTACTAATTCCATTATTGATGGATCATGTGCCAAAGAATAAGCTAATTTTGCATATTTAATAGCTTCATTATAATCTTTTAAAATTATTAATCTTTTAACAATTTCCAAATAAGATTTTACTGTTGCATGTTCCTTATTTCCCCAATCATAATTTGGAAATATTTCTTCTAAAGAATTGTTAGCCAACATTAATTTAATTGCATTTGCCTCATATGAAGTATCAATTTTAACACTTTCTGCAGATAAGTTACTATCATGCCATCGCCATAAGCAAGTTTTGATATTTATTTTTTTTAATTTAATATGTTTTGAAATTCTAATCCAAAATTCATAATCATGTGCTCTTACAAAATCAATATTATATTTTCCATATTTTTCGTAAATTATTTTTTTTATGCATACTACTGGATTAGGAATATAATTGCCATAAAAAAGTTTGCTTAAAAGTTCATTGTTCCTATTATACCAATCTTCGTAATTTAATTCCTTTTGTGGGATTAAAAAATTATCTACAATAACTAAGTCTCCATAAATTAACTCAAAATAACTATTTTGTATGAAAAAATTATAATACTCTTGTAAAACATAAGGCAAAATAATATCGTCAGAATCTAACCAAACTATATATTCACCTTGAGATTTTTCGATAGCTAAATTCCGTGTATCAGCAGCATTTGTATGATTTTTGTAGTAATATTTTATTCTGTTATCTGGAAATCTATCAACAATTTGTTTTGTATTATCTGTTGAGCCATCATCGATTATAATAATTTCATAATTATCAAAATTTTGTAATAAAACACTTTTTAATGTATCACTAATGTATTTTTCTCGATTGTATGTAGGAATACATACACTAAAAAACGGTTTCACAACAAATTTAATTTCATTCTTTAAGATTTTTATTAATCTTTCATTTGAAACATTTTTATCAAACTTAATAGAATGTACTAATTTTGCATTATTACCTAAATAATTTCTAAAATTTTTATTTTGTATTAAATATTCTATTGTTTGATAAAATTCTTCGCTTGAATTTTCATTTACTAAAATTCCATTGAAATTATGTATAATTACTTCCTCTATGCCTTCATGTTTTGTTGAAATTACAGGTAAACTGTGAGAGAATGCTTCTATGATAGAAACAGGTGTTCCTTCTCTGTCGCCAGTGCTTTTATCAACTGTTGAATTTTGTACATAAATATCACAATTGTTAAAAAAGTAATGTACAACATCATTAGGTTGAGCACCGTGCAATGTAACAATATTTCTTAGATTATTATTTTGTATGTAAGAGATAATATCATCTTTTAATGGACCATCACCTATAATATCAAAATGAATATTAGAATATTTAGAAATTAGTTTAGCTATTGCTTCAAGTATGGGGATAGGATTTTTTTTGTTAACTAATCTTCCAACAAAGAGTAAATTAATTTTATCACTAACGTTAGAAGAGATTATTTTACTTTCGGTACCGTAATAATTAACAAATATTTTATCTTTTTCTATACCGATATCAATCAACCTTTTTGACATTGTATAGCTAACTGTAATAAAACCGGAAACAAAATTTTGAATAACCTGATAATATTTTATAATTATTGGATTATTTAAAGCACTAGATGCGTCATAACCATGGAAATGAATATAAATTGGTAATTGGAAATGTTTGCTATTCAAATTAATTATTTCTGAACCGTAAGTCCCGTATTCAATTAATATATGTGTAATTTTCTTATTTTTTATAAAATCTAGTACAATTTTTTCTTTTTCATCGTCAAAAGTTGCAGGGCCATAATTTAGTTTAATTTGAAGTATTTTATTGCTATCTATAATTTTATTATGTATATTATTTGTGATTACAAAGGTATTTGTACTTTTTAAATTAAGAATATGGTTGGTAATAAAAGTTTCGGTTAATGCGCCTAAATCAGGTGTTACTATTAATAAATTCATATAATTAAAATTTTAATTTAACAACTCTATCAAATTTATTTGATTCATGAAAAATTGATCGAGATAATTCGATATGCTCATCTATATAATTCATAAGTTTTTGATACATAGTTACATCTAAAAAATTTCTAAATTCCGTTAAGATATTTCTTAAAAGTTTTAAATCAAATTTCTCAACTAAAAATGGAATACAAATATTTAAAATATCAATATTTTGTGTATATGCAGCAATTTGTGTTACTATTGAAATAGCAGCCTTGTATAGTTTTTTTTCAATAAATCGGTTAAATAAAAATAATGCAGTATCTCCATATGCTTTTGACCTTAAATCAACATTTTTAAGGTTAGGGAATAATACATTCAAATTAACATTTTCTAATATATAATAATAATTTTCTAAAGTATTATAATTGATATTATGTTCAAGTTTTAAAGATAAATCATAGTAGCTATCATTATAGTATGTTGTAACATAATATGGAACTAACTTAGTAACAAAATTGTGTCTAAAAAATTCGATCCAAAATTTATGAATAAATTCTGGATTATCCCCTTCAAACTTAAAGAAATTAAATATAATTTTATTAACAACAAAGCAATCAAATAATATTTTATTAGAAACTAAATGGTAATAGAGCATTTTATCATGTTCGTAAAAATAATCTCTATTTAAGTAAAAACCTTGTATTTCTTCGTTTGAATTTTTAATGTAAGTATTAAAATAGAACAATTGTACAAAGTTATATGGCTGGTAAACTTTATTTAATTTTTCATAAAAATCATCTGTAATGTTGAAATTATCTCCATTAATAATCATCACATAATCGTTTAATTCAGAATTAGTGATAATTTTGGTTAGGTTAAAACTTAGATTATCTTGTGTTCCTTCAACAAAAATTACAGAATTTTCAACTGCTGTTTTAGGATTATTGGATATTAAATAAATTGATGTAATGTTATTATGTCTGATATTTTTTATGAGTTTTGTAATATTTTCATAATTATTAAATCCATAAATAATAACTGAAATGGAAATATTGTAGTTATTATAATCTTTTATTTGATTGATTGTAGTTAAGGCATTAATATTTTCTGAATATAAATCTAATTCATTATAAAAATAATTTATAGCTTTTTGAGTGTTTCCTAAATTCAAATGCGATAAAGCATAACTAAAATAAAAATTAGGTTGTCTATAATTTTTTTTCTCAAGATATTCATACATTTCAATAGCTTTATCATACTTAGCATTTACAAGAAGATCGGCGGCACTTTCAAAAAAAGCAAAATTTAAGAAACTTTCTTGGTCTGGGAAACCGTTTCTTTCCCAATTTTTTATAATTCCATCTTTTGTATATTTATAGTAGGAATATTTAATATTTCCCAAAAAATAATATTTACCAGCATTTAAATGGTTAAAATATGAATCCTTGCCAAACCAAACTTCATTTTTATTGTATTTTACATGGTTATACGAATGGTTTTGATGAATTGCAAAATTAACATCAGTGACATCAATAACGTTTTTGAAATTTATAAGAGCATTTGTTAAAAACCATATATCGAAAATTGGCCTACCTGCTATAAAATCTGGTATTGTATCCCAAAAGTTTTTGGTAAAAGTAAAATAATCGGTCCAAGTAGTATTAGTTATTTGTCCGTGTGTTTTGGCATAATAAATTAATTCAGCATCCCAATTTTCTTTATTAAAATCAATTTCAAAATCAATACTGGTATTATGCCTACAACCAATTGAAAGAAAAGATGAGAATTTATTAAAAATATTTTGAAGAATATCATTATATTTTTTGAATAGTATAATATCAGCATTTATGTAAGTATAAATGTCTGCATCAAAGTATTTTTGAACTTTTTCAAAAGCGTCATTCAAATATGGAATATTATTTTTATTTGTTTTTATATTTGGATAATGAATAAAATTGTATTTATTTGCAAATTCATTAACACCTTCATCATTACCAAAAAGAATAATATTTTCAGCTGTTGTTAACTCTAGCCAACTTAAAATTGCATTTTTTTGTGCTAGAGAGATTTTAGGATCCTTAAATGGTTTGGGTATTGTAAAAAATATATGTTTCATATTAATCGCTTAAATGTTTGTGCAAAATTAAAAAAAATTATATAAAATAGGTTTAACATGAAAAAGCAATTGTTAATCAATAAAAATCAAAATTAATATTTCGTTTTTTGTAATATAATAATTAAAATAAATTATTTTACAAAAATTATTCGAAACAGTATAATTATTAGTTTTATGGTTTGGAAAATATGAAATTATTTTCATCTAATATATATAAAAAGTTACATATTAATTAAAAGATTTGAAAGAATTAATTTATATTAAAAATAAATATTCAATAATTTATATTCACAATGCTTTAAAAAATAATGATTTATAAAATACTTTTCAAAAAAATGGCATAAAAGTTTTTTTTTTGTTATATTCGAAAAAAAATTAAAAATTTTTATGAAAATTATCTCAATTATTTTACTCCCTTTTAGCCTAATTTATTCATTTATAATGCAAATTAGAAATTTTTTATTTGATAAACAGATATTTAAATCTGCAAAAGTACCTGTAAAAGTAATTTCAGTTGGAAATTTACATGTTGGTGGTACAGGTAAAACACCAACAGTTATTTATTTAGTAGAATATTTTAAAAAATTTGGTTTTAAACCTGCCGTTTTAAGTAGGGGATATAAGAGAAAATCTAAAGGGTATGTATTAGTTTCTGATGGTTTTTGTTTAAATAAGGATATAGATAAAGTTGGTGATGAAATTTATTTAACTTCCAAAGAGACTAATTGTGCAGCTGCTGTTTGTGAAAAAAGAGTTATAGGAGCAAAAAATTTAATTAAGGATGTTTCTCCAGATATTATTATATTAGACGATGGTTTCCAACATCGTTGGTTACATAGAGATACAGATATAGTTTTATTAGATGTTAATTATTTTTTTAAAAGTGATATAAAACAAAATTTAGTTCTTCCATCCGGATATTTACGTGAAAGTTTTTCAGGAATAAAAAGGGCAGATATCGTTATCATAAATCATAAATTTAAAAAAGTAAATAGGCAAATTTTACAAGAGAAAATAAAAGAAAATAAATATTTAAAAAATAAATTAATATTAAATGCATTCTATCGAGTAGATAATATTATAGATTTAAAATTTGATAAAACATATACCATTGAAGAATTTGAAGGTCAAAAGGCTTTGGCAGTAACAGGAATTGCAAATCCAGAATCTTTTTTTGATATTTTAGAAAAAAATAAATTAGCAATTACCGATAAATTACAATTTTCCGATCATAAAAATTATACCAGAGAAGAAGTGGAAATGATCAGAAATAAGTTTTATTCAACAAATTCGACCTGCGTAATTACTACACAAAAAGATTTTGTAAAGTTATGCAAATTTCAAGAAGAATTGGATGATATTGATTTCTTTTATATCAAAATCAAGCTTCAATTAGAAGATGCTGAAAAATTAAACAAAATTCTTATCTAATTGATACAAAAACGATTAAAATTTATTATATTTAAAAATTGAATTATATTTTTTTTGATAACTAATAACATTTGGAGGACAAATGTCAATACCAAAATATGTATATTACTTCGGCGGTGGTAAAGCTGAAGGCGAAGCAAGTATGAAAGAATTGTTAGGCGGTAAAGGTGCAAACTTAGCAGAAATGACTAATTTAGGTTTGCCAGTACCAGCAGGTTTTACTATCACAACAGAATGCTGTACTGCTTATTATGCAAATAATTGTGAATTACCAGAAAGCTTGATGCCTGAAGTTTGGGCAGCAATGGAAAAAGTTGAAAAAGAAATGGGTATGAAATATGGTGACCCTGATAATCCTCTTTTAGTATCTTGTAGATCAGGTGCTCGTAAATCCATGCCTGGTATGATGGATACAGTTTTGAATATCGGTCTTGCCACATCAACTATCCCAGGACTTATCAAAAAAACAAATAATGAAAGATTCGTTTACGATTCCTATAGAAGATTAATTATGATGTATGCTGATGTTGTGATGGAAAAAGCTGAAGGAATTGATCCTGTTGAAGGAAAGGGTATTAGAAAAATTTTAGATGAAAAATTAGATGAATTCAAGAAGAGTAAAGGCTATAAAGAAGATACAGAGATAACTGCTGAAGAATTAAAACAATTAGCTGAAGAATTTAAAGCTATTATTAAAGAAAAATTAGGAAGACCATTCCCAGATGATCCAAAAGAACAATTAGTTGGTGGAATTAAAGCTGTATTTAAGAGCTGGAATGGTAAAAAAGCTGTATCATATAGAAGAATTGAAGGTATTCCAGATGATTGGGGAACTGCAGTAAACGTTCAAGCAATGGTATTTGGTAATATGGGTGATACATCAGCAACTGGTGTTGCATTTACAAGAAACCCAGCTACTGGTGAAAATAAATTCTATGGCGAATGGTTAGTAAATGCTCAAGGTGAAGACGTTGTTGCTGGTATTAGAACACCATCACCATTAAATAATGACACAAAAAATGAACAAAATAAACACCTTCCATCAATGGAAGAAGTTATGCCAGAAACTTATGCTGAACTATGCAGAATTAGAGAAATTTTAGAAAAAACATTCAAAGACATGCTTGATATCGAGTTTACTATTCAAGAAGGTAAACTTTATATGTTACAATGCCGTGTAGGTAAAAGAACTGGTACAGCAGCTTTGAATATGGCTATGGATATGTTAGAAGAAGGTTTGATCGATGAAAAAACAACAGTTTTACGTGTTGAACCTGCACAATTAGATGAATTATTGCACCCTATTTGCGATCCAGAAGCTGAAAAGAAAGCTGAAGCAATAGTTAAAGGTTTGCCAGCTGGTCCTGGTGCTGCAACTGGTCAAGTTGTATTTACAGCAGAAGACGCAGTTGAATGGGCTAAACGAGGTAAAAAAGTTATATTGTTAAGAGAAGAAACAAATCCTGAAGACGTTGAAGGTATGCGTGCAGCTGAAGGTATTTTAACAGCTCGCGGTGGTATGACTTCACATGCTGCATTAGTTGCTCGTGGTTGGGGTAAATGTTGTATAGTTGGTGCTGGTAAATTACATGTAAACGCTGAAAATAAAACTGCAAAAGTTGAAGGAACTGATATCGTTATTAAAGAAGGTGATGTAGTAACATTAAACGGTACAAAAGGTAATGTTTACTTAGGTGAACTTAAATTAATTGATGCATCTGAAAATCCAAGATTCCAAAAATTCATGCAATTAGTTGATAAGTATAGAAAAATGGGCGTTAGAACAAACGCTGATACACCACAAGATGCAAAAGTTGCGCGTGATTTTGGCGCTGAAGGTATTGGCTTATTCAGAACAGAACATATGTTCTACGGCGAAGGTTCTGAAGAACCATTATTCTTGTTAAGAAAAATGATCCTTTCGAATACAAAAGAAGAAAGAATCAATGCATTAAACGAATTATTTGCTTATGTAAAAAGAGATATAAAAGGTACGTTACTTGCAATGGATTCACTCCCAGTGACATTCAGATTATTAGATCCACCATTACATGAATTTGTTCCTCAAAGCCCAGAAAAACAAGCTGAATTAGCTAAAGCATTAGGTATTACACCAGAAGCTGTTGCTAAAAGAGGCGAAGCTTTACATGAAAGCAACCCAATGATGGGCCACAGAGGCGTTCGTCTTGGTGTTACATATCCTGAAGTTTCAGAAATGCAAGTGCGCGCTATTTTTGAGGTTACTGCAGAATTAATCAAAGAAGGAAAGAATCCAAAACCAGAAATCATGGTTCCTGTAACTTGCGAAGTTACTGAATTAGACTTTACAAAAGTAATTGTTGATAAAGTTTATAAAGAAGTATGTGAAAAATTCGGTCTTGAAAAAATTGATTACCTCTATGGTACAATGATCGAAATTCCAAGAGCATGTTTAGTAGCAAATAAAATGGCTAAAACAGCTCAATTCTTCTCATTTGGTACAAATGACTTAACTCAAATGACTTTTGGTTTCTCAAGAGATGATATAGGTGGATTCTTACCAGATTATTTAGATAAGAAAATGATTCCTGCTGATCCTTTCCAAACAATTGATCAAGAAGGTGTGGGCCAATTAATCGAAATGGCTGTAAATAAAGGAAGAGCTACAAGAAATGATCTTAAAGTTGGTATTTGCGGCGAGCAAGGTGGTGATCCAGCATCTGTAGAATTCTGCTTCAAAGTTGGATTAAACTATGTATCTTGTTCTCCATTCAGAGTGCCAATTGCCAGATTAGCAGCTGCTCAAGCTTCTATTAAATTTGGCAAATAATCTGTTCCAATATAGTTACTGCACTTTTTAAGTGCAGTAACTATTTATATTTTTATATAATAAGGAGTTGCAAATGAAACTCTCTGAATTCGATTATAATCTACCGCGTAAAGCTATTGCTAAATATCCCGTTGAACCTCGTGATGCTTGTAAATTAATGGTTATTGATCGAGCTAACCAATCTATTGAAGTTAAAACTTTTTCAGATATTGTCGATTATTTCAGTAAAGGTGATGTACTTGTTGTTAATGAAACTAAAGTTATTCAAGCTCGATTATATGGAAAAAAAGAAAGAACTAATGCTAAAATAGAAGTATTTCTTCTCAGAGAATTAAATCCAAAAGAAAATATTTGGGATGTTCAAGTTGAACCTGCCAGAAAAGTAAGAATTGGAAATAAAATTTATTTTGACGATAAATTTTATTGTGAAATAATTGATAATACAACTTCTCGTGGAAGAACCGTAAGATTTGTATGCCCAGGAGATATTCACGAATATATTGAAAAATATGGTATTACTCCATTACCTCCTTATATCAAAAGAGATGCTGAAGAAACAGATAGAACTAATTATCAAACAATTTATGCAAAAGTTAAAGGTTCTGTTGCTGCTCCAACTGCAGGTTTACACTTTACAGAAGAACTTTTTGAAAAATTGAAGAAAAAAGGCGTAAAAATTGCTCCAATTTTATTACATATTGGATTAGGTACTTTTAAAGAAGTTGAAGTAGAAGATCTTTCAAAACACCGTATGGATTCCGAATATTTCGAAATTTCTGCTTCTACTGCTGATATTATTAACTCTGCTATTGAAAACAAGAAAAAAGTTTTCGTTTGCGGTACTTCTGCAGTTAGAGCTTTGGAAAGTTCTCATACAGCTGATGATTTTGTCAAACCTACAAAAGGTTGGACTGATAAATTTATATTTCCACCTTATGATTTTAAGGTAGTTCAACATATGATTACAAATTTCCATATGCCTAAATCAACCTTAATAATGATGGTTGCTGCTTTTGCTGGTTATGAACTTACAATGAAAGCTTATAAAAAAGCACTTAAAGAAGGTTTTAGATTTTTGAGCTATGGCGATGCAATGTTAATCTTATGAGAAAGATTGTTATTATTCCAGCAGCTGGTTCTGGAACAAGATGTAATAGTGATATTCCTAAACAGTTTATAAAAATTAATGATCGTGAGATATTATCTTACACCTTAGAAGCTTTTGATAAACATGATGGAATTGATAATATAATTGTTGTTACCAGCAAGGAATATTTTGAGCTGATTCAAAATATTGCAAAAAATAATAAAATTTCTAAACTTATAGAAGTTGTTGAAGGTGGTAAAGAAAGACAAGATTCTGTTTATAATGCTTTGGAATATGTTTTGAACAATTTAGAACCTAACAGTGATGATATAATATTAGTTCACGATGCTGCTAGGCCACTAATAAGCAGTAAAATAATATCAAATATTATTGAAAATGTTTTGAAATTTGATGCATCTGTTACAGCCATTAAAGCAAAAGATACTATTTTGGAAGTTTTGAATAATAATGTCGCGGGTTTTGTTAATCGTGAAAAAATATATTATGCGCAAACTCCGCAAGCATTTAAATTCAATGTTTTATATCAGTGTTTCAAAAAATCTTATGAACAAAATCTGTATTTTACAGATGAATCCACAATGCTAAAGTATTTTGGTTATAAAGTTTTTATAACTAATGGTGATATATCTAACTTTAAAGTAACAACACCAGATGATCTTGAATTACTAAAAAAAATTTTAGGAAAGAATGGAAATTAATTTAATCATTTCAATTATACTATCTTATTTTGTAGGTTCTATTCCTACAGGTTTATGGTTAACTAAATTATTAAAAGGAATAGATATCAGAACTGTAGGAAGTGGTAGTACTGGTGGTACAAATGTTACTAGAATACTTGGAACAAAATGGGGTGTATTTGTTATAATATTTGATGCAATTAAAGGTGCTATTTCTGTATTATTAGCTAATCAGTTATTAAGCTCGCAAAATAATATACTTTTAATCATTTCCGCTTCTATTTTTTCAGTAATTGGGCATATATGGACAATTTTTGCTAATTTCAAAGGCGGTAAAGGAATAGCAACAAGTTTAGGTTTTTTGCTCGCTCTTCGTCCTATTGAAACTTTGATTGCATTTTCTGTCTTTATCGCAGTTTTTCTTATTTTCCGTATCGTTTCAATTAGTTCTTTATCTGCAGCATTATCATTATTGTTTATATATCCTATTAAGTTTTACTTCTTACATGCCTATTCATACTATGATTTTATCATTTATTTTATCTTAATGTTTTTGCTCAATATTATTGTTTTTTATACTCATAGAGAAAATATAAAAAGACTCTTAAAAGGTGAAGAAAAAAAATTAGTTTTTAAAAAATAGAAAGATTTGAATATGAACATATCTGTAATTGGCGCTGGAAGTTGGGGAACAACTTTAGCAATTTTACTCTGTGATAATGGACATAATGTAAAACTATGGGAATACGATAAAAAAAATTATGATCTCCTTATATCTAATAATGAAAATACAAAGTTCTTACCTGGAATTAAATTTCCCAATAACCTTTATGTAACAAATAATTTAATAGAGTCATTGAATTTTTCTGATATAATAATTAATGCTGTTCCAACTCAATTTATTAGAAATACTTACAAAGGTATTCCAAATAGCCTAATTGAAAATAAAATCATTGTTAATGTTGCAAAAGGTATAGAAGTTAACACACTATTTAGAATATCAGAAGTATTTTCAGATTTATTCCCAAATATCAGCAAAGATAATTTGTTAACTTTATCTGGGCCAAGTCATGCAGAAGAAGTTTCCAGAAAAATTCCTACTGCTGTTGTAATTGCTTCATGTGAAGAAGAACATTCAATAATGGTGCAAGAATTGTTTATGAATAATTACTTCCGAGTATATAGAACTCATGATGTAGTAGGAGTAGAATTAGGGGGCGCCTTAAAAAATGTTATGGCAATTGGCGCAGGAATTATTGATGGTATAGGATACGGTGATAATACTAAAGCTGCTTTAATGACACGTGGTATTTTTGAAATATCAAAAATTGGTAAAGCTTTAGGTGCAGATCCAAAAACTTTTGCTGGGCTCTCTGGAATTGGCGATTTAATTGTAACTTGTTCTAGTAAGCATAGTAGAAATAGGTTTGTTGGCGAAAATATTGGTAAAGGTATAAAATTAAACGAGATTGTTAGTTCTATGAATATGGTAGCTGAAGGAGTTGAAACAGCAAAATCTGCTTATAATTTGGCTGCAAAATTAAATGTTGAAGCACCAATAATCAACGAGGTTTATCAAGTTCTTTTTCATGACAAAAATCCACATGATGCTATCGATGATTTAATGAATAGAGATATGAAAGCTGAGATTTATTAATCTCTCTCTTTTATAAAAATTTCTTTTAGTTTCTTCTCTCTATATTCGAAAATTTCATTTACTTTATGTTGTACAAACATATCTTCAATTATTTTCCCAAAAATACTATAACCAACATCATAATAAAGTTTATCAATAGCTAAAATTCCATTTTCTTTTTCTATAAAATGATGCTCGTGGTGCCATAATTTATAAGGTCCAATTCTCTGCTCATCAACAAAATATTTATAATCTTCAATTTGAGTAATTTCGGTTACCCAAGTCATTGGTATGTTCATAATAGGTGATACTTTATAGAGAATCATCAAACCTTTGTACATTTTTTCAGGAACTTTATTTAATATCTTAAAATTCATATAAGGTGGTGTTATAATGTTCAAATTTTCTGGTCTTGAGAAAAAATCCCAACATTTTTCTAGAGATATAGGTAATAAAATTTCTTTATACAAAGTTTTCATAATAGGTGCCTTTTTAAGATATAACAAAAAAAAATGTTATAAAGTTTAAAATAAATTTAGTTTCTTTCTTCTTTCATCGCAAGTGGCACATCTATTAGGTAGGCATAATAGATTTTTGTAATTTTCATTAAAGTATTGCATACCATGATGTAAAAGCGTATTAACTTCTAAATTATAAACTAATAAATTATTATAATATTTCTTCTCGATTATGTTGTTTTCTAACAAATAATTTTCAAAATTATTAAATGATTGTGAGCATCCCGGCACCTCTATTAAATCATAAATTCCAAATATATCTTCAGATTTTGGTTCAATATTCATATAATCCCAGCAAAATGTATTATACCAGGGTACTTTAGCAACGACTTCTAAATAATGTCCAAAACTTAAACTTCTAAAATCTACTCCGAACATTATTATATGAGTATTTGGTGTATTTGCTAACCAATCCATTAAACTGTCTTTCCCTAGTGGACTTTTCGGATTATCGTAATTATCAATTATTTCTATTACTTTTCCCCAAACCGCAAAGGAGTGAGTTGGTGAGGATGTTCTGTATACATACGGTAATTCTCTAAAAAAATCTGTTAAATATCCCGTCCAACTAGGAGATGTAAATTTTTCAAAGATTTGATGAGTTTTATCTTTTTTTACGAAGTTATACGTAAATGTAGGCATTATAATGCTACCTTCAGGCGTCATTCTTTCCATTAGTGCAAATATAAAATCTTGTGGAACTTTATATTCTGTATTATCTTTAATGCTCTTAAAACTTGAGTGAATTAAATAGTGATGATTTTTTTTAATTCCTATAAAATCTAATAAATTTTCCATAAAATAGCTTTTATTTACTTTGAAAATAAAAAATTTAATTTTAAATTGCTAATTCAATAATTAAAAAAAAAGAGGCAAAATTATTAAGGCTAAAGTAATCCAGATTTTTGATTATGAAATTAATCCTAATTCTGTTCAAAAATATAAAAAAGCAGTTGAAAAATTAAAAATTAGTATGAGTAAAGTTAAGGGATTGAGTGATTTTATAATTACAAATTCAAAATCTAATAAAAATCAATTTCAAGAGATTTATATTTTTGAAAATGAAGATGCATATGAAAATTATGAAGAATTTTTAAATGATGATGATAATGATATAATTTCAGAAATTCAAGAATATATTGTTAGTAATTCAACAAAATATCTAACTTATATCGAAATATAATCTATGCCAAATAATTTAGGCCACGAATATATTGGAGTTATACATTGCCATTCTGTATTTTCTGATGGTTCTGCTTATCCTGATGAAATTGCAAAAATTGCGAATGAGGTAGGGCTTGATTTTTTAGTCCTTACGGATCACAATACATTAAGAGCCAAAAACAAATATGAAAGAATTTATGGAAAAACTCATTTATTCGTTGGAACTGAATTAAATGATAAGAATAATAAAAATCATTATCTTGCAATAGGTATTGATAAATCGATAACAACGCGTATTTCTGCTAAAGAATATGTAAAAAAAATTAATGAGTTGGGCGGTTTTGGTTTTATTGCTCATCCTGATGAGTGTAGAAATTTTTACAAAGAATATCCACCTTTTCCCTGGGACTGTTGGGAATGTGAAGATTTTACTGGTATCGAAATTTGGAATCATATGTCCGAATGGTTAGAGAATTTAAATGAAGAAAATAAATATTATAATGTAAGACATCCAAGAAAATCATTAAACTCACCTAAAGATATTACATTAAAAAGATGGGATGAATTAAATTTAACAAGAGAAGTTGTTGGTGTTGCTGGTGCTGATGCCCATGCCCATAAAGTTAACATTTTAGGGATGTTTCAGGTTGAAATATTCCCGTATAAAGTTATGTTCCTTACACTTCGAAACCACATTTGGCTTGAAAATGAAATTAAATATAATGCTGAAGAATTTGAAAAAAATAGAAGTGCTATATATAATGCTTTAAAAAATGGAAAATTATTTTTTGCGAATGATTATATTGAGAATTCAAAAGGCTTCAAGTTTTATGGTCAATTTGAAAATCAAACAATTTTTTCACTCGCTACAATCCCTTTAGAAAAGAAACCAAAATTATTTATTGAAATACCTTCTAAAAATACTCATACTCTTGTTTTACACAATTCAAAAATCAAATATGAGGTTAAGGAAAATTATTTCGAATTTATTCCTAATGAAAAAGGTGTTTATAGAGTAGAAGTCTTAAAGGATAATAAAAAATGGATTTTTTCAAATCCAATAAGAATAATTTAGATTTTGTAAATAATTAAAAAAAATTGTATATTAATTTTTTGTATTAAAAATTAAGGAGTTCACCAGTGCTTAAACCTAGAAAAAAAATGGCTGAAAAAAAAGAAATTAAGCAAGATTTTGCTGTTGAATTATATTATAAAACTATTAATTTTTTTTCAAAGTATACTAAAGAATTATTAATTGCCTTAGGTATAATTGTAATTATTGTTGTTGCGATAATTTTCTATACAATGAATAAGGCAAAAAATAATGAAAAAGCAGGTGTTGAATTACAAAATATTATTACAGTTTATAATGCTGGAGCTTATCTAGATGCTATAAATGGAAATAAAACAAATAAAATTAATGGCCTTAAATATATTGTTGAAAAATATGGAAACACTGAAAATGGTAATACTGCAAAAATATTTTTAGCTAATGCTTATTTTTATCTCGGAAAATTTAATGATGCACTAAAGTATTACGATGATTACGATGGTGATAATAATATCCTTAAAGCTTCTGCTTATGCTGGAATGGCTAGTTGTTATGAAGGCCTTAATGAATTTGATAAAGCGGCAAAATATTATCAAAAAGCATATAAAATTTCTGAAGATAATCCACAAAACGGTTATTATATGTTACATGCAGCGCTAAATTTGATAAAGTTAAATCAAAAGGAAGATGCAATTCAATTAATAAAAGCTGTTAGAAACGATTATAAAAAAGATAGATATTTAATAGAAGAAGTTGATAGATATTTATCTATGTATGAGAATTAAAATTTTATTTTAATTAAATAAAATTTTTAAAATTATAATCTTTAGCTCAGACGGTGTAAGCGTACCGCACAACAAGTTGTGCGGTTTTTTTTTGGTAATACTTGCCAAAATAAAAAATAACATTTTATATACCGTTTTGTAAAGTTGTTATTAAAAAATTATTATATCGTATATACAATTATATTATGATTTCGAATATATTTTTTTAAAAAAAATATATATATCGTAATAGCAATAATATAGTAAATATGATAATATTATTTTTTCCCGCTGTGATTTATAAATGAAAAGTTCAGATTATAGGTGTTAATTTTGTATAGAAAAAAACTAAGACTGAACAATTTAAGTATTTAATAGGAAATATTTTATTTTGCTTCAGCATATTTTAGCGGGCCGTTCCGGCCCGCTGCCCCTTGCAGCTTTCGTCATGCTGCAAGGGGCTCAAGCTTATACCGTCTGAGCTATATAATATTTTTATTTTAATAATTAATTTATTAACATAATAATTTTAGCATTTTTATTTAAATTTGAATTGAAATTAAAAAAAATTGTGAAAGTGTAATGGAAGGTATATATAATAAAACAATATTAGATTCTGGGCTTACGGTAATTACAGAGCAAATATCATATTCACCTATATCATCGATAGGTGTTTTTATTAAAGCAGGCTCTGTTGTAGAAAGTGAGGAAAATAATGGTATTTGTCATTTTATTGAGCATATGGTTTTTAAAGGTACTAAAAATAGAACATCTTATGATATTTCTTATGAAATTGAAAGAAAAGGTGGATATTTGAATGCCTACACCTCTAAAGAAATGACATGTTTTTATGCCAAAGTGCTAAATTCTGAGGTCGAAAATGCTTTGGATATACTTATTGATATTGTAAAAAATCCTACATTTGATCCTAAGGAAATCAAAAAAGAAAGTAAGGTTGTAGTTGATGAGATAAATGATATTATGGATACACCAGAAGAATTTATAAATGATTTATTTGAAGAAAATTTATACTCGACAATTTCTTTGAGAAATACCGTTTTAGGTAAGAAGAAAAATATACTTAATTTTACGCAGGATGATTTGTTAGGTTTTATCAATAAATATTACGTTGCAGAAAATATGATTGTTGTTTTGGTAGGTAATATGGAGCATAATGACTTTGTTAAACTTGTTCAAAAATATGAAGTTGAGAACAAAAAGATTGCTTATTTGAGAGGGATGGAAGATTTGAAGTACAGTGTATTTAAAAAAACAAAATCAGTTGACTATCAACAAGCACATGTAATGTTGGGTATGCCTGTTGCAGGTATGAAAGATAAAAATAGGATGAAATATAATTTGTTTTCAACTATACTTGGTGAAGGTTCGGCATCAATTTTATTTCAAAAAGTTAGAGAACAAAAAGGTATTACATATCAAATATCATCATTTTTAAACAGTTATTATGATGTTTCAACCTTTGGAATTTTTTTTTTCAACGAATTATAAGAAATATCAGAAAGTAATTGATATTATATATTCGGAATTAAATAAATTACAAAAGAAGGGAGTAAAGCAGGAGGATTTTGATAGAGCTAAAGATTATCTGAAGGGTGTTTATTTAATGCAGTTGGAGAATTTGAATGAGAGGATGTTTCGATTAGCTAATAACGAGTTTTATTATTCAAAAAATATTTCGATAAATGAAACTTTTAAACAAATTGAAAATGTTAGTATTGATGATATAAATTCTATAATTGATATAATTTCTGTTGATAAATTAAGTTTGTTAGTGCTTAAATAATTTTTACAAATCATAATTAATTTGTAAATTTAAAAACATAAAATTTTTTTGGAAGGTTAAATATGCCAAAAATAATTATTGATGGTAAAGAATGTGAGTTTAAACAAGGTCAAACAGTTATAGAAGTAGCCAGAGAAAATGGTATTTCGGTACCACATTTTTGTTGGCATCCTAAATTATCGGTTTCTGGGAATTGTAGGATTTGTTTAGTTGAGGTTGAAAAAAATCCAAAGCTTGTTATATCTTGTGCAACATTGGCAGCGGATGGAATGGTTGTTCATACTAAAAATGAAAAAGTTGTGAAGGCGAGAAACTCCGTTATGGAGATGATTTTGATAAACCATCCATTGGATTGCCCAATTTGTGATGAAGCCGGTGAATGTAAATTGCAAGATTATGCTTTTAAATACAGTGTTGGTGAAAGTAGGTTTACTGAAGAGAAAAATCATAAAAAGAAAAGAGTACAATTAGGACCTTATGTAATATTTGACCAAGAACGCTGTATTAGTTGTTCAAGATGTATAAGATTTAGCGATGAAATTGCTAAAAGTCCGCAATTAACGTTTGTTCAAAGAGGTGATAGAGTTACAATTGAAACACCACCGGGTGTATCATTTGATAATCCTTACACATTGAATACAGTTGATATTTGTCCTGTTGGTGCTTTAACTAATGCTGATTTTAGGTTTAAGGCCCGTGTATGGGATATGAGTAAAACGAATTCAATTTGTCAAGGATGCGCTAGAGGTTGTAATATTGAAATATGGACTAGAAATAATGAAATTTTAAGATTGACACCTAGAAAGAATGAAGATGTAAATTCTTATTGGATGTGTGATTTTGGAAGAATCAATACATTTAAGTTTGTAAATGATAAAAATACTAGATTGGCTAAAGTTGTTAATAAAACAGTTGAAAATAAAATACAATCTTGGGAAGATGGAATTAAAGTTTTAGTCGACAAAATTAAACAAAATAAGAATCATAATATTGCATTTATTGCTTCTCCGTTTGCTACATTAGAAGATAATTATATGATGAAAAAGATGATTGCAAGTTTAGCACCTAATGCTAAAGTTTATGCGATGAAGTATTTAAAACCAGAGTTAGAGGATGATATTTTAATTAGAGCTGATAGAACGCCAAATTCAACCGGGTTAAATATAATTTTTGGAAATAATATTGAATACTTTGACAATCCAACCGCATTAAATGACAAATTGGTAAATGAAAATATTAAATTCTTATTCGTTGCAGATGAACATATTGACTTAACTGAAAATCTTAGAAATAAATTGGAATATCTTGTTGTATTTGCATCAAATAAAAATAAGCTAACTGAATTAGCCGATTTAGTATTCTCAATTTCTACGTATGCCGAAAAGAATGGAACTATAGTTAATTTTACAAAAAGATTACAACGAATAAAGCCAGCTGTAAAAACAAACTTTAATGAACGTTCTATAATGGATGAAGGTGTTGGAAGACTTGAAAAATTTGGTACACAATGGGATAAATGGGGTAAAGCTGAGTTATTAGATTGCTTACCAGCATGGAAAATATATGAAAAAATTATAAGTTTAGTAGATAAATCTAAGGCTTATGAAACTGCTGAAGATGTTTTTGAAGAAATGACTTCTTCATATGCAATATTCAAAGATTTAGATTATGATAAAATTGGTGAATTGGGAATTCAACTACAATAAAAAATTAAGGTTTAACTATGAATATTATACCGATTGTAATTGAAGCGATAGTAAAAATACTTTTTGTGCTTTCTGTTACTCTTTTAACAGTTGCATATTTGGTATATTTTGAACGAAGAATAGCTGCATGGGTACAAGATAGGTTAGGTCCTAATCGTGTTGGATGGCAAGGAATTTTACAACCTTTTGCTGATGTTTTGAAACTTTTACTTAAAGAAGATATAGTACCAACCAATGCAAATAAGACAATTCATTTTATAGCTCCAATAATTTCTTTGATGGTAGCAGTATCAACTTATGCTGTTATACCTTGGGGGCCAGTAACAGAAATGTTTGGCCATCAAATAAAAATGGTTGTTGCAGATGTTAATATTGGTATTCTATATGTTTTAGCATTAACATCTTTAGGTGTTTACGGTATAACATTAGCTGGGTGGTCATCTGGAAGTAAATATTCACTTTTAGGTGGTATTAGATCATCAGCACAAATGATTTCTTACGAAGTTTCTATGGGATTTTCTATTGCTGGTGTTTTATTGGTTGCTGGTTCATTAAGGCCTTATGATATAGTTAATTCGCAAATTTCAACATTATGGAATGCTATTCTACAGCCAATTGGTTTTATAACTTTTGTTGTATCCGCATTTGCGGAGACAAATCGTTTACCATTTGACTTACCTGAAGCTGAGCCTGAACTAGTAGGTGGTTATCATACAGAATATAGTAGTATGAGGTTTGCAGCTTTTTTCCTTGCTGAATATGCTAATATGATAATAGCTTCTGCGATGATTGTAACACTTTATCTTGGTGGTTGGGGAATTCCATTTATTGATAAATTTGCTCTTTCCAATAGTACAATCTTTTGGCTAAGCGTATTAGCTTTCTTTATAAAAGTTGGTATAGTTCTTTTCTTCTTTATTCTTGTAAGATGGACAATTCCAAGATTTCGATACGACCAACTAATGAAACTTGGTTGGTATGTAATGTTTCCACTTTCGATATTAAATTTAATTTGGGTATCTGTTATAATAATGATTTTTAAAATTTAATCAAAGGTTACTCAAATGGAAAAAATTAGAGTACGAAAAAAAGATTTGAATTTATTTCAAAAAACATATATTCCACAAATTCTTCAAGGTTTGGGACAAACATTTAGACAGATGTTTAAGCCAAAATTTACAATGGAGTATCCAGAAGTAAAATTTGAGCCACCAAGTTCATACCGTGGAAGACCAGTTTTAGTCCAAGAACCTGATGGTAAAGAAAGATGTGTTGCTTGTGGTTTATGTTCTAGAGTTTGCCCAGCTCTTGCAATTGAAGTAAGAGCTAATGAGACAGACCAAGAAAAAGAGAGATTTCCTGAAGTTTTTGAAATTAATATGATTCGTTGTATTTTTTGTGGATTATGTGAAGAAGTTTGTCCAGAAGAGGCAATTGTTATGAGTAAAGACTATGAGCTTGCTTTTCATAATAGAGAAGAGGCAATTTATGGTAAAGATAAACTATTGGTACCAGTTGAAAAATTACAAGATAGGATTGATTTTATAAGGAAGTATAAATAAGGATTAAATTTTAATTGTTAAAAAAAAAGCAAGGTAGCAATAGCAACCTTGCTTTTTTTATTTGAAAATTTTTTGTATAACAATTTGGTTGTAAAAATATTTTTCAGAAACATAGTTAATTTTATTTTACTTTAAAGTTAATATTTTAAATATTAACTGCAATGATTAGGTTTTAAAAATTTATTTTTCAAATATTGTTAAAAAATTATATATTATTTATTATTAGAGAGAAATAAAATAAATTTGGAATTGGATTTATAAATATTTTATTGAAGATTTGTTAGTGAATAGTAGCAATTTATGTTAAACGGGAAGGTTCAGGGGGAAAAAATTTTTGGGCGTTAGCCTGCCCGTGCGCCTTTGTGCGCACGGGCTTTATGCTTACACCGTCTGAGCTAAATAAGATTATTTATTATATAAAGTATAATGTATTTTATTGAGGAGGTTTTTTGGAGAAAAAAATAACTGTTGTTATTCGCGTATATAATAGAATCGAGGATTTAAGATATAATATCAATATAATTAAGAAATTTTGGAAAAAATATAATTATCATATTATTTGTGTTTTTAATGGTTTGTCGGATGGCTATATAATTAATGATGAAATAAAATTTAAATTTGATACTTATGTTGAAATTAATGAAAATATTGGTCACATTTCTGGGAATTCGCAGTTGCTTTCATATTCACTAAAATATATACCTTATGATACTGATTACGTTGTGATACTTGAAGCAGATACTTGGATATTTGATGATAGTATTATCGAAAAATATGTTAAAATATTAGATGGCTCTGATTATGTTTGGGCCAGTGCAGAATGGATTGAGAAATATTATACTTTAGCGTTAGATTTTGCAATAATTAAATATAATTTCTTGAAAAATAATTCAGAAATATTCAATTTTACAAAGCACGCAGAATCTTATGTAGCTAACTATTTGATAAATAATGGCTATAAATTTATTTATATTAAAGAGGCAATGCCTGTTCATATTCCAAGTCTTTTAAGAAAATTTTATAATCCTACTAAAGGTAGATTTAGAGTTTTTCCTAAAATTAAGATGGTTACGCATCATGTGGAAGAAATTGAAAATGGGATGGAAATAAAAAAGATGTATGCAAATATTATATCTAAAACTAATTATTTTGATTTGAAGTTTGGTAAATTTCAAATATTTATGAAAAAACTGCAACTTTGTATTATTTATTTTATACTTCCAATTGTTCCTAAATCAAAATGGTTTAAAAAGAAAAAAATGAGAATTATTCAATAGTAAACTTTTTTGAGAATTAATCCTTGTGCTGGAACAATAAACTGTTTAAATGGGTTATAATTTTGTAAATTTAATATTTCTAATAATAATTCTGCAGGTAAATTATTATCATGAAATTTTAATAATGTACCTATTGTAGTTCTTATCATACCATAAATAAATCGATTGGCCAGTAACTCTACAATAATCAAATCGTTATATTTATGAAATTGTAATTTATACATTATACAATTGTAATGTTTTACATCTTCTGTTTCTTTGCAGAAGTTAAAGAAATTATGCTCTCCAATTAAATATTTTGCATAATTGTTGAGTTTTTTAATATCTAGATTATTTTTGTATAAATAAGAATATTTTTGATAAAATGGATTTTTAGAGTTGCGAATAATATATATATATTTTCGTTTTTTTGCATCAAAGCGAGCATGGAATTCATCATTAACAACTTCAATATCTTTAATAAAAATGCTTTCAGGGAGCAAAGAATTTAGAGAATATAAAAATTTTGAAAAATTAATTTCTTGTTCTAAATAGAAATTAGCAACTTGCCCGATTGCGTGAGCACCGGCATCTGTTCTTCCTGCACCAATAAGATTAACATCTTCTTTTGTTATAATTTTAATCTTTTCTTCAATTGTTCCTTGAATACTTTTTTGAAATTTTTGCTTTTGCCAGCCCGAAAAATCAGTGCCATCATATTGAATTGTTATTTTGTAATTTTTCATTTTTTTTGTAAATTAAATTGATATTAAATTATTTTGAAATGAAAATTAAAATTTTAATTATAAATATAACATTATTTTTACTTTTTTCAGATTTGTATTCTCAAGAAGTTGATTGCCCTAAAGGGAGAGTTAATTGTACCTTAAAGTGCGGTAGATATGTAGATGAAAATAATGATACCATTTGCGATCTTTCAGTTCCTAAAATTATAAAAAATGAAATAATTCAAGTAAACGAGAAAAAAACTGATTCCAGAGAAAAAAAATTAAAAATTAGTAATAATTTAAATTTACTCTCAAAAAATAATAAAAAAGATACTGGCAGTATTACACAAAGCAATTCGATAAAAATCATAAAAGAAGCCCCGATACTACCTTTGTTATCAGAAAAGAACAAACCAAAATATCATTTAGTTCAAGTATCAGTTATTACAATATTTTTGTATTTTTTATCGAAATATTTATATCACAGAAAAATTATAAGTTTGATGTCCCATCGTCAGTTCTGGAATACAGTTTTATTATTAAGTTTTCTTTTTTCAGGTTTATTAGGTTTATTTTTAGTTATTAAGATAAATTATGATATTAAATATGAATTACCATTTGATATTTATCTTTTCCACGTAGATTTTGGGATTATGATGGCAATATTAAGTATAATTCATGCCTGGTGGCATTTGAAATATTATAAAAACTATTTAATAGGTAATGAAAAAGGAAATAGTAAATAATTTTTTAAATTCTGCTATTAATTTTTTCTTACCAAAATTATGTGCTGGATGTGATGCTTTATTAAAGGATGATGAAATTATATTTTGTAATGAATGTAATTTATCAATATGTAGGCTTTCTGATAATGAGATTGAAGAAACATATAATGAAAAATTTTTATCAGAAAATTATATATCAGGATTAATTTCATTATTTTTATTTGAAAAAAAGAAGAATCTTCAACACGCAATACATAAGCTTAAGTATAATGAAAGAACAGATATTGGGGTATTTTTGGGGAAGAAAATAATACAATTTTATTCATTAGAAATATTAGATTTATGGAAAATTGATATTATAATTCCTGTTCCTTTACATAAAGTTAAAGAGAGGGAACGAGGTTACAATCAATCATTTTATATAGCAAAAGGTATTTCAGAGAATAATAATTTAATAATAGATAAAACCAGTCTTCAGAGAGTATATTATACAACCACTCAAACGAAATTAAACCTTTTACAGCGAAAATCTAACATAAAGAATGCATTTTTAGTAAAAGATAATAATAATATAACCAATAAAAATATTTTATTAGTGGATGATGTGGTAACCACTGGTTCAACAATTAATGAATGTGCTAGAGTTTTATTAGAAAATGGTGCACAAAAAGTTTATGTCTCATCAATAGCTATTGCAGATAAATAAGTTATGGCATAATAATTGAATAATGTATTAAGGTAGGTATTATATCTTATTGAAAATTTGGATATTATAAAAAAAATACTTATTTTAAAATGTTTTTTAATAAAAATGGTGGTGGAATGAAGAAAAAACAATATTTCTATAGGCGGTTTTATGTAACCGTTATAATAGTATTGTTATCCTTTACATTACTTTCTTGTTCTTCTATAAAAATTGAAAAACAAGAAAATAATGCTAAAGTAGATTTACCTAAAAAAAATAACGACAATGCAGCAGTTAACAATTTATTAGAAAAGGCAAGACAATATTATTTAACAGCTCTTGAAAAGCAAAGACAAAATTCAATTAATGAAGCAATTAAAAATTATGAAGAAGCATTGTCAATTATTAATAACTTAAGCTATTATCCTCAAATTGATGAAAATTCTTATTATACAGAATTAGAAAAATCTGTTACTGAGGATTACCAGAAATTTATCGAAAAATTGCCAGAGTTACCTGATGATGTTTCTATTACAGCTTTGCAAGAATGGATTCAAAGAAGTGTTCCAAGCTTAAAAGAAGATGAGAAAAAAGGTGAAGATTTAAAGCCAAAGAACGTGATTGTATTAAATGATTTCCCTCTTGAAATAAATTATCAAGTAGAGCAATATATTGAGTTTTTTACTGGTCGCGGTAGAAATGTTATGCAAAAATGGTTAGAACGTTCTGGCAAATATTTTCCAATGATGGCAAAAATCTTCGAAGAAGAAGGTGTTCCAAAGCAAATTATGTTTTTAAGCATGATAGAAAGTGGTCTTAATCCTAATGCCATTTCTCCTGCAAGAGCTTGCGGATTGTGGCAATTTATGAAAGGTACAGCTGTATTGTATGGTTTAGATGTTAATTTTTATGTTGATGAAAGAAGAGATCCTGAAAAATCTACTCGTGCCGCAGCAAGATTTTTGAAGGATTTGTATGCTCGTTTTGGTGATTGGTATTTAGCTTTAGCAGGTTATAATGCAGGACCAGGAAGACCAGATAGAGCCATAACTAAAAGTAATTCAAATAGTTACTGGGAAGCACAAAAATACTTACCAAGAGAAACACAAAACTATGTTCCTCAATTTATTGCGGTTTCCGTAATAGCTTCCGATCCACAAAAATATGGTTTTACAGAGATTAATTATCAAAAGCCATTGGAATATAAAGAATATAAAGTCAATGGTTCGTATGATTTAGCAACTTTAGCTAAACTTGCTGATGTTTCAATTGATGAATTAATTGATTATAATCCAGAATTAGTACAAAAAGTTACTCCACCTAATCTTTCAAATGGTTATAATATTAAGATTCCTGCTTATGCGTTTAATACATTTGTAGCTAATTTTGAAACCGTGCCATTAAAAGAAGCTAAGCCTACATTTGTTACTTATACAGTCAAGAAAGGCGAAACTATTTCATCTATTGCAAATAAATTTGGTTTAAAAGCTGAAGATCTTGCAAGCTACAACAATATTTCTACAAGAACAAAATTAACTCGTGGTGTACAATTAAAGATCCCTTCAAAGAACGATCAAATACAAATTGATGATGCTCAGCTTGTAAAAAATGAAAATGTCGGTGATGAAGATAATTCAAATGCACCAATTTATCAGATTGTTAAAAATAAAGAAGCAAAGGAAATAGATATATCAAATCTTGATGTACCAGATGGAAAAACAGTTGTGATTTATCACGTTAAGGAAAAAGATAATTTGATTGACATTGCTAAAATGTTTGAAGTGAGAGTTCTTGACATTAGAAATTGGAATGATATTCCTTATACAAAAACTATAGAACCTGGGCAAGCCTTAAAAATTATTGTTCCTGAAGATAAGAAAGAATATTTTGCTTCTTTAGATAATACTTCTGCAAGCGATAAATTAGTACTTAAAACTCAAAAGAAATTAGATAATTCTTTTAGAGCCGAGAAAAGTGATAAATGGATAAAATATAAAGTTAACCGTAAAGAGTCAGTAGCTCAAATTGCAAAAAAATTTGGAGTTACAAAAAAAGAATTATTAGCTTGGAATAATATCTCTGGGAACATTGTACCCAAAGGGGCAATTCTTAAAATAAAACAAGAAAATAATGAAACACTAACAGAAAGAAATTCAAGAAATAGCGATAATACTAATACTTATATTAATCCTAAAAAACAATCATTAGCAAGTATTGCAAAAAATCTTGGTGTTAGTGTAAAAGAACTTAAAAAATTAAATAAAATTTCATCCGATATTGTAGCCAAAGGTGTTAAATTAAAAGTACCAAGTGAAAGTAATATTTCCTACGGTGACAATAAAGTAAACAAATCTAAAAAGAATAAAGAAAACAATCGTAAATATAAGGTTAAAAAAGGCGATACTATTGGAACTATCGCAAATAAATTTGATGTTAGTATTAATGAACTTAAAAAAGTAAATAAAATTAAAGGTAATAACTTAAAAGTTGGTCAGCAGCTAGTTATTCCAAACTAAAATTGTTCTTATAAGAAAATTTTTTAAGGGGTGCTTTTAGGATAACCTAAAGGCTGAGAGTATACCCTTTGAACCTGATCTGGGTAATGCCAGCGTAGGGAGAGATATAAATTATTAATTTTAAAAAGAGCCGTATTCTCCCTGCGGCTCTTTTTTCATTAATTTATGGAGGTTTAAAATGCCTAAAAAAATTTTTGCAGTTGTTCTTTTATTAAATGTTTTTATTTTTGCATCAAATATTCAAATCAAATTGTTAAATGGTTTAAATAAACAACCTGTACCTTTTGCAAAAATTACTGATGAAAATAATTCAGTAATTGCAATTGCTGATGATAATGGCTACTTCAAAATATCAGATAATTTAAATGTAATTTTTATCTCACACATCGGTTTTGAAAATAAAAAAATCGATTTGAGAGAATTAAAAACAAATGAAATATTGCTAGAACCAAGAAATTATTTATTAAAATCTATCATAGTAACGAGCACTATAAACAAAGATCAGATATCGCCTGTTTCACAATCTTTTTTATCAGAAAACTTAATAAAGCAAAATTATACAATTCAGGATATACCACAATATTTATCAACTTTGCCTTCTATTTCTGCATATTCTGAAAATGGTAATGGTATAGGATATAACTATTTAAGAATTCGAGGATTTGATCAAAGACGAATAGCAGTTGCTGTCAATGGTGTTCCACAAAACGATCCGGAAGATCATAATGTTTATTGGATAGATATGCCTGATTTACTAAGTAATTCAGAATTATTACAAGTTCAAAAAGGGGCTGGGAAATCGGCTTTTGGGTATCCTGCTATTGGGGGAACTATAAATATTATAACTAAAAATTATTCGTTTAATCCTTACTATAAATTGGGATATTCAAGAGGTAGTTTTAATACTGAGAAGAAATCTTTTGAATATTCAAGTGGTTTAATTAACGATAAATATACATTTCTAGCGAAATTTTCTAATGTTTCTAGCGACGGATATAGAAATAATAGCTGGACAAATTTATATTCTTATTATTTATCTTCAACATTTTTTCTTGATAATATACAGAATACGATAAATATTTATGGTGGTATAGTTAATGATGGTTTAAGTTATAATGGAATTATTAAATCTGCAATAAAAGATAAAGATTTAAGAAAAGAAAATTTGTCATATTGGGAAGGAAATGATAACATTTATACATACAAGCAAAAAAGAAGAAGCGATGAAATAGAAAACTTTATCCAACCACATTACGAGTTAATTACAAATTGGAAAATCAATGATAATTTTAAATTTTCTAATGTTGCTTTTGTAGTTGTCGGAGAAGGTTATTTTGATTACGATGGTAGTTGGGGAGATACAACCTATTACAGATTAACTTCATCAAATGGATTCAATCCTACAGCTAATCCACAAAATACTTTGATAAGAGCTTGGGTAAAAAATAGACAATTTGGCTTACTTCCAAAACTTGAGGTTACTCACGATAATGGTGAACTTACTCTCGGCTTGGAACTACGTAAACATAATTCAATTCATTTTGGAAATATTAACTTTGCAGAAAATTTACCAGCAAATGTAACAAAAGATTATAGATATTATGAATATAAAGGTCAAAAAGATATTTATAGTTTTTTTGTTAATGAAAAATATAATTTTACTGAAAAATTTTCTACAATGTTGGAATTGCAAGTGTTATATAATAAATATCGTTTGTATGATGAAAAATATATAGGTACTGATTTTACAGTAGATAATTTTTTCTTAAATCCTAAGGTAATTTTGAATTATAACCTTAGTTATAATCAAAATGTTTATTTATCATATGCTAATGTAAGTAGGGAACCAAGACTTAAAGAATATTATGATGCTGCAGAATCTAGTGCTGGTGAAGTTCCTAAATTTGAATATATTAATGGAGTAGGTTACAACTTTGATAAACCTTTAGTTAAACCTGAAAAAATGAATGACTTTGAATTAGGCTATAATTTATTTGTAGATAATTTATCTTTTTCTTTGAATGGATATTATATGTTGTTTAATGATGAAATTGTAAAAAATGGTACATTGGATAGATTTGGTCAACCTAATACCGGAAATATGTCAAAGACTTTACATGCAGGGGTTGAATTTTCAGTTTCTTACGAGTATGAAAAATATTTGAATTTTATCCTAAATGGTAATATTAGTCAAAATAAAATAAAAGAAGGTAAATACTATTACTATAATAAAACAACAAGTAAAACAGAATTTGTAGACCTAAAAGATAATTCTGTTGCAGGGTTCCCAGATAATTTGTTTAATTTCATTATAAAATATAACAATTACAATATTTATTCTGAAATTACTTTTACATACTCTGGTAAATTTTATACTGATAATTTTGGTGATAAATTAAAAGATTATCAAACAATACCTGGTTTTAAGATTAAATACAAAGATAATAAAAACGATGAATATTTTGTAACTAATTTGTTTTTTAGCTATAAATTAAATATTAATAATGTAGAAATGAATCCGTTTTTACAAATTAATAATGTGTTTAATCAACTTTATTCCACAAATGGTGTAGGTAAAGAATTTTATCCGGCTGCGGAAAGAAATTTTTTGATTGGATTAAACGTAAAAATATAAAAAAAAGCTGCTTTATGCAGCTTTTTTTTTTGACAAAATTAAACTAATTATTTATATTTATTGTTATAAAAAATTGTTGATAATTAAAAGGTGCATTATGAAACAAAAACAAACATTTTTAATCTCTATTATAACTATTGCCATTGCAACATCTATAGTAACATTATTCTTAGCAGATTTCATTTATGTGCTAGTTATTTCAGTAATTTTAGCATTTCTTATTTATAACTTCTTAGGTAATAAGTTCGAAGTTGTAAATGAAAATAAAGATGATAGCTTAAAAATAGAATTGGAAAAAGCTAATAATCTAATTAAAGAGCTCAAAGATAAAAATATGAAGTTAGATGATGAATTAACATCTTGTAAAAAAGACTATAAATTTATGAAAAATGAGTTTGATATTGAAAAAATTATTAACGAATCAAATAATCAAGTTTTAGATTTGGTGAATAATACCGTTGAATACGTTAAGACCGCTTCAGATAATATAATTTTAGCCTCAAAAAATAATTATACAAATGTTGAAAATATAATAAATCAAATCCATAATATGCATACACACTTTGAACAATTGGCTGCTGAAATTGAGGAAGTTAGGCAATCTGCTTCAATGAATGCCTTTAAGATACAAGAGACATCAGATAAAACTAAACACTTAAAAGAATTAATCCTTAGTAACAATGATTATTTGAATAACCTTAGTGGTGCAATGAAAGAGGTAGCACAAGTTAGTGATAACGCTCAGGTAAAGGTTAATCAATTAACTAAAAAAATGGATGAAATTGCAAATATAGCTACTATAATCGATGAAATAGCAGATCAAACAAACCTTTTAGCATTAAATGCTGCTATTGAAGCTGCTCGTGCTGGCGAGCAGGGGCGTGGTTTTGCCGTTGTAGCTGATGAGGTAAGAAAATTAGCAGAAAGAACAACAAAAGCAACAAAAGAAATTTCAACCACAATCAGTGCTTTACAAAAGGATGTTAATTCTGTTTCTAACGAAATGGATGTTGTAAAAGGAAAAATTGATAAAGAATTAGAAATCATTCAAACCCTTTGGAATTCTCTCGAAAATGTTTCAAAATATATGAATGAATTAAACGATATGACTAATTATTTATTTGAAAGTGCTCAAACTCATCGTGACATGTCTAATAAGTTAATAGGACAAATACAATTAAGCGATAATATTAATAAAGAAACAGCAACAATTAAAAGTAGTAGTGAGGAGTTAGAAAAAACTACATTAAAGGTATTCTTAAACCTCGCAAAATTTGATCATATTAAGTGGGTTGACACTGTTTGCAAAATGACATTAAAAGGAAATCCTGAAAATAAGATTATGACAGATCATTTTAATTGCAAGTTCGGTAAATGGTATTATTCATACGGTGTTAGCCAATTTGCTAATAATAATATATTTAAAGAGTTAGAAAAAATTCATATTCGTGTACACCAACTTGGTAATGAAGAAATGTTGAAACAAGCTGCAATGCTTTCTGTTGAAGAACGTGAACAGAAATGTAAAGAATTAAAACAATTACGTGATACAGTTGTGGATACGTTAGAAAGATTAGTAAATAGTTTTTAAATTGCTAGGCTGTCCAAAATGGCAGCCTTTTTTTATAATTTAGCTCAGACGGTGTAAGCATAAAGCCCCTGCGCCAAAGGGGCGCACGGGCGGGCTAAAGCCCAAAAATTTATAAAACACACATATTATTAAATTATATTTTAATTTTGTTTTTTATTCGGAGTAATAAAATTAATCAATTAAATATTTACTAAAAATAATCAAATCATCATTATCTTTATAAAAATCTTTTATCCTAGCAGCAATTTGGTAATTATTCTTAAGGTAAAATTTAACGGTAGGATGATAAATTTTTTGGCTTGATGTTTCTATAAGTAAAATCTTACCGTTGTGTTTTTTAATATAATTTTCAGCATCTTTTAATAAAATCTGTCCAAAACCTTGTCTTTGTTTATCTTTATCAACAACTATCCAATACAGATCCCAAGTGTGAGCTGTAAGTGGACGTTGTCCACAACAGTAATAACCTACTATATTATTTTTATCTAACAATACGTTAATATGATAATCTTCATTGGATGGATTATTAATTGCAATATCAATTAATTCTTTTGCGCATTCTTTTTCTTCCGAATTAAAAAGTTCGATTTTATCTATAATTTGGAAAAGCGGTTCACGATGTTTATTATTAATTTGAATTATTTCCATTTGCTAAATTTGAAGTTATTAGTTCATAAAAAAAATCTTCATATGTTTTGCCAGTTACCATATAACTTCCTATAAATCCAGCATTTTTAGTTAAATCTGGATTAGGATTTATCTCTAAAATATATGGTTTATTATCTTTTGTTAGCCTAATATCAACTCTCACACCATCATTGCATTTAAATACTTTATATGCTTTAAAAGCCGTTTGCTTTAAAAGATTTTCTATATCTTTAGAAATTTTAGCAGGTCGTTGTGGTATTGTGGAATTATAATATAAAGATTTTTCATCCCATTTGGCTTCATAGGTAACTATTTTAGGTAAATTCTCTGGTAAATCAAAAATAATTTCAGAAATTGGTAAAATTTTATCATTAAAAATAGCAATGTTAAATTCTCGCCCTTCAATATATTCTTCAATAATGAAATCTTGAGTAATATAAGTGTCTCTTAAAAAATTTAATTGTTCATTCAATTCCTTAAAATTATAACAAACTGAAAATTCTGAAATTCCTATACTTGCATCTTCAGAGTTTAATTTTGTAATTACTGGGAAATCAAATGGAATATCGTATATATTTTCATTATGTTTTAATTGTAAAAAATTTGGTGTTAGTAAGTTATTTGCTTTAAGAAGTAATTTTGCGACATTTTTATCTAAGCAATAAGTAAGTGTATCAGGTTTATTACCAGTGTATTTAATATTTAATAATTCAAGAATTGAAGCAAAATAAATTTCTCCTTTTGATAATCCTCTGTATGATTCAACAAGATTAATTACTAAATCCGGTGCATAATTTTTAATAAATTCAATTTCTTCTAATAAATTTCTGCCTACACTTAATGTTTTTGTATTAGGGAAATTATATGATATTGCTTTTAATATTTCATTTATCTCGTTTGCTAATTCGGTTTCAGAATAAGCAGGATATTGATTATGATTTTTGCCAGCATAATTATTATATAAAATTACAGGTTCTGGATAGCAAATAAGTATTTTTGAATTTCTTATGTTATATTCCATCGTTTTAGCGCTGTTTGTATAACTTTAAATATAATTTCATCATAAGAATATCCCATGGTAAAAGCAGCTTTAGTAAAACAAGAATTATCTTCAGGGTTAGGTAAAATTCCGGGGATTGGATTTATTTCAATAATATTTGGAATACCATTAATATCTAATCGTATATCAAAACGTGCCCAATCTTTAATTCTCATGACTTTAATAGATTTTTTGATAATTGTGGTTATAGAATTAAAAAGATCATTACTGATGCTCGCAGGGCACTCAAAAATATTTAGTGGATTTTCTGGTTGATCTAATTCCCATTTTAATTCAAATGAATAAATTTTAAATGGTATATTTTCAGGATATTTAATTTCTACAATTGGTAAAATTATTAAATCATCGTTATTTCCTATTATGCCAACAGTAAATTCTCTTCCTAACAATAATTCTTCAACAATTGCTATTTCATTGTATTCGTTAAAAATAAATTTTATTTGATTTTCTAATTCTTCAATATTGTTGCAAATTGAATTTTGAAAAATACCTTTTGAAGAGCCCTCGAAAGCTGGTTTTACTATAACAGGAAAATTTAAATTAAAATTACTCAAATTTAAATTTTCATTTGGATTGTAATAACAAAAAGCAGGAGTTGGTATGTTATTATATAATAAAATTTCTTTTGTTCTAACTTTATTAAGGCAGTTTATTAAAGTTTCAGGATCTGAACCAGTATATGGTATATTCAAAAAATCTAAAATTGCTGGTACTTGTGCCTCTCTGCTTACGTAGTTGAAACCTTCAGAAAAATTAAAAACAATATCTGGTCTTTGTTCAAGTAATTTTTGATATAGATATATATCAGCTTCTATATCAATCAGATGAAAATATTTTTCAATAGCTTGTTTTATTCTATTGATTGTTTTTTGTGAATCCCACTCGGCAAAAGTATCCTTTGTAATTTTTGTATTTATAAAATATCTTTTACGGAAGGATTCAATATCATCTGGCTTTATATTATAAATAAATCCAACTTTTAATTTATTCATTAATTAAATTATTTTTTCTTGCAAATATACAAATTAATAATGATTTGATAAAATTAAATTTTTTGATTAAAAAGGAATTTCTTCATCGTCAAAAGAATTATCATCTTTAGTTACTTCTGATGATTTAAATTTTGGTAATTTTTTTTCATCATTGGTTGCAAAAACTGGTTTCTCTTCAGTTTTATTTTCTGTTTCATTGTTTTTTAAGTTTATACTATAAGCAACAAGGGAATTAAAATAAGAAATTTCACCATTTTTAGAATATTCTCGGCCTCTAATATCGAAAGATACAATAACCTCTTGATTCTCTGTTAGATTGTCTAATAAATAAGTATTTTCATTATACAATTCGAATTTTATAAATTGTGGGTATTTGGGATTAGTATTATCTTGTAATACAAATTCTCTTTTTAGAAAATTATCAGTTATCTCTTTTGTTTCAAATATTTTATATAAAATACCATCTAATTCAAATTTTGCCATAAATATTCCTTTTATAATTTGCTAAAATATTTTAAATTAACATACTAATTTATTAAAATTTATAAAAAAATAAAAATTGAGGTTTTAAATGAAATTTGATATCAATGGAATGATGAGACAAGTTCAAAAAATGCAAAAAGAAATGGAAAAAGTGCAAGAAGAATTAGGGAATAAAGTTGTTACAGAAGAAGCAGGCGGTGGAATGGTGAAAGTAACTGTTAACGGAAAACAAAATATTGTTAGCCTTGTTATTGATCCTGAAGTTATTAATAAAGATGATAAAGATATGCTTGAAGATTTAGTTATGGCAGCCGTAAATAAAGCTATTGACTCTTCAAAAAAAATGGCTGAAGAAGAAATGGCAAAAGTTACAAAAGGAATGATGCCTCCAGGAATGGGAATCCCAGGTTTCTAATATGCAAATTGTTAAATCATTGGAAATATTAATTGATGAGCTAACTAAATTACCCGGTATTGGTAGAAAATCCGCACAAAGGTTAGCTCTTTTTATTTTGAATTCTGACATAACTTATGCTCAAAGTCTAAGCCAAGCAATTATTGAGGTTAAAACAAAAACTAAATTCTGTAAAGTTTGTTTTAATTTAAGTGAAGATGATATTTGCCCTATTTGTAGTAACGATAAAAGGGATCATTCTACTGTTTGTGTTGTCGAAAATATTTCTGACTTATTAGCTATTGAAAAATCAAGTTATTATCGTGGTGTTTACCATATTTTAGGAGGTGTTTTATCTCCTATTAAGGGTATTAGTGCTGAAAAATTAAAAATTAAAGAATTATTGCAACGTATTGAAAATGGTAATATTGTAGAAATAATTTTAGCATTAAATCCAAATACAGAAGGGGAAACAACCATACTTTATCTTGCTGAATTATTAAAAACTTATAATATTAAAGTTACGAGAATAGCTCGTGGAATATCTGTGGGAATGAGTTTGGAATTTGCTGATAGTGCAACAATTACAAACGCAGTAAATTCACGAATTGAGATAAAATAATGTGGTATAAAGAATGGTTTAATAGCCAATTTTATGATGAACTTTATTCGTATAGAAATGATGACGAAGCTGAAAAATTTGTATCAAATTTAGAAAAAAAAATAAATTTATATAACAAATATATTCTTGATCTATGCTGCGGAAATGGCAGATTATCAAAACAATTAAAAAAATATACAAATAAATTAATCTGTCTTGATTTATCTATAAGATTACTTAAGATTGCAAAAAATAAAATAGAAAATTGTTCTTTAGTAAATGCAGATATCCAGGATCTCCCACTAAAGTCACACACTTTTGATATAATTTTTAACTTTTTTACATCTTTTGGTTATTTTGAAAATTATGAGGAAAATATAAAGGTTTTAGAAAATATTTTTTATTTATTAAAGCCTAATGGAAAATTAATTTTTGATTATATGAATATAAATATTGAAATAAAAAAAATTAAAGAAAATCCTATTATTGAAAATGATAAATTTACAATTAAAAAGTATACAGAAGGTGATAAAATCATTAAAGAAATAGAAATCAAGAAAACAAATGAAATTTACAAAGAAATAATTCATAAATTCAATTTTGAACAGTTGATTAGAATTTTTGAAAAAATTGGATTTAAAGTTGATAATGTTTATGGTGATTATAATTTAAACAATTTTGAATTTAAAAATTCGCCAAGAATAATAATATTGGCTACAAAATGAAAAAAAATAATTTAATAATATTACTCTTAATCATATTTATTGGTTGTGATATTTTTAATGTAAGGCCTTCTGAAAAACCCGATCAAAATAGCAATAATAGCCTAAAAGCATACTCAAGTGATGATTTATTAAAAAATTTTGAATTAGCATATAATACAAGATCAATACAATTATACAATAGTTGTTTTGATAATGAACTTGGTTTCAATTACAAACCTTTAAATCAATCTTTAATTAGTTATCCTAATCTTGAAAATTGGAATGTAAGTAAAGAATTAAATTATTTTAGTAATTTAGTAAATGATAAATCTGACGAAAAGATTGAGAATATATTTTTAAATTTGAAAAATGAATATTCTGAAAGGGATATTTCAACTGCAAAAGTAAAAATTGAATATTTCTTAAAGTTGGTAAAGTTTAATAAAGATACAATAATTGCAAAAGGATTAATTTATTTAAATCTTTATAGAACAAATTCCGAAAATTGGATTATTAAAAATTGGGAAGAAATAAATAAAACAACTGATATAAGTTGGGGTGATATAAAAGGGAAGTATGCATTTTGATAATAAAATGGAAATATCTTAGTTTAATTTTTATAGTTTTTTTATTTGGTTGTGATAATCCTTTTGCTCCAAAAATATCTAATAATGTGAAGAGTTTTGCGACAATAAAATCTCAGGCAACTATTGAAGGTGTTTTTGATAACATTAAATATGCTTATTTGTTTAAAGATA
>DAOSVM010000016.1:0-52205 GCA_035379625.1 Ignavibacteriales bacterium | reverse complement strand
GTTTATTCTTAGAAATAGCACATCCCTTTTTCTTTCCTAATGCATAATTTGGGTTAATAATAAAAAAGGCTGCCTTATTGGCAGCCTTTTTTTATTTATTTTTGAAATAGTTTACATCGATTTCCCTTGCTGCTTTTGCATCATCTAATCTTTTTAGTGGTGTATTTTGAGGGGCATTTCTCAATAAATCTGGATTTGTGTAAATTTCTTCTTTTATTTTAATCATAGCTTCAGCAAATTCATCTAATCTTTGTTTAGGTTCACTTTCAGTTGGTTCAATCATTAAAGCATCAGGAACAATTAGAGGGAAATATATAGTAGGAGCGTGGAAACCGTAATCAAGTAATCTTTTTGCTATGTCCAATACTTTAACGTTTTGTTCTTTAAATTTTGTACCACTTAAAACAAATTCGTGCATAGGTGTTTCTTTATAAGGCAAATCAAAATGATCTTTCAGTTTAGATAGAAGGTAGTTCGCATTAATGATAGCATTTTTGCTAATTTCCTTCATACCTTCCTTACCTTGCATAAGGATGTATGTATAAGCACGAACTAAAATTGCGAAGTTTCCGAAGAATGAATGGACTTTACCAATTGATTTACTATTTACCCATTCAAGATAGTAAAAACCTTCATCGTTTATTTTAACTTGTGGTAATGGCAAATGTGGTAAAAGTTTTTCTGATACAGCAACAGGTCCACTTCCTGGGCCGCCACCACCGTGAGGAGTAGAGAATGTTTTGTGTAAATTTATATGTACGGCATCAAATCCAATATCTCCTGGTCTTACAATGCCAAGAAGTGCGTTTAAATTTGCGCCATCCATATATAAAAGAGCATCTTTTTCATGCAATTTATCGGCTATATATTTGATATTTTTTTCGAAAATTCCAACTGTATTAGGATTGGTAATCATCATTCCTGCTACATTATCAGTTAATTTTTCTTCAAAATCTTTAATATCAACCATACCTTTTTCGTCGGATTTAACATTAACAGGGATAAGACCTGAAATAGCAACTGAAGCAGGATTGGTTCCATGAGCTGAATCTGGAATTAGTATTATATTCTTATGGGAATTACCTTTTGTATCATGATATTTTTTAAACATCATTATAGCAGTATATTCACCATGAGCACCAGCAGAAGGTTGCAATGTAATACCTTTCAATCCAGTTATTTCTTTTAACATTTCACCTATGTTATACATTAAGGCTAAAGCACCTTGAGTTGTTCTTGTAGGTTGAAATGGATGGATATTTGTGAATCCGGGTAAAGATGCAGTGGTTTCATTAATTTTAGGATTATATTTCATTGTGCAAGAGCCTAATGGGTAGAAGCCTTTATCAATATGATAATTTTTAGTAGAGAGCTTAATATAATGTCTAACAACTTCATTTTCAGCTACTTCAGGAAGGTGCAATTCAGATTTTCTCATAAATTTTTCTGGTATAGGATAAAAATCAGTAATAGGGACATCTAAATTAGGTAGTTTTACACCTTTTTGCCCACTTTTACTTTTTTCAAATATTAATTTCATATATAAACCTTTAAATTTTTGATATAAAATTAAATAAAAATTAGTATAATTTCAAATTTAATGTGAAAAAATATTCTCAAAATATTTTTGAAATAATATTATTTGTGATTCATCTTTTAAAGTTTGTTTTAATAAATTATTAGGTAATAATAAAGATTGAAGCGTATGTTCAATAAATAGAATTTCTAATTCATCTTTTTTATTATTAAAAAATTGTGAAATATGATTTTTAAGTTCAACAATAAATTTTTCAATAATTTCATTTTCCCGTTCGTTTGTTTTATTCAAATTATAGTTTATTAAAGTTGTGATAAAAATATTGAATTCTTCATTTGGAGTGAAAGCTTGGTTTAGAAAAAAATTTAATAGTGTTTGTAAATTAGTAATGTTAATAATTTCATTGATGAATTTATCTTTTTGTCGTATGACAATTTCAAAATATAAATCTTCTTTAGTTTTGAAGTAATAGAAAATTCCACCTTTAGCAACTCGTAAATCTTTAGCTATTTCTTCTATTGTTGTAGCGTCGTAACCTAATTTACTAAATCTTCTTTCAGCAGCTTTGATGATTAGATTACGTTTATTATTATTTTTCATATTTTTTTGTTTTTATTAACAAAATTAATAAAAAGTCGTTATCCAAAAAAGAGTTTTTAAATGATATATTGTGATGATTTAAAGTTTATTTTATAATTGGAAAGTTATCGACTTATTTATAGGGTAATAAGTTAAAAGTTGAATAAATATTATTATTTAGGCTTTAGCCCGCCCGTGCGCCAAGCGCACGGGCTTAAGCTTACACCGTCCGAGCCAATGAAAATTTTAAAAAAAAGACTGTCTTTTCTTGACAGCCTTTTATAAATTATTGCATAAGATCATCTCTTTGTTCTTCATCGGTTTTTGTTCTGGTTTGTTTGAAATCATTAAATTTGTATGTTATGCCTATGAAAAACGCGTTTGAATTTCTTTCTCTTTTTGAGAATGATGTATAGTATTGGGTATTTGTGGTGTTTTCAAATTTCATTAGCTTGAATGGATCAAAAGTTCTGAATGTTAAAAATAGTTTGTCTTCAATTATACTTTTTCTGAGTGATAAATCGTTGTGGATGAATGCTTTAGTTTGGCCTTGAGCTGTAACACTTGGAGAATTGTAAGTAATGTTAAACATCAAATCGAAACCTTTTTGAAATGTTATTGTTGTGTTTAATTTTGTGTTCCAATTATAACTTGATGTGTTCAGATTTTGGTAGTTCCCTAAATTATCTGTGTATCCGCCTTTTATATTAAATTTATAGTAGCTGAAACTTATATTAGCTCTTATAAAATTTGCAAAGTTGTTTTGTGATACAATTTCAAAACCGTATGATTCTTGTTTGCTTAAATTTACTGGTTTTGAAATAATTGTGCCATCTGCATAATAATATTTTAAATTTTCTACGTTGTCATTTGTATTACGGTAAAACAATGATGTATTTATAGATGTTGGGCCTAAAATAATTGAATGTATAAATTCGTATGAATTATAATATTCTGGTGAGATATTTGGATTTCCGGTATTTATATATGGGTAATCTGTTGAATCAATAAATGGATTTAATTGATTTGCATTTGGTCTATTTAATCTTCGGCTGTAACTAAATTGTAGAAGATTGGTAGTTGTAATATCATAGCTTATGTGAAGTGTTGGAAAGATGCTTTTATAAATTTTATCGACTTTTAAGTTTTGAGATTTTTGATTTAAATTGATTTTCGCATATTCGTATCTAAGACCGAATTGGAACTTTAAATTATCGTATCTTGAGCCAAAGGTTGTGTAAAAGGAATAAAAATTTTCATCGAAATCGTAGTTATTAAATCTTAAATTATTCTTTGAGGTAAATGAATTTTCATCACTGCGCCAATTATTGGATAGTTTTACACCTGTTTCTAATTGTGTGAATTCATCAAATGGTAGTGTATAGTCTGATTGGAGTGTTAAATTGTTTCTTTTAGAATTTTGTTGTGTAAATCCATTAAAATTTTTAGGTTTATAGTTACCTTGTAAATTTATATTTGAGTTATCGTCTTCTAAAAATTTAGAATATGATAAATTTGTAATTAAATTTTGCCCTTTATCGTTTATATTGATTTTATGATTTATATTAAAATTAAATCCGTGATTATCTTCTGTATTCTTGCTTATTCGGTAATAATCTTCAATTGTTGCAAGATTTTCTGATAAACTTAAATAATTAATGTTACCATTCATTTTTCTGTTGTTTAAATTGTAAGAAAATGTAAATAATAATGAATGGTCGTTTGAAAAATTATATTCTGTTCCAATCCTGAAATTGTGCATATTCATTTCTCTTTTGGAACTACCGTATTGGTTATAATATGATGTATCCGGGTAAAAATTAGTTCTTTCAGATGTATTTTTGAATTCCATATTCATAATGCGAAAGTTATAAGAACCGAAAAAATTCCAATTATTATATCGATAATTTAAATTTAATGAACCATTGTATCTATCGTTATTTCCTGCATTTAAATTGATAAGAGCACTGTAATTTTGTGTATTATCTTTTTTTGTAATGATATTAATTATTCCCGTTGTTCCATCCGGATCATATTTTGCAGATGGATTAGTTACTATTTCAATTCTTTCAATGGATGATGCGGGTAATTGTGCCATAGCGTCAGCATTCGACATTCCCATTAACGAAACAGGTCTGTTATCAATCAAAATAGTTACATTCTGGTTTCCACGTAGGCTAATATTGCCATCGATATCAACGCTTACAGAAGGTACATTTTGCAAGACATCTGCTGCGGAGCCGCCAGAGTTTTGTGTTGCTTCATCTAAATTAAAAACTCTTTTATCTAGTTTGAATTCCATCATTTCTTTTTTTCCAGTTACAACAACTTCTTGCAATTGTTTATCGGCTGTTAATAATTTGATTATTCGTAAATCTATGGTAGTTTTTTGGGGTGTTATAAGCAAATCAGTAATACGTTTTTTTTGATATCCAATAAACTTAATTTCAAGAATATATCGACCAGGAGAAAGTTCAGATATGGCAAAATTTCCATCCTTATCAGTAATAGATCCGCCAGTTATCTTTTGAGTTCTTGTATTTATTAAAGCAATATTAGCGTATTCTATAGGCAAATTCGATAAAGAATCATAAATTATACCTTTAATTAAGCCCGATTTAAAATTTGTATTAGTTGTTTTTTGTGCAAAACTTAGCGCTATAGCAAGTAAAAGTGGAAAAATAATTTTAGTTCTCATACAATTTCCAAATATTTTTATAAATTAGACAATTAAAATAATAAAATAGTTTAACAAAAATTAATGAAACTTTTTCGTTTATTTATTATCAAACAAAAATGAATAAAATGAGGTAGTAATGAAAGAGTTATATTCAAAAGAAGATGTAAAAATTATGAAAAATATTGATGAATCCTACTTAAAAGGAGAAAGTCGTATTTACGAAATTAAAAAATTTGCAGAATTACAAGGGTATAAAAAAATAGGTATAGCAAATTGTATTTCAATGAATAAAGAAGCAGAAAAGTTAAAGGAAATTTTCAGCGATAAATTTGAAGTTTATACTATAAATTGTAAAGAAAATAGTATTCCAGAAGCAGAATTTTTTGATGATCCGAATGCAAAAGGAATAATTTGTAATCCAAAAGGGCAAGCAAAGTATTTACAAGAAAAAGGCACAGAGTTAAATATAGTTTTAGGTTTGTGTCACGGCCACGATATGTTATTCAATATGTACAGTAAAGTGCCTACAACCACATTAGTTGTTAAAGATAAAAAGCATAAGCATAATCCAATTCTCGAATTAAGAGATTAAAAAAATTCAAGAAAGATATTAGAACAAAAATTCTTCATTAGCTCAGACAGTATAAGCTTAGCCCACGTGCGGCTGCGCCGCACGTGGGCAGCGGGCCGGAACGGCCCGCTAAAAATCTTTTCTTTATCACCTTACAAAGTGTAGCTTAACGGTTTCACACTTCCACAAATCCCTAAAAGTAGCGTCATAAAGCAGTGCTGATAGTCTGTTTCACTGAAAATAATCCTCTTGGCAAAACTTATATTGACTTTCACATATTTTTATATTTGTTGCAGATTCCTTTATAATAAAATTGTATTCAGAATTATATCGTAGAAGCAATTATATTGTATTTACAAATATATTATTGAGAATCGCAAATATATCGTATATACAACTATATTGCAAATACAATATATTTTTAAGAAAAGTCAATATATCGAAAATACTATTATATCGTATTTACGAAAATATTATTGCTTTAAGTTTGCTCTTACTTTGGAAAATTTTCAGTCAATAGTTATTTTGGTAAAAGAGTAAATATTGTAAGTTGTTAGTAATATGTAAGATATGGTTTAAAAAAGTTAAATATTTTTGGGCGTTAGCCCGCCCGTGCGCCGTACGGCGCACGGGCTTTATGCTTACACCGTCTGAGCTATAATATGTATTTATTCTTCTCGATAATTATAGTATGAATTTGCTTGTGCTGTTGGTGTAACAACAACTTCGTTAATACAAACGTGATCAGGTGTGGTAGCTATCCAAAAAACTATATCAGCAATATCTTCTGCTACAAGAGGTTTTATTCCTTTGTAAACATCTTTTGCTTTATTTATGTCACCATTAAAACGTACAATGCTGAATTCTGTTTCAACCATTCCGGGATCAACAGTTGAAACTTTTACATTTGTTCCCAATAAATCTGCTCGTAAAGCTTGAGTAATTGCTAATTCCGCGTGTTTTGTAGCACAATAAACTGCTCCTTTTGTATAAGGATTACGCCCAGCAATTGAGCCCATATTAATTATATGACCACTTTTTCTTTCCACCATTCCGGGAAGAATTGCTCTTGTTACGTATAAAAGGCCTTTTATATTTGTATCAATCATTATATCCCAATTATTCGGATCATCCAAATAAAGTTTTTCTAATCCTTTAGCTAATCCTGCATTATTGAAAAGAATATCAATATTCTTAAATTCTGCTGGTAAGTTATTTATAACATTAACAACATCATTATTATTAGTTACATCTAATTGTGCTATATAAACTCTGACGTTATATTTTTTTTCAATATCTGCTTTAATTTCTTCCAAAATGTTTAACCTTCTTGCTGTGAGAACTAAATTACATCCTGCTTCTGCAAATTTATACGCAGTTGCTTTACCAATTCCAGCTGAAGCACCTGTGATAAACACAATTTTGTTTTTTAAGTTTTTCATAATATTATTACCTTAACATTTGTTTGTTGATAGTATAATTATCGTATAAATTTTTATAATGTTTTTTGGAATATTCTTGTGCTTCTTTAAGGCTGTTAAAAATTATATCTATTTGAACACGATAGAATAGTTTTTTATATTTTGTTAATAAAGCCTTTCTAATAACAACAGGATATCCTTTTTGTTTAATAGACTTAGCAACTTTTATTGCTTTATCTGGATTATCCCAAGCACTAACTTGAACAATATATTTAATTTTATTTGATAAAATATTCCATTTAACAAAAACAAAATCATCAAAATCCAATATTGGTATTGAATCGCTGGAAACTTGTTGTTTGTTGGTTGATGTATCAATTACTGTTATTGGTTGTTTAATAAAAATGGAATCTACTTGCTTTATAATAATTGTATCTTTTAAAGTTTTTTTCTGTTTAGGAGGTATAGCTTTTAATACATACTTTTTATTTATCGTTAAACTATCCTTAATGTTAGTAAAGTCCAAATTATCAGTTTGTGAAATATATCTGTCACAATTTATATTCAGAATATATTTATCCCCTGAATTTAACTTTAAGATAAATTTACCAGAAATATCGTCTGAATATACACCGCCTTTATCTTGATTTAAACTATCATTATTGCTATAAGTAATTTTAGCATATAAAGGTCGATTAATTGAATCTACAACACTTCCAACAAATTTAATAATTGGGATAAATTGAGCCTTATATGATTTAAATAAATTTTTGTTATCAAAATCTACATTCGAAGCAAATATGAAACTGTTTTTGTCGAGTAATTTAATTAGCAATTCATCGTTTGCTGTATTAATATATTTTTCTAAATTTTCTGGTTTGCTCCATTCAGTCCAAGTTTTTTTTGATAATCTTTTTGAAAAATATATATCAAATCCACCAAAACCATCTGGCCTATCGCTAGCAAAGTAAAGTGTTTGTTTGTCTGGAGAAAGAAAAGGAGTTCTTTCAGCATATTTAGTATTTATTCTTTGACCTAAATTAATTGGTTCGCTCCAAGTTCCATCCTTTTTCTTATATGAAAGGAAAATATCTGTATTTCCCCAAGAATAGTTATCATAATTATAGTGGAGAGGTTTAGTTTTACCTATGACATTATTACCATCACTACAAAATAAAACAACTGTACTATCGTTAGTAAAACAACTATCAACAAAATTATGATCAAAAAATAATCTTGCGCCTTCTTCAGGTATCTCTTTTCTTGGCAAAATCTCAAGGGTCTTAGGAGAAATATCATCTTGAGTTATAATAAACCTATAATTATTTTTTTGTAATAATTCTGTGATATCAATAAAATTAGGATTTCTTGTTTCAAATAAAACTTTAAACCTATTATAAGTTGTTATCATACTTGTAAAATCATTTTTCTTTTGATAGTAACTAACAAGTAATTTAAAAGCTGTTAAAGCATTATCCTTAGGTGCGTTTTTAATAATATATTCTTGATAATAATTTACATCAATTTCTGAAGGTATATCGTAAAATTTGTTAGTTGAACTACAACTTATTGATAATAATGATAATAACAGTAAAAATATTGATAAATTCGTTTTCATATAAAAGATAAAAATTTTGTTAAAAAATGTTATTTTTAAAATAATAAAATAATTTATTTTTCTATTAAAAGAAAGGGCAAAAATTGGATAAAAATAAAATTGTTTTAGGAATGAGTGGCGGCGTTGATTCTTCAGTTACAGCAAGATTATTATTAGATATGGGTTTTGAAGTATATGGAATAACATTAAAAACATGGGGACATCTTGAATTAGTTAATTATGATACATTTGAATTGGGTTGTTGCTCTTTAAAAGACGCCAGATGTGTTGCCAATAATATAGGAATTTCGCATATTACTAAAGATATAAGTGACGAATTCGAAAATATGATAATTGGTAATTTTATTGGCGAGTATCTTAATGGTAGAACACCTAATCCTTGTACAGTTTGTAACAGAGAAATAAAATGGAAATATTTAATTGACTATGCTAATGAAATTGGGGCATATTATGTTGCAACAGGCCATTACGCTGTAATTGAAAATGTAGATAATAACTACTTATTGAAAAGATCTTTAGATAAAATCAAAGATCAAACTTATTTTCTATGGAAATTAACTCAAGACGATTTAAAGAGAACGATTTTCCCATTATCGCCATATACAAAGCCGCAAGTAAGAGAAATAGCGAAAAATTATGGTATCCATAATGCTTCTAAACCTGATAGTCAAGAGATATGTTTTGTAAATGACAATCGTTATACAAATTTTATTGAGCAAAAAATTAGTGAAAGAAATATAAAAATTGAGGTTGGTGATTTTGTTTACAAAGGAAAAATTGTTGGAAAACATAAAGGAGTACATAATTATACTATTGGACAACGTCGAGGAATAGGTATTGCATTAGGTAAACCAGTTTTTGTAGTTAAAATTGATACCGAGCTCAATACCGTTCATTTAGGTGATTTTGAAGATTTATTATCTGACATTGTTATTGCAAACCAACCAAATTATCAAAAAGGCGAACTTTTAAAAGTTGGTCAAAAAGTTGTTGCAAAAATTCGTTATGGAGATGTTGGAACTAAAGCGGTTGTTGAAGAAGTAAATGATTTAAATATAAAATTAAAATTTGAAGAAAAGAAAAGTGCTATAACGCCAGGGCAATCACTTGTTATTTATGACGAAAATTATCAATATTTATTAGCAGGTGGTGTTATTAGTTCGGCAGTTTAAACAAATATACTTTGCTATCTAAGGTAGAGATAAAGATTTTTTTTGAACTATAAAGTATATCGGATATCCATGAATTAGTTATTTTAATATCATAGATGATTTTATCATTATTAATATCATAAACAATAACTCTATTATCCCAACCAGCACTAATGAGAAAATTATCTTCTTTTACTAATTTTATTATTTTGTTGGTATGTAATTGAATAGATTTTGTGAATGAATGTCTATTGATATCATAAAAATTAATTTTACCTATTTCGTCGCCAAAAATTATTGTTGTGTCATTTAAATTGCAAGTGGAAGTAAGAGAAAAATCATAATAGCTAATTTTTTCTAACTCTGCTGATTTATTATAAAACTGTAGTTCACATCCATATAAGTTATTAATAACATTTACAAATTTAGGGTCATTACCAATTACAGTAATAAAGTCTGAAGGTAAATTCTGATTTTCAACTATATTTAGTAATTTTAATGTTGTATCAGCAAAACTAAGTTTAAAGATTTTAATTGTCTTATCTTCAGATGATAAAAAAATAAGATTAAATTCTGGAACAAATTTTAAATTTGTTATACACTTGGTGTTATTATAAAGTTTTATTATCTTCTGATTTTTAAAATCGAATAATTTGATAGAACCATCCCAGCTGCCCGTAATTAAAAAAGGCTTTTGGGGTATTAAAATATTTGTTAGTATTGCACCTAAATGAATATTTGTAATCTTATATAGTGATTTGTTGATTATATTATGAACATATAAAGAACCATCGCCACCTAATGTAAAAAGTAAAGAATCATTATATATATTAGTACAATAAATTCCTAATTGTTGTGTTTTTGTAAATATATTAGTTGTATCTAATATATAATTAATTTGAGAAAATAATTCATTTAATAATATTAACAAAAAAATAAAAATAAATTTTTTCATAAACAAAAATTATAAATGTCAATTTTAATTAAAGTAAAAAATTCATTTTTTCAAAATATTAAAGCTATAATATTTTTACAGTTGTTGTCAATAATAATACTGATTTTATATTATTCAAATAAAGATTTTAATATTTTATTAAATCAATTGAAGTTTATAAAAGAAAAATACGGTATTCTTGCTGTTATGATTACAACGAGCATCTCAGGTGGAATTTTTCCAGAAATACTTAATAAAATTTTTAAGAAAAATTATATTGTATTGCCTAAAAGATTATTATTAATATCATTATTTTGGTTATATAAAGGATTTGAAATCAATCTTTTTTATACATTTCTTTCCAAAATAGTTAATACTAACAATATTGTTTATAATGTTATCATAAAAGTTGCTATTGATGAATTTTTATATACACCATTATGGGCTGTTCCATCGATGATTTTTTATTATTCTTTATCCGAAAAGTTATCATTGAATTATTTTTTTGAAAGTTTGAAAGCAAATTATTTATTAATTTTAATTCTTAATTGGTTGATTTGGATACCAGCTGTATCCCTTATATATTCACTCCCCTTAGCTTTACAGATGCCTATTCAAAATATAATTTTAGTTATTTGGACTATTTTAATCCTATTTTTCAATAAGTCCTGATTTTATTAAAATAAAAAATATTTTATTTTATAATTTTATTGTAACCATAATATAAATTATTTTGTCATAAAGGTAGACATAAAATAAAGGAATATAAAAATGGAAGGAATATTAGCTCTTTCAATACCAATTTTAACAATTGTTTTAGTAACTAGCATAATTCTTCTCAGATCTTATCTAAGATTCAGAGAAAGAAAAATTTTAATTGAAAGCAATGTTGATCCTGAGGTCATCAAAGCTATTTATAGTCAAGAAATAAAAAGAAAAAATCCTTTTGGTTATTTAAAAGTTGGAATTATATTGGTATGTTTAGGAATTGGTTTTGGGTTGGGAGAATTATTAAGTGATGTAACTGGATATTCATCTTTGTTCATTCTTATATTATTATCAAGTATCGGGGCAGGTTATATTATAGTTTACTACTTAGACTTAAAATATAAAGAAGAAAAAAATAAAGATAAAGTTACTGACGTAAATTAACATATTCATAAAAAAGGCTGCTTAATTAAGCAGCCTTTTTTTTTATTGCTTCTTAGTAGTTTTGTAATATTTAATCCCATTTAGAATGAAAATTCCTAAAATCATTAGACTTAAAATAAGTGCCAAATATTTTGCAACATAAAAGCTAGTTGGTGCAAATGACATCTCAAGTGAGTGTTGTCCTTTAGGAATAATAAATCCTCTATAGGCGTGATTTGTTCTGATAACATTTATTTCTTTGCCATCTAATAAATATTTCCATCCGCTTGGATAATAAGTATCACTAATGAATAAGAAATTATCATTTTCAGCATAAAGTTTATATACTCTATGATCAGGTGTATAAGAAATTGTTTTTACAGTACTTTTACCAAACGTTGGTTTAATATTGTTTAAGTTAATAGATTTATCGTGTATGAATGCAACATTTCTAGGATTAAAAGTATTATCTTTAACTTTATATAAAAATTCTAACTCATCTGCAAATTTAACAGTATCTACAAAATAAGCACGAGGCAAAAAGTCTTTGTTTAGTAATATTACTGTACCTGCTTTTATATCGGCAATTTCAACATTTAAATTATCAAACCTGTAAGGTTTATCAGAAATAATATATTTAACATTAGCAAGTTTCCAATATGTTTCGTTTATTGGACTTACAACATCCATATAATCTTGAATAAGTCTTGGCTTAATAGCTGAATAACCATATAAATCTTCAATTCTATATTTTTCATGGAAATTTGCATTATTGTTAAGAGAACCTAAACTTCCATCCTGTTTAATATTTATTATTCTGTATGGCTCACTTTTTGGTAAACTTCTAAGATATTTTATATAATCTGGCTCATCATAGCTACTTTGAAAATCTTCATATTCTGTATAATGTTCAGCTCTTTTATCAATGCGGTTTAAATCAATAAAACTTAAAAATGTAAGCAAAGCAACAAATAATAAATATTTAATTTTATTTTCAAAATATAAATAAAGCAATGAAAAAGCTATGAACAAAAACAGTATGCTTATTCTTAAATCTTCAATAAACATGTCAGCCATATGATCATAAATTTCCTTAAACTGTCTAGCTTTTGGAGAACTATTCAAGAAACTAATATATGAATCTTTGAATGATGATTGTAATATCAAAGTTAAAAGAAATAATACGCCAAAAGTAGATAGAGCTATTATTAAATTCTTTTTATTAGCTATAAAATGATTTGAATTATTTTCTTTAATGATAGTTATTTTATAAATTGCAAAACCAGCTAAAATAGGGAAAACTGTTTGCAACAAATATAAAATTAAAGATGGAACACGAAATTTATTAAATCCTGGTGCATAATGATAAAATAAATTGTAAATTATTGGTAAATTTTTCCCAAATGATATAAATAATGTTAATACCGAAATAACGGCAAGAAATCTTACAAATTTATTATCCCAGCTAATTACAAAGGCCAACAGAGCTAAAATTGTAACTATAATTCCCATATACTGCGGAACATCAACAAATGGCATTTGTCCAAAATAAGTATTTATTGGTGTAGGTTCACCTTGTGTTAATGGACCTTCATAGTAGTTATTACCAAAACCATAAAAAGATGGTATAAAGAAAGTTGAAAGTTCTTCAACAGAAAATGACCAATTAGTCATGTAGTTGTATTGATCATCTTCGGCATGTTTTATTTCTTCCTTTAGTTTGGGATCACTAATTTTATCAATTTTTTGTTCAAGAATACTTTTAGTTCCACGTGTAGAATATTTTGAATATTCATACAAATTTAAATATGTATAACTATTTATTGCTAAAGCTACAATAGTTGTAGCAGCAAAAATTAGACCTGATTTAATTAAACTTATCAGTTTTTCTTTTTCTTTATTAATGATGTGTGATGTTATAAAATATAAATAATAAATTACAATAAAAATGTATATGTAATAAATCATTTGCACATGCCAAGGATTAAATAGCATTGTTAAAGCAAATGATAGAATTGCAAAATAAATTAATTTTATTTTTTCCTGAAGTTTCAAGATTATGAGGAAAACTAATGGGAACCATGCAATTACTGCCATTTTGGAAACATGACCTATCATAATATAAAGTATTAAACCTGTACTAAAAATTGTAGAAATTGCGGTAAAAAGTGCTATAGCTCTTTTATTCACTAAATATTTCATTAAAAGATATGTATTAAAACCTAAAAGAATTACAAAAAATAGCCAATTAGCATATGGTACTTCAAAAAAAGCCCCCCATATTGTTCTGGCGTAGCTTGTTATAATAGAAATTAAATTATACCAAAAATTGATATTACTACCTGGCATACCAGACCAGATATATGGATTCCATAAACGGTATTCAGGGGGTAGATCAACTTTTGGACCATTTGTTGCGGTTATATCGCCTGAAACAAATATTTTGCCATCAAATAATAATGGGAAAAAGTGATAAAAAACTAATATTAGTATTATACCTAAACCAACAATTAAATCATTCTTTTTAATCCAATCTACTACTGGGATTTGAGACGAATTAGAAGCAGATGATTTTGTGGTTCTCTTTTTGGGATCTTGTTTTTGCATATTTGTTATCCTTGATTTTTCTTTAATGTTACAATAATTCCTGTACCTACTTTATTATTTGTATTTATATCAAGAAACATAAGACTTAAAATTGGAATAATTGTTAATAAGTAATAAAAAGGAAGTATAAAAATAAAAATTTTACTTAAATTAACTAATAATATTGGATATTTAATTGCTAATCTCCAAGCTATAGTGCCAAATTTACCATATGAGAATTTAAAATTTTCAATTTCTAGACCAGCTTTTTCTGCTTTGGATTTGATATCTTCATAAGAATAACCATTACGAGCATGTTCTTCAATAAAACTTTCATCATCTTCTTCATGGGCATCACTGCCACCATAGATTGAAGGTGTACTAATTACTACATAGCCATTATCTTTTAGAGCATTTGAGAAGTTATTAAATACTTTTTGGTCATTAACTATATGTTCAATTACATCAACGCAAAGAATTAAATCAAACTTATTTGTGTAATTTATCTCGGTTATATCTTCAACTTTAAAAGTAATATTTTCATTATTTTTGAAAAAGGGCTTTAAGTTATCAATCCAATTTTCTTTTATATCAACTGATAACAATGTACAAGGTTGTAATTTTTTTGAAATGAAATATGTATATTGTCCAAAACCACAACCGGCATCATAAACAGAAATTGTATCTTTTAAGTTTTTTCTTATTCTATTTAATTCTTTATGAATATACCAAGCTCGTAAAAATAATGTATCTAAAATTTTGTAAAATGTAACTCTTAAGAATCGGGATTTCCTAATAAGTTTTTCAAAAATATTTTTTATTGGATCGTATTTCATAAGATATCCTTGATGATGTTTAAAGCATAATTATGCCAACTCATTTTTTCAGCAGTTTGCTTAACATTATTTCTATCAATTGGATTTGTTATTGCTTTTTCCATAGCTTCAGCCATAGATTTTATATTTTCTGGCTCAGCTAAATAGCCATTAAATCCATCTTTGATAGTTTCAGGAAAGTGCCCAACTGCTGTTGCAATAATTGGCATATTGAAATTGTATGATATTGATTCAACACCTGATGGTGTAGCGGTTAAGTAGAAAAGTACATTAACATCTGAAATTTGAAAATATTTGTGCACATCTTCATTTGGAACATATTCATTTACAACTTTTACATATTTTTCAATATTCAATATTTTTATTAGTTCTAATGGATTATAATTTTCTTCGTTGTCAGATTTCTTTAAAAGAACTTTCTTAAAGGTATTAAATAGTGCTTTTTTTAGTTTAGTGGATAACTTTTTATCATTTAGTGTATTCCAAAAACTCTCACCTACAATAAGTAGAGAAACATCTTGTCTTTTTTTTAGTAATTCATTGAATGCAAGAATTACATTATGCAAGCCTTTGTATTTTCTAATGAAACCAAAGAAAAGAAAAACATATTTATTTAAACCGAATTCATTCTTTAAAGCTTCAATATTTAAATTGGGATTTGGTTTAAACATATCGTAAATAGGGTGATATAATTTTAAAACAGTTTTTGTATTTGGAGAATTATTTCGTGATCCATCAAGAGATAAATAAAATTTGGTGTTAGGGAAGAGAAATTCTAACTCATTATATGTTTTTAATGCGTGTACTACAAATGTGTGAGGTTTTGAAAGAGCATAATTGATAAAAATATTATCAATTTGGCTAGTTTCTTTTTGTTTAACTACATGTAAATCAAATATAATTTCTGCATTAGTTTCTTTTTTTAATTTATTGCATATGTATCCTAATGGCAATCCTTGTATTGAAATAGCCCATTGAAAAATAATTTTATCAGGATTTATCTCTTTTATAATATTAACAGTTTGGTTCCAAGTAAAAGGGTTATTATAGTCTGTAACATAAATTACCTCGATATTTGTACCTTCAAGTAAGTCGCTTTTACTACTTTTATCTATAAAATCTCTTGGGATTATAGATGGATATTGATTTGTCCAAGAAACTATATAGACTTTAGTATTTTCAATTTTGTCTAAAGCTTTAGCAAGAGAGACGGTATAATTGGCAATTCCACCTTTAAATTTAGGACCAGGTCCAAAAACTACTATTTTTCTCATAAAATATCCTAAAAATTAAAATATTAACAAATTTACAATATACAAAAAATTATTTTTACTATGAATAATTCAGAACGCAAATTTTAATTATAAGAAAATTTATTTATATTTAAAAAACATTTATATTCTTAAAATCGGGGGATTTTATTATATGCGAACTTTAATTTTAAGCTTAATTTTAACAATTAATATATTTTCGCAAAGTGATATTTATTTTCATTTCCCAGCAAAAAAACAGAAAATAACGTCTGAAAATAAACCAATTTATTTTACCGGTAAAGTAGATATTGAAAAAATTGATAAATTAGAAATAAATAAAATAAATGTAAATTTAGATAAAGATGGTGGGTTTGTTTTTTATGGCTTACCCAAAATATCTGACAGCGATGAAAAAAATTATTATAATGGTATCTTTAATATTGTTTTATACTACAGGAATGGTGAAGTAAAAAATTTAGAACATTCATTTTACATAAAGTTTTTGAATAAAATAAAAGAAAGTTCAAATGATTTCAAGATTTATGATATTATCTTGCCTTCAGGTGATATTTTATGTGAAAAAAATGAAAAAATTTTTATAAAAATTCAAGCTACTACAGGAAAAAAGGTATGGTTAACAATTGAAGGAGTTAAAGAGCAATTTACACTACTTGAAGAAAAATATGTCAAGAAGAACTACTGGGCTGATATTGTATTTGGAGATGGTTTTTCAACATTAAGCGATACTGTTCAAGGATTTTATTCTGGATTTATAAAAATTAATCAAAAAGTAAAAGATGCTACAATTTACTTGAATACGTATAACGATAACCAGCAAATTATATCAATTCCTTTAAAATATAAGATTACAACTTATGATGGTGACAATATTGGAATTGCCACAATTACTAATAAGAATGATGGAAATTTAATTGTATTAAGAAATTCACCAGGTGGTGGATATAGATTTTTCCCTTTACCTAATACAAAATTTGAAATTATTGGTAAGGAGGGAAACTGGGTTAAATTAAAATTAGATAATGATAATTCTGTCTATGCCAATCAAAATGATGTTAAATATGAATTTAAGGTAAATAGTTATATAATAAATGACAATATTTCTTACACAAGAATAGAAGAGGATGATAATTTTATTTATTTTTCTTTATCTGTGAAAAATCCTCTGCCATATGAAATTATTACAAATAATGACTCACAAGTTGATATATTACTCTATAATTGTAAAGATGATATTGATTTTATTCGTGATCTAACTTTTCCGTCGAAAATTACTACCATAAAACATAATCAAATTAAAGATAATGTGGTTAAAATAAGTTTGAAGTTGGAGCAAAAAAAGTTGTGGGGATATGATGTCGAATTTAATGATGAAATGATGAGATTTAAATTTAGAAAACCACCAAAGGTAAAAGATAAAAAAATTGAAAATTTAATAGTTTCAATTGATCCTGGTCATTCACCAGATTTTGGGGCTGTAGGAGTTTATGGATTAAAGGAGAAAGATGTTAACTTTTCGATATCGATGAAATTAAAAAATATGCTTGAAAAGAAAGGAATTAAAGTTTTCCTAACACGGAATTCTGCAGATGAACCTTTAGATTTAAGAAACAGGAAAAAGGTAGTAAATAATTTTTCCCCACATATTTTAGTAAGTATACATAATAATGCAGTCCCAGAAAATGTTAATCCAATAAAAAATAATGGTTCTTCTGTTTACTACTATTTTGAACAAAGTAGAGAATTTGCAAAACATGTACAAAAAAATTTATTAACAAATTTAAAACTTAATAATTTTGGATTATTCCATGATAATTTATATATGTGTAGAATACCAGAAAGTATTTCAATTTTAGTAGAACCAGCTTTTATTATGTTGCCTGAGCAGGAAAGATTATTAAGACAAGACGAATTCCAAGAAAAAATAGCAAAATCTATTTATAATGCAATTATTAATTATTCAATGGAGAATGCTGAGTGAAAAAGTTTAGCATATATTTTAATTCAATGAATTTTAAGATATTTTTAACGGTTATAGCAATTTTGATAGCTTTATTTTTATATAACTATACAGATACATTAATTAAAAATCTTCAAGAGAGAGAATATAAACTAGCAACTTTATATGCAAAATCAATTGAATTTATAACAAATTCAAGCAATACTGAACAACATGAATTTCAATTTATATTCGAAAATATTATTCAAAAAATAGATTTCCCGATAATTTATACAGATAATGAAAATAAAATTAATATGAACAATATTTACGCTTCGATTAAAAATATTGAAATTGATACAACAAAACCTTTAAGTGAAATATCAAGTTACTTAGAGCAAATAATGATAAATATGGATGAAATACATCCACCAATTGATATTAGATATGGAAATCAGGTTATAGGGCGAGTGCATTACGGTGATTCTTTCTTGATTAAGAGGTTGAAAATATATCCATTTTTGCAGTTTTTGTTTATGGGTTTTTTTATGATTCTTTTTTATTTAATTTTTAATTATTTGAAGTTCAAGGAGCAGTCAAATATATGGATTGGACTTGCAAAAGAAACTGCGCATCAATTGGGGACACCTTTATCATCTCTTATGGGTTGGAATGAATATTTAAAGCTATCATACAAAAATCCAGAAAAAGTTTTAGAAGTAACAACTGAAATTGATAGAGATATTGAAAGATTTAATAAAATTACTCAACGTTTTTCAAAAATTGGTTCTAAGCCAGAATTAAAAGAATCAAATATTAGAGAGATTGTTGAGAATATTGTAAATTATTTCAGTATAAGATTGCCACAAAAAGGGCAAAAAGTTGCAATTAATATTGTATCTCCAAATATTGTTAATGCTGTTGTAAATCCGAATTTATTTGAATGGGTAATTGAAAACTTAATAAAAAATTCTTTGGATGCTATTGGTACAAATAAAGGTTATATAAGTATTGAAATCCAAGAAACTCATAAGGATATAATAATTGATATTACAGATACAGGTAAAGGGATAGATCCTAAGAAGAAAAGAACAATTTTTAGGCCTGGTTATTCAACTAAAAAGAGGGGTTGGGGATTAGGGTTAACATTATCAAAAAGAATAATTGAAGAATACCACAATGGGAAAATATTTGTTAAAAATACAGTTATTGATCAGGGAACGACAATTAGAATTATCTTAAAGAAACAGAAAAGTATTTTTATAAAAAATTAAATATTTTATTTTTTTTGTGCGTAAACAAATTCAGCAAAACCTAGAATATCCCAAATTCCTTGTCCAGCAAGGACTTCTTTTCGTAATAATTTTACAATTATTATGATAGGGAATAGTAAAATCCCTACTTTATCCCTTCTTGTACCAGCTTTAATAATTTTCAAGTTATTATCTAATAACGTATTGACAATATCTATTAAATGATATAATTTAACGTGGGTTGGATCATCACAGAAATGTAGTGTACCGTTTAAGCTTGGTAAGGTTAAAGATTTTGGTGAAGGATACTCAATATATAAATAGCCGCTAGATTTCAATTTTTTTGTTAGAATTGATAAAATTTCTAAGCCATTTTGCAGATGTTCGATAATATGATTCATTATAATAACATCAAAAAAATTATCAGGTATTTCTTTCAAATTTTCAGGAGTTAATTCAAAATTATAAAATTTTTTCATTAAACTTAAATCTTCATTATTTAAATTATAAAGTTGTTTGTCAATTCCATAATACTCGCAGTTTGGGAAATAATTTTTGGTAACTTTTGGTGAATGGTTTCCACAACCTACATCTAATAGTTTGAAACTTTTATTCTTAAATTGTTTGTAGAAGCTTTTAAATTTTACAGGTAGTTCTAAACGTTTTATTAACATAATTTATCCAATTGATAAAAATTTAATTTGTTCATTAAAATTACGGAAAATATAAGATTTTAGCAAAGGGAAATCATTTAAGTTGTTAGAATTAGAGAATATTTTGTTAGTAATTTGTTTGCTAAGTGGAATTAAATTTGCATCATTTAAAAAGTTAAAAACTTTAAATTCTGGCATCCCACTTTGTTGAGTGCCTAAAATATTACCTGGTCCTCTTAATTGTAAATCGAGATTGGAAAGAATAAAACCATCAGAGGTTCTAACCATCGATTCTAATCGCTTGGCTGATAATTCATCATTCGAAATATTAGAGTAGTTTATATCTTCAATTGGTGAAATTGAAGGATTTACTAATTGAGCTTTGTTATAAATATTATCAGTTGTTACAAGAATACAGTAAGCTTTTTTATTGGAGCGTCCAACTCTTCCTCTTAATTGATGAAGCTGCGATAAACCAAAACGATGTGCATCAAGTATTAAAATTATATTAGCATCAGGGACATCGATACCTACTTCAATTACTGTAGTAGAAACTAGAACATCAATTTCTTTATTGTAAAACTGCATCATTATATCATCTTTTTCTTTCCATTTCATTTTACCGTGTAAAAGTCCTAATCTTAAATGTTTAAGATTTGTAGATGATAATTCATTAAATATATCGATTGATGAATTTAAATCTAATTTTTCTGATTCTTCTACTAATGGGGCAATTATATAAGCTTGATAACCTTCATTTAATACTTTATCGCTGATAAACTGATAAATTTTATCTAATGCAGAATAGGGTCTTAAAAAGGTTTTAATTGGAATTCTATTTGCAGGCATAGTTTTAATAACAGAAATATCTAAGTCGCTATAAATTGTCATTGCCAAAGTTCTTGGAATTGGAGTTGCAGACATAAATAAAGTATGTGGATTTTTCCCTTTTTCGATTAATGCGGCTCTCTGATTCACACCAAAACGATGTTGTTCATCAATAATACAAATAGATAAATTTGAAAATTCAACTTTTTCTTCAAGAATTGCATGAGTTCCAATTATAATTTTTGTTTTACCAATTTTTAAATGTTCAAGAATTTGCTCTTTGTGTTTCTTAGGCGTGCTACCAGTTAGTAATTCTATTGATAAATGGAAATTTTTTAATAAATTTTTAATTTTTTTATAATGCTGCACTGCCAATAATTCTGTTGGAACTAAAAAGGCAGCTTGGTTTTCTGAATTTATTGCATATAAAATTGAGATAATAGCTACTAATGTTTTACCACAGCCAACATCACCTTGCAAAAGTCTATTCATAGGTCTTGTTGACTTTAAATCTTTTTTTATTTCTTCTATCGCTTCTTTTTGTCCTTCTGTTAATTCAAATGGTAAGGTTTTAATAAATTCAGATACTAATTTTTCATTAAGATCAAGTGCATTTGTTTTTAAATTAAAGTATTTTTTTCTTTTCAATTCCATCAAAATATTAAATGAAATTATCTCATTTAATTTAAATCTAGTTTTTGCTTTTTCTAAAAGTTGAAAATTTTCAGGGAAATGAATATTATAATACGACTTCTTAAGATCTAAAATAAAAAATTCTTTAAGAATAAACTCTGGCAAAAAATCTTGTACATAATTTAGATATTTTGTTAAAGCGGAATTTACTATTTTACGTAAAAAGGATTGATTTATATAATTTTTTTTGAAAGAATCAGGTAAACTGTATATAGGTATAATTTTTCCCATATTAAGATTGTTGATCTCGTCTGTTGAGTATTCTTCAATATCTGGGTGAACAATATCAATTTTATCGTAATTGAACTTAGGATTACCAGAGAAAATATAAGTATGAGATTTTTGTAAAAATTTATTAAAATAGTTAATTCTGTTAAAAAAAGTTAAGGATATGTTTCCACTGCCATCATTTAGGTAACATTTTAAGATTTCTTTATTATTTGAAACTTTAATAATTTCCTTATCGATAAGTTTAGCTATCAATGTTGGTTGGTAGTTTGCTTGGTTAATGCTTAACGAATATAAATCCTTAACTTTAATGATATCAGAACGGTTTAAATATGATATAGGGAAATAATTTAATAAATCTAAAACTGTAAAAATGTTACATTTTTCAAAAGTTTGACCTTTTTTAGGTCCAACTCCCGGTAAAAATTGAATATTAGTAGATAAAAAATCAATCATAATATTAAAAAGATAAGAAAATATTGCTATAAAAGCAATTACTTTCTTATCGAAAAATTAGAATTAAAGTTTCAAGTCGACTTGTGCTCTATCGGCTATATCTTCAGAAACAAGAATTCTACCACATTGTTCGCAAGAATAAAATCTTCTACTTTGTCTAATTTCTAATTGTCTTTGAGGTGGAACCATATTATAACATCCAGAGCAAGATCCTCTTTTTACTGCAACTATACCGAGACCATTTTTAGCTTTTCTTATTCTTATATAAAGATCATAATCAGGTTTTTTGACGTTTTTAAGAACTTCTTCTCTAATTGCTTTTAATTTTGCTTCTTCTTTAGAATTGTCTTCAATAATAACCTTTAGGTTAGCTTGAGCTTCTTTAATATTTTCTCTTTTAGCTTCTAAATCTTTTGTCAGATCTGAAATTTCTGTTTTAATACTTTCAATAGTATCTTCTAACATTGAATTTTCTTTTTTGAGATTTTCTACTTTTTCGTCGATAAAATCAATTTGTTTTGTAAGTGCGTCATACTCACGATTAGTTCTTACATTGTGGAGTTGAGCTTTGTATTTTTTTTGCTCTTCCTTTAAATTTTCGATTTCTTCTTCGTTTTCACCAATTTTTTCTTTAGATTTTTCTTGAATTGATTTTTTTTCATCGATGAGAGATTGTAATTCGCTGATTTCATTTTCTAAATCAGCAATTTTTTGAGGAAGGTCCCCTTTGTACTCGTTTAAGATATCCAACTGACTATCAACTAATTGTAGCTGATAGAGATAATACAATCGCTTTTCCAAATTTATATCTCCTATTTATAAAATTTTATTGGGTTTGTTGATTTATTCGATAAATAAATTTGAATTTTAGATTCAAAATTATTTTTTAATAAGTCATATAAATAAATAACTCCAGGAAATTCTGTTTCATAATGTCCAGCATCTATTAAATAAAGAATATTTTCAGCATCTTGAAAAGAGTGATATTTAACATCAGCAGTAACAAAAGCATCGCAATTATTTTGAATAGCATCTTTTAATAAATCCGATCCGCTACCGCCACAATAAGCTATTTTTTTAATATTTTTACTTTGCCCTTGAGTATAACGAAAGTTAGCAAGCTTTAATTTATCAATCAATAAGTTGGCAAATTCATCAAAAGATAATTCTTTTTCAAATTCTCCTAAAACGCCAAAACCATAATTTAAATTGTCATTATTTAGAGGTATAATATCTATAGCTGGTTCTTCGTATGGATGATTATTATAAATAGCATTCAAAATATTATTTACATCCCATCTATAAGCTATAAATTCAAGTTTTTCTTCACTAACTTCATTAAAAGATTTTTTTTCACCTACGAAAGGATTAGCATTTTCTTCAGGTTCAAAAGTTCCAATACCTGTTGTTCTAAAGCTACATTTTTTATAATCTCCAATTATACCTGCATTAGCTTCAAAAACAGCATTCAAAACTTTATCAGTATATTCTTTAGGTGTAAATACGGTAAATTTTATTAAATTTTCGGAATAATTTTTGAGGATTTTTATGTTCTTTAATCCCAAAAGTTTGGCAGCTGCAAAGCTAATACCTTGTTTAGATGCATCTAAATTGGTATGAGCAGAATAAACATTTATATTATTTTTAATTATTTCTTTGATTAAATTTGATTTCGGGTTTATAAAGTTGAGTTTATTTAATGGTTCAAAAATTAGTGGGTGATGTGTTATTATTAGGTTTGCATTTTTTTGTAGGGCTTCGTTTAAGGTTTCTGAGTTCAAGTCCAAACATATAAAAACTTTTTGAACTTGGTCATTATCATTTCCAATCTGCAGCCCCGGATTATCATATTTTAAAGAAGCTGAGAGGGGCGCAAATGATTCAATATGTTTACATATTTCTTTTACTGTCATAAATATTATTGGCAAAAATGCAACATACAAAAATAACTAATTTATTTGAAATATAAAAGATGAATAAAAATAATTCTTAAAATTAAGAGACAAATAAAACAATATTAATAAATAGTTAATAAGTTGTATTACAAATCAAGAAAATCATCCATAATTATTAAATATGTATCGAAGAGTATTAAAGAGTTAATTATTGTATCGGAAGAGGAAAGTGTTCTAAAATAATGAGAGATTGATTTAATTGTATTACCTATATCGTTTAAAATTGTATGTATTTCATTTTTTATATCTTTTATAAAAAGTTCATTGTTATTTTTAAAATTTTCTACCATATAGTTGCCAACTAATCTAATAAGCATTTCTTGTGGCAATTCAAACGGGATATGGTATTGTGATATGTATTTTAATTTATCGAGATTAGAACATCCACTAAAAGGGATTAATAAATTTAAAATACTTAAAGCTACTTTTTGAGCAGAGGTTGCTTTATGTAAAGTATATTCATCAGTTTGAACTGTTACGATAACATCATCATATGAATTGTATTTACTGAAAAACTTAATAAAATACGATAAATTGAGAGCTAAATTACAATATTGGTTTTGATCTTTAAATTTACATTTTGAACAATTTAAGTTATTGATTTGTGCCCATTGAAAATCTTCATCAATGAGTGGAACCAAAATTTCATTATTTTGATCAAATTCTATTAAGTATTCATCTGTTGTTGAACCTTTTTCTATTATGTAATTGTAAAATTTGGGCATAGAAAATAATAATTTTTAAAAATATTTTAAATTTTATTACTTTAAAATGCAAATTTATTTTTATGAAATAATGAATTATCTTTAAATAATGGATTACATTGTTCCTGATGTATTAGATTATAATTTAAAAATTTTATTTTGTGGTACTGCTCCTAGTAGAATTTCAGCAAAAATGTTGTGTTACTACGGGAATAAAAATAACAAATTTTGGAAAACATTATTTGAAGTTGGTTTTACTGATAAGTTAATTAGACCTGTAGAATATACAAAGCTATTAGAATATAGGTTTGGCTTAACTGATTTAGTAAAGAATAATTCTGGAAATGATGAAGATATTGAAATTAATGAAGAGCATCAAAAAGATTTTGAATATAAAATAATGAAATATAATCCTAAAATTATAGCTTTTACAAGTAAAAATGCTGCTTATTTTTATTTTCGGAAAAAATTGCATTATGGACTGCAAAAAATTAAAATCTTCAATTCAAAAGTTTTTGTGCTTCCTTCAACTAGCCCATTAGCATCAAAATTTTGGGATATTAGTTATTGGGAGCAATTAAAGGATTTATCAAATGGATAACTTTAAAATTGTTCAATTAAATAAAGATAATAATATAAATTATTTTATCCAAGAACAATCTTTAACATTTGAACAACAAAAGGTTATAGATATAGTTAAAAATAATAATTTTTCAAAAGAAAGTATACTATTTATAACTGGTAGTGCGGGAACAGGAAAGTCAACACTTTTAATGGCTTTAAGAAATTTCTTCACAATAAATAAATTGAATGCTGTTTTTTTAGCACCAACTGGAATGGGGGCAATAAATATTCAAGGACAAACTATTCATTCCTTTTTTCGCTTACAACCAAGACTTTTATTAGATGATATATTAAATGTTTATAAGCCACCTGATGTGTTGAAACCAATTATCAAAAATTTAGATTATTTAATTATTGATGAAGTATCAATGGTAAGGGCAGATTTATTTGATACTATTGATTCAATACTAAGAAGAGAAAGAAATAGTCCTTTCCCATTTGGTGGAGTGAGAATTATACTTTTTGGTGATTTAATGCAATTACCACCAGTTGTAAGAAATGATGAAAATATTTTTTTTGAATTTTACGAAACTCCCTTTTTCTTTAGTTCAGATGTAATATCTAATGTTGATATATTTGTTTTTGAATTAAAAAATATTTTACGCCAAGATGATGAAAAATTTATTCAATTTCTACAGAAAATTAGGAATAGAGAATTAACAAAATCCGATTTGGAATTTGTAAATTCACTTTGTTACAGAAATAAATTCCAATATGAGGAATATGGTATTATATTATCATCTACAAATTATATTGCAAAAAATTATAATGAGCAAAAATTAAATGAAATAAATGAAGAACTTAAAATATACAAAGGAATTATAAAAGGGGATTTTCCTATTGAAGAATTGCCTACTGAATATGAATTAAAATTAAAGAAAAGTGCTAAAGTAATGCTTACTGTCAATGATACTGCGAAACGTTGGGTAAATGGAACCTTAGGAATAATAAAAGAATTTGAAGATGATAAAATAATAGTTGAATTGGAAAATAAAAGTGTTATTGAGATTACAAAAGTAATGTATATGAAATATAAATATCAAATAAATGAGCAAAAAAAAATTGAATGCGTTCCTGTTGGTTCATTTTTTCAATATCCGTTAAAATTAGCTTGGGCGATGACAATTCATAAAAGTCAAGGTTTAACTCTAAATAAAATTACGCTAAATTTAGGAAGAGGAAGTTTTGCACATGGTCAGACATACGTTGGATTAAGTAGAGTTAGGAAATTAGATAACATAAAATTATCACAAGAATTAAAAATTTCTGACATAATTATTGCCAACGAAGTAGAAGATTTTTATTCTAATAAAAGAATTGGAATTAAAAGATTAAATTAGTAAATAGAGGTAAAAATGGAAAAAAAATACGATCTCATCGTTTTAGGTGGAGGTCCAGGGGGATATGTAGCTGCAATTAGAGCTTCACAACTTGGATTTAAAGTTGCATTAGTCGAAAAGGATAATTTGGGTGGAGTATGTTTAAATTGGGGTTGTATACCAACTAAAGCCCTATTAAAAAGTGTTGAAGTATTAGATACGGTAAAGAATGCTTCAAAATTTGGTATAAATATTGACGGATATTCGTTTGATTTTAAAAAAATCATACAAAGAAGCCGCGTAGTTTCTACTACAATTACTAAAGGCGTTGATTATTTGATGAAAAAAAATAAAATTGATGTTGTAAAAGGTTTTGGGAAAATTATCAATAAAAATGAAATAGTTGTAGAAAGTGATGGGACAAAAAGTTCTTTGAATTTTGAGAAATTAATTATTGCAACAGGAGCAAGACCAAAAGTTTTTGACACAATACCTGTAGATAGAAAACGGATTATTACATCTAAAGAAGCAATGAGTTTGGAACAACAACCTGAAACAATGGTTATAATCGGTGCTGGAGCAATTGGAGTGGAATTTGCATATTTTTATGCTATGTTAGGGACTAAAGTAACATTAGTAGAAATGATGGATACAATTTTACCGACAGAAGATAAAGAAGCATCGGCATTGCTGATGAAAAAATTGAAATCTTTAGGTGTTGAAATTCTTACATCAACAAAAGTTGACAAAGCAGAAGTAGCTAATGATAAAGTTAATGTACATATTGGCGAAAAAATTATAAATGTGGATATTGTATTGAATGCAATTGGGGTTACAGGGAATGTTGAAAATATTGGTTTAGAAGATATTGGAATTGAAATTAATAGAGGAGCAATTGTTGTAAATAAAGAAACTTATCAAACAAATATTGAAAATATTTATGCTATTGGTGATGTTATAGGTGCGCCTTGGTTAGCACACGTTGCTTCAGCTGAAGCGATTGTTTGTGTTGAAAAAATGAAAGGAATTGAAAGACCAGCTATTAATTATGAATCAATCCCTGGATGCGTATATACTCAACCACAAATTGCAAGCGTAGGATTAAAAGAAGAGAAAGCAAAAGAAAAAGGATATGAAATAAAAATTGGTAAATTTCCATATTCTGCATCTGGAAAAGCAACAGCAATTGGTGAAAGGGAAGGATTTGTAAAATGTATTTATGATGCAAAATATGGAGAATTATTAGGAGCTACAATTGTCGGTCCAGAAGCAACTGAAATGATTGCAGAATTTACTTTAGCAAAATCTAATGAGATGACTTATAAAGAAATATTGCATACAATACACTCACATCCTACATTATCAGAAATGGTAATGGAAGCTGTGGCGAATGCATATAATGAAGCAATACATATTTAAAATGTTGAATATTGAAAAAAATAAAAATTAGGAGAATTTTATGAAATTATCAGTTATTGGAACAGGTTATGTTGGTCTTGTTAGTGGGACCTGTTTTGCTGAAATGGGAAATCATGTTATTTGTGTTGATAATAATCCTGAGAAATTGAGTAAATTACAAAATGCTGAGTTAACAATTTATGAGCCTGGGCTTGATATTTTATTTTATAGAAATATTGCAAAAAAAAGATTAACATTTACAAATGATTTGAAGAATGCAGTTTTAAGCTCAGAAATAATATTTTTATGCTTACCAACACCACAAGGTGAAGATGGTTCTGCTGATTTGAAATATGTATTAGGGGTTGCTGATGAGATTGGCAAGATTTTGAAAGAGAACAATGATGCTGATTTTAAAATTGTTGTAAATAAAAGTACAGTGCCAGTTGGTACAGCACAAAAAGTTAAAGAGGCAATAGCTAAGTATGGAGTTTCAAATTTTGATGTAGTTTCCAATCCAGAATTTTTGAAAGAAGGTTTTGCTGTTGAAGATTTTATGAAACCAGATAGAGTTGTTATTGGTGGTGAAAATCCTAATTCACTGGAAATGATGAAATTGTTATACGAGCCATTTGTAAGACAAGGTAATCCAATTTTGGTAATGGATACAAAAAGCGCAGAGGTTACTAAATATGCAGCTAATTCTTATCTTGCAATGAGAATTACTTTTATGAATGAATTAGCTAATTATTGTGAAAAGGTTGGTGCTAATGTTGACAATGTAAGAAAAGGAATGGGGGCAGATCAAAGAATTGGTAAACGTTTCCTTTTTCCTGGAATTGGTTATGGTGGTTCTTGTTTCCCAAAAGATGTAAGAGCTTTAATTAAATCTGCTGAAGAAAATAATGGTTCATTAAATATTTTGAAGGTTGTAGATGAAATTAATAATAAACAGAAGGTTATTTTAGTTGAAAAAATTTTGAAATATTTCAATAATGATGTCAAAGGGAAAGAATTTGCTATTTGGGGGTTATCATTTAAACCTAATACAGATGATATGCGAGAAGCGCCTTCAATCTATATAATTCGAGAGCTTATTAAATTAGGTGCTAAAGTAACTGCTTACGATCCTGCTGCTATGGAACAAGCAAAATTTTATATTAAAGAAGATATTACCTATGGTGATGATATGTATCAAATTCTTGATAATAAAGATGCTTTGCTAATTTTGACAGAATGGAACGAATTTAGAAATCCAGATTTTGATATTATCAAAGCTAAATTAAAAAATAAACTAATTTTTGATGGTAGAAATGTTTATGATTTGCAATTAATGAAAGAGCAAAATTTCACATATTTTAGCATTGGTAGACAACCAGTAATTTCGCAATAAGGAGTATTTATGCAAGAAAAAAAAGTTGCCGTGGTAACAGGAGGAGCTGGATTTTTAGGCTCTCATCTTTGTGATAAACTTATTAATGAAGGTCTCAAAGTTATTGCTATTGATAACTTATTAACAGGTAATCTTGAAAATATAGAACATCTTTTTGGGAATGAGAATTTCACATTTATTAAACACGATGTTACTAATTATATTCACGTTCCGGGAAGAGTTGATTTTATTTTACATTTTGCATCACCAGCGAGTCCAATTGATTATTTAAAATTACCAATTCAAACATTAAAAGTTGGATCATTAGGAACACATAAAGCTTTAGGACTAGCTAAAGAAAAAAAAGCAAGATTTCTTCTAGCTTCAACTTCTGAAGTATATGGCGATCCGCTTATTCATCCGCAGACTGAAGATTATTGGGGGAATGTAAATCCTATTGGTCCTAGGGGTGTTTATGATGAAGCAAAACGTTTTGCAGAAGCTATGACAATGGCATATCATCGCTATCACGGAGTAGATACAAGAATTGTCCGAATTTTCAACACTTACGGGCCAAGAATGCGTTTGGATGATGGTAGAGTTTTACCTGCTTTTGTCGGACAAGCACTAAGAGGTGAAGACCTAACTGTATTTGGTGATGGTTCTCAAACAAGAAGTTTTTGCTATGTTTCCGATTTAGTTGAAGGTATTTACAGATTACTTATGAGTGATGAAGTTGAACCGGTTAATATTGGAAATCCAGCAGAAATTACAATTCTACAATTTGCTGAGGAAGTGTTAAAACATATAGAAACAAAAAGTAAAATAATATTCAAACCACTTCCAGAAGATGATCCAAAAGTTAGGAAACCGGATATAACAAAAGCAAAAAGAATTTTGAATTGGGAACCAAAAGTTAGTAGACAAGAAGGTTTGAAAATAACAATAGAATATTTCAAAAATAAAATTAAAAAATAAAATATTAAAGCCCTTCTCAAAAGGGCTTTTTTTATTTGGTTTTGATAGCGCTTTCTTTTATACAAATTATCATAATGCCAGTATGTATCTTTATCCAATACTTGATAGCTTTAATAAATCCGTTTCACTCAATGCAACAATTAGTTTTTAATAAATATTTTAAGGTATTGTAATGAAGACGTATTTAATAGTTGGTGGAACATCAGGAATAGGTTTAGAAACTGTAAAAATTTTATGTGAAAATAATAAGTTAATTGTTTTTTCCCGAAAAAATGAACTCACACTAGACAATGAAAATATCAAATATTATCAAGTAGATGTTACAAAAGATTTAAATGAATTCCCTGAAATTTCAGAATCTTTAAACGGATTGGTATATTTACCGGGTACAATTACCTTAAAACCATTTCAAAATTTAAAGCTTGAAGATTTTCAATATGATATGGAAATCAATTTTTATGGTGCTATTAAAACAGTTAAAAAGTATTTGAATAATTTAAAAACATCACAAAAAGCTAGCATTGTACTCTTTAGTTCAGTTGCCGCACAAACAGGAATGCCTTACCATTCATCTATTTCCTCTGCAAAAAGTGCATTAGAAGGGCTTACAAGAAGCTTAGCCGCAGAGTTTGCACCATATATTAGAGTAAATTGTATTGCTCCTTCAATAACCATTACTCCTTTAGCCGAGAAATTTATAAACAATGAGACAAAATTAAAAGCTTTAGAAGAAAGACATCCGCTTAAAAGAATCGGCTCTGCATCTGAGATTGCTAAACTTGTCGAGTTTTTGCTCTCAAACAATTCCGAGTTCATAACTGGACAAATTATAACAGTTGACGGTGGTATTGGTACATTAAAAATAAATTAATGAAATCTAGAAAAAATCTAATTTATCGTGAATAATAGTAAAAGGCTAGAAAGATTATTTAGCTCAGACAGTGTAAGCTTAAGCCCCTTGCAGCATAACGAAAGCTGCAAGGGGCTAAAATGATAAACTTTAACATTCGCATCCTTTAAGCTACTTGGAAAATTAAACCTAATGCGTTATCGGCTAAATAAAAATATAATTCTAAGATTACAAAATCTCAAAATTTTTACTACGGAATAGCGAGCTAAAATTTTCTATTTTCCTAAAAGGACTGCCAGCCCGCAGAGCTAACGGAGTTTTTGATAAAATATTTCCTTAGTAAAGCTTAATTGTATTATTGCAAATTTATTCATTTGATAAGTTTTTTTAAATAACAGCAAATACAATTATATCGTAAAATCAATTATATTGTATATACAAAAATATTTTTGAAGCTAATTATATTGTATATACAATTATATTGTAATGCAAAAATATTTTTCAAAAGTTTAATTGTATCGTATATGCAAATATATTGTATATACGAAAATATTATAATGCTTTTAAAATTTACAATCTACTTACAAAAATTTCGTCAATTATTAATTGTATAAAAATATAAATTATGCTAGTCATTGATATTATGCAAGATATGGATTAACGAGTGAAATATTTTGGGCTTTAGCCCGCCCGTGCGCCGCTTGGCGCGCGGGCTTTATGCTTACACCGTCTGAGCTATATATGAATATTTTTTTGAAATTTAAAAATAAAAAAAGCCGTGCTAGAAACACGGCCTGTAAGAATTGATTTCAAAATTATTTCATAAGTATCATCTTTTTGACTGAGGAAAATTTCCCTGCATCCAGTCGATAGAAATATATACCACTTGATAAATTATTCGCATTAAAATTGAATTTATATGTGCCAGCTGAAAGTTCATCGTTTATTATAGTTTGAATTTTACGCCCTAAAACATCGAAAATGGATAGTTTTACGTTAGTTCTTTCTGGTATACTAAATTGTATTGTTGTTGTTGGATTGAAAGGATTAGGATAATTTTGATAAAGGTTATATGTTTGTGGTTTGATATCTGTGAAATCTTTTACAGATGTTACATTTTGTGGAACAAATGCTATACTTTTTAAGTTTCGCAAGTTAGTATTTCCAAGTGAATCAATTGTTTTATTTGTAATATTAAATTTGTATAAACCGGCATATTTTAATCCTTCAGGAGCAGGAATTAAGAATAAATTACCGTTTCCATCTGCAGCAATTCCACCAATAATTTTGTTTTTGTTTGTTGTAGCTATTCTTACAGTATCTCCATTGGTTGCAGTAATTTCATAAATTGCATTTTTTATATCATTGTTTGTAGAATTTAATGTTGTATAAAATTTGCCAGAATTTACATCACAGCAAATAGATTGGTAAGGAATTGTTTTTGTACTTATTACATTAGATTGTGCGTTATATGGGTTAACTTGTAAGAATTTACCAGATTGTGTTACTGCATACATATTTCCATTTAAATCAAATGTTGCAGCGTTTATTTTTTCACTTAGTGAACCTTCGTAATAAAATTGATTTTGTGATAAATCGTATCTGTAAATATCTTGATAATTGACAAAGCCAAAAAATTCTTTCGTTACTGGATTGATTGTAATTACAGGTAAATCATAATTCGTTGGAAATGTAGCAGCTAATGTGCTAGAAGCATTAAAGCTGTTTAATTTATAAATTTTACTAGGTGTTGATGCAGTTGAAACAACATAAATTTGGTTTGTTTCTGCTTTATTTAATTCAACAACGTTGGCAATTACTGGAATTTTAAATGTTTTATTTGCAACGGTTAAAGATAAAGTATCGGAAAAAGCTCCAGTATCATTTGTATTTAATTTAATGTTAAGTTCGAAATATTTATTGTTTAACAAGTTTGAAGGTAAAGAGGGATTTGTTTCAAAAGAAAACTTTGAATTTGTATTTAATAATTTTGCATCTGTAATACTAGTTAAATTACCAGAAGCATTTGCAAGTTTGAAGTTTAAGGTTTTAGTATTGTTAATAGTTTTAGCAACATTTTTATAGTTAATTATAGAATTTGAGAATAAGAAATCTCTTTCAAGGTCAAAGGAAGCAGTATTATTAGAGTTAATTTTGATATTTCTAATGTTTACAGTTTGTTTAATTCCATCGTAGTCGATAGAACTAGGGAACGTATTAAAAGTATATTCTGTAACATTTTTAGTTCCGGGATAAGGATCGGCAGCGTCACCATTATTACCCCCATCAGAAGAAGAACGTTCGAGGTGATACTCACCATCTGCTTGAATTAGAGAAACTTGGTAATGACCTTGGTTAGTATGACCAGCTGGGTTTTTAGGAGCTGGAATCCATTCATAGTCATTTTGATCTGCGACAAAATTATCGATTTTATAGATAAAAACACCTTCACCAGGTATTTGGGCGTCGATACCTTTTTTTTGTCGGTATTCAACTAAATAATAAGTATTTACAGATGATGCTAATTGATATGGAATACGATAAACTAAATTTGTATCATTTATAGGTTTAAGAATAATATTTTTTGAAGAAGTTGTTAAATCTTTTGGAGTAATAGTGCCCATTTTCAAAATATTATAAATATCAGGTCTACAAGGTCTTGAACCATCGTTAGAGCTTGCTCCTAAATAACTACCGCTAGCCATTAAACTCCAGTTGCCAAGCCCTTGAGATTGATAACCTTGTGAGTTATTTGTGTGTCTATCATAAACATCAATAAAATTGAATAAAGAGTGACCTAATTCGTGACAAAATACACCAGGTTGAACGGCTTTAGTTCCATAATAAATTTCTGGACAAACAGAATAACGGTTAACTTTTACTCCATCAAAAGCAGGAATGTATGTACCCCAACCTGCATGTGACCAAATTGCATTAGAAACGCCCACTTCAGCCCCTGGTCCAGCATGAACTATGATTAGACCTTCAATTTTTCCATCGCCATCATTATCATATTTTTTGAAATCAACTTGATTATCTATAGCTGTTAACACATCAGTAACAAATTCGGAGGATTTTGTATGTCCATTGTCTGAACCAACATAATAAGAGTAAGTTTTAGATAAACGAATCCAACCTATTTGGCTTGGCTTGTTAGCAGCAACGATTTTAATTTTATTGTAAGAAACTGAACGATAATAATTTGATACAGACCAAGGATTGGCATTTGTTGTATCAAATACCAAATCGTCAAAATATGTAGCTGGTTTTGTTGCAGGATTGTCACTAAAATCAACTAAAACAACTAAAACATTTATATTACCAATTAAAGCGTTTGTCTGTTCTGGATAAAAACCATTTTCTAACAACTTTTTCTTCAAACTTGGTTTATTCCAGTTTAATTCCCAATTTTCATAATATTCTGGATTTGATAAAACGTGTGGAACAGGAACTAAACCTTTATTAATTTTTTCTAAATATTCAGGATATGGGGGAGCTTGAGCAAGAAGGAAATTTGATATAAAAATAATTAGTAATAAAATTTTTTTGTACATTTTTTAACCTCTAATTTTTGAGTATAAATTAAAAAAAATATTTCGCATATACAAATTAAATTGTTTTTAAATATATTATGATAATGAATTTTAATTAAATATGTTTTGAAAATTTTTTAAAAAAACTTATGTTTGTAAAATAAACAAAATTTCGAGTATAATGAAGGTATCAGATTTCTTACAAAACAATAAATCGCCAAAAATAAGTTTCGAAATTATACCACCTTTAAGGGGTGGAAATATCGCTGAGTTATTAGAAATAATTAACCAATTAGCTGCATATAATCCGCCATTTATTGATGTAACCAGTCATCCTGCGGAGGTGATTTATGATGAAACACCAAACGGAGTTTTAAGAAAAGTAAAAAGAAAGCGACCAGGGACTTTAGGTATTTGTGCTTTGATACAAAACAAATATAATATTGATGCAGTACCGCATATACTATGTAACGGTTTTACCAAAGAGGAAACGGAAGATTTTTTAATTGAGTTAAGATATTTAGGTATACAAAACGTATTAGCATTACGTGGAGATGAGCCTTCTTTCAAAAAACCTGTAAGTTTAGGGCGTAGTGTAAATAATTATGCTGTGGATTTGGTGAAACAAATAATGGATTTAAACAATGGTGTTTATCTTGAAAAAGATTTACTAAACGCTGAAAAAACTGATTTTTGTGTTGGGGTGGCTGGATATCCAGAAAAACATTTTGAAGCTCCTAATTTAAGTATAGATATAGAACATTTGAAAGAAAAAGTAGATGCTGGAGCTAGTTACATTGTAACTCAAATGTTTTTTGATAATAAAAAATTCTTAGATTTTGTGGAAATGTCCAAAGCAAAAGGTATTAATGTTCCAATTATTCCAGGTATTAAAATATTATCTACAAAAACACAGTTGACATCTATTCCTAAAAATTTTTATATTGATATTCCTGATGAATTAGCTAATGAGGTTATGGAAGCAAAAAATGAACATGTGCTTGAAGTTGGTGTAAATTGGGCTTTAAAACAAATTGAAGAATTATTTAATCATGGCTACAATTTAATTCATTTTTATGTGATGTTAAATCCCAAACCTATTAAATTAATAATGGATAAACTAAAATTATGAAAACAATATTAAAAAATTTATCCCTTAAAAAAATTAATTGGGGAGTTATAGGTTGTGGAAATTATTCAGAGAATACTTTTTTACCTACTTTTGTGCATTTAAAAACTGCAAAGATAAATTCAATTTTTAGTAAAGATATTGAAAGGTCTAAATATTTAGCAAATAAATTTTCAATAGAAAATTATTATGACAATATAGATGGTTTTTTTAATTCAAATATACAAGCTGTTTATCTTTCTTCTAAAAACAATGAGCATTTTGAGCATTTATTAAAAGCTATTGAAAGTAAAAAACTTATATTAACAGAAAAACCAATTGTTTTGAATTCTAAAGAAGCTAAAATTGTTGAACAGAAGGCTCGAGAATATAGTGCAAAAATTTATGTTAATCTACCTTATTTATACAATCCAATTGTTAAAAAAGCTGCTGATTTAATAAACAATAACTATATTGGTAAAATTATCAGTATTTCTGCAGATTATATTGTAAATTATCCTCCAAATAACAATTATAGATATGAAAAACAAAGTGGTGGTGGGCCTGTTTACGATTTAGCTCCTCATCTTTTATCACTTATTAGATTTGTAAAAGGTGATTTTAAACTTAATAATTCATACATGGATAATTTAATTTATCAAAATGAAGTTGAAGATTTTGCATCTGCTCAGTTACTTTTTGATGATGGTGGTGTGGCAAATATAAATGTTGGCTTTTGTGCTAAAAAAGCAATCAATAGTATTAAAATTACAGGTTATGAAGGAACTATTGTAATAGATAATTTAGTGCATAATAGAAATGGTAAAACCGTGATGAACATTTATAAACAAGGTCAGTTGAAACTTGTTCTTCGTAAAAAAGCTAATAATTTACTTTTAGAACTGAGAGAAATTCAAAGGAATTTTTTAGGAAGATCAAGTTATTCGCCTTTTACATTTGAAGCATCACTTAAAGATATTTTAATTATTGAGGATATTTTAAATAATGTTTCGAAAAGATAAAATAGTGGAAATTTCTAAGAAAATCTATCAAAATGGTTATGTTGCTGCTTACGATGGAAATATTTCTGCAAAAAATGATGAAAAGACTTATTTTATCACTCGTACTGCAAAATGTAAAGGCGAGCTAACTGAGGAAGATATTGTACTCATTGATTTTGATGGTAATATTGTATCGGGTAATCATAAGCCTTCCACAGAATATAAAATACATAGTATTTTTTATAAAAATCGTGATGATGTAAAAGCAGTGATTCATTGTCATCCTATACATATAACAACATTGTCAGTTTTGGATATTGATAGAATTGAAGTTGAAATTTTACCAGAAGTTTATTTGAATTTAGGCGAAATTGCTATTTGTGAATATCAAACGCCTTCGACTCATGAATTGGCTAAAAGTATTGAAAAATATATTGATAAAAATGTTTTTATATTAAAAAATCATGGTGCTGTTACAGTAGGTAAAACATTAGAAGAGGCATATTATAGAATGGAAAAATTTGAACATTTTGCTCAAATTTATTTATTAGCCAAACAATTTGGAAACATAAAAAAATTAACTTCTAGTCAATTAGAACAATTAAAAATAATTGCACAAACTGTTTATAAGAGCTAAAATGAAAAAAAACATAGCGCTTGTCGTTGGTGGTATTTCCTCAGAGCGAGAGATATCATTAAAATCAGGTTTTGGGGTTTATAATTCTTTGATTAAAAATAAAGATTTTAATATAAAAGTTATAGATCCTGCACTCGGTTTAAATCAATACTCTAATAATGAAGATTATTTTAATAAAGCTTTAGATAAAATAGAATCTGGAAATTTTATTAAAACATTTTCTAGTGATTTATTTAAACATATTGATTTGGCTTTTATCATGTTACATGGTAAATTTGGTGAAGATGGTTTTATACAAAATATTTTTGAGGTTATGGGGATAAAGCATACAGGATCAATGGCATTTTCTTGCGCTTTATCGATGGATAAAAAAATTTCTAAAATTATTTTTGAAAAAAATTCAATTCCTACTGCTAAATGGATTTTTATTGATACTATAAAGGATAATAATATTATTGAAAAAATTCAAATGGAGATAGGTTTACCTTGTGTAATTAAACCAGTAAATGAAGGATCATCTTTTGGGATGTCTATATGTCACGATGTAGAGGAAATTAATAATGGTATATTACTTGCTACAAAATATTCAAGTCACATTTTAGTTGAAAAATATATTAAAGGGCGAGAATTTACTGTTGGCGTTTTAGGCGATTTAGTTCTACCTCCATTAGAAATAAAGCCAAAGCATGAGTATTATGATTATCAATGTAAATATACAAAAGGGATGACTGAATATGAAGTCCCCGCTAATATTTCTAAAGAGCAGACAAAAGAGATTCAAAATCTCGCCAAAAAAGCAGTAGATGCACTTGGAGCTTATGGTTTTCCTAGAGTTGACTTCTTAATGGATGAAAATGGGAATTTTTATTGCTTAGAAGTAAATGCTTTACCAGGTATGACTGAAACAAGTCTTTTCCCTAAAATGGCAAATGCTATTGGTATAGATTATGATGAATTGGTATTAAAAATAATTAACTTAGCAGAAAATAATGGCTAAAAAAGAGATTTTAACCTTAAGGATAAAAACTTTAATTATTATTTTTCTTTTAATTATATCATTAACTTTTTTATTGTTTAACAAAACAGGTTTGACGAGATATTATCAAGTTAAAAAAGAAAAAGAAGATTTATATAAACTAAAGGAACAAAAACAAAAAGAATTAGATGAATTAAAATATAGAGAACAAGTTCTGCAAAATCCAAATTCAAAAGAAGCACTACAGATTTTTGAAAAGATTGCACGCGAAAAGTACGAAATGGCAAGACCAGAAGAAGAAGTAATAAAAATTAAGGAAAAATAACTTTGGATATAAATGTCCCTTTGGCAGAGCGGATGCGTCCTAAAACATTGAAAGATGTTATAGGGCAAGAACACCTGATTGGTGAAGGAAAAACTTTATCTACAATGTTAGATAAAGGTTTTATTTCCTCTTTAATTTTATGGGGACCTCCTGGATCTGGGAAAACGACAATTGCAAAACTGATAAATAACTATTTAAATGCCGATTTTTATCAATTGAACGCAGTTTCTTCTGGTGTTAAAGAAATTCGTGAAGTATTAGAAAAAGCTCGCAATAATACTTTTTTCCAAAAAAAAACAATACTTTTTATCGATGAAATTCATAGATTTAATAAAGCTCAGCAAGATGCACTATTGGAACCAGTTGAAAAAGGGTTAATTATTTTAATTGGTGCAACTACCGAAAATCCTTCATTTGAAATTATTTCACCACTTTTATCTAGGTGTCGCGTTTATACTTTAAATCCTTTAAGCAAAGAAAATTTAATCAAATTAATAGATAAAGCCTTAAAAGAAGATGAGATACTATCTACTAAAGAAATTGAATTCGTTGATAAGGAATATTTGGCTTTTATTTCTGGTGGAGATGCAAGAAGTTTATTAAATATTTTAGAACTCGCTATGCTTAATTCAAATGACGGAAAGATTATAATTGATGAGAACAAAATAAATGAAATTATTCAGAATAAAAAGCTATATTACGATAAGAATGGTGAAGAACATTATAATATAATTTCAGCTTTTATTAAAAGTTTAAGAGGCAGTGATCCTGATGCTGCTATTTATTGGCTTGCAAGGATGCTTGAAGCAGGAGAAGATCCTTTATTTATTGCTAGACGTATGATAATATTAGCGTCTGAAGATATTGGTAATGCTTCACCAAATGCTTTAATTTTGGCTAATGCTACATTTGATGCTGTAAGTAAAATAGGTATGCCTGAGGCTAGAATTATTTTAGCTCAATGTGCAACATTTTTAGCTGCTTCTCCGAAGAGTAATGCCTCATATATGGCAATAAATTCTGCTATTGCAGATGTCAGAAATGGAAAAGTTTATCAAGTTCCATTACATTTACGCAATGCTGTAACTTCTTTAATGAAAAATTTAGGATACGGTAAAAATTATCATTATGCACATGATTACGAAAATCATTTTTATGAAATGAATTTTCTTCCAGATGAACTAATAGGTAAACAATATTATTTCCCAACAGAACAAGGACAGGAAAAAAAACTTAAAGATAGATTGAGCTTTTTATGGAAAAAATTAAAAAAATATCAATAATTATAATTTTGTTTTTTTGTGCAAATATTCTGTATCCTAATATATTGTATAAGCAAAATAAATTTCAATCAAAGCAAATAATTTTAGTTCTTACAAAAAATTGGAATACAACAGAAGGGAAATTGTATTTTTGGGAAGTATCAAAAAACAAATGGAACAAAGTTATTGAAAATGTACCAGTCGTTTTAGCAAGCAAAGGTTTAGCTTGGGGGAGAGGTTTACTCGATATAAATTATTTAAAAGGGAGATTAAAGCAAGAAGGCGATAGTTGTTCACCAGCTGGGATTTTCAAAATAAAAAGAGCTTTTGGATATATCAAAAAAGACTCTCTCAATATAAATCTAGATTATTTTCAGGCTGATTCAACAACTTTTTGCGTTGATGATGTTAATTCAAAATATTATAATCAACTTGTTGATATCGATACAATTAAACAGATTGATTGGAAAAGTCGTGAAAGATTAAGATTTTATAATTCTGATTTATATAAATTTTGCATAGTTATTGAGCATAATACTGAAAATATTAAGCCTAGTTTAGGTTCTTGTATTTTTATTCATCTTTGGTTAAAGGATAGAAAAAATTCTGAAAAATATATTCCTACTAGTGGATGTACAAGTCTTAGTGAAGAAAATATTATAAAACTTATAAATTTACTAGATAAAAATAAAAATCCGATTATAATTCAACTACCTATAACTGAATACAAAAAGATTTCAAAAATATTTAATTTACCTTTTGATCACAATATGGAGTAGAAATGTCTAATTTAATTTTATTCATTACCTCAGAGGCTGTTCAGACAGTTTTTGTCTATGCTTTAGTAATTCTTTTCGGCCTTTGGTTAAGTAAAATTAAAATTAAAGGAATATCTTTTGGAATAGCTTTTGCTTTATTTGTTGGCATTATTTTTAAAAGTATTGGTTTTAACTTGAATCATTCTCATATAGAATTATTTAAAGAATTTGGTTTAATACTTTTTGTTTATGCATTAGGTTATCAACTAGGGCCTAGTTTTTTCAATTCATTTAAAAAAGAAGGCTTGAAATATAATTTATTAGCATTTCTTGGCGTATTCTTAAGTGTTTGCTGTGTGGTAGTTTTTTATTATATCTTTAATATGGATATATCAATTTTAGTAGGAATTTTGCAAGGTGCAATAACAAATACACCAGGTTTGGGAGCGGCTCAGCAAGCGCTAAAAGAAATTGGTGGTCAAAGTTTATCACAATATACAAAAAATGTTGGTGTTGGATATGCGATAGTTTATCCTTTTGGTATTTTAGGTATTATATCATCAATGTTAATAATCAAAAAATTATTTGACGTTGATATAGAAATTGAAGCTAGTAAATTGAATAAAAATCAAAAAGAATTGGTTAAAGCGAATATTATTATTAGAAATTCGGATTTAAATAATATTAAAATTACTGACTTTAAAACTAAATTTAATTTCGATTTTATAATTTCAAGAGTTAAAAAAGAGAGTGAAATTATTATTCCTAATAAGGATACTGAATTAAATCAAAATGATGTTATTCTAGTTATATGTGAAAAAATTAACTTAGATGAAATTATCAAAAATTCAGGTGAAATTACTAAAGAGGATATTTCGAAACATAATGGTAAAGTTACTACAAGAAAAATAATTGTTACTCAAGATGAAGTTTTGAACATTCCTTTATATAAACTAGATTTAATAAATAAATATGGGATTACTATAACTAGAATCTATAGAATGGGACTTGAGTTATTACCTAATTCGGATATGTCACTTCAATTTGGAGATATCATTAGAATTGTTGGTGAAGAGGAAGAGATTGAAAAAATTGTTAAACTTTTTGGGCATTCACAGAAAAAATTATATGAACCAAACCTTATTCCGATATTTTTAGGTATTTTACTAGGTATTGTTATTGGTTATATTCCTATTCCAATCCCTGGCTTACCTGCAGCATTTAAGCTTGGGGCAGCTGGTGGGACTATCATAGTTTCTATACTTATGTCAAAATATAGCCCTAAATTAAATTTAAAAAATTATATGACACCTGGTGTTAATTTGATGTTAAGGGATTTAGGTATTTTGTTATTTTTAGCAAGCGTTGGTCTTAATGTTGGTTCTGATTATTTCACAATATTATTTAGTAGAACTGGCCTTGAATACATTTGTCTTGGATTAATTATTACAATTTTACCTTTATTGTTGATTGGCATTATTTCATATAGGCAATTGAAACTAAACTATCTTTCTGTTTCAGGTATGATGGCTGGAATCACTACAGATCCACCAGCATTGGCTTATGCTCAATCTTTTCATCAAAGCGAATATGCTGTTTTAAGTTATGCAACAGTATATCCATTTGTAACTTTTTTAAGAATTTTATTTGCTCAGCTTTTAGTGTCAATTTTTATCAAATAATACTCATTTATTTTTATTTGTTTTAAGAAATAATTAAATTTAAATTAAGAAATTTTTTTTGTAAATAATAATATTCAATAAATGGTGTAGTATGGGGAGTGTATCCGAAAAAATTAAACAATTGCAAGAAAAACAAAAGAAATTACTTGCAATGGGAGGCCCTGAAAAAATAGAGGCCCAACACAAAGCAGGTAAACTAACAGCAAGAGAAAGATTAAACCTACTTTTTGATAACGGTTTTTATGATGAACTTTATGGTTTTGTTGAACATGAATGTACAAAGTTTGGCCTTGCCGAAAAAGAATTTCCTGCTGATGGAGTTGTTACTGCTATTGGTGCAATAAGTGGTAGGCCTGTTTGCGTTGCATCTCAAGATTTTACTGTTATGGGTGGTAGTGTAGGTTGGAAACATGCTTGGAAGATTTCTGAAATTGCACAACAAGCTTACAAAAATGGTATTCCACTCATAACAATTAATGATAGTGGTGGCGCTAGAATTCAAGAAGGTGTTGATTCTTTGCGTGGCTATGGTACAATTTTTTACAATAATACTTTACTTTCTGGTTTAGTCCCTCAAATTGCTATTATTTCCGGCCCTTGTGCAGGTGGTGCAGCCTATTCACCTGCTTTAATGGATTTTATTATTATGGTCAAAGGAAGTGGTAAAATGTTTATCACTGGCCCTGATGTTATAAAAGAAGTTACTGGAAGAGAAATTGATGTTGAAGAATTAGGCGGTGCTATTGCTCACGCTACAAAAAGCGGTAATATACATTTTGTTGCTGAAAATGACGAAGAAGCAATCGAAATTTGTAAAAAATTATTATCTTATATCCCTAATAATAATACTGAAGATCCACCATATGAACCTAAAGAAGAATTAGAATTAGTTGAGGATGAATTCTTAAATACTCTTTTGCCTGATGATCCAACTATTCCTTATGATATGCGAATTTTATTAGAAAGAGTATTTGATAAAGATAGTATTTTAGAAGTGCAAAAAGATTTTGCACAAAATATAATTATTGCTTTTGCTAGATTGAATGGTAGATCAGTTGGCGTTGTTGCTAATCAGCCTAATTACTTAGCTGGTTGCTTAGATATTGATAGTTCAGATAAAGCTGCCAGATTTATTCGCTTTTGTAATGCTTTTAATATTCCAATCATTACATTTACAGATACACCAGGGTTTATGCCAGGTATTGAACAAGAATATGGCGGAATTATCAGACATGGCGCCAAAATGCTATTTGCTTATTCTGCTGCAACTGTACCAAAGATTACTGTTATAACACGTAAAGCATACGGTGGTGCATATTTAGCTATGTGTGCTAAAAGTCTTGGTGCCGATAGAGTGGCTGCTTGGCCAACCGCTGAAATTGCTGTAATGGGAGCTGAAGGCGCTGTATCCGTTTTGTATAAAAAAGAAATCCAAAAAGCTGCTGATCCTACTCAAAAAAGAAAAGAATTGATTGAAGAATATAGAAACGAGTTTGCTACACCTTATCAAGCAGCTAAAAAAGGTATGGTGGATGCTGTTATTGAACCTAAATTTACTAGAAATTATATTTCAATAGCTCTTGAATCATGTACTACTAAACGTGAATTGAGACCTCAGAAAAAACATGGATTAATTCCACTATAATTGGAGCTTTTATGGATTATTTTAAAAATATCTTGCCTTCTGTCATTGAAGCTTTGTATTTAATGATTGTAGGTATGACAATTGTATTTTTAGTTTTAATTTTTTTCTCATTTGTCATTTGGCTTTTACAAAAATTGGACTATTATTTATCAAAAACACCAAGACCAACTTATACAGAAGAAGATATTGTTATTGAAAATGCAAAATTATCTAGAGATGATTATCGCGAACTTATCGCTGTAATCGCTGCTGCTATTTCTGTAAACTACAAAAATAAGTTCGTAATTAAAAAAGTTAAATATATTAGCCAGAAACCTAAATCTTGGGTTACATCTGGTAGAAGTACATTATTAAGTCATAACATTGTTAAAAGAAAATAATTGAGGTGATAAATGAAAAAACTAAGAATTAAAGTTGATGGTAAAGTCTATGATGTTGAAGTTGAACTTCTTGAAGATGATGAACAAAATGATCCTTATTTCCATTCTCAAAATGTAAGTACAAGTTTAAAAAGAGAACACCATGAAATCCCAGCTCCTGCTCCAGCAGGGAAATCACAACTTGAAACAATTCAAGAAGCTCTTTCGGGTAAAACAATGCTTTCACCACTTAATGGTGTAGTAGTTGAAGTTTGTGTAAAACCTGGCGATACTGTTAAAGTTAACGATACTTTAGTTGTTGTTGAAGCTATGAAAATGAAAACAAACATTGCTTCAAAATATGATGGAGAAATTGAATCTATTAATGTAAAACAAGGTGATAGAATAGAAGCAGGACAACCTTTAGTAACTTATAAATAGCTGGTGAAATTATGTTAGAAGTTTTTCAAAGATTTTTAAATGGCACAGGTTTTGGTGCCTTTACTTCGGGCCAGATTTTAATGATATTAATCTCTTTTGTTTTGATGTATCTGGCTATAAAAAAAGATTTTGAACCATTACTACTTTTGCCAATTGCATTAGGTGCATTTTTAACTAATTTACCTATGAATGGGTTGTTAAGTGAACCTTCTAAAGCAAATGATTTTATTGGAGGACTTTTCCATTACATATCATATGGAATCAGGCTTGAAATATTTCCTCCTCTCATATTTTTAGGTATTGGTGCAATGACAGATTTCGGGCCTTTATTAGCAAATCCTAAAACATTTTTATTAGGTGCTGCTGCTCAATTTGGTGTTTTTGCTGCTTTGTTTATGGCTGTATTATTAGGTTTCGACTTAAAAGAAGCTTCTTCCATTGGTATTATAGGTGGCGCCGATGGACCTACAGCAATATTTCTAACACTTAAGCTTGCTCCTCATCTTTTGGGTCCTATTGCTGTTGCTGCTTATTCTTATATGGCTCTTATTCCTTTAATTCAACCTCCATTAATGAAGCTCCTTACTACCAAAGAAGAAAGAATGGTAGTTATGGAGCCACCTAAGCAGGTTTCCAAAAATATAAAAATTATTTTTCCTATAATAGTTATTTTAATAGGAACATTAGTTGTTCCACCAGTTGCGCCATTGCTTGCAATGTTAATGGGTGGAAATTTACTTAGAGAAAGTGGTGTTGTTGATCGACTTAGCAATATGGCTCAAAATGAATTGATAAATATTATAACCTTTTTCTTAGGTGTTTCAGTAGGTCTTACGATGACAGCTGACAAGTTTCTTCAAGCCAAAACAATAAAAATCATTGTTCTTGGTGTTTTTGCTTTCGGTTTTTCAACTGTTGGAGGCCTTATATTAGGTAAAATTATGTGTAAACTTTCAAAAGGTAAAATTAATCCTTTAATCGGGTCTGCTGGTGTTTCAGCTGTCCCAATGGCTGCAAGAGTTTCTCATAACGTTGCTCAAGAAGAAAATCCTCAAAATTACTTAATTATGCACGCTATGGGACCAAATGTAGCAGGAGTAATTGGCACAGCAATTGCCGCAGGTGTATTACTCTCTTATTTTGTTAAATAAAATATAATTAAAAATTATACAACAAAGCTCTCTTCAAAAGGGAGCTTTTTTTTATCTCTGGGCTCAGACAGTGTAAGCTTAAGCCCTTTGCAGCTTGATGAAAGCTGCAAGGGGCAGCGGGCCGGAACGGCCCGCTAAAAATTTTTCTAATAGCCACTTACAAAGAGGATTAAAATCCTATTTACAGTATTGTTGGGGAGCAAAGGTTGTGAATTATGATATATCGTAATTACAAATATATAGATTATACAATTATATTGTAAAAACAAATATATTTTCAAAAAATTGTAATTATATCGTTAATACAAATATATTGTAAATACAAATATATTTTTGAAAAATTGCTAATATATCGTAAATACAATTATATCTGATATACGAATATATTATATGAGATTTAAAATTATCAACCTAATTATAAACTTTCGTCAATTATTATTTGTGAAAAAAAAATATATATTGTAAGTGGTAGATAATATTGTAGATAAGGGGCATAATAAGAATAATTTTTAGGCGTTAGCCCGCCCGTGCGCCGCTCGGCGCACGGGCTTTATGCTTACACCGTCTGAGCTAAATATTGTTTAAATTAAAAAATATACTTACTTAAATCATAAAATATTATAAAGTAAGTAAAAATAAAATACGCTCAATGAAACTATATAAGATAAAGCTGTAATAATCATACCAGGAAGAAAAAATTCCTTGAAATTTATCTTAACACCGTATCTATCAGCACTTTCAATAACTATTAGATTTGCCATAGCACCTATTATTGTTGCATTACCTGCTAAAGTTGAACTTGAAGCTAACGAAAGCCAAAGTATTGGATTATTATTTGATTTCAATAGCGGAAACATTAATAAACAATAAGGTACATTACTCAAAATTTGAGATAAAAATAAAGATAAACTATGAATTGTAAAAATTGACTGATAATCTGGCTTAAATTTATAATTATCTATTATAAAACTTAACAATCCTTGTTCTTCAACCGTGTGAACTATTATAAAAAGTGAAGCAAAAAAAACTAATAAAACCCAATCAACTTCTTTGATAATTAACGAAGGTTTAACCTCGCCAAAAAGTAATATCAATGTTGCTCCAATTAATGCAACCATTGGAATATTAAAATTAATTAAATGGCCTGTAAAAAATAAAATTATTACCAGAGTAAAAATACTTATTGATCTTGTAAAGCTTGCTTTAACAGTGGATATATGCCTATTTTGAAACTTTTCTTTCCAATCTATATTTTTGTAATAAAATCTTATAAAATAGACTATGAAAAACATTCCAATAATCGATATCGGAAACATTAGTAATAAAAAATTTCCAAATGTTATGCCTGATCTAAGACCTACTAGCATATTCTGTGGATTACCAGTAATCGTCATTGCGCTGCCAATATTCGATGAAAATATTTCAGCTAATAAAAAAGGTTTAGGATCGACATCTAATTCATTCGCAACTTTAATAATAATAGGAGTAAATAATAAAACAACTGCATCGTTAACTAAGAATGCAGATGCTATTCCTGTAGTGAAAGTAATTAAAAATAGCAAATTGAAAGGTGTTTTAGAAAAAGTTAAAATTTTATCAACTAATAAAGTAAAAAAACCGTCCAATTCAAGAACCGAAATTATAATCATCATCCCCAAAAGCAAAGCAATAGTATTATAATCAATAAAGTCAACTGCTTTTTCAAAGTCAATAATTCCAAAAGCTAATAAAGCTACAACACCAAAAAAAGCTGATGATGGACGATCAATTTTAACTTTTGGCAAACTTGTAAAAATAATTCCAATATAACTTATAATAAAAATTATTGCTGTGATATTTTGATTTGTCATTATTTTTATTAAATTAAATTTGTATATTTAAAAATAATGAAATATGAAATATTATGGAAATAAATTACAAAATTATAAAAAAACTCGGAATCTTATCCGATGACACTAAAAAATGGAAAAAAGAACTAAATCTTGTTAGTTGGAATGATAATGAACCTAAATATGATATTAGGGACTGGGATGAAACCCACTCCAAAATGTCTAAAGGTATTACTCTGACCAAAGAAGAAATGCTGAAATTGAAAGAAATATTAAATAAAATTGAAATAGAAGATTAATTATTTATTCTCTAATGTGTCCGTTTCCAATAACAATCCATTTATAAGTTGTTAGTTCTTCTAATCCCATAGGGCCGCGAGCGTGAAGTTTATCAGTTGCAATTCCAATTTCTGCGCCCAAGCCATAAACTCCACCATCAGCTAATCTTGTAGAAGCATTTACCATAACAGATGATGAATCGATAACTTTTAAGAATTGTTCACCTTCATAATAATTTTCAGTTATGATAGATTCTGTATGTCCAGAACTATATTTATTTATATGATTAACAGCATCATCAAAATCTTTAACTATTTTTATTGATAATGTTAAACTTAAATATTCGGTGTACCAATCATCTTCGGAGGCTAATTTTAAGTCACTAACAATTTTTTTTGATTTCTGACATCCCTTAATATCAACATTATATTTCTTCAATTCTTTAACAATATGTGGTAAAAAATCTTTAGCTATAGTTTGATCAATCAGTAAAGTTTCTAATGCGTTACATACAGAAGGCCTTTGAACTTTACTATTTATGATTATTTTAGTAGCTTTATTAAAATCAGCATATTTGCTAACATAAATATGACAAACACCTTTGTAATGTTTCAAAACAGGAATTCTGGATTTTTCAACGACACTCCTTATTAAGCTTTCTCCACCTCTTGGAATTACAAGTTGAATATTCTTATCATCTTTGAGTAGTTCATCAACAACGGTATAATCAGTTGCTTCTAAATAGGTTATTAAATTTTCTGGTAGTTTACTTTTTAATAATGCCATTCTAATTTGTTGCATAAAGCTCAAATTAGAATAATAAGCATCACTTCCACCACGTAATATTGCAGCATTTCCTGATTTTACAATTAAAGTTGTAGCATCAATTGTCACATTTGGCCTGGCTTCATAAATCATAAAAATTACACCAATTGGTGTTCTCATTTTCCCAACCTTAAAGCCCTGTGGTCTGGTTGAAAGATTTTCAATATTTCCAATAGGATCAGGTAAATTAATTATTGTATCTATTGAAGAAATTATATTATCAATCCTACTATCGTTTAATAAAATTCTATCTATTACAGATTTTGAAATATTATTTTTTTCGGCGTTTTTTATATCAATACTATTTTGGTCCAATATAAATTGGCGGTTGGCATCTATAAAAGAAGCTAAATATTTTAAAAAATCATTTTTTTGTTGTGTATTACTAATTTTTAATGATTCTTGATAAGCTCTAAAAGTCTTTTGTGCTACTAAATTTTCAGACATTTCTTCGAACCTTTTCAATTGTTAATAAATATTTTTTCAATTCAATGCCACCTGCATAACCACCTAAATTCCTATTCTTATTGATAACACGATGGCACGGTATAATTATTGGTAATTTATTTTTATTAAGAGCATTTCCAACAGCTCTTGAATATTTTTTATCACCTAATTTAATTGCAATATCCTGATAAGATACTACCTCACCGTAAGGTATTTTTAATAATTCATTGTAAACTTTTTTTTGAAAATTTGTCCCTTTAATCTCAATTGGAATTGTAAAATTTTTTCTTTGTCCTTCTAAGTATTCAAATAGTTCATCGTAGACCTTTTTTTCAAAATCATTTAAAGCATCATAATCGAAATGATGATTATCATAAGAAACAAAATTAATATTTTTTAAGATAACATTATCATAAACAATTTCTATAGCAATTTTTTGCTCATTAAAAACTAGAATTCTTTTCATATGAAATTATTTTTTTTTAATTTAATTTTTTTTTAATTTAAAAATTTAAACTTAAAAATTAAAGGTAAAAAAATGAAAAAGTTATTTTTTCTTGTATTGTTGTTTATAATTGGTTGTTCTACAGTGCAAAAATTTTCACATCAAGAAGAAAAAGAGTTAACTATTAAATTAGATAGCTTGCAAATAAAAATTGCAGATGAATTAAAAATCACTCAAGATAGTTTGATTGCTTTAATTGAAAAACCAATTTATAAGATGAAAGCTCAGGAAGTTGACGCATATTTAAAATATTTATCACGATATGAACCTAACTTATCACAAAGAATAAAAATAATTGCTAAAAAGAATTTAGGTCAGCCATATAAAATTTACCTTCTTGGGGAATTTCCAGTTGAAGTTTATCCTGATGTACATGTAGGCGGGTTATATCCAACTGATATTTTAGGAACGCAACCAACTTTTACATTAGAAAAGAGTGATTGTGTTGTATTTTGTGAACATACATATTCTATGGCATTAGCTAAAAATTGGAAACAATTTTATGCTTATTTACAAAGAATTAGATATAAAGATGGAGAAATATCATTTTTAACACGAAATCATTTTACTGAATATGACTGGGATAACAATAATTCTTGGCTTGTGAAAGATTTTATGGATGATATACCACAAAAATTCACTAAAACAATAAAAACAACAATTAATAAAGCAAATTTTTTCAAAAGATATAACATAGGTCAAAATATTCAACCAATAACATTCGAATGGAAATATATTCCTTTAAAATATGTGGATTCTGTAATAAGTTATTTAAATACAGGTGATTTTGTAAATTATGTAAGAGGTTTTGGTGATGATGCTTCAACTTATGTGGGACATACTGGAATAATTATCAAAGAAAATGATACAGTATATGTTATTAATTCAACAGAGCCTCAAGTAAGAATTGATAAATTATCAGAAGTAGTAGCCAATGGAATTAAAATATATGATGAAAAAATAGATTATAATAAAAATAACACTAAAAAGAAACCAATATTATACGGTTTTAGGTTTTTAAAATTGCAAAATAATCCCTATGAAAATTTAAAAAAAATAGATGGTGAAAGAGCGCCAGTTGTTAAAATTTTGGGTAACTAAATTTTATATTCCTCGAAAAATACTTACCTTTAAAACTTTAATAATGTTTTTTATGGAGGAAAATTGGCACTTAATAATATGTTGACCAGGATTATTGTTTCTATAGTAGCAATACCTTTGATTATTTTAACAATATTATTTGGTAAAATATATTTTCTAATTTTTATTTCAGCTGTCTCTAGCATTGCATTATATGAATTTTTAACTTTCTCAAAAAATAAGAACTCTTATCCTCAAGTTAATGTTAGTCTAATTTTGGGCTTGTTGTTTATTTGGAATGTATATTTTTCGTTTATTGATTTTCAAATACTATTATTATTAAGTATACTTTTAACATCTTTAATTGAACTTTTTAGAGATAAAAATTCTGCAATTATAAATTTAGGTATAACTTATCTTGGTATTCTTTATATACCAATATTTCTAAGTTCATTGATTTATTTAAGAGAATATGATAAAATCTTTTATTATAATGGTGCATATTTAATTTTAGGAATAATTGTTAGCATATGGACATGCGATAGTGCAGCTTATTTTGTTGGTATTAAAATAGGGAAACATAAAATTTTCCCAAGAGTTAGCCCGAAAAAGTCATGGGAAGGATCAATCGCCGGTTTAATTTCTGCAATAATAGCTATGGTTATTCTACAAAAATATTTGTTAGATTTTATCACTTTTAGACAAGCATTAATAATGGGAATTGTAATTGGAGTATTCGGTCAAATAGGAGACTTAATCGAATCCCTATTTAAACGTGATGCAGGTGTTAAAGATTC
>DAOSVM010000015.1:0-53212 GCA_035379625.1 Ignavibacteriales bacterium | reverse complement strand
GAATTATATCGTAAGTGCAATATATTATCTGTAAAATTAAATATCGTATATACAATATTATTGTATTGGTAAATATATTTTACAAAATAGGAAATATATCGTAGCATTAATTATATTGTAGATGCGAATATATTTTTAAAAAGTACATTTATATTGTAAATACAAATGTATAGTATATACGAAAATATTATATGACTTTAAATTTGCAACCTAAGTAAAATTATTTATAAATATTTTACTTAGTCTAAAAATATAAATGTTGTAAGTGGTTGATAATAATATTGTTGTGGGGATTAGTGTGATTTTTTTTTGCGTTAGCCTGCCCGTGCGCCACAAGGCGCACGGGCTTAATGCTTACACCGTCTGAGCTAAGGATAAACAGATTTTAAGAAAAGAAATAATTTGGAAAATAGGAATGAAATTATTAAATTTGTATGCTCAAAAAAATATTCAAAAAGAAAAAAAATATTTGCAAATTAAAATTTAAAATATTATATTAGTGTTTCAAAATTTCAAAATCTGGGTAGACGCCGGAGTTGGAGAGCCGGGGCGGACTGTAAATCCGTTGGCTTACGCCTTAGGGGGTTCGAATCCCTCGCTACCCACACCAAAAACATGTTGCAATGCGGGAGTAACTCAGTTGGTAGAGTCACAGCCTTCCAAGCTGTTGGTCGCGAGTTCGAGTCTCGTCTCCCGCTCTTTTTTTATGTATAAATGTTAAATGAAAAAATTGAATCGGCTGATGTAGCTCAGTTGGTAGAGCACATCCTTGGTAAGGATGAGGTCACCGGTTCAATCCCGGTCATCAGCTCTAAAATAAGAGGTACAAAATGAGAGAGATTATCACATTAGAATGTACAGAATGTAAAAGAAGAAATTATACTACTACAAAGAATAAAAGATTGCATCCAAATAGAGTAGAGTATAAAAAATATTGCCCATGGGATAATAAAAGAACAGTTCATAGAGAAACGAAATAATTCCATACGGCAGTAGCTCAATTGGCAGAGCAGCGGTCTCCAAAACCGCAGGCTGGGGGTTCGACTCCCTCCTGCCGTGCACAAAAGGGTGAAATATGAAAGAAAAAATAGTAAAATGGGTTAATGATGTAATTAAGGAAATGAAAAAAGTTTCCTGGCCTTCACAAGATGAGCTTAAAGAATCTACTAAGATTGTTATTGTTTTAGGAATAATTTTCGCGATTTTTACTTATGTTGTAGATATGGGTATTTCTTCGTTATTTAAGCAAATATTTAAATAGTTAGGTGGTTTGGTGATGGAAGATTTCAAATGGTATGTTGTAAGAACGTTTGCATCTCATGAGAATAAAGTTAAGTTGTATATTGAAGCAGAATTGAAACGAAATGAAGCTCTTGCTGCAAAAATTCAAAAAATTATAATCCCTGCTGAAAAAGTTTTTGAAGTTAAAGAAGGTAAAAAAAGAGTTAAAAGTAAGAAGATTTTGCCTGGGTATATTTTGATTCAAGGAAATATTGACGCACAGGTTAAAGATTTTATTTTAAATACTCCGTCTGTAATGGGTTTTTTAGGGGCTAATAAATATACGCCAGTACCATTGATGCCGGATGAAGTTAAGAGAATTATGGCAAAAGTTGATGATGGTTCGCCAGTAGAGAAAGTTGAATCGATATTTAAGGTTGGAGATAGCGTAACAATTACAAGTGGACCATTTCAGAATTTTACTGGTACTGTTCAAGAAGTTAATGATGAAAAAATGAAAATGAAAGTAATGGTGTCTATATTTGGAAGAAAGACGCCAGTAGAAATAGAATTTACACAAGCTGAATTAGCAAAATAAAATTATTAGGGTAAAGATATGGCAAAGAAAATTGTCGGGTTTATAAAATTACAAATCCCCGGTGGAAAAGCTAATCCATCACCTCCAGTAGGTCCTGCATTAGGTCAGAGAGGTGTTAATATTATGGAGTTCTGCAAGCAGTTTAATGCAAGAACTCAAGATAAGGCTGGAATGATTATTCCGGTAGTTATTACAGTTTATTCAGATAAATCATTTACATTTGTTACAAAAACTCCACCTGCTGCTGAATTAATTAAAAAGGCAATAAAACTAGATAAAGGTTCTTCAACACCGAACAAGACAAAGGTTGGTAAAATAACGAAAGAACAAATTAGAGAAATTGCAGAACTAAAAATGCCTGATTTGAATGCAAATGATATTGAAGCAGCAATGAGTATGATAGCTGGTACAGCTAGAAGTATGGGCGTTACAGTTGAAGGTTAATTTTATTAAAAAATAATCTATGTGGTAAAGAAAATGAAAGTGTCAAAGAGAATAAAAGCTATTAAAGCAAGTGTTGATACAAAAAAAGAATATCGTTTGCAAGAAGCGATAGATATATTGAAAACAAATTCAAAAGTAAAATTTGTTGAAACACTTGAAGTTGCAATGAGATTAGGCGTAGACCCAAGACATGCAGATCAAATGATTAGAGGTTCTGTAGTTTTACCTCACGGAACAGGTAAAACAAGAAAAGTATTGGTGATTACAAAGGGTGAAAATATTCAAAAAGCTTTGGACGCTGGTGCAGATTGGGCAGGTTTTGAAGAGTATATTGAAAAGATTAAAGGCGGTTGGTTTGAAATGGATGTGATTGTTGCAACTCCAGATACAATGGCTGAATTAGGAAAAATTGGTAAAATGTTGGGTCCAAAAGGATTAATGCCTAATCCAAAAAGTGGAACAGTTACAACAGATGTTGTAAAAGCAGTAAAAGATGTTAAAGCTGGTAAAATTGAATTCCGTGTTGATAAAACAGGAATTATCCATGCAGGTGTTGGGAAATTAAATTTTGAAACTGAGAAATTAGTTGAAAATGCTAAGACATTGATTAGTACAATAATTAAGTTGAAACCAACATCAGCAAAAGGTCAATATGTAAAATCTGTGTTTGTATCTTCTACAATGGGTCCTGGATTAAAAGTTGCAAAAGAAGATATAGCATAGTGATAAAAGAGCGAGCTATTACGTAAAATAAATGCTTCTAATTTTACAAAATAACAAATAATTAAGCAGGGTAATATGAATAGAACTCAAAAAGCTGAACAGATTGCACAAATCAAAGAGCTTGTATCCAATAGCAATGCGGTTTATTTTATAGACTACGCAGGTGTAAATGTTGAGGATATAAGCAAATTGAGAAGAGAGTTCCGCAAGGAAAATATTACCTATAAAGTATTTAAAAATACTTTAATTGTAAAAGCACTTGAGGAACTAGGCTGGACAAATTTAGAAGAGTTGAAGCCTTTGTTAAAAGGTATGACAGGTGTTGCTTTTACTGGAGAAAATATTGCCGCTGCTGCTAAAATAATTAAAGAATATTATAGCAAAAATGATAAGTTCTCATTAAAAGCTTGTGCAATTGAGGGTAAAATATATGATAAAAAATCTCTCGATATGCTTACAAGTATACCAGGAAGAAAAGAACTTATGGCATCTGTTGTTGGCAGCATAAACGCTCCAGCTCAAGGAATATACGGAGCAATAAATGCTGTAATAAGAGAGTTAGCAGTAGTTATAGGCGAGATCGAAAAGAAAAAAGCAGCATAATAAAAATTAACAAAAAAAGAAAAAGTAAGGAGTTATAAAATGTCAGAAAAAATTCAAAAATTAGTAGAAGAAATTAAAGCTCTTACATTAGTAGAAGCTACAGAACTTAAAAAAGCATTAGAAGAAGAATTCGGTGTAAGTGCTGCCGCTGCTGCTCCAGTAGTAATGGCAGGTCCAGCTGCTGCTGCTGCTCCAGCTGCTGAAGAAAAAACAGAATTTGATGTTATCTTAGCTTCAGCTGGTGCAAATAAAATTAACGTTATTAAAGTAGTTAGAGAATTAACAGGTTTAGGCTTAAAAGAAGCTAAAGACTTAGTAGATGCAGCTCCAAAACCTGTAAAAGAAGGTATTTCTAAAGAAGATGCTGAAAACGTAAAGAAAAAATTAGAAGAAGCTGGTGCTACTGTAGAAGTTAAATAATTAAAATAAACTACACATATTGATAAGAAATATAAATTATCTGGTTGTTGAAAAATTACAACTGGAAATTTATATTTCTTTTTTTGTTTAAAAAAGTGATAAATATAAATTAGGAGGCGCCTTGGTGACCACTGAAAGAATATCGTTCTCAAAAATATCTTCAATAGTAACTCCTCCCGATCTATTGAACATTCAAAAAGAAGCTTTTGAAGAGTTTTTGCAATTAAATGTACCACCTGAAAAAAGAGAAAATAAAGGCTTACAAGCTGTATTTTTACAGAACTTCCCAATAACAGATACCAAAGAAACTTTAAGATTAGATTTTGTTGAATATTATGTTGATAAACCTAGATACACAATGCAAGAATGTGAAGAAAGGGGTCTTTCTTATACAGTTCCATTAAAAGCAAAATTGAGATTATCTCAAAAAGATGAAATTACTGGGGAATTTATTAACTCTGTAGAAAAAGAAGTTTTCTTGGGCAATATGCCATTTATGACACCAAAAGGGGCATTTATAATAAATGGTGCGCAAAGAGTTATTGTTAATCAATTGCATAGATCCCCTGGTGTAGTATATTCTCAGGCAGTACATGCTAATGGTACACCACTTTATGGCGCGAAAATAGTACCGTTTAAAGGTTCATGGGTAGAATTTGTAACAGATATAAATAATTGTATTTTGGTTTATGTTGATAGAAAGAAGAAATTTTTATCAACAACATTATTACGTGCGTTGGGTTACAGTAACGATGAAGATATTTTAAATCTTTTTGGTTTAGTTGAAAAAGTTAGTTCAAGAGAGTTGGATGATGAACAATTATTAAATAGAAGAATTGCAGAAGATATTTTTAATCCATCAACAGGTGAAATCATTGTTGCTAAAGATTCAGTTATAGATGATAAAATATTGGATATTTTATTTGATAACGGTGTTGATGAAATATTATTATACAAAGCAGATATAAATTTTGAAAGAAATTTAATCATAAATACTTTAAGAAAAGATACAGCGTTTAGTAGAGAGGACGCATTATTCCATATTTACAGACAATTAAGGACTGGTGAAGCACCAGATATTGAAACTGCACAAGGTTTATTAGATAAGTTATTTTTTGACCCGAGACGTTATGATTTAGGCGAAGTAGGAAGATTTAGAATGAATAAAAGATTGGGATTGGATATTCCAATTGATAAGACTGTTCTAACAAATGAAGATATAGTTACGATAATGAAGTTGTTAATTGATTTAAGTGATGGCGCATTTGAAGTAGATGATATTGATCATTTAGGTAATAGAAGAGTTAGAACCGTAGGCGAACAATTAGCAGCGCAATATAATAGTGCGTTAGCAAGAATGGCTAGAACTATCCGCGATAAACTGAATATGCGTGATAGTGAAAATTTCCAACCACAAGAATTAGTAAATTCGAGAACAATTACATCTGTTATAAATTCATTCTTTGGAACAAACCAATTGTCTCAGTTTATGGATCAAACAAATCCATTGGCTGAGTTAACTCATAAGAGAAGAGTATCAGCGTTGGGGCCTGGTGGTTTATCACGTGATAGAGCCGGATTTGAAGCACGTGACGTACATCATTCGCACTACGGAAGATTGTGTCCGATTGAGACACCTGAAGGTCCAAATATTGGTCTTATTTCATCATTAACAATTTATTTGCGTGTAAATAGCTACGGATTTATTGAAACTCCATATCGTGTTATTGAAAAAGGAAAAGTTACAGATAAAGTAGAATATATTGCAGCAGATCAAGAAGATAATTATACAATAGCGCAATCAACAATAAATTATGATAAAAAGACTGGTAAGATTTTAGAAGAAAGAATACAATGTCGTAAGAAAGGTGAATATATAGTTATATCACCAGACCATGCAGATTATATGGATGTTGCACCACAACAGATAGTAAGTGCTGGGGCTGCTTTAATTCCATTCTTAGAGCATGATGATGCTAACCGTGCGTTGATGGGTTCTAACATGCAACGTCAGGCAGTACCTCTATTGAATCCAGAAGCTCCACTTGTAGGTACAGGTTTGGAAAAGAAAATTGCTATAGATAGTAGGACTGTTATTGTTGCAGAAGGCGACGGTGTAGTTGATTACGTTGATGCAGAACAAATTATAATTAGATATGATGAAGCTTTAGATGAGTATTCATTGTTTAATGATAACAAAAAAACATATAAATTATTGATATTTATTGGTACAAACCAAGAAACATCGATAAATCAAAGACCGCTTGTCAAAAAAGGTGAAAGAGTTACTAAAGGGCAAGCAATAGCAGATGGTCAGTCAACAGATCACGGTGAATTAGCACTTGGTAGAAATGTGCTAGTAGCATTTATGCCATGGAGAGGTTACAATTTTGAGGATGCTATCATTTTGAATGAAAGAGTAGTAAAAGAAGATATTTTTACATCAATACACATTGAAGAAGTTCAGCTTGATGTACGTGCTACAAAACGCGGTGGAGAAGAATTTACAAAAGATATCCCTAATATAAGTGATGTTTCTACAAAAGATCTTGATGAAAATGGTATCATTAGAAAAGGGGCTGAAGTAAGGGAAGGTGATATTTTAATTGGTAAAGTTACACCAAAAGGGGAATCTGAACCGACACCACAAGAAAAACTTTTAAGAGCAATTTTTGGCGAAAAAGCTGGAAATATTAAAGATGCTTCAAAATATGCTGCACCAGGTCTGAAAGGTGTGGTTGTAAAATCAAGATTATTCTCAAAGAAAAGAAGAGAGTCACCAGAATATAAAAAAGCTGAAAAACATAAATTAGATGCTTTGGATAAAGCATATGGCAAACAATTAGCGGATGCTAAACAAAAGTTTATTGAGCTCGCTAATAAAATTTTGGTAGGTAATAAAGTTATAGGTGCTTATTATACTGATGGTTCTGTAGCAATAAAAAGCGGAACAAAAATTACTGCAGATACTTTAAGTAATTTAGAACATTTGGAAAAATTAGATTTTCGTAAAGATTGGTTAGAAGATGCAGAATTAAATCAAAAATTCTTGAATTTAGGAAGAGCATATCTTTCATATTTGGCAGATATTGAAAATAATTATGAAAAAGAAAAGATAAAAATTCAATCAGGTGAAGAGTTACAACCTGGAATTTTACAATTAGCTAAAGTATATATAGCTAAAAAACGTAAAATTCAGGTGGGCGACAAAATGGCAGGTCGTCACGGTAACAAAGGTGTAGTTTCTAAAATTGTACCACAAGAAGATATGCCATATTTGGAAGATGGTACTCCTGTAGATATAATATTGAATCCGCTGGGTGTGCCATCACGTATGAACGTTGGTCAGTTGTTCGAAACTGCCTTAGGTTGGGCTGGTAAGAAATTAGGAGTAAAATTTGCTACACCTATTTTTGATGGCGCAAGTAATGAAGATGTTTCAGAATGGATGAGAAAAGCTGGCTTACCAGAAAGCAGTAAAGTAACACTTTATGATGGTAGAACAGGCGAAAAAATGGATCAAAAAGTATTCTGTGGATATATTTACATGATGAAACTTAATCACATGGTTGATGATAAGATCCACGCACGTTCTATAGGTCATTATTCACTTATTACTTTACAGCCTCTTGGTGGTAAAGCTCAATTTGGTGGGCAAAGATTTGGAGAAATGGAAGTTTGGGCACTTGAAGCTTATGGTGCATCTCATATCTTACAAGAGATTTTAACAATTAAATCTGATGATATTATCGGTCGTGCAAAATCTTATGAGGCAATTGTAAAAGGTGATAATATTCCTGATCCAAATATCCCAGAAGCTTTCAAAGTGTTATTGAAAGAGCTCATGGGTCTTTGCTTGAACATAAAAATAAATGTTGAAGAGAAATAATAATTACGAAATCAATTTTAGGTGGAAATATGCCTACATTTTTAGAAGAAGCAATAACAAATATATCAAATATATCAATTAGCTTAGCCAGCCCAGATGATATTTTATCATGGTCTCATGGCGAAGTTACAAAACCAGAAACTATCAATTATAGAACATTTAAACCAGAAAGAGATGGTCTCTTTTGCGAAAAAATATTTGGTCCGGTAAAGGATTGGGAATGTAGCTGTGGTAAATATAAAAGAGTGAAATATAAAGGTATTGTGTGTGATAAGTGCGGTGTTGAAGTTACACAAAAATCTGTTCGTCGCGAAAGAATGGGGCACATTTCTTTAGCTGTTCCTGTTGTGCATATATGGTATTTTAAATCTACACCATCCAAAATAGGTGCTATACTTGGTATTTCAAATAAAGATCTTGGTAAAATTATTTACTATGAATCTTATGTTGTTATTAATCCTGGTAAAACTGGTCTTAATAGATTAGATTTATTAACAGATGAGCAATACCAAAATATTGTTCTTTCACATCCAGGAAATGATTTATTACCAAATGACCATCCAGATAAATTTGTTGTAAAAATTGGTGGTGATGCTATTAGAGAATTATTACGCCAAACAGATGTTAATAATTTAATTGCTACATTAAAAGAACAAGCTGATGAAGAAACATCACCACTTAAGAAGAAAAATGAAATTTTAAAAAGATTAAGAATTATTGAAGCTTTTAGAGCTGAAAGTAATAAAATTTTCAATAAACCAGAGTGGATGGTTCTTTCTGTTATTCCAGTTATACCACCAGAATTAAGACCACTCGTTCCACTCGATGGTGGAAGATTTGCTTCTTCAGATTTGAACGATTTATACCGCAGAGTTATAATGCGTAATAATCGTTTGAAAAAATTGTTGGAAATCAAAGCTCCAGAAGTGATTTTGAAAAATGAAAAGAGAATGTTGCAAGAAGCTGTTGATGCTTTGTTGGATAATTCAAGACGTGCTAATGCTGTAAGTACAGAAAATAACAGAGCTTTGAAATCTCTTTCTGATATGCTTAAAGGTAAACAAGGTCGTTTCAGACAAAACCTTTTAGGTAAAAGAGTTGACTATTCAGGTCGTTCTGTTATTGTTGTTGGCCCTGAATTAAAACTCCATCAGTGTGGTTTGCCAAAAGATATGGCAATTGAGTTGTTTACTCCTTTTGTTATCCGCAGATTGATTGAAAGAGGCGTTTGCAAAACGGTAAAAAGCGCTAAGAAATTAGTAAAAAGAAAAGATCCAGTTGTATGGGAAATATTGGAAAATGTTGTTGAAGGACATCCAGTTTTGTTAAACCGTGCTCCTACATTGCACAGATTAGGTATTCAAGCATTTCAACCAGTTCTAATAGATGAAAAGGCCATTCGTCTACATCCTATGGTTTGTACAGCTTTCAACGCTGACTTTGACGGTGACCAGATGGCTGTTCACGTGCCACTTTCTTATGAGGCACAACTAGAAGCTATGATTTTGATGTTAAGTAGTCATAATATTTTATCTCCACAAAATGGTAACCCTATTGTTGTTCCTACTCAAGATATCATTTTGGGTATTTACTACTTGACAAAAATCAGACCTGGTGCTAAAGGCGAAGGTATGATTTTCTCATCTTTTGATGAAGTTATTGTTGCATATAATAATGAAGCTGTCGATTTACATGCAAAAATTAAAGTTATGTATAATGGACAGTTAATGGAAACAAGCGTTGGTAGAGTTATTTTTAACCAAATTGTACCTCCTGAATTTGGATATATTAATAAAGTTCTTGTGAAAAAAGAATTTAGCGGTATTATTTATCAGATGTTCGTTAAATTAGGGCATGTCAAAACAGCTAAATTCCTTGATGATATGAAGGATTTAGGTTATAAGCATTCAATGAAAGGTGGTATATCAATTAGCTTTAGCGATGTTGTTATCCCTAAAGAAAAAACTGAAATTATTGAAAAAGCTAATAAACAAATTTCTCAAATTATGGATGAATATGAGCAAGGTTTAATTACAGATAGCGAACGTTATAATAAAGTTATTGACATTTGGACACATACAACAAATAACCTTGCAGAAGTATTGAATCAACAATTACAAAAAATTGATGATGGTTTCAACCCATTATTTATGATGGTTGACTCCGGTGCGAGAGGTTCTAAAGATCAGGTTAAGCAGTTAGGCGCTATGAGAGGGTTGATGCAAAAACCACAAAAATCGCTTAGTGGTCAAACCGGCGAAATTATAGAAAATCCAATTATTTCTAACTTTAAAGAAGGACTTTCTGTTCTTGAGTACTTTATCTCAACTCACGGTGCTCGTAAAGGTCTTGCCGATACAGCTTTGAAAACAGCTGATGCTGGTTACTTAACAAGAAGGCTTGTTGATGTAGCTCAAGATGTGATTGTTACTCAAGAAGACTGCGGAACTGTAAGAGGTCTTGATGTTTATGCCGTGCGTGATGGCTCTGCTGAAAGACAAAATCTTGCTGAAAGAATTATTGGTCGTGTTGCCCAAGAGGATATCTACGACCCAGCAACTGATGAAATTATTGTTGCAATGGGCGATACTATTACAGAAGATGCAGCAGAAAAAATAGATAATGCAGGTATTGATAAGGTTTATATTCGTACTGTTCTTACTTGCGAAGCTAAACATGGGGTTTGCGCTAAATGTTATGGTACAAACTTAACAACTGGTAAACTTGTAAATATTGGTGAATCTGTTGGTATTGTAGCGGCTCAATCTATTGGTGAACCAGGTACTCAGTTGACTTTGCGTACTTTCCACATGGGGGGTACTTCACAGCGTATTGCTAAGCAATCGGAAGTGAAAGCTCCTGTTGAAGGTACTATTGAATTTGATAAACTAAGATTTGTTGAAAGAAAAGACTATTTTGGAAAACCTGTTAAAGTTGTTGTTGGTAGAAGAGGCGCTATTATTATCTTAAATCCTGATGGTACTCAAAATAAACGTATTGAGGTTCCTTACGGTGCTGAATTAATTGTTAATGAAGGTCAAAAAGTTACAAGAGAATCAACTCTCTATACTCAAGATCCTTATAATTCTTTAATTATTTCTGAATACGCTGGTACTGTTAAATTTGAAGATATGATACCTGGTGTTACAGTTCAAAGTCAAACTGACGAACAAACAGGACACGTTCAAAAAATTGTAATGGATGTTAAAGATAAAAACTTAACTCCAAGTATTGCAATTATTGATGCTGAAGGTAATAAAAAAGTTTATAACATCCCATTTAGAGCAATTTTAACTGTTGAAGATGGTGAAGAAATTCAAGCTGGTACTGTTTTAGCTAAAATTTCTAAATCTTCTGCTAAAACAAGAGATATTACTGGTGGTCTCCCAAGAGTTACCGAATTATTTGAAGCTCGTGCTCCTCATGATGCTGCTATTATTTCTGAAATTGACGGTACTGTTAAATTTGGTGCTCGTAAAAAAGGTAGTAGAGAAATTATTGTGGTTGCTCAAGATGGTCTTGACCAAAGGGTTTATTCTATTCCTTACGGTAAACATATTCTTGTACAAGAAGGTGACGAAATTGCAGCTGGTGAAAAAATTACTGATGGTCCAATCAATCCACATGATATCTTGAGAATCAAAGGTATTAATGATGTACAAGATTACCTCGTTAATGAAATTCAGGAAGTTTACCGCTTGCAAGGTGTAAAAATCAATGATAAACATATAGAAGTTATCGTTCGTCAAATGTTACGTAAGGTTAGAATTAAAAACGCTGGCGATACTAAATTTATTGAAGAAGACCTTGTCGATAGCCAAGTTGTTCTTGCTGAAAACCAAAAAATGCATAGATTATTCTATGTTATTGATCCAAGTACTTCTAAATTGAAAAAAGGTTACATCATTAACTCGCTAAGATTGAAAGAAACTAATGCTGAATTAAGAGCTAAAGGTCAACCAGAATTAGTCGTTCGCGAAGCTAGACCTGCTCAATTTGAAAATGTATTGCTCGGTATTACCAATGCAGCTTTAACTACTGAAAGTTTCCTATCTGCTGCTTCATTCCAGGAAACTACAAAAGTTCTTACTGACGCTGCTATTAAAGGTAAAATTGACCATATGGTTGGCTTAAAAGAAAACGTGCAAATGGGTAATCTAATTCCTGCTGGTACAGGATTAAAGAAATATAAAGATATTATTTTACAAACTCATAAAGCTAACGAATATGAATTACAAAGAGCTAGAGCTGCTTCTAGAATTCAAGATTTAAGTGATGATATAAATGATGATATGAAATTAGTTGAAGACAATGTACAAGATTTAGATGATGCTGAAAATTCTGGACTTGCTGAAAATGTTCAAATTTCTGATGATAGCGATGATAATATTTAATCTAAAAAAAGCTGGCTTACGCCAGCTTTTTTTTAAGTTTTTAAAAAAAAATCGTAACTTTAAACTCTAATTTCAAGTCAAAATTATTATAATTAAATTAGAGGTTCACGATGAAATTAATCAAATTATTAACAATTCTTTTCTTCTTAATTGTTGGAGGAATTATGGCGCAAACTGTGCAAGATTTACCTACAAGAGAGCAAATTGCCGAAAAATACAAATGGGATTTAACTCTTATCTACAAATCAGATGCAGATTGGGAAAAAGATTTTGAATTTATAACAAACAACATGAGTAAATATAAAAATTTCGAAGGAAAACTTACTAAATCTGCAAAAGAACTTTATAAAGCCTTGAAATTTGATGAAGAAATGGGCACTAAATTAGATAAATTATCTCTTTATTCTTCCTTAAGCCGTGATTTAGATCTTACCAATTCCAAATACATTGCAATGAGCAATAAACTTAGAGATCTTAGAAATAAATTATCTGAAATTACTGCTTTCTGGTCACCAGAATTAACTTCATTAAAAAAAGAGAAACTTGAACAATTTTATAAAGAAGAACCAAAATTACTTGATTACAAAAAATATTTCGATAATATTTTAAGATTTCAACCACACGTATTGACAACAGATAAAGAAATAATTGTTGCTCAAGCTCAACCTGTATTTTCCGTTCCTTATGAAGCTTTTAACACATTTGTTGACGCAGAGCTTGAATTCCCAATTATAAAAGATGAAAACGGCCAAGATATAAAAATTTCTCAAGGTCGCTATGGCGCTGCTATGGCATCTACAAACAGAGATTATAGAATTCGTTTCTATAAAAATTTCTATATCCCATTTATGCAATATAAAAATACATTAGCTACTTTATTACTTGGTAACGCTAAAGCAAACATTTCAGACGCAAAAATAAGAAAATATCCCTCTGCTAGATACGCATCATTATTCCAAAATAACATTCCTGAATCTGTGTACGATAATTTAGTTAATACTTGTAAAAATAATGCAAACGTTGTACATCGTTGGGTAAAAATTAGAAAAAATTTACTTAAAGTAGACGAATATCATCCATATGATAACTACGTTACTCTTTTCCCATCCGTTAAAGAAGATTATACCTACGATAGAGCAGTTGAAATTGTAAAAGAAGCTTTAAAACCTTTCGGCGAAGATTATATGAAAAATTTGCAATTAGCATTCGATCATCGAAGAATCGATGTCTACGAAACAAAAGCTAAACGTAGCGGAGCTTATTCATCTGGTACAACCTACAAACAAGAACCTTACGTACTATTAAATTGGAACGGTACACTAAACGATGTATTCACTTTCGCTCACGAAATGGGCCACAATATGCATTCATATTATACCGGCCTCTATCAACCATATCAATATGCCAATTATTCTATCTTCTTAGCAGAAGTTGCATCAACATTAAATGAAGCACTTTTACAAGACTACTTAATTAAAAATGCAAAAACTAAAGAAGAAAAATTAGCCCTTATTGAAAAAGCCATAACCGGAATTTGCGCAACATTCTTCAGACAAACAGCTTTCGCTGATTTTGAACACAAATTTTATAAAGCCACAGAAGAAGGGCAACCTCTAACCGCTGACGATTTAACTAAAATGTATAAAGATATCTACCAACAACAATGGGGCCCTGAAATGGTGGTTGACGAAGAAGAAGCTTACACTTGGGCAAGAGTTCCTCATTTTTACTATAACTTCTACGTTTACCAATATGCAACAAGCTACGCTGCTTCACTTGCTATTATGGAAAAATATAAAAAAGAGGGTCCAACAGTACTTCAAAATTACATCGAAAAATTCCTTAAAGCTGGAAGCTCCAAATATCCTATTGACGTTTTAAAAGATCTCGGCGTGGATATGAATGATCCTAAAACTATAAAAGCAGTAATCAATAGAATGAATGAACTTATGGATGAAATGGAAACACTACTTAAACAATAAAACATCTAAGGCTGTCCGTAAGGGCAGCCTTCCTTTTTTTTAAAAAATCTTCATTAGCTCAGACAGTGTAAGCATATAGCCCGTGCGCACGAAGGTGCACGGGCGGGCTAAAGCCCAAATATATATTTCACTAATTATACCATATCTTACATAATATTAACGATATACAACATTTATGTATCTACTAAATAACTATTGATTGAAAATTTCCAAAGTAATACCAAATTTGAAAAGTATTAAAATATTTTCGGAATTTCAATATAATTGTATTTTCGATATATTCACTTTTTCTTAAAAATATATTTGTATATGCAATATAATTGTATATACGATATATTAGTGATTTTTAATAATATATTTGCAAATACAATTTTATTATAAATAATAACATCATTTGTAAGATGCCACGCATTTGAAAAGATTTGAATATTAAGGCTCATTAGCACTACACATTGTAAGGTGATAAAGAAAAGAATTTTAGCGGGCCGTTCCGGCCCGCTGCCCCTTGCAGCTTGCTACAAGCTGCAAGGGGCTAAGCTTATACCGTCTGAGCCATATATATTTTTATTTTGTTAAAAAATAAATAATTTTAGTATCATTTAAAATTTCGAGCCCATGATTATTTCGTGGCGGTACTATAAAACTATCACCACTTCCTAAAATTATAATGTTTTCATCTGTTAGTAATTTAATCTGACCGTATTCGATATAAAAAACTTCATACGCATCAAAATGTGAGTGAATTTCAATTCTATCACCTTTCTTGAAGATTGTAAACGCAAATTGTAATATTGATGAAATTTCACCTTTACTTAAAATGACATTTTTAATAATATTTTTATCGTGAGATGTAGGGGCTTTGATAATCTCATTATTTTTTATTATCTTTATTTTTTCCATTAAACAAGTATCCTAAATTTTCCATCTAAATATACTCAAATTTCTATAAAAGAGGAATTTATGAAAAATATTAAAGTGTTAATTCTATTATTTATTATACCTTTAGTTGGATTTTCGCAATTTGGTAAAAATAAAGTACAATATAAAAATTACGAATGGTTTTACATACAAACAAAACATTTTGATATTTATTTTACAAAAGAAGGGGTAAAAATAGCAGATTTTGCATCTAAATTTGCAGAAAAAGCTTTGGATAGTTTACAAAATAGCTTAAAGTATAGCATATTAAATAGAATTACAATAATATTAACAAATTCATTTAATGACTTCCAAGAAACAAATACTATAGATGAAGAAATAAGCGAAGGAATTGGCGGATTCACAGAATTGTTTAAAAATAGAGTTGTTATACCTTACGAAGGAGATTATGCAAAATTTAGGCATGTACTTCATCACGAGCTTACTCACGCTGTAATGAATGATATGTTTTTTGGAGGCTCTATACAAAATATAATTTCAAAAAATTTAAATTTCGATTTGCCACTTTGGTTTATAGAAGGAATGGCTGAATATCAATCGTTAAAGTGGGATAAAAATACAGATATGTTCGTTAGAGATGCATTGATTAATGAATTTATGCCACAATTAACGGAATTAAATGATTATTTTGCGTATCGTGGTGGGCAAGCAGTTTTATATTATATAGATAAAAAATATGGTTCTGAAAAAATAGCTGAAATTACTAATAAAGCAAGAAGTACAGGTAAATTGGAAACAGCTTTTAAGTTAACTTTAGGCCTTAATTTTGAAGAATTTAATGAAAAATGGCGTAAAGAGTTAAAAAAAATGTATTATCCTGATATAGCTAACAGAAAAGATCCTGACGAATTTGCTAAAAAACTAACAGATCATAAAAAAGATGGCGGCTTTTACAATACTAGCCCAGCAATTTCACCACAAGGTGATAAAATTGCATTTATCACAAATAAAGATATTTTCTTTAGCATTTATTTGATGAATGCAACTGATGGTAAAATTATAAAAAGAATTTTAAAAGGTAATACAACTAACGATTTTGAAGACTTAAATATATTAACGCCAGGGCTTACTTGGTCACCTGATGGTAAAAATATCGCATTTTCTGCTTCATCTGCCGGATATGATGTCATTTATATTGCAAATGTTGAAAACGATGAAATAAAAAAATTGCCCATTAAAATGGATAACATTAGTACTGTTTCTTGGTCGCCTGATAGTAAAAAAATAGCTTTTGTTGGTTCAACACCTTCTCAATCAGATATTTATATTTATGATATTGAAAACGAAAATGTAATTAACTTGACTAATGATATTTTTACAGATGCTGATCCATCTTGGGATCCATATTCTCGTTATATCATTTTTACTTCTGATAGAGGTGATTATTTAAGTTCTGTTCCAGATACATTTAACATAAAAAACCATAATTTTTATCAAAAAGATATTTACCTTTACGATTTGAATAATAAAAAGATTTCCAGAATTACAAATACAGCTGATGCAGATGAATATTCTCCAATCTTTTTAAACAATGGTAATGAAATATTATATATTTCAGATAAAAACGGAATAAACAATATTTATCGAAAAATTATCATTGGACAACCTTTAGAAAACAAAGAATATGCAATCACCAATTCTTTGAATGGATTGTATCAGATATCCATTTCTAAAGATAATAAAAAATTGGTATTTACTGCAATGTATCAGGGTGCTTATAACATTTTTATTATAAATAATCCATTAAATTTACCAAAATTTGAAAATATTGAACCAACTTTATATGTCAAAGGTAAATTATTTGAATTTAATGACACAACTTCGATAAAGACTGTTGCAGAAACTAATAATAATCAACAAGAGATTGAAAAAAAGAATGAAAACAATAAATTCATTTTTGTAACAGGACAGCACGAAATTCAGACGGATTCAATTCCAGAATATAAAAGGGCAATTTTAGATACAAATATTGTTAGCAATTCAGTTTTTAATCCACTAAATAATTTAGATGACCAAGGAAATTATTTGATAAAAAAATATAAAGTTAATTTTACACCTGATATTGTATATGCAAACGCTGGATACTCAACATTTTATGGATTAATGGGCTCAACTTTACTTGCATTTTCCGATATGCTTGGTGACCACAGAATTATTGTAACAACAAGCTTACAACTTGATTTAAAAAATAGTGATTATGGTATAGCTTATTATAACTTAAAAAATCGTTTGGATTATGGGATTGAAGCTTTCCATACTGCCAGGTTTGCTTATCTTGATAAACATCGTGGTGATTATGAACTTTATCGATTTAGAAATTACGGCGGTGGAGTTAATGCTAGTTATCCTTTGAGTAAATTTTACCGTTTCGATTTTGGATTTAGTATTTTGAATGTATCTGCAGAAAATTTAGATTATATCGATATTCCAATTGAAAAAATTACATATACATTACCATCAATAAGTTTTGTACACGATAATACTCTTTACGGTTACACATCACCAATTGAAGGAACAAGATATAATCTAACAGCATTTGGTCAGCCTTCTATTGCTAAAAAAGACAGTTTAAGCTTCTTTTCATTTGTCTTTGATTTTAGACATTATATAAGATTTTGGTATGATAATTCGTTTGTAATAAGGCTTTCCGGTGGTTTTTCATCTGGAAAAAATCCACAAAGATTTTTTATTGGTGGTACAGAAAATTGGATAAATAGAGTATTTTCTAATAATCCTGTGCCTATAGAAAATGCTAGTGACTTTGCTTTTTTAACACCAGCCTTGCCATTACGAGGTTTCGATTATGCTGAAAAAATTGGATACAAATACAGTTTGTTAAATCTTGAGTATAGATTTCCATTATTAGGTATTGTAGCAACTAGAGGGCTTCCATTACTTTTTAGAAATTTTCTTGGTGTTATGTTTGTCGATATGGGTGCTGCTTGGAATTACAATAAGGAGTTACAATTGTTTACAAAATCACCAAGTGGAAATACAATAACCAAAGATTTATTACTTGGAACAGGTTTTGGAACAAGAATGATTTTGTTAGGATTTTTAGTAAGATTTGATGCTGGTTGGGGATATTATCAAAATCATTTTTCATCACCTAAATATTATTTCTCTTTAGGTTATGATTTTTAATGTAACTAATTTGTAATCAAATAGATAAATAAAAAATTTTATGTTTTTTATATAAAAATACTTATATTTATTAGCTAAATTAAAAAAAAGTTGAGAAGGTGTCATGTATAAACAATTTCCTGAAAAATTAAATTATTCTGAAATTGAAAATGAAATACTAAAATTTTGGAAAGAAAATCAAATTTTCGAAAAAAGTATTGAAACAAGGGACGATAATAAACCTTTTACTTTTTATGAAGGTCCACCTACAGCAAACGGCAGACCTGGTATTCATCACGTAATGGCTCGTACTTTAAAAGATCTCGTTTGCAGATATAAAACATTACACGGCTATAGAATTCATAGAAAAGCTGGCTGGGATACACACGGCCTACCTGTTGAAATTGAAGTAGAAAAAAAATTAGGTATTAAAAATAAAAGCGAAATTCCTGAATTTGGTGTAGCAAAATATAATAAAGCTTGCCGCGATTCCGTTTGGGAATATAAAGATCTTTGGGAAAAAATGACTGAAAGAATGGGCTACTGGATTAATCTTGAAGATGCCTATATTACTTGTACAAATGAATACATCGAATCTGTTTGGTGGTCCTTAAAAGTACTTTTTGATAAAGGTCTTATTTACAAAGACTATAAAATTGTACCACAATGCCCTAAATCTCAAACAGTTCTTTCTTCACACGAATTAGCACTTGGATATAAAGAAACTAAAGATCCATCAGTTTATGTATTTTTCAAATCTAAACAAGAAGAAAATTTGTATTTCCTTGTTTGGACTACAACACCTTGGACATTGATTTCCAACGTTGCTCTTTGCGTAGGGCCAGATATCGATTATGTAAAAATAAAACTTGGCGACGATTATGTTATTCTTGCAAAAGAAAGATTATCTGTAATTTCTCAAGAATATCAAATAGTTGAAGAATTTAAAGGTAAATCTTTAGAATATCACGAATACGAACAATTATTTGATTATGTAAAGCCTAATAAAAAAGCTCATTTTGTAATTTTAGGTGATTTTGTAAGTACAGAAGATGGTTCTGGTATTGTTCATATTGCACCAGCATTTGGACAAGATGACTATGATGTTTCCAAAAAATACAATCTACCAATGTTGCAACCTGTTACACGTGGTGGCACATTTACAGATGAAGTGACAGATTTTGCAGGCCTTTTTGTAAAAGATGCTGATGAAGGAATAATTAAAAAATTAAAAGAAAGACACCTTTTATACAAAAAAGAAACTATTGTTCACTCGTATCCTTTCAGTTGGCGTTATGATAATGTCCCTGTGATTTATTATGCAAGAGAAAGTTGGTTTATCAAAACTACATCTGTTGCAGATAAAATGGTACAATTGAATAAAACTATCAATTGGGCACCACCAGAAGTAGGTGCTGGACGTTTTGGCAATTGGTTGGAAGATAACAAAGATTGGGCTCTTTCAAGAGATAGATTTTGGGCTACTCCACTACCAATTTGGATAAGCGAAGATGGTTCCGATATGTTCGCTGTTGGAAGTATTGAAGAGCTTGGAAATGGATTTGTTGAAAAAGAAGGCAAACGTGTATATGTAAAAGATTTACCAAAAGAAGAAATTGATTTGCATAAACCATTTATTGACGAAGTTAAATTTGAAAAGAATGGAAAAATCTATTCAAGAACACCTGAATTGATAGATGTTTGGTACGATTCTGGTTCAATGCCATTTGCTCAGTTACATTATCCATTTGAAAATAAAGAATTATTTGAAAAAAGCTTTCCAGCTGATTTCATTTGTGAAGGTATAGATCAAACTCGTGGTTGGTTCTATACGCTTCATGCTATTGCTACTATGGTTTTTGATAATATTGCATATAAAAATGTTCTTGTTAATGAATTGATTTTGGATAAAAATGGCAATAAAATGTCAAAATCTCGTGGCAATACTGTAGATCCGTTTAATTTATTTGACAAATACGGTGCTGATGCTACTAGATTGTATTTGATTATCAATAGTCCTCCATGGAGACCAACTTTATTTGATGAAGAAGGTATTGTTGAAGTACAAAGAAAATATTTTGGTACATTAGTTAATACATACAATTTCTTTGCTCTTTATGCAAATATAGATAAATTCGATTATTCACAACAAGATATACCTTATGAAAATCGTCCAGAAATAGATAGATGGATTATTTCTAAATTATATTCTGTTGTAGAAGAATATCAAAAATATATGGATGCTTATGATCCAACAAAAGCTGCAAGATTATTAGTTGATTTTACAATAGATCATCTATCTAACTGGTATGTAAGACGTTCTAGAAGAAGATTCTGGAAGTCAGAAATGAACGATAATAAATTAAGTGCATATCAAACTTTATATGAATGCTTGAACGTTGTTGCTAAACTTACATCACCTTTTACTCCTTTTATTGCTGATTATATTTATCAAAATTTGAATAATATAACTAAAAAAGAAAATTACGAATCTGTGCATCTAACTTATTATCCAGAAGTAAAATATAGAGACCTTGAGTTAGAAAATAAAATGGATATTGCCCAAAAAGTTGTATATTTGACAAGATCAATGAGAGCTAAAAATAATTTAAAAGTAAGACAACCATTAAACAAAATTTTGGTTGCTGTTGATAAAAATAATAGAGAAGCGCTCTTAGAAATGAAATCTGTAATTCTTGATGAAGTTAATATTAAAAATCTTGATATACTTGATGAAAACTCCGATATAGTTGTAAAATCTGCTAAACCAAACTTTAAGGCTATCGGTCCTAAATACGGAAAGTATGTAAAAGCATTAACCAATATAATCAAAGAATTTACAAGAGAACAGATTGTTGAATTAGAAAAAAATAACAAAATTGATGTTAAAGTTGATGATCAAGTAATTACACTGACTAAGGAAGAAGTCGAAATAGTGAACTCAAGTATTGAAGGCTGGTTAGTTGAATCTGATAATGGAATTACCGTTGCAATTGATACACAATTGACTGAAGAATTGATAGCTGAAGGTAATGCTCGTGAGTTTATAAATAGAATTCAAAATTTAAGAAAAGATTCTAATTTTGAAGTTACTGATAAAATTAGTATTTTATACTATGCAAATGATACAATAAAATTTGCAATTAACAAATTTTCGGATTATATTGCAAGCGAAACTTTAGCTAATTCTATTAGCTTTGTCCCTGGAAATGAAATTCCTAATGGAATAAAGGAAGATATTAACGGTAATGAAACCATTATTGGAATTAGTAAAATTTAACTTTTATCTGGAGTTAAAATGCCAAGACCGAAGAAAACAAACGAAGAATTAAATAATCAACCAATCCCTGAAAAAAAAGTTGTTAAAGGTTATCCAACAGAAGAATTAGATGAATTTAGACAAATTATATTGGAAAAGAAACAAGAAATTATCAAACAGCTTGAGCTTTTCAGAGAGCAGATGATGGATCCTACAACTGGGGAGTATATCAACGAAAATTCTCCATACGCTTTGCACATGGCTGATCAGGGGACTGATGCCATGGAAAGAGAAAAACTTTATCTTTGGGCTCAAAGAGAAACAAAATTTTTGCAATACCTAGATGAAGCTTTGGCTCGAATTGATGCTGGCACTTACGGTTTATGTATCGAATGTATTGATGAACCAAAAAATCTTTGCCCAACATGTCCTTTAATCCCTAAAGAAAGACTTAGAGCAGTACCACATACTCAGCTCTGCGTTCAGGTTAAAGAGCAACAACAAAAGAAAAAATAATTATTTAATAATTTAGACACGGCTTGCCCGTGTCTTTTTAATGTATTTGGATCTATGAAATTTATAAAGAAATATTATTTAGTAATAATCCCAGCAATTATTGTCTTTATTGATCAACTGACTAAATTGCTTATTAAACATAATTTAGAATATGGTCAGCAAGTTCCAATATTAAAACATTATTTCATGCTAACATACATTGAAAATCCCGGTATTGCTTTTGGTATTTCTGTTGGAAGTATGAAAATTATGTTATCACTTTTAACTATGATAATTGCTGCATATTTGATATTTTTCCTCTATAAACACCGCAACGAAAAAATAGCTCATAATCTCCCTTTTGTTCTTATTCTTGCAGGTGCTATAGGCAATTTAATCGATAGAGTTTTTTATGGCGTTTTATTTGGCTATGATTCTTTTTTAAAAGGAAAAGTTATTGATTTTATAATGGTTGATATTCCAGATATTAAATTATTTGGAACTTATTATGACTATTTCCCAATTTTTAATATTGCCGATTCTGCTGTTACAATTGGAGTTATTTTGATGCTTATCTTTAGCTCCACAAAAGAAGAAAAATCCAATCAAGTAATCACAAAAAATGACTAACATAATAACTGAAAAAATTTGGGATATTAAAGTACAACCTGGTCAACGTAGAGAAAGAATCGATAAATATTTAGCTAATTGCGTGGAGAATGCTTCAAGAAATCGTATACAACAGTTAATTGAAGCTAACTGTATTACGGTCAATGGAAATATTATTGATAAAAATTATAAAGTCTGCCCAAATGATCAAATTATTATTAAGATACCAGTAACACCACATCCGGAGAATCCTGAACCAGAAAATATTCCAATTAAAATCGTATATGAGGATGAATATTTAGCAATTGTTGATAAACCTGCTGGAATGGTAGTACATCCTGCTTTTGGTAATTATACTGGTACATTAGTTAATGCTTTGCTTTACCATTTAAATGATGTTGAAAATGATGAATTTTATGACAAAACACGCCCTGGAATTGTTCACAGAATAGATAAAGATACTTCAGGACTGCTTTTAATTGCTAAAGATCAAGGTACTCATCATAAGCTTGCAATCCAATTTGCGCAACATACTATAGAAAGAGAATATTGGGCAATAGCTTGGGGAATATTCAAAGAAAAAAAAGGGACAATAATTCGCAATATTACACGTAGCAAAAAAGATAGAAAAGTATTTACAGTTACAGATAATCCAAATGAAGGAAAACATGCGATTACACATTATGAAATAATGGAAGAATTTGAATTTTTATCTCTTGTAAAATTGAAACTTGAAACAGGGAGAACACATCAAATTAGAGTCCATTTGAATTCAATCAATCATCCAATTTTTGGTGACGAAACTTACGGTGGCAGAAAAATAGTTTATGGAAGCAATTTCCCCAAAATTAAAAGTAGAGTTGATAATTTGTTAGAAATTATGAAAAGGCAAGCTTTGCATGCAAAAACTCTTGGTTTTATTCATCCAGCAACCGAAAAATTTATAAAATTTGATTCGGAATTGCCGGAAGACTTTAAAACAATTCTAGAATTAGTTAGAAAATGATTATCTGAATTGGCTTAATAGTTTACTCATTTCAATAATAATCATTTCAGATTTTTCATCAATCTTAAACTGACTATTTAGTACTTCAATATGGATATCTTCAATATCTATATTTTCACCATTCCCATTTACTTTTTGAGGGAATATATCTATATTACCTTCAAGAATGAATGTTATAATTTCTGCTAATTTTCCTAAAATAATTACTTGCTTTTCTAATAAATCAAAAATGTTAATTATAATATCTGTATATTGATGTTTCTCTGTCCTAGACAATGAGGATAGAGTAAGTTCCTTATTTCTTATGTTATCTTCAATAAGTTCGTTTGTTGATAAAACAATATTAATTAGATTTTTTGTATTCTGTCGCTGTATAGAACTGAATATTATTGTGGACTGAGTAGAGATTTTCTGAAGATGATCATATAAATATTGATAATGAGAAACCTCTAATGGAAGTGGTATTTCGGAAGATAGAGATAGTAATTTATTAGTATTTTCATAATAGGATCTGATATTAGTAAGTAAATTAGTACATGAATTTAAAAATCTTAAATACATTCCATAAACCTGATTACGAACTAAAATTTTATGAATCATATCTTGAATTGAATGATCTAATGTATAGATATGTGAAGTAAATTTTTCTGATTTGGTAATCAGATCCTTATCATTAAATAGACTTAAAATAAATATATTAAATTGATTCTCAACTATTGTACTTATTTTTAGTATGAATAGTAGCAGTTTATTTAAGTGTTTTCTGAAAATTGATTTCATTAAAAAAAATCTTTTTTCTAAAAATAAACTTTAGTTGTTAAGTGCATGTGAATTATATATTAATTATACTTTAAAGAGGTGCATACCATATGGTTTTAATTCAACATATAACCCAATATCTTTTATTTCATTTGCGTCACGAGTATAAGTTTTATCATTAAAAAGATCATTTAGTATAACATTTGAATAATCAGTATGTAGATTAGTTTTTATTCTAGCTCTAGATGGAATATCTGAGTAGTTAATTATGACCCAAAAATAGTGTTCATTATATGACCATATATAAGAAATAATATTTATGTTAGTAAAATCATTATAACCTATTGATTCTGCTTCTAGTAATTTAAAATCTCCATAAAGTATAGTTTCATCATGTGTAATATGTAAAAGTTTCTCATAAAAATTTTTAATTTCTAAATCAATTTGTTCATAAGGTTCTCTCCCTAGTTGAATAGGGAGTCTTGTCCTTTTACCTTCAATTTGTCCATCAAATATAAGTTGTCCGCCAATAGTTGTTGTTATTATTGCAGCAGCGGCTTTTGCTTTGTTGTGCCCAAATTTAATAATACTTCTTATTTCATCATGATTTTCAATATATCTTAAAGATCTAACTTGATAGTCATATTCAGCTTTTAAATGGTCTCTAACTCCTTTGGCATCATCATATTGCAATCTATCTAATAAAATTTTATCATAAGTATAATCAAATCCCATTTGTTGTAAATCCCATTCAAGATTCCAATATACTTCAGCGATAAAAATGAAATTTGGAATTTCAGATTTTATTTTTTCAATGGCTTCTTGCCAAAATTCTTTTTGAGGTATGGTATAATTTTGAAGTTTAATAGCCCCTGTCCATGTATTATAAAAAATATTGTTAACAATTAACATTGCCATATCACAACGAACACCATCTGAAAATTTACTAATATGTTCTAGTTGAGATATCATAAATTTACGAGTATCGGGATTGAAATAATTTAATTGCGCAGTATCTTCCCACGCAGGGAAAAAAGGATCTCTACCATGAGCAAGTATATGGTTATTGAATTTATAATAAGTATGTTTGTCAGAATTTAATAAATTTTCGTTACCTTGTAAAAATATTTCAGGATGTTCTCTAACAACAGATGAATATGCGTGAAAATGATTAGGAATAAAATCTAATATAACCAACAAGCCAAGAGTATTTAATTTTTCTTTGAATTTCAAGAAATCTTTTGCTGAAGTAATTGATGGGTCAAATTCATATTTATCTATTGCGTAAGGTGAGCCTATTACATCATTTTCAGTCCAATCGTTTAAAGCTTTTGTATATTCGTCAATTAAATACTCTTTCATACAAAATTCATTTACATATTCAGGTAAGGTTTTCCATATTCCCATTAACCAAACTGCCTGAAAACCTAAGTCAACTAAATTTTTCCAGTATTCATTAGGTACATCTAAAAGTTTAGCTTTTTTCTTGGCAGTATCAAATCTTCTTAACCAAATTCTTGTATTAATTTCAAAAACTCGTAAGTTAAATGTATGCATAATTTTTATTCTCCTTCTACTGTTAAAAAGTTTTTGGGATCGAATATTTGATTTTCTAAATTTTTCTTTTCTTTAAGTAATTTTTGTATTGTCAAAATAATACTTTCATTTATATTGCCTGAATTTTTCAAATCATTTATATCTTCTGAAATTTTTATTATTTGTATTTTTTTTATGAGATTAAAAGTATATAGCCAAAGTTGATTTTTATCGTTAAATGTATTTTTTTCTGATAGCTCTATAAGGATTTTCTTCGCATTATCATCTTCTAAGAGTTCATATATATAGGCTACAGATGTTATATTTTCATCGCTGAATAAAATTTCTGCTATTGCAATTGTCTCGGGTGTTGTAAAAAAATTTAAGTCAATATTTCGAAGAATGTATTCTTTTGATGATTTATCAAATTGTAAAAGTACAGACAATAATTCTTTTTCAAAATTTAAATAATTACCTTGTGAATAAGTTGGAGTATCGTAATCACTTGTAGTTTTAGGTTCTGTATTTTTTGAAATGTTATTTTTTTCAAGTTCTTTTTGTAGCAAATTATAATTTAAATTGAATTTTTTACTCAAATTTTTTAGGTATAAATTTTGTAAAATCGGATCTTCGATTTTAGAGATTAAGTTAATGATAGAAACTACCGCATCTTTTTGTTGAAATACATTATTTGGGTCGTTAATCATAGTACGATATTTATAGTCTATAAAATTTTCACTATTATCCAATAGTTCTCGGAATTTAGTTTTACCATATTTAATAATAAATGTATCAGGATCTTCGTCATCAGGAAGAGTAACAATATGAATATTAAAACCTTGTTGTAAAAATATTTCAATACTTCTATCAGTTGCTTTTTGCCCAGCAGTATCTGCATCATAGACAATATAAATATTTTTAGTGAAACGTGAAATCAAGCTGACTTGATCATCTGTTAATGCGGTACCTGAAGATGCAATTACATTTGTTATACCGTGTTGGAATAGTGTAAGGTAATCAATATATCCTTCAACCAATATTGCTCTATCCATTTCCTTGATGGAATTTTGAGAATGGTAAAGTCCAAAAAGTGTTTTTCTTTTATGATAAATATCTGATTCTGCAGAATTGATATATTTAGCTTCGTTGGAATTATTTGAAATTGTTCTTCCGCCAAATCCGATAACTTGGCCACTCAAAGACACTATTGGAAAAATTATTCTATTTCGATATTTGTCGTAATAGCTTTTCTTTTCTTCGTTGTAGCTCAAAAGTCCAAGATTATGAGCTAGTTTTAAGTCTACTCCATTTCTTAATAATTCATTTTTTAAATTATCCCATCCTTCAGGAGCAAAACCTATTTTAAATAACACAAGAGTTTCTTGCGTTAATTTTCTATTCATTAAATAATTTAAAGCAGTGTTACCATTAGGAGAGAATAAATTTTTTTTGAAGAAAGTTAAGGCTATTTCGTTAATTTGAAAAAGTTCTTTATTTTTTTGATATTTTGGCAGTAAGTTAGTTTCTTCAAGTTCAATATTATATCGGTTTGCTAATTCTTTTAGCGCTTCGTAAAAAGTAACATTTTTGATATTTTTAATAAAAGTTATAACATTCCCTGATGCACCGCAGCCAAAACAATGATAAAGTTGTTTTTGGCGACTTATATGGAAAGAAGGTGTTTTTTCATGATGAAATGGGCATAAACCAATATAACTTGTAGATGCTTTTTTTAATTTAACATATTCTGAAGCAATATCTACTAAATCAGCACGGGCTAATATTTCATCTATTTTATTTTGTGAAATCATTTATTTTAAAATAAAGTGTCTAGGGTTTCAGTCTTGTTATCTTTTGGATAATTATTTTCTCTATTATTTTCATTTTCAGAATATGTATAAATCGAATCTGAATAATATAAATCTGTTCCAGCTAAAGGAATATTTTTAGTCCAATTATTTGTAATTATATTGTTTTCTATTGCTTGTTTGTATGCATTAACTTTCGCACTTAATTCATCAGCGTGGTATAATGTAATAGCTTCAATTGTTTTTGGCACAACTGGTGAAGCATGTTCTAATTTACCTTGGTGGCTAAGTATTAAATGAATAACTTGATCTCTTAAATCTTTTGGGAAATCTTTAATTTTTTGAATTTCTTTATCAACTTCAATTGCGGAAATTACAATATGTCCAATGAGTTTTCCTTCATCTGTATAAAGAAAACCTGGCTCGCTAGAAATTTCATAAATTTTTCCAAAGTCGTGTAAAATTGCTCCAGTAATTAACAAATCTCGATTGATGTTATTATGAAAGCTACAAATCAAATCACATATTTTTATAATTTCTAAAGTGTGTTCAAGTAATCCGTGTATATATGCATGATGCCATGCTTTCCCGGCTGGAGATATAATATATTTTTGGAATATTGCTTGATTATCGAATATTAAATTTCCAAGAAGTTTCTTCAAATTAATATTTCGTATCGAATGATAATATTTATTCAATTCATCTAACATTTCTGTTAAATCGCGTTTGGATTTTTCTACAAAATCTTCAGGTTTATATGTATCAGTTTTTGTAAGTTTAGTAATAGTTATTTGTAAGACATTGGCAAATTCAATAATTTTTCCTTTAACATAAACAACATCGCCGGTTTTTATTTCAGACATTTCTGTATCGTTAAAATTGTTCCAATAATTAGCTACAATTGAAGTTGTTTTGTCAGCTAATTCGAAATAATAGTAAGGTTTTTCATTTTTATTTAATCTTCTTTCACATTTTTTTACTAATAAATAAAAATTGTCTATTTCTTCATCTTTAATTAATTCTGATAGTTTCTTTTGATTTAGCATTTTTACCTAATTAATTTATTTTTAATTCACTAAATTAATAAAATTTTTTTATTTTTAATAGTATCTAAAATATTAATAGGCGATATTAGAATGAAAATTATTATAAATATTTTTTGCGTTGTACTTTTTATATACGGAAATGAACTACAATTGATTTCTACTATTGGAAATTTTGATAGCGCATCAAAGTTTTATATTTCGAATTCTGGCTATATTTACGTAATCGATAGTAAATTAAATAAAGTTTATCAATTAGATACATTAGGTAATTATTATAATGAAACAGGTGGTTTTGGATGGTGTAATACTTGTTTTGATACTCCTACCGATATATTTGCTACATCTTTAAATATTTTTGTAATTGATAAAAATAATAACACTCTAACAATTTTTGATAAAAATTTGAATTATATAAACAAAGTAGATTTAAGCAAATTGCCTTATGGTTATAATTTGAGTCAACCAAAATTATTACAAATTTCTGTCGATGGATTTATCTATATTTATGATGAAAATAAATTAAGAATTATTAAATATACTATGAATTTAAAATATGTAAATGATTTTGGGGGAATAAATTATGCGGATTTTTATGTTTCAAAAATTAATAAACTTGTTGTTGATGATTATGTGTATGCGGTTTCTGATTCTGTAATCTTTATTTTTGATAAATATGGTGCTAATTTGAGAAAAATTAATTTCCAGAAAAATATTAAGAATTTTTTTGCAAAATATGGACAAATTTTTACAATTTTTGATGGATATATTGAATATACAAATACTTTACAAAATAGGTCTTTTACTTTTAATTGTGAATTAACAAACATTAATGATATTTTTTATTTAAATGGGAAATTATATTTGTTGCTTCAAGACAAAATAATGGTCTTTAAAATTATATAAAACAATAGCGGGGATAGGGGGATATGCGCATTTTTATTTTTTTTATTTTAATATCAATAGAAATTTTTTCTACTCCATTGAAATGTTACATATTTGATGGGAGTGGATTAAATGCTAATGATAAATTAACTGCTTTAACTATTGCCGGAATTGTAAACCGTGATACATCAAGATTGTATTTAATCGGTATTCGAAGTTCGTGGAGTTTTTCCTTAGCTGATTCTTATTATTGGATCGAAGCTTATAAAAATTATGGTGGAGCAACATTTGAATTTATTTATGGCATTGATAATTTAATTAGAAAATTTAAATACAAAATTAACGGTGCAATAATTTATGATACAACAAAATATTTTTCAAATTTCTCCGGGCAATCTTTTCTTTGGCAAGGTGAAGTTGCTACAATGATTGGTGCTTTATGTGATAGAATTCCTATGTCTGAAAAAAAAGCACAAAATCTTGGTTTGGATATTCAGGATAGTGTTGTTATAAAAGACTATTTTGATAATGATGCAGAAATTAAATTCCCTGCTAAATTAAATCAGACACATCATATTTGGAACAGCAATATTTATACAAATGAATATCAGTATTATAAATTATTGGAAATATGCATAGAAAAAATTCTATCGCTTTGTAATCCATTCAAAATTTCAAATAGAGAAGTGACAGATTATTATGTTAAAGAAAGAATGTTTATGATGGATTTAGGTGCAACAGAGCCTGATGGACTAGATTTTTCCAAATTACCGGAGCAACGTGCTAAAATTATTGAAGATTGTTTAAAATATTTGAAAAATAAAAATCCAAATAAAATTAAACATTTTTATGGATGGATAAATCCTGAACCATTAGTGCAATGGATATCGGCTTATGGATTTTCTTTCCACGAATCGAATGTCCCTAATATGTCATTTCATTCATCATTCCCTATAGATTCAACTTTCAAATTTATCAATAAATCAAAAGAATTATCTGCAACTGATACTTTGCTAGAAGATAAATATTATGTAATAATTCTTGGTTCTGAAGGAGATGCTTGTAATTGGGTTAATACATTCCAAGCTGGTGCTTGGCTTTCTAACAAAAGGGGCAGCATCCCAATTAATTGGGGATGGAATTTGCAAATTTTCGATGATTGTCCATTTTTAGCATATTATTACTATAAAACTCAAACTGTAAAGGATGGATTTGTTTCCGTTTTAAGCCCATTAGGTTATATTTATACTGATGTTATACCAAGCGAAACTTTTAATGTTGCAATAGAAAAAAGTAAGAATTTAATGAAAAAATATGGTGTCGATATTATATATGGCTACAAACATTATTGTGGATCTGGAACTTGTAATTATCGTGGCATAAGTATTAGTAATAATTATAATTTAAACAATTATTCATTTTTTCAGAATTCTATCGATGCCAAAATGACTTTTGTTTTTGAACCACTTTTACCAAATCAACAATCAAAAGTATATAACAATCATTTATTCTTTGGGCATTGTCCAGCTTATGGTTCTGGTGATGTACAAACTTTTTATGCACCAGCTTATTCCGGTAATAATGATATTACAGTTTTTGCGAACAGAATAATAAACTATTTAAAAAATAAGCCTAAACCATATTTTATGTTTGGTGGTTATCAACGGTTAAGACAAGATAATAATTTTTCATCAAGAACTGATCCTTCGGATGTTGATATAAATTTAACTATGCTTGAACAAATGTATAATAAAGTATATTCTGATCCCACAATAGGAAAAGATGTCGAGTTTGTAACGGTTGAAAAATTCTATTATTTATTGAATAAATATTTATCATTAACAAATAATGACCATAATATATTTAATAAGCTAAATTATGAATTGTATAATTATCCAAATCCTTTCAATCCTAATACAAATATTGTTTTTACAACACCTACAGCAAACAATTATACTATAAAAATTTATAATATTTTAGGGCAGGAAATAGCCATTTTATATAATGGCTATTTGAGTGCAGGAATGCATAAGTTTGAATTTAATGCTGAAAATATTAACAGTGGTATATATTTGGTTAACATTATTTCTGATAATAAAAATATGGTGCATAAAATAATCTTACAAAAGTAAAAGGAGAAAAATTGGAGTGCAGAAAAGGTTGTGCAGCTTGTTGTATTGTAGTATCAATAAATTCGCCACTTCCTGGTATGCCAAATGGTAAACCTGCAGGAGTTAGATGTATAAATTTAGACGAAAATAATTTATGTAAAATTCATAATAAAAATGATTATCCAGATTTTTGCAAAGGCCTTAAGCCATCAAAGGAAATGTGTGGTGATAATAATGCTTATGCTTACGATTATTTGATGAAACTTGAAGAATTGACAAAACCTAAGAGTTTAATTTGAAAAAATATATATAGCTCAGACGGTGTAAGCTTAAAGCCCGTGCGCCGAGCGGCGCACGGGCGGGCTAACGCCCAAAAATATTCATTCATAAAAACCATATCTTGAATAATATCAATGACTTGCAATATTTATATTTTTTCATACTTAATAATCGACGAAATTTTTGTAAGTTGGTTGCAAATTATGAAAGTATTAAAATATTTTTGTATATCCGATATATTTGCTTTTACGATATAATTGTAAATGCAATTATATTATAAAATAATAGCATTAAATATAAAAATTTTCAAAATTAGATTAGGTTATAGGTTACTACGTATTTGTAAAAGATTTGAATACTAAGGCCAGAAAGCACTACACTTTATAAGGTATCGAAAAAAAGATTTTTAGCGGGCCGTTCCGGCCCGCTGCCCCTTGCGGCTTGACAAAAGCCGCAAGGGGCTAAGCTTATACTGTCTGAGCTAAGTAATATTTTTAATTGATAAAATCACAAAAAAAAAGACTGCCTGTTGTAGGCAGCCTTGAAATTATTTGTCTTTGTACTCTAATTCCTTAGGTAGTTTTTTAAGGAATTTTTTTTCTGCTTTTGTTCTTTTTCTGATATCGTGAGCTCTTACGCCAGATAATTTTAATAAGCCATTTTCATCTAAAATTGCATATTCCAAAAATCCCTTGTCGTTGTAGAGCAATGTATAACCGTCGAGTGTTCGTAAGAAGTGGCGGTTTTCGTCGCCAATAACTCTAATTGTTATTTTGGAATTATCTGGCAATGTTATTACAACAGGTTTTGGGATGCCGGGAATAGCAAATACTAAAACTGCTGTTAGAATGATTGATAAAATTACTTTTTTCATAGTTTTTTACTTCAATAATGTCATTTTAATTGATTTTGTAAAATTATTTGTTTTTAATTGGCAAATGTAAATTCCACTTGATAAATTGCCGGCGTTAAATTGTAAATTATAAGTTCCGGCTTGCATTTCTTTATTCAATAATTCAGAAATTTGTTCGCCTAATATATTAAAAATTTTTATATTTACAAAACTATTTTGTTGTAAAGTAAATGTAATAGTTGTTGTTGGATTAAATGGATTAGGATAGTTTTGTTGTAAATCATTTTTTAATATAATAATTTTATCGTTGTTATATTCGTTAGCGGTGACAATATTTTCATATCCTGGTGTAAATGTGTACTGATATTTATCGAATATGTTCCAACTAGTTTTTAATGAGCCATCCAAATAACCAGCTGCTCTGGTGTAGCATTTTGTTGAATCGGTTCTGAAGCTTGTGCTTAATGTGTAAGTCCAAAGCCCGAATCTATCAATTATATTACCAAGGCTATCTTTTAATTGGTATCTTTCATCGCCATCAATATTTGGAGCCATAAATTTAGATGAGAATATTGCGACGTTGTCAGGAACATTAAAATATGTTTTAAAGCTATCAATAGTAACTTTTAATGAATTATTTAAGAAAATAGCATATTCACCGGGTTCAAGTATTAGGTCCGCTTTTGGATTTTTTTGAATACTGGAGCTTATCCTAAGAATTCTTTGGTTAGTATTATCAGCTTTGTTAAATCTTTCTTCAAGAATGAAGTAATTTAAATTAACACTTTTATTATCAGCGTTAAATATTTCGACATAATCGGCGTTAAAAAATGGATTGTCAGCAACTTCAGTAATGAAGATTTTAGGTTGTTCATAAATAATTAATGGATTAGAGAAAAATTGTAAAGTAGTATCATTTGCATCAGATGCTATTAAAACATAAGTAGAAAGTGGAAGGTTTGGAACGTTCCAATCAAAATAGCCAAGTGAAGTATTTAAATTTTGGTTAACGATAATTGTTTTGTTAGTTTTTAGATTTTTCAAATACAGGTTAATATTTGTAGTGTTGTAAGTGATAAAATTGATTTTATATTGTGAATTTGGTTTTATTATTTCATTAAAAGCAGGGTTTTTAAATAAAATCAAAGGTTTACTACCACCTAAGAAGTCAAAAGTTATAATTTTATTATTTTCAGTGATATTTGTAATTGGTTTAGATAAATAAGATTTGTTCCATAAAATAGAATTTGGAGTAGTAAAATCAGTGAAATTACGATTATTAGATGTACCAGGGAATGGATCGCCGGATAAATCGCTGGAAGATCTCAAGTTGTCAGCTTCTTCAATATCAAGTCCTTGATGTTCTGGAATAGCATTAATGTCGTTAGAATTCCAATGAGAAGCAATATAATTGCTATCTACGTGATAAATCAGCATACCATGACCACCTAAGGCGCTATCCCACATTTCTTTTTGACGGTTTTCTAACATAAAGAATTCGCCTTTTACATTTGATCTAATTACATAAAATTCTGGAAATTTTGACATAGATTTTAATGAATAATTACCAGCTTGCTTAAGTTCTGTTGGCTGAATCCAACCTTTCCACCAGCGAGAGAAAGAATTATGGTTTGCAGGAGTTTTACCACCATTATTCCACGAACCACCTGCCATACAGTCCCATTGGTCTAAGTCAAAAGCTTGACCATTTGTGGAGTAATCTGTATCGTACCAGTCAGGCAGTCCGAGAATGTGACCAAATTCGTGACAAATAACGCCGATATTTGTAATATTGGTCCCAGAATTGCCTCTTAGTTCAGGTTGGAGAGCATAGTCATTTATATAAGTATTATCATAAGTTACAGAAAGCCCACCAGCGGATAAGCTCCATCTATGAGACCAAATAGTTGTTGGAGCGCCGCCAGCTTCTTGCCCATAGCCAGCATGAATTACCATCACAGCATCGAGTATACCATCTTTATTATTATCATATTGAGAAAAATCAACACCTGCATTTTCGGCAGCGTCTACTGCTTCGCGAACTAATTCATAAGGTTTAGAATCGTGTTTCCCATTTTCTTCTTTACCATAATAATCATGTGTATATTTAGATGTATACCAACCATATACATCAGTTGTTATTTCTAATTGACCAAAAGATTGATCATAGTAATAATCCTTAAAACTACCAATTCCACCATATTTGTATTGATTCATTAATGCTTCGAATGAACTTTTAGAAATTTTTGCTGGTATATCTGGAAAATCTATTAAAAGCATAAGTAATTTGTGTTTGCCTATACTTGGAAAGCTTTTGTTCAATTTTATGCTATTATAACTATAAATCTGTTTTTTCAAGGCAACTTGTTGTTGGGAATAACTTAAATATTTGTTTAATTTACTGACAAAAGAAATTTCTTCATTGGTTCTCAATTCAATATCATTAGCTATTACATTGCTTGGTATTAAATTATAATTCTCATCTTGTGTTGCATATGTAAGAATACCATCATTATTCCATAAAAGTGTGTATCCATCAAGAGATCTGATGTAACTAACTTTTTCATCACCTGATAAAAGGACTTTAATTTTTTGCACACCGTTGACAATTTCAATAATGCCTGGTTTGGCTGGTATTGCTAATAAATAAACAGTTAAAAGCAAAAGTGATAAAAAGACTTTTTTCATACTTACTCCAAATTTTTTATTAAGATAACAAAAAAAAATGAAAATATATACAATTTAATTGTATTTACAATATTAATTAATGTTTATGGCGTAAAAATATATTATTTATAATATAATGAAGGATTGTAAGAATAGAATTCGTTACCGCTTTCATCAAAGGAAAGGGAAAGGATTTGAGCTCTAACAAGATTTAGTAAAATTTTAGCAGCAATCCATATTTTAAGTTTAGAAATCTTTTGGAATTCTTTTAAAGTTATTTTATCATTACTGTTTAAGTAATCAAAAACCAATTTTTCATATTTACCAATTCGGTAGTTTTTAAGTGGAATATTTTTGGATTGAAGATAAATAAGTTTTATTAGATTAGGCGAGGCAACAAAAGTTTTATCATTATTTCTTACATAAACTGTTGATTTTGTAGGGGAAATTTTATCGTATCCATCTTTCAATTTTATAGGTCGATTTTTTGAAACGGGAATATTAACTATAACAATTTCTTTGTTATTTTTTTTATATTCAATAGATTGAATAGAGTATTCGATTTGAGGGAAACAGAACTCTTGATTAACATATTCGAATAACTGTTCAATTTCTTTTTCGCTATCAACTCCAACGATAGTTTTATCGTCAGCTATGCCAAAAATAATATTTCCGCCATCAGTATTTGCGAAAGCAATAGCGGTTTTAGCAATTTTATCGTATTCAGGGAATTTTAATTTAAATTCTGTGTGTAAGCCTTCGCCGTTTTCAATAATTTTTAATAGTTTTGTAAAACTAATCATTTTAAAATATTTCTTTCAATTAGTTTAGAATATAAATTATTTAAGGCTTTAGCACGATGGCTAATAAGATTTTTTTCGTCAAATGAAAATTCTGCTAAAGTTTTATTATGGCCTTCAGGAATAAAAATTGGGTCATAACCGAAACCGTTATTACCTTTTTCTTGTAGAATAATTTCACCTTTAAGAATCCCATTAGCGGAAATTAAATTAGTTCCATCGAAAAATATAATTACGCTTTCAAAAAAAGCTGGATATGGTGGTGGAAATTTTTTCAATTCATTGAGTAATTTTTGACGATTCATTTTATCATTAGCATTTTCTCCAGCGTAGCGAGAAGATTTTACTCCTGGTTGATTATTCAAGCATTCTACACAAAGGCCGCTATCATCTGCTATTACTGGTATTTTATAAAAATTAAAAAAAGCTTCTGTTTTAAGTTTAGCATTTCCGTAAAATGTGTTTTCATATTCATCTACATCAGGGATTTCATTAAAATTGTTAAGGCTAATAATTTCAAATTTAGAATTTTTAAAGATAGCACTAATTTCAGAAATTTTATGTTTATTTTTTGAGGCTATTAAAATTTTCATATAAATACCTAAAAAAATTATTTTATAAAAAAACAATATAAAAAAAACGAATAAATTTGTTAATCATCATAAACATATTTAAATTTATTTTTTAAAAAACAAAAGGTTATAATTGAAAAAGAAAATTGCAATATTAGGCTCAACAGGATCAATAGGCTGTAATACGTTAAATATAATTCGTCAATTTGGTGATTTATTTGAAGTTGAGGCGCTTGCTGCAAATAGAAATGTAGAATTGTTAATAGAGCAAATATTGGAATTCAAGCCTAAAATGGTTTCGATAGGAACAAAAGATGGTGTAGAAAAAATTAAGAGCTTAAATATTAAAAATCTTCAAGTACTTTATGGAGATGATGGAGTTTTAGAAATATCTAAAAATGCTGACTATGATATATTTTCGAATTCGTTAGTTGGTTTTACAGGATTAAAACCTACAATAGAAGCATTAAAAAAAGGTAAAAGAATAGCAATCGCAAATAAAGAAACTTTAGTAGTGGCAGGAGAGATTGTAAATAAGTATGCAAAAAAATATAATGCTGAATTATTACCAGTCGATTCTGAGCATAGTGCAATCTTTCAGTCATTAGTTGGTGAAGATATTAAAAATGTAGCAAATTTAATTCTTACAGCATCAGGAGGCCCATTTTTAAATTTAACAATTGAACAATTGAAAAATGTTACTTTGGAAGAAGCACTTAAACATCCAAATTGGAAAATGGGAAAGAAAATTACAATAGATTCTTCCACATTAGTTAATAAGGCGTTAGAGGTTATAGAAGCTCATTATTTGTTTAATTTACCTGGTTCAAAAATACAAGTTCTTATCCATCCGCAATCAGTTATACATTCTATGGTTGAGTTTATAGATGGATCTATCAAAGCACAGTTATCGTCTCCGGATATGAAATTACCAATTTTATATGCATTGAGTTATCCAGATAGATTAAAATATAATTTTAAGACAAACTTCCCTAAAATTCATTCTTTAACTTTTTTTGAACCAGATGCTGAAAAATTTAGAAGTTTAAAATTAGCATATCAAGTATTAAAAGAAGGTGGTTTAAGTGGTTGTATACTAAATGCTGCTAATGAAGTAGCAGTTAATAAATTTTTGCGAGAAGAAATCAAATATTTGGATATTGTTAAAATTATTGAAGATGCATTAAATCGCATACCTAATAAACAAAATCCTACATTAGAAGAAATATTTGAATGCGATGGAAAAACACGTAATTTTGTTGAAAAAAATTATTAAAAAGGAGTTGTTTTAATGATTTCATATTTGTTTTATTTTATTATAACAATTGGTGTATTAGTATTTATACACGAGTTTGGTCATTTTATTGCAGCCAAATGGATGAAAATGCGAGTTGAGGTATTTTCCTTAGGTTTTGGTTATAGATTAGTGGGTTGGAATAAAGTTAAAGGATTAACATTTGGCAATATGAAAGATGATGAGGATTTAGGTGATAATACGGATTATAGATTATCTTTAATACCATTGGGTGGATATGTCAAGATATCTGGAATGATCGATGAGAGCTTAGATCAGAAGAATTTAAGTAGTGAGCCACAGCCTTGGGAATATAGGTCTAAAAAGCCATTAGCAAAGATTTTTGTTATTTCAGCAGGTGTGTTAATGAATTTGTTGTTGGCTTATTTTATATTTTTCTATAATAATGCATTTATAGGTAAAGTTGTCATAAATACAACTCAAATTGGGCGAATTCCAGAAACAAGTGCAGCATATGGAACAGGTTTGCAAGAAAATGATGTAATATTAGAAATAAATAATCAAAAAGTTAATAATTGGGAAGAAGTAATAAAAAATATTTTTGTTAATACACAAGGCAAGGATGTGACTTTTCTTGTAAAAAGAGACGAAAAAGTTGAAAAAATTACTGTAAAAAGAGAAAAAATACCATCCGATCCATCCCAAAAGTTATTTTTAGTACCTGCAAAGACAAAAGCTTTTATAGCTGATGTGATGAAGGGAGGAAGTGCACAGAAATCAGGTTTACAAGCTGGAGATATACTGTTATCGATTAATGACACATTGGTTTTAAATTCTCAACAAGCAGTAAGTATGATAAAAAATAAAATAAATAAAAAAATTGATATTAAGGTTTTGAGAAATAAAGATACTTTATTATTTCAACCAATGACAAACGAAGATGGTAAAATAGGGATAGCAATAAATGAAATTTATGATGGACCAGTAACTCAATATAAATATTCAATAGGTGAGGCTGCAATTAAATCATTTGCAAATATTTATGAATACACAGCATTGACATTTACAATGTTAGGAAAAGTTTTCAAAGGTGATATAAAATTTCAAAATGCTTTTGGCGGACCAATAAAAATTGCGCAATTTGCTACTAAATCAGCAGAAGGTGGAATAGTCTCTTTTTTAAGTTTCTTAGCCTTATTAAGTTTAAGTTTAGCAATTATAAATATTTTACCAATACCGGGTCTTGATGGTGGCCATATTGTAATAGAAATTATTGAAGCTGTAATAAGAAGGGAACTACCAGTTAAGGCAAAGTTGTTTATACAACAAATTGGTATGGGAATATTACTATTGTTAATGGTTGTTGTGATATATTATGATGTAATATCTACATTTTTTAAAAAATAAAAAATTTTAAAAATTTATACAAAAAAAGCCCTTTTATATTGTTTTTAACTTTTTTTATTATTATATTGAACTTTAAAATCTAATCAAATTGTATAAAAATAAGGAGCAATACTATGCTTTCACTAAGAAAAAAATTAACAATAGGTGTGTTAGCTGTTACATTATTTTCATTTGGGTTAGTTGGTTGCAGTAATAAACCATCAGAAGAGCAAATGAAACAATTAAATGATTTAAAAGCTGAAGTTAATTCATTGAAAAAAGAATTAGAGCAGTTAAAGAATGAAAAAGCTCAGCTTGAAAAACAAATTGGTGAAAGAAACGCTAAATTACAACAAATTGAAAAAATGAAAGAAGAGACAAAGAAAAATTTAGAAACAATGGAAAATCAAAGATAATTTAAATGGAGTATAAATATGAAATTAGCTAAATTATTATTAGCTTTCGTGCTATTTGCAACAATTGCTTTTGCACAAGAAAAAGAATATACTAAAGAAGACTGGCAAAGAGATATGAACCAGTTGACACAAGAAAAAGCAACCTTGCAGAAACAAGTTGCTGATACAAAAACTGAAGTTCAAAAACTTAAAGATCAACTTGCTCAAATGAAAACAGAAGAGCAAGCAATGGCTGAATTATATCAAATAGTTGGTGCAACAAAAGCTGATGTTGAAGCTTTCAGAAATAAAGTCAACGAATTAGAAAGAAAAGTAGGTACAAAAACTCCTGAAGTTGCTGATAGAGAAAATGAATTAAATGAACTTTTGAAAAGTAAAATTGCAGCATTACCAGAATTTTATGGAAGATTACAAGCATTAAAACGTGCAATTGCTAGCTGGAAAGAAGAAATAGAAAGACAAAAACAAGAACAAAAGAAAGAAGAAACAAAAGAATATACTGTTGTTCGTGGCGATTGCTTGTGGAACATTGCAAAGAAAAAAGATATTTATGCTAATCCTTTAGCTTGGCCAAATATTTATAAAGCTAATAGAGACCAAATTAAAAATCCTAATTTGATTTACCCAAAACAAGTTTTCAAAATTCCTGCTCTTTCAGCTGAAGAAAAAGAAAGATATGATAAAATTAAATCTAACTACAAAGCAGCTCCAAAACAATCTGCACAATAATTAAAATCAAAGACCCTTTCAGATTTTGAAAGGGTCTTTATAATAGAATTATGCAAATTGAAAAAAATATAATCCTTGATAACGCAGCCAATATATCATTCCTAGGTATAAATAATATCAATTTAACTCCAATAGAGCAAAAATTAAATATTTTTATTGTACAGAGAGGTACAAAATTTGTGCTTCGTGGGCAACAAGATAATGTCGATGTTGCTGAAAAAATATTGATTGAAATGTCAAATACATTAAAATTGAAAGGTGAAGTTTCACTAGATGATGTGAATAATATTATTGATTTGTTATATTTTACTTCTGATAAGCAAATACAAAATTTAAATCCAGATGTAATTTTATACACAAAAGATGGCGTTATAAAACCGAAGACAAAAAATCAGAAAAAATTTGTTGAGGCAGTTAGAAAAAATGATATTGTTTTTGCTCTTGGGCCCGCAGGTACAGGCAAAACTTACATTGCTGTGGCATTAGCTGTTGAGGCACTAAATAAAGGTATGGTGCAAAAAATTGTGTTATCCAGACCTGCAGTTGAAGCTGGTGAAAGTTTAGGTTTCTTACCTGGTGATATTCGTGATAAAATTGATCCATATTTAAAACCACTTTATGATGCTCTTTTTGAGATGATTAATCCTGATAAACTTAAATTGTACTTAGAAAGAGAAATAATTGAAATTGTACCACTTGCGTTTATGCGAGGTAGGACTTTGAATAAAGCTTTTATAATTTTAGATGAAGCTCAAAATTCAACAACCGTACAGATGAAAATGTTTTTGACTAGATTGGGAGTAAATTCAAAAGTTATAATAACGGGAGATGTTACTCAAATAGACTTACCTTCTAAAAGTTTGAGTGGTGTTATTCAAGCTAAAAAAATACTTAACAATATTGAAGGTATTGATTTTGTATATTTTGATAAAGATGATGTTGTTAGACATAAGCTAGTAAAAGATATTATTCAGGCTTATGATGATTTTACAGAACTACAAGAAAATAAAAACATTTAAATGAAAATTGAAGTTAACGAAATACATGAAAAATTAAAATATTATTTAGTATCCATAATTTTGCATGCTTTTATTATTTTTATTATATCCTTTCTCTTTGATTTTGTATCTTTTTCAGCTGCAAATAATAGCTCAACAATTCAATTAAATTATAGCTTCCTTGAAAAAAAAAATACAATCCGAAATTAAATTCACAAAAAACATCAATTCATAATTATAATATAAAACAATATAGAATAAATTCTAACAAAAGAACTTATTCAAATTTATCTGATATTTCGAAAAGTGAAATATACAAAGAAAATATAGATAAAATATCAAAGAATGAAAATTTAAAGGAAAAAGTTGATAGCACTTTGTGGTATTATGATAATTTGAGTGTGGGGGATAGCTCAATATTTTCAAATGTTTATACTGAGAGAAGTTTGAACATCAGAATGAATTATCCGCAAGGTTGGATATTTGTAGACCAGCATAAAAATGATATTTTTGAGGGGGTAATTTTCATATTGAATGAAATTGGGAATAGTGGGAATAATCCTTTCATTTCTTTATATTTAAAAAATAAATCTTTTTTTAGTGAAAGCAAATACAAATATAAAATAAGTTATTTGAATTTTGATGCATATTTCAACGATGAGGAAAAAATAGGGAGTAAAGTTATACAAGAGGTTTATATCAGAACTAATGATGATTTTGATTTTATATTTAAATTACAAGTAAGCGATATTGAGGATTTTAAAGTACTTCAGAGTTATTTTTTCTATATGTTAAAATCGTTTAATTTTAGAAAGGGTATATTTTAATGACAATTAAAGAAATATTGAAGTTAACAGAAGAATTTTTCCAGAAAAAGGAATTGCAAAATTCAAGATTGGATGCTGAAATTCTACTAGCTGAAGTATTAGGATGCAATAGATTAAAATTATATCTTGATCAGGATAAGCCATTAGAGGAAAAAGAAATTGATTTATATAGAGAATATGTAAAGAAGAGAGCAAATCATGTTCCAATTCAATATATATTAGGTTATACATATTTTTATGGTTATAAATTTAAAGTTACAAATGATGTTTTAATACCAAGGCCTGATACAGAGATATTAGTAGAACAGACAATAAATATTGTTAACAAAAAGAGAATTAGTAGGATTTTGGAGATTGGTTTTGGTAGTGGTTGTATAATTTTAAGTTTAAGTAAGAATTTACCGAATGTTGAATTTATAGGAATTGATATTTCGGAGGATGCATTTAATATAGCTAATGAGAATTTAAAAGAATTAAATATAAAAAATGTAAAATTAGTATTGGAAAGTATTGAAAATTATAAAGATAATGACAAATTCGATTTAATTGTATCCAATCCGCCTTATATTTCGAAAGATGAGTATGAAAAATTGAGTAAAGAAGTTTTAAATTATGAACCTAAAATAGCATTAACGGATAATTCAGATGGCTTAAAATTTTATAGACTTATAAGCCAAAGAGCAAAGGACTTACTTAATAAAAATGGTGTATTGATTTTTGAAGTAGGATACAATCAAGCTTTTGATGTAGAGAATATTTTAGTAGAAAATGAATTTAAAAACATTTTTAAGGTTAAAGATTACAACAATTATTTTAGAGTAGTAGGAGGAGAATTAAATTGAGAGCACTTGTTCAAAGAGTTTCAAGTGGATATGTAAAAGTTGAAGAAGAAAATTATTCAGCTGAAATTAACAAAGGGATGGTTATACTATTAGGTGTTAATGAAAATGATACTGATGAAGATATGCAATTTGTAGCTGATAAATGTTCAAATTTGAGAATTTTTGATGATGATAATGGGAAAATGAATTTGAGTTTGAATGATATAGGTGGTGAAGTATTAGTAATTTCTCAATTTACTTTATATGGAGATTGTAGAAAAGGTAATAGGCCAAATTTTATGTTTGCTGCAAAGCCAGATAAAGCGATGGATTTATATGAAAAATTTATTAATAGAATGAAGCAAAATTTAGGAGAAGATAGGGTAAAAACTGGTATTTTTGGAGCAATGATGCAAGTAAAAATTATAAATGAAGGACCAGTAACATTATTAGTTGAAAGTAAATAAATTATAGGTAGAAAAATGAATTTACTTTTAATCGGAACAAGTGTTGAAGATTATATTTATATCGATGGGAATGTTATTCACAAAGGTGGAGGAATATTATATTCGACAGCTGCCTTGGTTAGTTTTGTAGATGAAGTGATTTTGTATTTATTAACAAATATTTCAAAAGATACTGAGCAATTATTTAATGATATTTATTCAGATGTAAGAAATGATTTTATTGAAATCAAAGAAAAAATACCACAAATACACTTGAAATTATATAAAGATAAAGAAAGAGATGAAGAATATAAAAATTTGAGTAATAAACTAAATATAATTGAGAAAGAAATAAAATTCAATCATTTCGATGGAATTTTAATAAATATGATAACAGGTTTTGATATTGATTTAAAAGATTTGAAATATATTCGGGAAAATTATAATGGAATAATATATATGGATGTTCATTCACTAGCGAGGGGGTTAAACGAAAATTTAGGAAGACCTTTTAAGAAAATTGAAAATTTTGATAAATGGCTTAGGAATATAGATATATTACAAGTTAATGAGAGTGAAATACAACAAATATCTAAGTATGATAATGTTGAAAAGATAATACCTTGTGTTTTTGAATGCGGAACAAAAATAGTTGTGTTAACATTAGGCGAGAAAGGTTCAATAATTTATGAAAATAATGGAAATGTTTATAATATTAGTGCGTATAAAACAACATCTAATAATACAGTAGGTTGTGGAGATACATATGGGGCGCTATTTTTCTATCATTATTTGAAAACAAATGATATTAAAGAGGCGGCAAAGATTGCAAGTAAAGGAGCAGCAATAATTACAAATTATAAAGAAATTATAGAATTTAAGAGGTTAAAATATGAGTTATAAAAAAAACTTACTTATATTTGGTTCAAATGGAATGTTGGGGCAAAGATTAGTTTACCTTGCAAAACACCAAGGTAAATATGAAATACTTGGAACATCATATGAAAAAGAAAATTTTAATGATGGAATTGAATATATTCAAGGCGATATAACAAATAAAGAATTTATAAGAGATATAATTAAGACCAATAAACCTGACGTTATTGTTAATACAGCAGCTTATACAAATGTTGATAAAGCTGAGGAAGAGAAAGATTTATGTTGGAAAGTTAATGCATTAGCTGTTGAAAATATAGCAAAATATTGTAAAATATTTGAAAATATTCATTTTATACATATTTCCACAGATTATGTATTTGACGGTAAAAATGGGCCTTATAAAGAAACAGACAGAGTTAATCCTTTAGGTTATTATGGAAAATCTAAATTAGCAGGGGAAAATGCAATAATCATAGCGGATATTCCGTATACAATTTTAAGGACAAATGTTTTATATGGACCAGCGAAAAAAGGGAGGCCAGATTTTGTAAAATGGGTAATAGAGCAATTGAGAAATGGAAATCAGATTAGGATAGTTGATGATCAAATAAATAATCCTACTTATTTAGATGATTTGGCATTAGCAGCATTAAAAAGTGCTGATATGCAAAAATATGGTTTATTCCACATTGGAGGGAATGAACTATTAAATAGATATGAATTTACATTAAAAATTGCTGAATTTTTTGAGTTAGATAAAAAATTAATAATTCCTATAAAAACAAGTGAATTAAATCAGAAAGCAAAGAGGCCATTAAAATCTGGATTGGTAATAGATAAAGCAAAACAAGAACTTAACTATATACCGACAAGTTTGATTGATACATTTGAGCTTATGAGAGTAGAATTAAAATTATGATTGTGTTAAGAAAAAATTAATTTTGAAAATTTTTTTTTTCTTTTATTATTTTTTTATTAAATTACAAGCCCAATTAAGAAAAGAGGAAAATATGAAAAGAATACTAATGCTCCTTGTAGTGGTTTTAATGTTATTTTTTACAAATTTAAAAGCGCAAGTTGTACCAAATCCCATAAAAATTGAACAAGCAAAGCAAAAAGTTGGTCAAGTTGTAACAGTTTTTGGAGTAGTAAATTCAGCAAATTTTAAATATCCAGAGTTAGGATTCTATTTAGTAGATAATACAGGTTCTATATTTGTGGATGGAATACCATATAATCCATATGTTACCAATAGTGGTGATAGTGTATTTGTAGCAGGTATTGTAAAAAATGTTAATGGGGTATATTCAATTTCAAGTGATGAAGAAAAGAGTGTACAATTAGTAATTGGCAAACAAAATTATTATGGTTTTATACCAAGTATAGATAATGTTAGCTTGAGTGACTTATTAAATAATCCTAGAAATTATGAAGGGGAAAATGTTACTATACCAAATATAGAAATACAAAATGCTTCAGAATGGCCAACAACTTTAATGTTATTTAATGAACAAAAAGATATAACAGTAGTAGATAAATCTTCTAATAAAACAGCTAAATTAAGAATTTATGGAACTTCAAATATAGATGGGCAAGCAAATCCATTATTAACACCAAAAACGATAAAAGTATTTGTAACAGTAGGTGCAAATAATGAAGTAATATTGGTAGCTGGTTCTATAGAAGATCTTGGTGGAACATTTGTACCATTAGCAGGCAAAATTACAATTGAGGAAGCAAGATTAACAAGTTATGTTGGTAAAACTGTAACTGTTGCAGGTGTTGTAACATCAGTAAATTTTGGTTCTGCTACAGCACCAGGATATTACATAACAGATGGTACAGCGGGAATGTATTTGTATAAAGCACCTGTTTCTAATATTGGCGATAGTATTGAAGTAACCGGCTCAATTTCAGTTTATAATGGGTTAACCGAAATAACAGTAAATAGTAGCAAATTAATAAAAACAAGTGCATATGTACCTGCGCCAAAAGAGTTGACAATACAAGAATTTTTAAGATTTCCAGAATTTTATGAAGGACAATTAGTTACTATAAAAAATATTAAAATGTCTTCTACAGCAAAATGGCCAACTTCAGATTTGACCTCTACAGGTTATAATGTTAGATATGTTAGTGCTGATGATGATACAAAATATATTGATATAAGGTTACTAAAATCTTTGAATTTTTATATTTTACCTGATAGGCTAAAAGATATTTATAAAACAAAAATTTTGAATGTAACAGGATTATTAGGGCAATATACTACTACTGGTAAAGGTGGTTATCAATTATTCCCTAGAGATACAAACGATTTCAAAGTAGTCAATCCTGTTAGTGCACCATCTATAAATATTAATGACAAAATGATAAGCTATAATTATCCAAATCCATTTAATCCAGTAACAAATATAATTTTCAAAGTTAACAATATTTCAAAAGTAACATTAAAAGTATATGATGTAACAGGCAAATTAGTTGCTGATTTAGCAGATAAAACATTTGAAGCAGGTGTACATACAGTTCAATTTAACGGTGAGAATTTACCATCTGGGATGTATTTTTATCAATTAAATATAGATGGTAAATCAATTACAAGAAAGATGATGCTAATTAAATAATGTTAACGATTAGTTAATATATTAATAATTATATCGAAATATAAATAAGTTAGATTTGCATTAACCAAAATAAATAAGGGTAAAAACTATGAAAAAGTTATTTTCAATATTATTGTTATTGGGCGTGGGATTATATGCCCAAGTAATTACAATTCAAGAGGCAAGACAAAAAAATTCTATGGATAGTGTAAATGTTGAAGGTATAATTTTTACAATTGACTATAATTTGAGTTCAACAAGCTCGGGCTCATATTATATTTATGATAATACTGGTGCTATTAATTTTTTTGTAAAAGGTACACCTAAAGCCTATAATATGGGGGATAAAGTAAGAGTAGGTGGGCATATTGAATTTTTCAATCAATTAACTGAACTTGTTGCAAAACCAGCAAATATAACTGTATTAAGTACAGGAAATCCAATGCCTGAACCAATAGATTTTACATTAAATGATACATTAAATGGGGAAAATTTTGAAGCTAAGTTAATAAAAATAAAGGGTGTATACAAAGTATACGGTACTTGGCCAAAAAGTGGAAGAGATGCTAATTTGTATATAAATACCGATCCAGCACAAAAAAAAGGTATGATATTAAGAATAGATAAAGACACAGATATTGACGGTACAACAGAACCAACTTGGCCAAAAGATATAGTTGGTGTGTTGACACAATTTAAATCTTCTTCAACAACTGGTTCAGGTTATCAGATTTTACCAAGAGCTTTAACAGATATTTTATCTCCAACTGCAGTTGAAGATAAAAATGTAAATGTTACAACATATAGTTTAAAACAAAATTATCCAAATCCATTTAATCCAACAACAAAAATTCAATTTACTGTTCCAAAAGCTGGAAATGTTAAAGTTAGTGTTTACAATTTAATGGGACAAGAAGTTGCCGTTTTATTTAATGGTTATGCATCTGAAGGTTTACATACTGTTAATTTTAATGCTGCTAATATGAATTCTGGTATTTACATTTGTAAAATGGAAGCAGGTAATTTTAAAACTATGATTAAAATGGCATTGGTAAAATAATCTAAAAATTTATATTAGCTATTATTCTGAAAAACATAAATTAAGAGCAAGGGAGCGAAAGCGACCTTGCTTTTTTTTTATGATTTATTTATTCAGTGGTTTTATTTAGATTTAAAAATTGAATATTTTGCTAAATATTAAATTAAATCCAAATTATTCAATAGGGAGAAAAAACTTGTCAACTGCTCATAAATCAATAAATTATGGAGAAAAAGACTTAAGAAAAATTGAAATAATTAAATATGAATTTGTAGATAATGCATTGACATTTAGTTGCGTGATGGGAAAATAAATTTTGTAGGTATTATTAGAAAAGTTATGGATAAAAAAATAATTATTTTAAACATCCACAATTTTACTATCCCCCTTTTTAAGGGGGACAAAGGGGGATAGTAATAGCGGGCTTCCGCCCGCTACCCCAGCGTGCGCACAAGCGCACGCTGGGGCAACCCTGGAAGCGCCCGAGCAAAATAAATTGAACTTTTTTATTGTTATTTATCTTTAATATTATTATTCAAAAAAAATGTATATTTAAAGTTGATATTAATAATGTTTGTAAAATGAAGAAATATTTAATTATAATAGTGATATCTTTTTCTATCACATTCGCTAATAGTGATACAAGTTCTGTTGCTGTTTCTACTTTGCCTTTTGTTTTTTATAGTAATTCTATTGGTTGGGTATTTGGAACTTTTACAAGTGTTAAGGGATATCCGCAAGAAAATTCTTTTACAAAAATTGGTTGTTTGATATCTACAAACAGATCAAAATATTTTTATTTTCAAGCTGATGAAGTCCAAAATCCTTTTTGGAACAGGCAGTTTATACGCCCTGATATTTTTATGGGAAAATTGGGAGATGTTAAAGAATATATTGGAGCCCCAAATAGTAAAGGGATTTGGCCAGGGAGTAATGAATCGAGTGAAAAGCAACATTTCCTTTTACATGGAACTGATTATTGGATTGAGTTAAATTTTAAGAATTTATTACCTTTTGCTAAAGGTGAGAATATTAATGATTTCAAAGTTGGTGAAGCTGTGTTAAGTAATTCTGATTTGAGTGATATTAAAATATTTGATTTTGGTAAAATTTATTTTGAGACAAAATTTATTTATAGAGATATGACGTTAGAAAACTCGTTTATAAAACCTAAAATTGTTGCCGCGGCTGTGGATTATTCGTTGAGTAATGATAATACAAATAATTACTATTTCCCAACATATGGGAGTTATCAAAAAATTTCTTACATAAGGCAGTATAAGGCTTTTGGTTGCGATGTTGAAGCGGTTGTTTGGAAGTTTGATATGAGATACTTTTATCCTATAAAAGATGGTATAAATAAATATCCATCAATATTTTCTTTAAATTTTATGACGATGGATACTCCCAGTTGGAATGATTATGAGTTAGATGATGGTAAGAGAATATATAAAAGGCCAAAGTTATTTATAGGGCCAACATTGGGGGGAATAAAATATTTGAGAGCATATAAAGATTATAGATATCATGATAGAGCAATGATTTATTATTCGTTAGAACTTAGAAAGAATATAGAATGGAATCCATTTAGTCAATATGAATTTACAAAAAAATTAGGAATTGATATTCTGCAAATTGCTAGTTTTATTGATGTTGGCAGAGTAGCACCATATTGGAGAATAAAAACTTTGCATGATGATATGAAATATAGTTTAGGATTAGGTATAAGGGCCTATATGAAAGGCTTAGTTTTAAGAATGGATTATGCTAAAGGGCAAGAAGGGGGAATGGTGCAGATGTATGTAGAGAATCCATTTTGAAATGAAAAAAATTGTTAAAATATTATGGTTTTTTGTTTTTATTTATGGATGCGATTTAGTTGATTATTCGCCATTTGATGTTAATGTACCAAATTACAAATCTAATAGTATTTTCTTGCAAAAAATGCAAGAAGAACTAAAAACTTCCAAGAAAACATCAGTAAAAATTGCACTTATAAGTGACTCACATTTGTATTATAAAGAATTATCAGATGCTGTAGCAAAAATTAACACTTTGGATAGTTTGGATTTTGTAGTTAATTTAGGTGATGTTACCGAGCGTGGCTTAAAAGAAGAATACGAAAAGTTTTATAAAATTATTTCAAAATTAAAGTATCCTTACTTAGTAGTAATTGGTAATCACGATTGCATAACTAACGGGCAAGTAATTTATAAAAAAATGTTTGGTGATTTTTCAAATTATTTTGTGTACAATAATATATTGTTTGCTTACTTAAATAATAATTTATGGGATTACAAAGGCCCAATAATATTTGATGGTTATAACCAAATACTTGAAAAATATAAAGAGAATAAAACTACAATTGTATTCTCACACATTCCACCATTTTCTGAGCAATTTAATAAAGTGCAAGAAAAACTGTTTATAGATAGTTTGGCAAAATATAATGTGAAATTATCGATTCATGGGCACACACATAATTATGAATATTTGCCTAATAAATACAATAATAATGTTGATTTTTTGATTATAAATTCTGTTAGCAGAAGAAAAATTGTTATTTTAACATTAGAGAAAAGTAGCTATAAGATAACACAGTTAGATTTTTAAATGAAAAAAATACTAATAATATATTTCATCATAGCAATTTTAATTTATGCAGATGAAGTAAAATATTATAAAGTACAATACGGTGGGAATATTGGATTTGTTTCAATTGGCTTTGGTAAAGAAATAATACGAGATCATTTGAGTATGGATTTATCCTACGGTTACGTGCCTGCAATGAATACCAGCAAGGAGATACATTCACTAACTGCAAAACTATTATACTATCCATTTAAGTTTAAAATATTCAATAATAAATATATTATAATTCCTTTAATGCTGGGAGAGTTTATTAACCATCCAATAGGTAAGCAATACAAAATAGTTTGGGAATCGAAATATCCTGTTAACTACTACAAGCCTACCGGTATATACACATCATCCATAATAGCATTTGGAATTATAAGAAATTCAAAAATATTGAAAGAGAAAAAAACACTTGTTTATACTGAGCTTAGTATACCAAATTCTTACCTTAACAGCTTATTTATAAAAAAAGATATCGAGTTCCATGAAGTAATAACGTTAGGTCTAGGAGTAGCTTATAATTTATGATAAAAAATATCATTAGCTCAGGCGGTGTAAGCATAAAGCCCGTGCGCACGAGGGCGCACGGGCGGGCTAAAGCCCATAATAATTATTACAAATTACTTACCTTTCATTTTATAAATATTTTTAACAAATAATTACATCTCGTAATATGATAACGGTCACACAATTTTTTTTTTTTTTTTTTTTTTTTTTGATAAAAATTTGCTTCATATCACTTTATAATTTATATTGCAATATAATACTTAAAAAAATGGAGGTACAATGTCTTGGTTCAAAAACTTACCTGTAGGCAAAAAATTTATCTACATTTTTGGCGTAATAATAGTTTTAACTGCTTATTTAAGTTATTATTCCATCACCAACATTTTATATCTAAAAGATAATGGAACAGAACTTTATGAAACAGGGGCGAAGCCGCTATCTGAACTATCTGAACTATTATTTTATGTAGGAATATTTAAGGAAACGCCAAGAGATGCGTTATTAGATCCAGATAAAAAAGAATTCTATATCGAAAAAAGAGGAGATGCATCAAAAAATATAACAAGATTAATAAATTCAATTGAAAAAACACAAAAACAAGAGAATGTATTAAATAAAATTAAAGAATATAAAAATATTAGAGCGGTATTATTACCTCAATTAAATCGATATGAAGAATTATTATTAAATAATAATATAGAAGAAGCAAAAAATTATTTTTATAATGAATAATATCCAACAATTAATAATTATTCACAAATATTATATAGTATGATTGACGAAATTAATAAAAATGCCAAGAATATAGCTGATTCCAACACAGCCGAGGCTAATGCGGTAGCAAGGAAGAATATAATATTATCAGTAATAATTGGAATACTTTCCATAGTATTTGCTTATGTATTGACAAAATATATAACAGGAATGGTAGGAAAACTTACAGAAGTAAGCCAAAAAGTAGCCAAAGGTGAAGTAAATGTTAATGTTGAAGTAGAAAGTAGTGATGAATTTGGAAAGTTAGCTCAAGCAATGCAGGATTTGATAGGAAGTATAAAAGGTATTATTGATGATGCTAATAAATTTTATAATGAACAGAAATTAGGAGATATTGATTACTTTATAGATGTAAAGAAATACAATGGAGCTTATAGAGAAGTAGCCAATAGTATAAATGAAGCAGCTAATATGCATATACAAAATATATTGAAAATATTGAATATATTAAATAAATATGCCGACGGAGATTTCAGTCAACAATTAGAGAAATTGCCAGGAAAGCAAATAGTAGTTAACCAAGCAATGGATAAATTGAGAGAAAATTTAGCAAATATGTTGGTAATATTGAATGAAATGAGCAAGAAAGTAGAGCAAAATGATTTGAATTTTAGAATAGATGCGAGCAAGTTAGAAGGAGAATTTAAGAAGAATGTAGAAGGATTGAATAAGATGATAGATATAGTAAGAGAACCAATAAGAAGAATAGCCGAGAGTGTAAATGTAGTAGCCAGTAGTGCAAACCAGATAAGTAGTTCCACAGAGCAAATGGCAGCAGGAGCGCAAGAAAGTAGCCAACAGACATTGGAAGTAGCAAGTGCAGTAGAAGAGATGACAAAGACGATATTGGAGACAAGTCAGAATACAACAAGAGCAG
>DAOSVM010000014.1:0-59231 GCA_035379625.1 Ignavibacteriales bacterium | reverse complement strand
TGATTTCTATTCCATTATTTAAAATATTGAACTTGCTCGCTAATTTTATCGAAGTAATATTGGCTAAATTTGTATTAAATGAAATATCAAGCACGTTAATATGAAAATAATTTGTATCTAAATATAAATTTCCGTTTGTTCTTAAATTAAAATTTGTAACAATAAAATTGTTTATATCAAATTGTTTTGTAGTATTGTATTTAAAACGATTTTCAAAATTAGAAATTTTAACATTAAAATTATTAATTTGTGCATTTTTTATAACTATTAAGAATGGTAAAGATGATTTTGTGGTATCATGTTCCTTCTTTTTTTTACTTAAATTATCAAAATTCCAATGTTTTAAGCTATCATCATGTACTAAAAAAATCTTAACATCTGATAAATTAAAATCTCTGATATAAATCCTCTTAAAAATAAGTTGGAGCGGATTAAAAACAAGTTTTACAGATTTTATGTAGGCAAGTGAATCATTATCTTTTTTTAGTAAAACATCATCAATATAAACTGATGAAAAAAATGTACCGTGAATTTTACCTATAGAAATAGTTCCATTAATTTCATCATTAACAAGTTTTACAACTTCTTCTCTTAAAAATTCTTTAAAGTATGTTGTTTGAGCCACAAAAAAGAAAATTACAAGGATAAGTAATATAGAAAAGAATATACCTATGAATAAATTAATTAAATGTCTGAAAAAAGATCTTCTTGGTTTATTATTTTTAGGAGAAAATAACTTTAAAAAAAAATAGTAAATAAATCCTTTTAATTTTGATAGACTATTTGTTAAAGAATTTGTCATTTATAGACAGAGATAATTTTTTTTATAATCTCGCTAGTAGATTGCTGCACAACGAATTTAATATTTAATACTTTTCCTCCATTCCCCTCAACAACATCTCTACCAACTATATTTTCAATTGACCAATCTGCCCCTTTGACCAGAATATCAGGAATAATAGCTTTAATTAGTTCATAAGGAGTATCTTCATCAAAAAAAGTAACATAATCAACAGCTTTTAAATTATCGATAATGAATGCTCTTTGTTCTTGAGGTACAATAGGCCTATTTTCACCTTTAATTCTTTTAACAGAATTATCAGTATTCAACCCTACAATTAAAATATCACCCTTTTCTTTTGCTTTATTCAAGTAATCAACGTGACCAGCATGTAAAATATCGAAACAACCATTAGTAAAAACAACTTTTTTACCTTCTTCTTTATATTTTTTTCTTAATTTTACTAACTCTTCAATATTTTGAAAAATCATAGAATTTTAATCTCCATTTTGTCATTAGTTATTTCTTTTAGTAAAATATCTTTTTCAATAGGTACAACGCCTACTTGCTCACATACGATACCACCAGCTAAATTTCCAAGAAATGTAGCTTCGTATATATTCGCACCTGCAGCTAATGAAGCAGTTAATGCCGAAATTACAGTATCACCAGCTCCTGAAACATCTGCAACTTTTCTTGCTTTTGTAGGAATTTTTGAGAACTTATTTTCTGAATCAAATATTGCTGCTCCTTGTTCAGATAGTGTAATTAAAACATATTTAGCTTTTAATTTTTCTAATAATTCAGTACCTGCTTTGATTAGATCATTATCATCCTCGATAGATATTCCCAAAGCATCTTCAGTTTCTTTTTTATTTGGTTTCATTAATGTTACATTTTGATATTCAAAGAAATTCTTAAATTTAGGATCAACTGTAACTATTTTATTATATTGATTTGCAATACCAATAATTTCTTTAATTAAATTTTTCGTCAAAACACCTTTATTATAATCCTCTAAAATTATAGCATCGATATATTTAATGTTATCTAATAATGCCTTAATAATATATTCTTCTGCCGTTTTGTTTATTTCATCCACAACTTCATTATCAATACGTACTACTTGTTGAGTATGAGCAATTACTCTAATTTTTGAAGTAGTCGGTCTTTTCGGATCATTATAAATAAATTCGCTCTTCATCCCTGATTGTTCAAGTAGAGATTTGAAAGTTGCACCATAATTATCATTCCCTATAACGCCCATTAAAAGTGGAGTAGCACCAAGTTTTTGGATATTATAAGCTACATTAGCAGCACCACCGAATCTATAAAATTCATTTTTTACATTTACAACAGGAACAGGCGCTTCAGGTGATATTCTTTTTACTGTACCTTGAATATAACAATCAAGCATTAAATCGCCAATCACTACAATTTTTAAATTACTAAAACTTTCAATAATTTGTTTCAATTTCTCATTATTAAGAACCATCGATTATTCCTCTTTCCTATTAAAAAAAGCAAAATCATTATAAAAATTTATAAAATATAAACCGTTTTCTGTACCAATCCAAAGGATTTGGCCATCGAATATTAACGAAGTGATTTTAATTTCTTCCTCGCTTTCATATGGCTTAATTACTGTAATAGAATCATTTATTGTATTAAGAAATGCTATGCCTTTAGGAATTTCGCTTTTTGTAGTCTTAACAGAAGTGTAAGTTGATGCTACTATATAATGCCCTAATCTTTCTAATGAGTAAATTCCATTAGCAGGTAAACCTTTCGAATCATCATATTTATCCCAAATTGACTTACGATTAAATCTATATATCCCGCCTAAATTAAAATTCGGTCTTTTAGCTGTTTTAAATTCATCAAGCCCAAACCAAATATAATTTCCAACAAAAACCATATCAGATACACATACGTATTCACCATCAACTCTTAAATTTTCTTCTCTATTGTTATAATAAATAACATTACCCGGAATATCAATATTATTTCTTTTATTAAATTTATGTAATCCAGCTTCAGTTCCAAACCATACAACAGAATCGCCATCTAATTTAATCATTTTAATATTATTAGTCTTCGGCTCATTGTTTACTGTTAAATCATAATCATAAAATCTATTATTCTTTATATCAAATTTAGACAAATTTATAAATCTACCAATCCAAAGAACTTCATCGTATGGATCATAGCATAACGATCTAATCCAATTGCCGTACTCTCCGCCTTTACTAAATTTTCTTTTACTCCATTGCTGCGTTTCTCTATCAAAAATATAAAGGCCATCTGTACTTCCAGCCCATACATATTTATCCGATGCTGCAATACATTCAAAAATATCACTATCTAAATTACTAAGTTTAATAGAATAATTTTGAATTTCTTTTGATTTAATATTTATACAAAAAATTCCATTGCCTTCAGTTGCTATCCATAATTCATCATTGTAAAGAGTCATTTGTTTGATTTTTACATTTTTAGGTAACAAATCACTATTTACAATAATTCCTGCTGAGCAACTAAACAATGCAATTAAAATTAATGATAAGAACCTAATTTTTAGCATATGATAGCGCAAATTATTGGTAATTTACAAAAATAATAAAAAAAAATAAAAAAACATAATCCATATAAAACAGCAAAAGCTGGTTAACAAACCAGCTTTCGCATTTATACATTCAATCTATTTTTATTTTACAAGTATCATTTTCTTTGTCATTATCGAATTACCAAGTGACAATCTGTAGAAATATACTCCTGTTGTTAAATCACTAGCATTAAAATCTACCGAGTAGCTGCCTGCACTCATAAATTTATTTATTAGAGTAGAAACTTCTTTGCCGTTAATATCGTAAATTTTAAGAACAACATTACCAGAAGTAGGAATTTCAAAACTAATCTTCGTTCCAGGATTAAATGGATTTGGATAATTTTGTTGTAAATTAAAATTATATTTTTTGTTGTCGTTACTATTCTTAATACCAACAACTTTCTTTAGGTTTAATACATAAAGATTACCATTTTCCGTAGCAGCATAAATTTCATCATTATCATAGAAGATACTTGTTACACCAACTCCTTTTAATCCCAATACCATTGGCATTGAATTAGGATTAGAATTATTGACATTAACTTGATAAATCCCATTATTCCAAGCGCTTGCGAAAACTCTATTACTATCATCAACTGTGATTGAATAGATATATTCTCCCGTTAGTGAATTATTAAGAATAGTCCAAGAGTTACCTTCATTTGATGAATAGTAAACACCATTTCCAAATGAACCTGCAAAAACATTATCACTATTATCTACACCTAAGCACCAAATATGTCTATATGAAATATCTAGTTTATTCCAATTGGCACCCAAATCAGTAGATTTGAATATACCACCACCAAATGTTGCAGCATAAATATTATTTTTGGAATCTTTTGCTAATGCTTGCACAGCCTCTACTTCAATATCACCAGATTTGCTCCAAGTGATACCATTATCTGTTGATACAAATATACCTTTACCCCAAACAGCAGCAAATAATTTATTATTTACTTTCAATAAACTTCTAACATCATTATTTTTGATATTTAAATCACCGACAAATTGCCAATCTATTCCACCATTTGTTGAATAAACAATACCCTTTTCATATGCTGCATAATAAGTTGAACCATCTATTAACAATGACCAAATAAAGTTTACAGAAGTATCGTTCAATAATAAAACTTTATTTTGACCATTTCTATCGAATCTATAAATATTTCCACCCCAAGTTCCAGCTAAAATTTTATTATCAGTAGTTAATTTCATATCCCAAACAATATCATCTTCAGTAAATTGACCAATTGATTGCCATACAACATTAGCATTACCAGGAACAACATCTGGATCTTCAATTGCATTTACAACAAATTGTATCTTTGCTTTATCATTTGTAGCTACTGTATCAGTTTCACCTAAAGATAGAACTTTTGCTTCATTATCTACAACTTGACTTACAGGTATATTACCTATAAATGGATCCCAGTTGAATTGACCTGAACCATACATATTTTTTACAAAAACTTGCCCTTTAATTACGCCAGATGGAAATTCTAATTCTGCATTTGGTGCTATTATAGAACCTAAAACAGCTATTCCAGATATATTCAATCTTTCGGCCTCATAAAAATTATATAAAACATTTCCGTAAGCTGTTCCATTAACAGTATGATCACCTGTCCAAGAAATATTTTTACCTTTAATATTAACAACAACTACAGAACCATTTGGAGCATTAACATTTACTGTATTTGCTTGCGAAAGGGTATCACCATTTATATTAAAAATATTTAAATATGGATTTTTACCTGTTAATGTCAAAGCACCATAAATAAATTTAACATTGCCATTAGATTTATAGTTTGACAACTGGTTTGACAACGTTAATATTTGATTTTTTGCTGTAACAAAATCAAATCTAGCTGTATCCCTAATTAATTGACCATCATATATACCAACATTAATAGTTGGTAAATTTGTAGTACCTCCGTATACAACATTTCCACCATAAACAGCACCACCTAAAAAGATTAAATTATTTCCTACAATTAAAGCATCTGGAGAAAGACTTTCACCTTTTTTCCTTGATGTATGTGTTAATTTATAACCAACACTATATTTATCTAAGTATGCGTCACCTTGTACAGCTAATCTACCTTCAACATCAGAAGATGGTTGGTTAATGTCTCCAAAAACTATTAAATTAAAATCCCTTCCTAAACCAAAATTAGCTCCATTTTGGAATAAATCAACTGTACAATTTATATTTAGAGTAGCAGATTGATTTTTCAAAAGTGTACCAACATTCCATAAACCTGTTTGTACATCAAATGTTTCTTGGCTTGCATTATAAGAATTAAAAATTACACCTTTAGGTAGAACATCAGATATTTTTACATTAGTAGCTTTATCTGGACCATTATTTTTAACAGATACTGTATATGTTATGTTATCACCATTATTTGGATTATTTTTATTTACTGATTTTGATATTTGTAGATCAGCATAATTTAATTTTGTTTCTGGATCAGTATTAGGCAAGCTATCGTTATTAGCAGCATCTATCGGATTTGTAGTTACATAAAAAATACAATCATTAAAATCTTTATCAGAACCTTGATCATTTCTAATATCTTCAAACGCTAATATTATTTTTCCTGTTGGCTCATCATTAAATAACACAAAATGCTTTTTGAGGGTATCATTCGCTTCTGGATTAAATTTAGAATTTGAAAATAACCACCAATTACCTGAAGTTACTTGTGAGCCATTCCATCCATTTGCTATAATAAAAAATCCAATTACTGTATTAGCCGGGAAAGTCCCAATTTTTACTTTATTCCCTGGCAACAATCCACCACCACTATTATAGTTTGAAGCATTTGGGAAAATTATTGTCATTATATTAGCTATATCATTAATTGTTGCAGGTGGATTATTTTTATCATAAGTATAAAAACCAAGGACATTTCTATAACCTGCTTGCTCAGTTACGTATGTAACATAGACATCCGCTTGTTTACTTAAAATAACTTGGTAATCTTGAATAATTTCTGGCTTTCTAGTAAACAAGTTTTTTCTTTCTGGCAAAGTTGCTTGTATCCTTTGAATTAAAGTATTTGGAATTACATCATTTGGTGCTACAAGATAATTAGGTACGCCTAATGAATTCCATGTACCTAATGTTTTCAATACAATTGTTGTGTTATTGCTATTTATTGAGTAAGATTGTGCATGTATAGCAATAAATAAAAATAATAAAATTAATGAAACTTTACCTAATGTTTTCATATTTGAACCACATATTTTTTAATTATATATAATTAATATAATAAAAATAATATTTTTATATATTAATTTTATGTTACTTTTAAGTTATCTCATGTAATATATATCACTCCATAAATTGCTTTACTATTTGTTTTTTGGGAATTTTAGTATTATTTATTATTTTTGTATTTTATAAACTTATTTATAATTTCTTGGGGAGAATAATGATAAAATCAGTTTTAGGAACAAAAGACATTTTTGGTGAAGATATAAATAAATGGATTTATTTAGAAAATTTTGTCAGAACAATATTTAATAACTTTTGCTATAACGAAATAAGAACACCTATTTTTGAAGAAACACAATTATTCAAACGAGGAATTGGTGATAATACTGATATTGTTGGAAAAGAAATGTATACCTTTTTAGATAAAGGTGGAACAAGTTTAACCTTAAAGCCTGAAATGACAGCCGCAGTAGTTAGAGCTTTTATTCAACATTCATTTGCAAAGCAATCACAATTAAATAAGTTCTTTTATATATCGCCAATGTTCCGTCAAGAAAGACCACAAGCAGGTAGGTTACGTCAATTCCATCAATTCGGAGCAGAAGTCCTTGGTGCTAAATCTCCTCAACTCGATGCAGAAATGATTTATATTGCTTATTATATTATGAGTTCTTTTAATTTAAAAAATTTGAATGTGAAAATTAACACACTTGGTAAAACTAAAGATAGGGAAATATTTAAAACCGAATTAAAAAAGTTTTTACTACCAAATTTTGCTAGATTATCAGAAGATAGTAAAAAAAGGTTTGATACCAATGTGCTTAGAATACTTGATAGCAAAGAACCGCAAGACATTGAAATTATAAATAATGCTCCCAAGTTATATGATTTTATAGATGATGAAAGTAAAACTTACTTTAACAATGTTCTTGAACTTTTAAAATTAATGAACGTTCCATACGAAATTGATAATAAATTAGTACGAGGATTAGATTATTACACTGAAACTACATTTGAAATTGTTAGCACTTCTATAGGTGCACAAAGCGCACTCTGTGGTGGTGGTAGATATGATGGCCTCGTTTCACAATTAGGTGGAAATGAAACCCCCGGAGTAGGTTTTGCTGCTGGCATGGAACGAGTTTTACTTGCTATTGAAAATGAAAATTCATTCACTTTCCCTGATAACTCTTTAGATTTTTATATCGTTAGACTTGAAAACAATCTCATTGATAAAATATTCTACTATGCTAACATTTTAAGAACAAAAGGTTTAAAAGTTGAATTTGATTACTTAAACAGAAGCATCAAAGCTCAAATGAGAGAAGCTAATAAATTAAATGCAAAAAAAGTTATTTTTATTGGCGGTGATGAATATAGCAATAATCAATTTTCTTTAAAAGATATGAAATCTGGGGAACAAATTGTTCTTCCATTAAATGAAATAGAAAACCTAAAATTATGAAATACTTTTTTTTTGCTTAATTATAACTAATATTATATTATGCCAGGCGTTAAATTTATTTAAAACTCCAACTGAAAATTTTTCATCTACCGGTTTTGAAAAAAATGTAAACAGTTACAATTATTTTCATAATTTTGAGTATTTACAAAATAATGAGAATTTATCCTTATTTTACCAACTAAAAACTAATTCCTACTTTTCGGATTATTCTTCTTATAAATCAAAAAAAGATCTTGTAAATTTCAGTTCAATCAATTCTTACAAATTTTATTACTTCGATTTATCTAATATAAACTCGTTCAATTTCAATTTTGACAATGGTTCAAAATCTCTAAATAGAGATATGAATTTACAAATTCAAATTTTGCCAATTTTCAATTTCCTTGATAATTCCATTTCTCCAATATTTGGTTTTTCTAAAGAATTCCAAGCTGGCAAGGAACATATTGGCCCAAATTATGGTTTTCTATTAAATAGTAATAATGATATACTTTTCGACGAAAATTTGTATTTCAGTTATAATTCCTATTATCTAAATGAAAAACTTGATGATAACCTTAATAAATTTAGAAATAACTCATTAAGTTTAATTTTCACATATTCAAATAAGCTTAAAAATAGGTTTAATGTATCTTATAATAGAAAAGCAAAACATAATTATATAGTTGAAAGTTATTCGATAATCAACCAAATGAGAGATGAAAATGTTTATTCCATTTCAAATAATTTTGAATATTTTTCTGAAAATATTCAAGCATCTCTTGGAATGAATTATCAGTTTAAGAATATCAATAAGATGAAAGATATTTTAAAACCTAAAACAATTTTTGATATTAACAGCAATTATAAAGAAAGTGAGTTTTTATTCTCACCTTCAATTATTTTACTTACAAATGAACAAAAATATTTTTTTAAATTTGATTATTATTCGAAAACAAGTGATTTTGCAGTTATTCAAGGTGGAATTTATGACTTTAATCTTCTTCAACAAAAAATAGCTTATGATGAACAAAATAATAGTATTTTCCATAATTATAGAATATTATTTGGTTTTAATAATAATTTTGATAAAATTAATAGTGTATCGTTGGAATTCTATAATCTGAAATCTGAATTTGATACACCTAGTAGCCTTAATAATGATGACAGGGACGAATTACAACAATTTGCAATATTAGGTTTTAAACAAAACTATGATAATTTGCAATGTAATTATAAACTTGAATTAGGTCGAAATATTATTTCATATATCAAAAAAGAAAAAAGTTCTTACAATACTACTACAAAAAGAATTAAATTTTCTACATTAACTTCTTATAAAAATAATTTTTTGTCAAATTATAATCAGAACGAAATCTCTTCTTATTATACAATTTATAAATATAAAATTGATGATAATAACTCAGATTATGTATTGAGGCAATATAGCTTCAATGATTCACTATTGATAAATTTAGGCACAATATTTGATGTTTCTTTAATAGCGAATATTAAACTTAATGAGTTTGGGAATTTGTTCTGGGATAAATTTGAAATGTATCCCTTAAGAAAAACTGAAGAGTATTATTATCAATATGGAATAATTTTTAAATTCCCAAAGATTAAATTTCTAATAGGTATTAGAAATTACTATTACATTAAATTCAAATATGAGAATAAATATTATAAAGAGAATAAGTACTATTCTATTGGACCAGTATTAAACGGAAATATCGATCTTTACAATATAGAAACAATAATTACTGGAAATTACGAACAAATGTATTTTAATAATTATCGAAAGAATAATTTCAATTTTTCAATAACAATGAGAATGAAACTAAATTGAAAACATTTGAATTTACATTATCATCAACAAACGATAATTTGCATAACTTTGAATTAGAACTTTTACGGATTTTAGAAGATTTAAAATTAGAACCATCTAAGATTAATGAATTATCTCTTGCGGTAATTGAAGCTGTTGGTAATGCAATAAGACACGGCAATAAATTTGACCCAAATAAATTTGTAAAAGTTAAGCTTAGTATTATAAAAGATCATATAAACATTTTGGTAGAAGATCAAGGCCAAGGTTTTGATATAACAAAAGTAGATGATCCAACAAAACCAGAAAATTTGCTAAAAACGAGTGGTAGAGGAATTTACATAATGAAAAATATTATGCATGACTTTGAAGTCATTTGTAAAAAAGACAGAACAATTGTTAAAATGAGCTATTACTTTAACTATGATAAGGGACAAGAAAGTTCGAAAATCGTACCATGAGGAACATTATCGTAAATCTTAAATTCATAACCTAATTTATCTACAAAGAAATTAATCAAATAATATCCAAAACCACTTCCTTTTTCATCTAATGTACCATCTTCAGATTTTTCAACTTTGCTAATTAAAATCTTATCTTTTATATTTTGCGAAATACCAATACCAAAATCTTTTATAAATATTTTAGCATGATTATTATTTTTTTTGACATCTATATTAATCACTGAGTTTTGTGGGCTAAATTTAATAGCATTGTTAATAACATTCCTTATAATAGCACTAAACATATTTTTATCAGTATTTATTGTAATATCATCACTAAAATCTTGTTGTATTGTTATATTTTTCAGATTAGAATTTTGCTCATAATAATTAATTATATCCCTAATAATTATATTTATATTAATTTCTTCAATATTAACATAAATATTTTCCGATTGCATTTTTGACCATTGCAATAAATTATCTAATAGGTCATACGCTTGTTTTGTAGCAATTAAAATCGCATTTATTCTTTTATCATCTTTCTCATTTAAATTCTTATCATTTTTCATTAAATAAGCAAAATTTAATACTAAGTTAAAAGGATTTTTTAAATCGTGACCAATTGTACTAAACATTGTATCCTTTAATGCATTAAGTTGTAATATCTTCTCATTTTTTAACTGCAATTCTTTTGTATTTCTATCTAGATCTGTATTTTGTTGCTGAAGAGTATCTTTTTGGTTACTAATTATTTGTGTTTTATTAAGCAACTTTTTATAAAGAAATAGTATCAAGATTATTAAAAGTATTAAAATAAAACCGATTATTGAAATAAATGTAATATTTTTTTTATTTTGTTTATTTAATGAATTCAAATACTGTAATTCTTTTTCCTTTTTACTTAAGAGAAAGTTCTTTTCAAGCTCGTAAATTTTATTTTGCTGATTGATAAAATTAACTGAGTCTTTATAAATATTATATTGTTTTATATTATCTATAGTAGCTTTTATATCATTAAGTTTACTATATATTGTATAAAGTTTTTCATAATTCTTGGAAATTAATTCATAATCATTTAATTTCTTTGCAATATCTATTGCCAAATTTGCATTACTAATAGATTTTTTATAATCATTATTTTTTAAATAAAAATCAGCATATAAACTATAAATATTAGCTAAAAAACCTTGATTTTCATATACTATAGAAAAATAATTAAAAACTTTATCTAATAACATTTTTGCATTTTCATAATCACCAACATTTAATAGCATTTTTGCTAAAAATATTCTCACTTCATTAGCGTTTACATTATAACCTTTTTCTTCATATAGTCTTATACTTTTATATACATAATATTTTGCACTATCAATATTATTTTTTTTGTAATTATATTCCGCATATAATTTGAATAAATATGCTTGAGGGAAAGCTTGATTAAAGTTATTCTGAATTATTTTTATTTCTTTTATATATTGCTCAGCTAAATTTAAATTATTTATATGAATATAAGAAAGTGCTAAATTTACTAGAAGATAAAAATAATTCAATCTTTTTTTATCATTATTTGGATAACAATTGTAACTTTGATGAAATTCGTTAATAGCATCAGCATAACTATTCTTTTGATAGTAAACACAACCTAAGTTATGATATATAATATAATTTTTATTGACCCTTGCATAATTATTATAGTAAATAGCATCTATGAAGTATTTCTGAGCTTCATTCAATTTCCCTTTACGTAAATAATTCAAACCCAATTGATTACATGTTTTAGAATAATAGGCAGCATTATTTGATTTAAAATAAAATTTATAAGCATTGGAATGGTAGTATAGAGCTGAATCATTTGCTTCAGTAATATCGAAGACATCTCCGATTAAATCATAAGTAATTCCAGTTAAAGTATCATTTTGTATACTTTGCGAAAATCTATTTAATTTTTTAGCAGTTTCAATTGCCTTTGGATAATTTTTATCTTTAAGAAAATTGTTATAAAATTTGACTTGCTGATGATAATATATAAGTTGTTGGCTTTCCCCTTTTGGTTTAAGAAAATAGAAAAGTGCAACAAAAAAAAATAAAGATAAAATAATTATAAATAAAATTTTAAGTAAATTTTTTTGCATATCCTCTTATAAATTCACCAGCAGTCATCTCCTTTGAATTTTCTGGTTTTATTTTTAAAATTTCAATATAAAAGTCTTTACAAGCAATATAGAATTTTTCTTTATTAAATAAAAATTTTTTATTATAATCAGATGGGATATTAGTCAATTGAGAAGCTAAAATTTTGAATAAAGCGTTATTATATACAAAAAAAGCACCAGGAGTAGGACTTAAACCTCTAATAAGATTATGAATTTCCATAGCTGTTTTATTCCAATTGATTTGGCATATTTCTTTAGTAATTTTAGGAGCATAAGAAACAACTCTTTCATCTTGTTTAATAAGTTCAAAATTACCAGATTTAATCGTTTCAACAGTATCAATAACCAAATCGGCTCCAATTTTAGCCATTCTATAATATAAAGTTGCAAAATTGTCATCCGGATAAATATCTAGTTTAACTTGTTTAATAATATTGCCAGTATCGACTTTATCATCTAAAAAGAATGTAGTTAATCCAGTTTCTGAATCACCGTTAATAAGAGCCCATTGAATAGGGGCAGCACCACGATATTTTGGTAATAATGAGCCGTGAAGGTTGAAAGACCCAAATTTAGGGATAGAATAAACCTCTTTAGGTAAAATTTTAAATGCTACAACAATAAATAAATCTGGTTCTAAATTTTTTAATTCATTAATAAAATTTTCATCTTTCAGTTTCTCAGGTTGTAGAACTTTAAGATTATGTTCTAAAGCTAATTTTTTTACAGGCGATTGCTGAAGCTGTAAACCTCGGCCTTTTGGTTTATCTTGGACTGTTACAACAGCAGAAATATTATAATTATTATCAATAAGTTTTTGTAATGGATAAACTGCAAAATCTGGTGAACCAAAATAAATTATTTTCATTTAAACAATTTCCTCTCTTTTTCAGTAATTTTATAATGAACTTCAATTTCTCTTTTTGCTATTTTTATAAGATCTCTTGTTAACTTAGATTTTTCTCTTTTATTTACTTTATCGGTAAATAAAATGCCATTTAAGTGATCATATTCGTGTTGAATAACTCTAGCTAAGAAATCATCTCGTTCAAGTTTTTGTTCATTACCGTTCAAATCTAAATAACTTATAGTAATACCAATAGGTCTTTCAACTTGAGCTGTTAAATAAGGGACGCTCAAACATCCTTCTTTATAAAAATCTTTTTCGTCACTTGTATACAAAATTTTAGGATTTATCATTACCAATGGTTTAACTTTTTCAAAACCTTCTAATGGTGAAACATCAATCACGAATAAAGATTTATCAATTCCAACTTGATTAGCAGCAAGCCCAATTCCATCAGCATTGTACATTGTTTCAAACATATCATTAATAATATCTACTAGTTTACCATCGATATTTTTTACTTCTTTTGTTTTATTTCTTAGTATATCATCGCCATATACAGTTATTGGTAAAATTGCCATTTTAACTCCTTATTTTGTGAAATCTATGGTTTCAGCTGTTAAATCTTTGAAAAGTTCAACTTGTGTTGAATAAAAAAATAATTTTAATATAATCCTTAAAACAATTAGTATCTGTTGCAAAACAAAAATTAATACAAGATAATAAATATTTGTTTTTGGAATATAATAATCCAAAATGTTATAAATTAATGCGAATAACAAACCTAAAGTTGCAACAATTAAAAATGTTATAAATATTTTTGAAAAGTTATAATAAATAAACTTAACAGTCCAAAAAAATTGTTTTAGCACAGAATATTTATTAAGTATAGCTAGTGAAACTTTTGTATAATCTGATATAATATTGATAATAATCAATAATAAAAAACTAAAAAACAAACAAATTAATTTTAATAATTGTTCAAAATCTTTGTTTTCTTGGAACTCAAATAGTTGCGTAACTGATTTATTAAGAAGAATAAATAATTGAATAACTAAAATAATAAGAATTAAAGAGATTATAAAAACTTTGAAAAATCTAATAAAATATTTAATACTGCCATAAAAAAAATCTAAATGATGATTATCATTATTATTATGCAATACCATCACTATTCCACCAACCAATAAAAGCTGCACTAATAAATATAGAAAGGCTGTAGGTATAATAATGTAAAAATATTGCATGAAATTTGTTTGGTAAAGGCTTGCCATCTGAAAAAGCCAATCGTAATCATAATTAGAAACTACAAAATAAGATTGCAAAGAATTATTCAAATTGATAGTAGATAAATAATAAAATGGAATAACTAGAATTATACCAAACATTAGATTAACTATCCAAAAAAGCCAAACAAATTTTATATTCGATAATAAAGATTTTATACTTGAATAAAATATTTTTCGTAACTCTTTCCTAATTTTCAAAAAATCATTCATTATAAACTCCCGATCACTATAAGAAAATTTTCAAGATAGAAAAACAATCTGCTTGCAAGTGTAAAACTCCCAACTAATTTATTTTCTATAGTATAAGAATTATCTGAATAATTTTTATCTAAAATATTTTTTCGTTTTGGATCAATCACAACAGCAAATAACTCATCTTTATTGAAAATTTTTATATAAGACCATTTCTTTTTATAGTTGTAAGGTATATTAAAAGTATCATTTTTGATAGTTATATATTTTAAGTCAACAGGGAAAATTGCATTACCAACATTTTCCACAATAAAAGTATATGTAGTAGGCGATTCTTTTTTTAGATTTTTAATTCTATAATTAGAAGGTAAATTTTCATAAAATACTGTTTCAATAGATTTTCTTAAATATGGATATTCATAATAAATTTCATTTAGCAAATTATAAGTATAATTATTTGGTTGCAAATCGTATTGATATTGTTTTTTGATTTTAACAAATAAGCCATCACCTATATAGTTATATATAGTTTCAAAAAATAGTTCAGGTAATATACTATAAATATAATTGTTAATTTTGGGATCATTTATTTTAGCTATCGAATCTTGAATATTGAAAATATTATCTGATTTGAAATAGTTTACTAGACTATTTGAATAATAATTTTTGTCATAATCGCCAAGAGTATAAATTAAAGGAATGTGCAAAAATGACAAATAATTTATTCCATTTACTTCTAAAATTGAAAATAGATCTATTTTCTCTTTTGGTTTACCTAATAATTTGAGTTTAAAATGATTAGCAATAAATTTTGTAAGCCCGTAGGTTTTCCACTCCTTTAAATTAGATTTATGAATATAATAACAAAAATACTGAGAAGTTAATTGTTCAATAATATTCTCTTTTAATTTGTAAATTGTAGTGTAATTATATTGTTGAAGTTGTAAATTTATTAAATTATAATATTTATCTTTTAGATTTGTTGTTATTGGTAAGTCAGCTATATTAATAATGTTACTTCCGGGTAAATCAAGGTATCGATTGACTAATTTATAATAATTTTTAACACAATTTTTAATTTCATTTATGTATTTTTTGTTCTGCTCTTGGATAAAGTAATTTATATATAATTTTTTATTATCAAATTCTATAGAGTCATTCAATGCTAAAATATTTCTACTTAAAAAAATTATATTATCATTGGAAGTATTTCCGATAAAGTAAAAAATGGCTTTATTATTCTCTACTTTATATTTAGACAATGAGAGATTAGAGAAGCAGAGATATTTTGGTTCTGTAACAACTTTTATATGATAATTTTCATCAACATTATGAATATTTTTCATATAATAGTTTTCGATTTTATAAAAATCTTTTTGAACTACATTTTGAAAGTTTTTTCCATCAAGAAAAAGAGTAAAATTTACACTAATTTTAAGAATTGTATCTTTTGAAAAAAAACTAAGAGTATCGTTAGAAATTGAATAAATTGTTTTGTGTCCATTTACAGAAAAATGGTTGATTTCCTTAAAATTAAATGGTATTAGCAATTTAATTTGTTTTTTTTTATTGTTAATAACGATATTTTGAATAACTTTGCAACTATTATTATTAGGATAAATTGTTATCTTATTAGTAGCAAAAGCGGTTGTATCAGATTTTATAAAACTATATTTAATTATATTAGGTTTAACAAAAGTAATGTTATTAGTATAAAAATAGTAATAAATTATTCCAATAAGAATAAGAAAAGATAATAAACTAGAATTAAGAATAACTAAAATTTTTTTCCATTTAACCATATTTAAGCTTCAAAGAAAAAATTATCTTTTGAAATATTGATATTAAATTTTTTATAGGCTAATTCAGTAGCTTCTCTTCCTCTAGGTGTCCTAATTAAAAGCCCTTTTTGTATAAGATATGGCTCATATACTTCTTCTAAAGTACCAGGATCCTCATTAACAGCAATAGCTAAGCTTTTTAAGCCAACTGGTCGCCCTTTAAATTTATCAATAAGAGTTAATAAAATTTGTTTATCCATATCATCAAGACCGTCTTCATCGATTTCAAGTGCATTTAATGCATATTTAGCAATTTCAACATCAATCTTTGATTTATTTTGATAATCTGCAAAATCCCTTGTTCTTTTTAATAAACGATTAGCGATTCTTGGTGTTCCTCGTGATCTTTTAGCAATTTCGAGAGCAGCTTTTTCTTCAATTTTAATATTTAAGATATTTGCAGAGCGTGTAACTATTTTTTGTAAAATATCAGGTGTATAATAATCTAACTTGATTTTTATACCAAATCTGTCTCTTAATGGTGCTGTTAACAATCCTGCCCGAGTTGTTGCACCTACAAGAGTAAATTTAGGTAATTTAATTTGAACTGTTCTAGCATTGGGTCCTGAATCAATAACAATATCAATAATAAAATCTTCCATTGCTGAATATAGATATTCTTCCACAACGGAATTTAGTCTGTGGATCTCGTCAATAAATAAAACAGAATGCGGTTCAAGGTTTGTTAGAATACCTGCTAAATCACCAGGTTTTTCAAGAACCGGGCCAGAAGTTATTTTAATATTTACGCCAAGCTCATGAGCAATAATATTTGATAAAGTGGTTTTACCAAGTCCGGGTGGTCCGGTTAATAGAACATGATCTAAACTATCACCACGTTTTAAGCAGGCACTGATAAAGACTTTTAAATTATCAACTATTTTTTGCTGACCAATAAATTCATCAAAGCCTTTAGGGCGTAAATTATTTTCTAAAATTATTTCTTCTTCTATTTCGTTAATAGGATTTAAATTTTTATTTCGCATAATAATTTATATTTGTTTATTTAAAAATAATAAAAGTTGATATAATATATTCTATCAAAATGGATAAATTGTTTATTAAATTTTATTTTAATGTTTTCATTTATGGTAATTTATATTATTTTGATAAAAAAAAAATTATTTTTTACGGGGGAATAAATGTTAAATTATGTATGGTTTTTTCTTTTCATTTTTGGTATTTTTATTGGTATATCCACAGATATAAGTGATAGTATCCAACAAAAATATCCAAACAATAAAAAAATTACAGTTAATTACCAACAAGAAGGTGACAATTTTAATTTTGTACTAGATAAAAAGTCTTTTTTTTATTTATTCAAAACTTATACAAATAGCGATATAACACTCACTGGGGAAATAAAAAATAAGAGTCACAATTACGCAATTGGCACAATAAAAATAGATGATCATTCACCAAAAATATTGAAAGATATCGCAAAAGTCTCAGGAAATAGCGATGATATTGAAGTTCAAATCTATAACAATAATAGCAAATACTATATAGAATTTGAAACAGTTAAGTTTTTAAAAACAAAGGAAACAACAAATGCTGTATTAAAGAGTGCAGAAACTGCAGTTGAAATAGCTATCGGTTTAATAGGTGTAATGGCATTTTGGCTCGGTTTAATGAAAATTGCTGAAGAATCAGGTTTAATTAAAGTCATAGCTAATTTTGTAAAACCAGTTACGAAATTTCTTTTCCCAGATGTTCCATCAGACCATCCAGCAATAGGGGCAATTGTAATGAATATGTCAGCCAATATGTTGGGATTAAGTAATGCAGCTACACCATTTGGATTAAAGGCTATGCAAGAATTGAACAGTATAAATTCGGATAAAACACAAGCATCAAATGCAATGTGTACATTTTTAGCAGTTAATACAGCTGGATTTACACTTATTCCAGCGACAGCAATTGCGGTTCGTTCAGCAGTGGGGAGTATGAATCCAGCGTTAATTATTGGTACAACAATGTTTGCGGCTGTTTGCTCCACAACAATGGGAATTTTTTCAGTTAAATTGTTAGAAAAATTTTATATTCCTAATTTTAAGTTTATTGACTGGTTTAAATCTAACTTAAAATTATTCGCTTTGTTTTTTACATTTATTTTTGGTTTAATTTTAGCAATAACTTCAGGAATTCTTAAAAATAATTTTTTTGGTGAATTTGCTAACGGATTTAAAACCTTTATTGAAATAATATCATATGTTGCAATTCCTTTAATCATACTAACTTTTATAATTTATGGATTTCTAAAAAAAGTTAAAGTTTATGAAGCTTTTGTTGAAGGAGCCAAAGAAGGATTTAATGTAGCTGTTAAGATTATACCATATTTAGTTGGAATGTTAACAGCTATAGCAGTATTCCGCTCAAGTGGCAGTATGGATGTTTTAGTTTCACTATTACAACCTATTACATCATTAATAGGTATGCCAGCTGAAGCATTACCTATGGCTTTGATGAGACCTTTATCGGGAAGCGGTTCAATTGCTATAATGAGCGAAATTATGAAAACTTATGGCCCAGATACAGCATTAGGAGTTCTCGTATCAACACTTTATGGAAGTTCAGAAACAACATTTTATGTACTTGCTGTATATTTTGGTTCTATTAATATTTCAAAAACAAGACACGCATTAGCAGCTGGATTATTAGCTGATTTAGCCGGTGTAATAGGGGCAACTTTTATTGTAAGGCTTTTATTTAATTTATAACTTATTTTATTTTGTTATTTTATACCTTATTTTGTATATTTGAAAGTCTAAAATAAACGGGTTAATTTATGAAACTTACAGAAATTATTTCAAAAGAACATATGGTTGCTAATTTAGAAGCTAAAGACAAAGAAGATTTAATTACAAAATTAGTTGAATTGTTAAAAGACGATCCAAATATTTTGGATTTGGAACAAGCAAAAAATGATGTTTTTGAAAGAGAAAATATTTTATCAACAGGCGTTGGAAAAGGCTTTGCACTACCACATGCAAAATCTTCAGCAGTAAAAGGTATAGTTGCAGCATTTTGTACTGTAAAAGAAGCAATCGACTATGGTGCTTTAGATTCCGAACCTGTTAATATGGCACTTTTACTATTAGGTCCAACAGAACAATCTTCTTTACATATAAAAATATTAAGTAGAATTTCTCGTATGATTTCTAACGAAGAATTCAAGAAAAAAATTTTGGAACAAACAACAAGCGAAGACTTATTTAATTGCTTTATAGAAGAAGAAAAAAATTATCCTGAGATATGAAAAAATTAATTTTAATAATACTTATTGCATCAATGGGATTTTGTCAAAATAAAGTAAAAGAATTTAATTATCAATTAAAAAAAGAAATTAAACTTAAGTATTTAATTTATTTACCGGATAATTATTCAGAAAAAGATAAATATCCTTTAGTATTATTTTTACATGGTTCTGGAGAACGTGGAAGCGATATTAACAAAGTTAAAAAACACGGATTGCCAAAACTTATTGAAGAAGGAAAACAATTCCCATTTATAATAATATCACCACAATGTCCTGAGAATAAAATTTGGAACAATCTTACAGAAGAATTATATCTACTAATAAAAGATGTTACAAATAAATACTCAGTAGATGATAAAAAAATTTATTGTACTGGTTTAAGCATGGGCGGTTTTGGTACATGGGCATTAGCTATTGACTATCCAGATTTATTTGCTGCCATTGCTCCAGTGTGCGGCGGCGCTATATCATTTCAGGCTCCTGTACTAAAACATTTACCGATTTGGGCTTTTCATGGCGATAAAGATCAAGCTGTTCCAATAGCATATCAACAAATGATGGTAGATGCATTAATTAATCTGAATGCAAATATAAAATTTACAGTTTATAAAAACTACGGCCACAATATTTGGGATACAACCTATAATAGACAAGATTTATACGACTGGTTGCTCTCAAACTCCAAATAAAATGGAGTAAAAATGAATTATAAAGTTATTTATTTCCTGTCATATCTTATCTTTTTTATTATACTTTCAAGTTCATATCACAGTTACTCTTATAATAGCCTGTTTATTTAGTCACCTACTATTATAAGGAGTATACAAATGAAAAATCTTATCTTAGTACCAGAATTCAAAGAAATTATTCAAACAAGGAATTGGGATTTATTTAAAGAATTATGCGAAGATATGCACCCAGCAGAAATTGCAGAATTAATTTCAGCTTTGGAGCCTCATGAAATTTGGAAATTATTAGATTCATTAGATATAAGCTTAAAAAGCCAAATTTTCAGTCATTTAGATATATCTTTACAAGTTGAAATTGCTGATATTATATCAAAGAAGCAACTTGCTGAATTGCTTTCTGAGATGCCATCAGACGATAGAGTTGATTTATTCAAAAAATTTCCTGAAGAAAAACAAGAATCCATTTTACCAGCAATAGAATATGCTGAACGAGAAGATATAAGAAGATTAGCATCATATCCTGAAAAGAGTGCCGGTTCTGTAATGACATCCGAATTTGCTTCAATTCCGGAAAATATAACTGTTGATGAAGCAATAAAAAGACTGAGAATATTAGCACCAAACAAAGAAACAATATACTATTGCTACGTTGTAAATGATAAAAAACAATTAGTTGGGGTTATTTCTTTAACAGATTTAATTTTAGCGGATCCATCTACGCCAGTTAACGAAATAATGATGGAAGATTTTATTTATGCTAAAGTCGACGAAGACCAAGAATCAGCAGCAAAAAAAATACAGAAATACGATTTATTTGCTATACCAGTTGTTGATGATAATAAGGTATTATTAGGTATTATTACTCACGATGACGCTTTTGATATTATAACACAAGAGCAAACAGAAGATATTGAAAAATTAATGGCTATTGCCGGTAGCCACGAAGCAGGAGTATATTTAAAAACACCAATTTGGGTTCATTTCAAAAATCGTGCATATTGGATTGTTGGTCTTGCTGCATTGGGTCTAGTTTCCGGTGTGATTATCCATTCTTTTGAAAAGCAACTCACAGGTTTAATGATTTTAGCTTTTTACATGCCAATGATAGCAGATACAGGTGGTAACACTGGAAGCCAGTCTGCAACAGTTATCATCCGAGCATTAGCACTTGGAGAAGTTACAGCTAAAGACTTTTTAAAAATATTATGGAAAGAATTATTTATTTCTATACTTTTAGCTGTTGTTTTAGGAATATTAGCATGGTTTAAAGTTATGTTTCTTTCATCTGGAAGTCAAATTCCAAGCAATTACAATTTAGAATTTATAGCACTTACTATAGCAATAGCTTTAGCATTACAAGTTATCACAGCTACTTTAATTGGTGCTGTATTACCTTTAATCGCCGTTAAATTTAATTTTGACCCAGCTATTGTTGCAAGCCCAGCATTAACAACTATTGTAGACATAACTGGATTATTAATTTATTTCAAGACTGCTAAAATACTACTAGGTTTATAATTTTTTTTGAATTTTTCCCTCCTTTTTTTTGTTAACAAAGAAAAAAGGAGGAAATCTTATGTCATTTAATATTACTTTTATTAAAGGCGATGGTATAGGACCAGAAATTTCTGATTTAACAATTAAATTATTAAATTCCACCGGTTTGAATTTTAATTTTGAATTTGTCGACGCAGGATTATCAGCACTCGAAAAATATAAAACAACTATACCCGATTCAACACTTCATTCCATTGACAAAAATAAAATAGCTATCAAAGGCCCATTAACAACCCCTGTTGGTGAAGGTTTTAAAAGTGTTAATGTTACACTACGAAAAGAATTTAAACTTTATGCGAACATAAGACCAATCAAATCCATCAAAGGGGTTAACTCATTATACCAAGATTTAGATATTGTTTTTTTTAGAGAAAATTTAGAAGAGTTCTATGCTGGCATAGAGCATTATATAGATGACTCGCGTTCTGCTGGAGTTACTGTCGGTATAATTACTCAAAGTGCTTCAGAAAAAATTGCAAAAGCTGCTTTTGAATTTGCTTTAAAAAACAACAGAAAAAAAGTAACCGTTGTACATAAAGCTAACATTCTCAAATGTACAAATGGAGTTTTTCTAAACGCTGGAAGAAGAATCAAAGAACAATATCCTCAAATTCAGTGGGATGAAAAAATTGTCGATAATTTTTCTATGCAACTAGTAATGAATCCTTATCAATTTGATGTTGTCTACACTACAAATTTATTTGGAGATATATTAACAGATTTAGCTAGTGGTTTAATTGGCGGATTAGGGTTCGCTCCAAGTGTCAATATGGGCGAAAATCATGCTATTTTTGAACCAGTACACGGCTCGGCTCCTGATATAGCAGGTAAAAACCTTGCAAATCCTACCTCTATGTTCCTTTCTGCTGCATTAATGCTTGAATATCTTGAACAAACTACAACCGCAAATAATATAAGAACTGCAATAAGTAATGTAATTCAAGAAAATAAATTTGTCACTAAAGATATTAACCCAAATAATTATGTCACTTCAGATATTTTCACCAATAGAGTTATAGAGGAGTATCAAAAAATTTCTTCATAATTCCAAGTTTTTTTTATAAAATATTGCAGTAAATAGATTTGTTTATTATATTATACCAATTGAAATATTTTTATATATTTCATTTTGGTATAATTTTTGTTTATAATTATATGCATAAAATAGTTTTAAATATTGGTCTATTGTTTTTTTTTATTTTTATTATTATCTTTTCACAACTTAAGAAAGAACCGTTAGAAATACTTTGGAAATCCTTTATAGTTTTTGCTATTGTTACAATAATGTTAAATTTGTTCTTCATTTTATTAACAAAATTTATCAATAAAATAAGTTTTGAGAAACAATACGCAAATGAAAAAGAGAAATTAATTGATGATTTAATTAGTTCAGATAAACCTAATGATTTGCAAGATGCCCAAATTAAAGGATTATTTGATTCAGTAACTGCGGAAGATAATGAAAAATCAGGATAGAGATAAAATAAATCAAGCTTTATGGTTAGAATATAAAAATAATCCTACAATCGAATTAAAACAAAAAATTATTTTAAATTATACAAATTTAGTATATTATGTTATACATAATATTAAATTAGGTAAAGTTCCTGTACTTGAAGAAGAAGATTATTTTCAAATAGGAATTGAAGGTTTGCACGAAGCAATAGAAAGATTTGACCCAGAATTTGGTACTAAGTTTGAAACATATGCTATTCAAAGAATACGTGGGAAAATTATTGATGAGCTCAGAAAGCTACAAGATAAAATTAAAACCGATGAGCCATCAAATAACGATGAAAATATATATTATACAACGTTATCATTGAATCAATCAATTGATGAAGATGATGATGCACAGTTATATGAGGCAATCGCTGATACAAATGTTGCTTTACCTGATGAACAAGCTAATGATAATGATTTAGTTGATAAACTTGAACAATTAATATCTGAACTTGACGAACGAGACAGGTTGATAATATCTTTGTATTATTATGAAAATTTAAATTTTAAGCAAATTGCTGAAGTTCTTAACATTGGAGTTCCCAGAGTTTCACAACTTCATACAAAAATACTGAATGAACTCAAAATGAGACTTTCGTATATGAAATAAAAATAAAAAGGTTTGAATATGGCAAGCGATCCAGCAACAATAGCAAAAAAGAGAGAAAAAACTGAGTTAATACTCTCTAATGTTTATAATCTACCATCTATACCAAAAGTTATGATGGAAGTTTCTGAACTTTTAGCAAAACCTACTACAACAACTGCAGAACTCAGTAAAGTTATCAGTCAAGATCAAGGTTTAGTTACTAAAATATTATCTATAGCAAATTCACCATTATATGGTTTACCAAGAAAAGTTTCTACAATAGAATTTGCTATACTAATATTAGGCTATGGTGATATTAAAAATATTGTAACTGCCCTATCAATGATAGAATCATTCAAAATAAAATCTGATAAAAATCTTGATCAAAAGAAATTCTGGGCACACTCAGTTATTACAGGTGTAGCCGCAAAAAGAGTTTCTGAAGATTTAGGTTTTAGAATTGGTGGTGAAGCTTTCATTGCAGGACTTTTACACGATCTTGGCATTACTGTTATTCATAAATTTTTCCATACCGCTTTTGAACAAATCTGTAAGGATGTTGAAACTAATAATATGACTTACAATGAAGCTGAGCTAGAGAACCTCGGTTTAACTCACAGAGAAATTGGTAAATTCCTTGCAGAAAAATGGAACTTACCTCCAGCATTAGTAGATACTGTTTTAAATCACGAAACACCAGATAATGCTACAGAAAATCGTATTTTAACAGCTGTTGTTCATTTAGCAGATTATATGACCAATAAGTTAGGTATTGGCGACTTTGAATGGGATAAAGATTTGCAAATTCAACCTAGCGTATTAGAAATTTTCAAAATCCAAGACGAAGTACAATTAGATAAATTTATTGAAGACTACAGAGATATTTTTGTAAAACAATATGAAAGCTTAAAAATAGCATAAACAAATTAATTTGTGATGAGTCAATGAATGCGAATTGTGCAAGACAATACATACAACCTAGGAGACAATCCGTTTTTTCAATCAAAACAAAGTTATAATCCGTCCCTGGATAAGTATGTATTGTTTGCACAAAATATTAATGACTTCATAAAGCAACTCTCTTCAATTGATGATGTGGGAAGTATAATTAACCACTTCATCCTATCATTAAAAAAATATTTTAATGTATTTGATGCTAATATTTTTCTTGTAAACGAAGCAGCTGATGAACTTATCCCTCTAATTAGAAGCAGGTCTATGCTTATTGAAAAAATGATTTTAGCTGAAAAAACTGGCGTTTTTGAATGGATTTTCGAAAATAATAAACATGCAATTATTCCTGAAAATAAATTAATCAATGATGAAAAAAATAACAACATAATGTGCTTTATTCCTATTGTGGAAAATAAAAAAAAAAGAGGTGTATTTGTTTTAATAACTGATGTCTCTGAAAATGATTTTTCTTCCATTTACGTTAATATTATTAATACCTATCTTTTTTTATCCATGCAAAAAATTGATAAACAAATACTGAAGGAAAAATTAAACACTACAATTAACAATTTGCAAGTTTACCAGGCAAAATTAGCAAACGATTCGAAATATTCTGCCATAGGTGAAATGGCTGAAGGATTTGTTGAAGATATTTTAACACCTCTTCAAAATATAGTTAGTTATGTTGATATGATGTTCCCTAATACTAACAATCAGGGAGCTCAATTTATCAAAAATCAAGTTTCTAAAATTCAAGACGTTATTAAACGATTAATTAAATTTACTAACCTTAATGAAGTAAAAAACGAGTATCAACCTTGCGATGTTAATTATCACATAAAACAGTTTTTTAATTTAATTAAAACTACATTAGATAATTTAAGAATAGAATGCGTTTTAGACCTTGATAATAATTTACCATCAATCCTTAGCAATCCGAATTATTTATCTCAAATACTATCAAACATTTTTGCGCTAATTCGCTCCACAATCGAAACAACTCACGAAAGCAGCGGTGGTATGATTATTCAAACACGAGCTTTACTAGATTTTGTTTTTCTTGAAATTATTACCACTTATAATATTCAAAACTATCTTTATGAAATGAAAAGATATGAAAATAATGCCCCTTTCTTAAACTTAAAAATAATAGAAAACCTTATCGAAAAACACGAAGGTGAATTTAAATTAGAAACCACTATCAACTCAGGAACAAAATTTATCATCAAATTTCCTATAAACAGAAAAATGAAATAATGAACTTTTTTAATTTATTGTTTGTTAGTTTATTAAATAGATGGAGATATAAATGTCATTCTTTGATATTATTACAAAAGTAGGGACATCTACTATAAGTTCTGACGATGCAATTATAAAATTGTTAGAAGATGTGCAAAAAGATTTCAACGTTAGCTGGTTTGAAGTTCAAGAAATAAGAGGAAGAATTACCAGCGACAAAAAAATTGAATTCCAAGTAACTTTAAAAATTGGAATAAAAAAATAAAAAGGAGGTTTTATGTTAAAAGTAGGCGACAAAGCACCATTATTTACATTAAAAAATCATAATTTAGAAGACGTAAGTCTTAGTAACTTAATAGGTAAAAAGAATATTGTTATTTTATTTTTCCCGTTAGTTAATACGAGTGTATGCGAAAAAGAACTTTGTTCAACTCGTGATAGTATGAAAGATTACGAAGATTTGGATGCAGAAGTTTTAGCAATTAGCGTTGATAGTCCATTTGCTTTAAAATTATGGAACGAAAAACACAAATTTAATTTCAATTTACTAAGTGACTTTAACAAAGAAGTTGCACCAGCATATGGCGCGTTCTATGATGTTTTTGCACCCGGCAAATTTGACTACAAAGGAGTGGCAAAACGTTCTGCTTTTGTTATTGACAAAAACGGAGTTCTACAGTATGTTGAAGTCCTTGAAAATGCTGGTGATGAACCAAATTACGAAGCTATTAAAGAAACATTAAAAAAATTATCCTAAAGGTTAGAAAATGCTAGAACTTAACGAATTAGCCCCAGATTTCACGTTATTAGACCAAAACGGAAATCAGCACAAACTAAGTGATTATAGAGGAAAAAAAGTAATTCTTTATTTTTATCCAAAAGATGATACACCAGGTTGTACAACAGAAGCATGTCAATTTAACGAGATTTTACCAAATTTTCAAGGAACAGAAGCCGTGGTACTTGGTATTAGTGCTGATACACCAGAATCTCACAAAAAATTTGCTGAAAAATATAACCTCAACTTCACGTTATTATCTGATCCTGAGAAAGAAGTGATTCAGAAATACGGCGTTTGGAAAGAAAAAAATATGTATGGTAAAAAAACATTTGGAATAGTTAGAACAACATTTATAATCGATGAAGAAGGAAAAATTAGAAAAATTTATAACAAAGTAAAAGCAGATGGTCACGCACAAAAAGTTATAGAAGACATCAAAACATTATAAACCCTAAACCCCTCATAGAAGACTGTCTTAACGGCAGTCTTTTTTTTAAAATTATTTAAATAAAACATTTATTTGGCTCGGACAGTATAAGCTTATCCCACGTGCGGCGTTGCCGCACGTGGACAGCGGGCCGGAACGGCCCGCTGAAAATCTTTTCATCATCACCTTACCAAGTGTAGCTCAACAGTTTCATAATTCCACATCTCCCAAAATTCAGTGCAGATAGTGTGTTTGACTGAAAATTTTTTTTGTCAAAGCTAAAAATTAGCCTTAAAATTTTATGTTTATTGCGGATTTATATATAATATAATTGTATTTGCAATAATATCATATAAACAATTATATTGTATATACAAAAATATTTTTTAAAATTGTAACTATATCGTATATATAATTATAGTGTAAATACGAATATTTTTTTAAATTTGCCAATATATCTCAATTTCTAATATATAGGAATAACGATATTACGTATACACTTTTTTTTTACACAATCTAATCAATCTTAAAAAAAATTTTAAAAAACATTTAGATATTTAGCTAAATATAAAAATATTATTTGTTGTTGGTAAAAAATCTATTGTTAGAACGAAAAAATATTTTGGGCGTAAGCCTGCCCGTGCGCCGCACGGGCTTATGCCTACACCGTCTGAGCAATATATATTTAATGTATTATATAATTTCATTATTTTGCATACTTATACATATTATACAGTTTTCACACACATTTTTCATTATATTGATTGTATATTTATACATATTATCATTATATTTATATTAAAATTTAAGGGGAAAAATGAAAGAAATCATAAAAAAAGCAAGCGTTCTAATTGAAGCATTACCCTATATTAAAAACTTTTATGGGAAAAAGGTTGTAATTAAATTCGGCGGTTCGGCATTAAAATTTGAAGATGTTAAAAACTCTGTCATTGAAGATATAGTTTTAATGAAATATGTGGGAATATCACCAATAATTGTTCATGGCGGTGGCCCTGAGATTAACAAAATGTTAGAAAAATTACAAATTAAACCTAAATTTATAAATGGTTTTAGAGTAACAGATGAAAGAACAATGGAAATTGTTGAAATGGTACTTTCTGGGTCAACAAATAAAGATTTAGTTTCTAGATTTCAAAAACATGGTGTTAATGCCGTAGGAATTAGCGGAAAAGATGCAAATACTCTGATATCCGAACAAACAAAAATGGAAGGACATGAAAATTCGCTTGTAGGCGAAGTTATAGAAGTTAACACCAAATTACTCGATAGTTTAATTGATAATAATTTTTTACCAGTTATAGCTCCTATAGGCATAACAAAAGATGGTAAATCGTTAAATATTAATGCTGATTATGCAGCTGTATCAGTTGCAACGGCCATTAAAGCTGAAAAATTAGTTTTTATGACTGATGTAAAAGGAATTATGAAAGATATTGATGATGAGTCAACACTTTATAATAAACTTTCTTTATCCGAAGCACAAAGTCTAATTGAAAATAAAATTGTAAGCGGAGGAATGATCCCAAAAATACAATGTTGTATGTCAGCTATTAAAAAAGGTATTCCGAGAGTCCATATTTTAGATGGAATGGTTGAACATTCTCTTTTATTAGAAATATTTACAGATGAAGGAATTGGAACAATGTTTTATCACTAATATAAAAAGCCCTAATATTCTTTATTGAATAATTAGGGCTTTTTTCTTTTATCTTACCCCGAGAACACTTATTATTTATTTAATAACATTTTGATAGTCTTTTTATATAACTACTAAAATAAATTTGGGTTCATTATTAATTTAATACATAAATTTATTTATATAATAGATTTGTGTTATTAATGTGTAAAAATTGAATTAAATTTTATTATATCGTATTTACAATATAATATAGAGGCTAATATTTTTACTAACACATTATTTTTCAATAAAATAAGTAACTAACATATAATATCCAAAAATATACTTTAATAATTTTGTACAGATTAAGAATATAAAATTAACAATTTATTATATGAGATTAATATTATTGTTAATCATTATTTGGCATGTGATATATGAAAGGATAATTTACAATTATTTATTACAGTGGAAATTTTTAATTTAAAAAAAATAGCCCCCTTTTAGGGGGCTATTACTTATTATGCCCAGGTTATGACACCTAAATGGAATTGGCTAATTAGCATGCTATTTTTGGGAAGGATTCTAAGGGTATAACCATATTTACCAGTATCTTCACATTCAATATCTGCAACATAAGTAAAATTACTTCCACCATTTTTCTTAGGATTTACAACATCCATAACTTTTACTTTATTAACATTTGGTAAATGTTGCTTATCAACAGGACCATAATATACTTGCACGTCCACATCTTCGGGTGACAATTCACCTAAATCAACTTCAGCGGTTATTCTATATGATGTATTAACTTTTACATCATGAATATTTTCATTACCCTTAATATTTAAAATCTTAACTTTATTCCACTCTCTAATAACTTTCAATTCCCATTCTGTTAATTCACGAGCTAATTCCCAATTATTTGCTTCAAATTGTTTATACTTATCAGCGCCTTCTTTATAGAATTTTTCATAATATTGTTGAACCATTCTATGTGTGTTGAAAAATGGTGCTAAATTCTTAATTGATGATTTCATAGATTGTACCCAACCACGAGGAATTCTATCTTTTCCTCTTGTATAGAACAATGGCAATATTTCATTTTCAATAACAGTATACATTGCAGAAGATTCTACTTCATCATGATATTCATGATCTGTATATTCTTCACCGTTACCAATCTTCCAACCTAAATGCAAATCAGCATTATAAGCTTCATCCCACCAACCGTCAAGAACACTAAAGTTCAAACCACCATTGGCTATAACCTTCATTCCAGATGTACCGGAAGCTTCTAAAGGTCTTCTTGGATTATTTAACCAAACATCGCATCCTTCAGTCATGTATCTAGCAACATTCATATCATAATTTTCAATAAATACAACTTTTCCTCTAAATCTTTCATCTTTTGTATATTGGTAAATTTCTTGAATAAATTTCTTACCTTCAACATCTTGTGGGTGTGCTTTACCAGCAATAATAATTTGTACTGGTCTATCAGGATTATTTAATATTTTCTCTAATCTATCTGGATCTTTAAAGAGTAATGTTGCTCTTTTATATGTTGCAAATCTACGAGCAAAACCAATTGTTAATGCTGAAGGGTTCAATGCTTCGGCTGCAAATACTAACTCTTGTGGTGAACCGCCCTTTTCTTTAGCTTGTTTAATTAATCTTCTTCTAATAAATGCAACTAATCTCTCTCTTCTTCTTTCGTGTGTTCTCCATAATTCATCATCAGGGATTTCATCAACTTTTGCCCAAACAGAATAATCAGTTGGACTATCGATAAATTTATCGCCTAAATATCTTCTGTACAATTCTTCCATATCCCTTGAAAGATGCGAACGAGTATGTACACCATTAGTAATATAATCTATAGGAATTTCTTCAAAAGGTACGCCTGGGAACCCATGAGCCCACATTTTTCTTGATACAACTCCATGTAGTTTACTTACACCATTTACATAACCTGAGGTATTCATTGCAAGATGAGCCATATTAAATTCATGACTAGTTTTACCTTTCTCAAGTGTACCTAACTGATAGAATTTTTCATTAGAGATTTTTAACTCTTCTCTGTAGTAACGACCAAAATATTTTTCCATTAATTCATTTGGAAATACGTCAATACCAGCAGGAACTGGTGTATGTGTAGTAAATATATTTGTATAAAAACCAACAAGTTTTGCTTCATCGAATGTTAGGCCATATTCTTGCATATGAATTCTAATTTTTTCTAATGCTAAAAATGCTGAATGACCTTCATTCAAATGGCAAACTAATGGATTATATCCTAATCTTCTTAAAGCTCTTAAACCACCAATACCAATTAATATTTCTTGTTGAATACGTGTTTCTTTATTACCACCATATAATGCGCGTGTTATATTTTGATCTTCTTCACTATTTTGTGGTATTTTAGTATCCATTAAATATAATGGTATTCTACCAACTTGAATTATCCAAATTTGGAAATAAACTTTTCTTCCTGGGTAATCTAAATCTAAAACAATTGGTTCACCATTTTCATCAGTTACTAATTGCATTGGCAAGTTATAGAAATCATTGATATCATATCTTTCTTGTTGCCAACCATCAGCATTTAAGTATTGTTGTGTATAACCTTCTTTATACAACAAACCTACACCAACCAATGGTAGACCTAAATCACTAGCAGATTTCAAGTGATCACCAGCTAATATACCTAAACCACCTGAATATGTTTGTAAACATTCTGTTAATCCAAATTCAGCTGAAAAATAAGCTATGCATTGATTAGACTTTCTTCTTCCGCCATAATTTTTTTGATACCAAGTATTTTTTGACTCCATATAGAGTTGATAATGTTGGTATACTCTGTTTAATGAAGAGACAAATGCTTCATCTTCTGCTGCTTCTTGTAAACGCTTTTGTGTCACTTTCCCTAATAGTAATACAGGATTATGGTATGTTTCTTCCCATAAATCTGCATCTAATCTACGGAAAAGCTCAACAACTTCAATATTCCAAGACCACCAAACATTATAAGCCAACTCTCTTAGTGGCTCTAATTTTTTGGGTAAATCAGAAACTACAGTAAAATCTCCCACGAACTTTTGCATTTCTACTCCATATTGTTTAGGACTAATAAATTAAATATAAAAATTTTCATAAAATAAAAAAAATTATAACTTATATTTATACAATATTTTACCATCACAAATTGCATATATTTCATAAAAAAAAGCAAAATAAGAACTCTTTACAATTTTGTTGGAATAATTTATAGTTAATAATTCCTTCATCTCATTATTATTTTTATCATATTCTAAAAGTAAATTTTTATATTTTGTATTATCAGGTATTTGCAAACCAAATATTATTTTATCAGGGAATAACAATATTTCCGTTTCATTAAAAATGGCAGAATATTTATTATTGATTTTTTTTGTCAATTCAATTATATGTTCATCATCAATTTCATCGATATAATAAGGGTATGAATAATTTTTATACAAATAACTTCTATCTACTCTTCTTGATAAATCAAGAGCTTTTTCTTCATCAAAACCTAAATTATCTACAATTTCACCGGTAGTAATATTATAACCTTTAATTTCGTTACCTAACATTTTAGAAATACTGGTATAAATTAGATCATTATGAATAAAAAGGAAACTTTCTTCAGTATTTTCCCACAAAAAAGCATTGTTTTTTATATCATAAACTAATATTCCTTTGTGATAGGGCATTTCAGGCGTTTGAAAAAAATGGAAAATAATTTTATCGTAATAAATTTGCTCTATACCTACCCAATTTTTTTCTTTTAGTTGCAAATCTTTAAAAATAATTTTATCATTATCAACATTTACACAAGTAAAAAATATTTCTTTATTATCATCAATTTCTTCTATTACAATATAATTTGTACCCGAAAGATGAATTCTTCGAATATTTCTATTATTATTTATTAATTTTTTAATTTTATTCATATATTGATTAAAAAGTTGTTGTCAAACTAAATCTATTAACAGATCCTATATTCCCATAAGAAGAAAAAGAATAGTCAATTTGAATTTTTTTAAAATTTATACCAAATCCCAAATTAAAGCCACTCAGACCAGCTGACTGATTTATTTCTAAATCTTTTCTATTGGAATTATCGTAACCAGCTCTTACTACAATAGCTTTACTTAATCTCAGTTCAGCACCTAAAGAAATTTTTTCAAAATGTTTAAAAAAAGATAAAGAATTATTTAATTCATTAATCCCAAAGTAAACTTCTAAAGGCACACCTTTTAATTTATAATTTAATCCGGCTTTAACATCAAAAGGTAAATTCTCTTTAATTCCATTATAAGTTTTCAGTTGAAAACCTATATTCCTTAAAGTAAAACCAATTTTTAAATCCTTGTTATCACTCAAATAATGCATACCTAAATCAAAACTAAGCGCAGAAGATGAAAACTCATCAATCTTTGAATAAATAATTTTTGCGGCACCACCATAATAGAAATTATTTTCAATATCTTTTGATATAGCAAAAATGATTTGTAAATCTGTGGGAGTAAATACGCCCAAACGATTACCAAATTGGTCATATTTATCAATACTTCCGTAATTAACAAACATAACTCCAGCAGCATAATTTAAATAATTATCTGAAAATTTTGTAGAGATGCTTCCAATATTAACGTCGCTAAAATAATCAACGAAGGAAAATGATGTTCTATAATCCTGAACTCCAGCTACTCCTGATGGATTATGAAAAAGAACATTTGGGTCATCAAAATTAGCAACAAAATTTCCGCCAACGGCAGCTGATCGAGCATCAGTAATCAAATTCAAAAATCTGTAAGTTTGAGCATTTATGCTCATTATAAATAAAATTATAAATAATAATATTCTCATAAAACCTAAAATTTTAACTTTTAAATATAAAGTTTTTTCTTAAAATTTACATATTTTTTTATTTTAATTGTTAGATTTTCAAATATTTATTATATTATAGAATATCATTTTCAAAGGGATTATAATGAAATACATATTCCGAATATTATTATTTGTATATCCATATTCAATATTATTTGCTCAAAACATAGGTAAATTTGAAACAGAAATACAACAACAAAAATTATCAAATTACAAAACGCAGAATTATATAAATTTGGATTTATATTTCAATGATGGTAGTTTTGGTCTTGGAACACATTATAGAGCGGAATTAACAGAAGATTTTTCTGTATTGGCCAAAATATTTATGACAGAATCCAAAGACAACGAAATAGAAATATATAATCCTTGGACTGGCCAATTTGAAGCAATTGATAAGAAAAATAGAATTTTAATAGTTCCATTAAATTTTGGTATTCAGTACAGACTTTTTTCGGATATTATAACAGAAACATTTCGACCTTATGTAACAGTAAATTTAGGTCCAACGTTTGTAATGGCAACACCATATAATAAAGAATTTTTTAGCGCTTTCCGTTCCGGTAAATATTATACTGCAGCAAGCGGATCAATATCATTAGGAGCTTATATTGGAAAAGTTAGTGAATCTCTTTTTGGAATGAGTATGGAATATTATTTTATTCGCACACTAAACAAAAACGGCATAGAGGGACTAAACAATAAATTTCGTAAAGATCTTGGTGGTTTTTATATCAATCTAATAATTGGTACATCAATTTAATTTTGAAATTTATAATATTTTTATTATATTTGTAAACCTGATTTATGCGCCCGTAGCTCAATTGGATAGAGCGTTTGGCTACGGACCAAAAGGTTGAGGGTTCGAATCCTTCCGGGCGTACGATAAAAAGCTATTTCCAGTAAATATGGACGGGCTTTTTTGTTGTTTGTATTTAGGAGCTTTATTAGGACTTAAGGGACAACAAGGACAAAAATATGTTAATTGTCACAGTTACAACTCTGAAAAAAGTATTCGCTTTAGATAAAACTTGACAAATAGTTAGTAAATGAATTATATTTCAATTGAATAATTGCTCAAATGTTGTGAATAAAGATAATAACATAGTATGTGAAGTCGAATTAATTGACGAGAAGAAAGTAAAAGCAGTTCAGAAAAGGCTGCCGGATGATTCTTTGATAACTGAACTTTCCGAAACTTTTAAGAATCTTAGTGATTTTACAAGATTAAAAATCTTACTTTCTCTTGCTGAAGATGAATTGTGTGTTTGTGATATTGCTGCTTTAACCGGAGTTTCTGTTTCAGCTATCTCTCATCAATTAAGGTTGTTAAAAAATAACAGACTTGTTAGTCATAGAAAAGAAGGCAAAATGGTTTATTATTCTTTAGATGATGAGCATATAAATAAAATTGTAAATGAAGCGTCGAAGCATTGTAAAGAATATGCAGAATAGTATGCTGATACATTACATAAATAAAGCAACAAAAATTATTGCAGCAATCATTCTTTCAGTGATTGTTTTTACATTTCTTCATTCCGAAGCTGGTTTGCTTCACTATGATGGGGATAATCACGGTTCACACGATTATTGTGAAATTGTAAAGACAGCTACAGCCAAAGTTACCAAAGATTCTTCACAAGATATTTATAAGCTGCAGGTTGATAAATCAATTTGCTACCATTGCATTGATGAAACGAAACAATCAACAAAAGCATTTTCAATATTAGATTCTGAACAATTCTACACACCACAAAAAACAACTGAAGTTTACCTTTTTAACAGAACATTTCTGATTTAATCTTTTCTCTTTTTCCACTTACTAATTATTCCGCTGTGGGATAATTACATCTTCGCCAAAGGCGAATAATCGTTTTTTAAAAAATTATTGGAGTTAGTATGAGGCAATTATTTGCTTTGTTCATTCTAATTTTTTCGGTGAGCATTCTAAATGGTCAGCAAGGAATGAATAAGGAATTAACTTTAGATGAAGCAATAGAAATTGGACTGAAGAATAATCCGAGAATAATATCTGCACGGGAAAATATTTCAGCAGCTAAAGGAAGATTTTGGAGCGGTATTTCATTACCGGCACCGGAAGTTGGCGTTAGTTATGAATACACTCCGGTAAATAAGAGTTTGAGAAATTTTAGTGAAAGAACATTTGCAGTAAGTCAGTCTTTTGAGTTTCCTTCAAATTTTTTTTCTAAGAGGTTCCAGATTCAGTAAAGAAGAAGAAATTGCTTTTTATAGATTGAAACAGACTGAAGTTGTTATAATAGCACAAATAAAATCTGCATATTATAATGTCCTTTCAAAGAAAAAACTATTAGAGATAGCAGAGGAAAATCTAAAAATAGCTGAAGATTTTTCTAAAAAGGCAGAGATACGATACAATGTTGGTGAAGGAACTAATCTGGAAAGATTAACTGCAAAGGTTCAATTTACAGAAGCGAAAAATAATTTAGAGGTAGCCAGCAATGAACTTAGAACTGCCTTTGCAGAATTGAATTTTTACCTAGGATATGGAAAGCGAACTGACGAAATTTTTACTCTCGCTGATAGTCTGACTTATTTACCATCGGATAAATTCACTTTTGAAGAGTTGTATAACTTATCACTATCCGTTAATCAACAAATTAAAATTTCGGAACTGAATGTAAGCATAGCCTCAATTAATAAATCACTTGCGTGGTCTTCACTGCTGCCAAATTTTAATCTTGGCTATTTCAAACAAACACGGGATGGTGATAATGGTTTTTATGGAGCTTCATTTGGAATATCCGTTCCACTTTGGTTTATTTTCGAGCAAAGAGGGAAAATTCAGGAAGCGACTGCAAATCTGTCTATTTCCGAATACGAGGTACAATTAACAAAGAACGAGATTGCATTAAAAGTAAAAAGCGCATTCACAGATTACGAAAATAATTTGAATCAAGTCAAACTTTATGTAAATGATATCCTTCCACAATCTGAAGAGATTTACAGAACCGCAGTAAAAAGTTACGACACCGGTGAAATTACCTATCTTGAATTTCTACAAGCAAAACAAACATTAATAAATGCGCGCAGCAACTATATAAATGTCTTATTAAACTATTATCTCTCAATATTTACTCTTGAAGAAATAATTGGACGAAGTTTAACAAAATAAATGGAGATTAAAATGAAATTGAAATCGGAATTTTTTGTAGCAATGGCTACCATCGCAATGATTTTAATTGGATGTGGTGAAAACAAGAATGAAAAATCAATAGATGAAAGCATAGACAAATTGAACGGTGAAAACAAAGTAATTAAGATTGTACTTCCTTCTGACGTAAGAAGCAAAATTGACCTTGCATTTGATGTGGTTAAAGAAGGTACAATAAGTGGAACGCTAAAGGCACCAGCCAAGGTAATTACTAACCAGGATTATGAGGCACAAGTTAGTTCTCTTGTTCAAGGAAGAGTGCATAAGGTATATGTAAAAGAAGGCGAATACGTAAAAGAAGGGCAAGTATTAATGCACGTTGAAGGACTTGAGATAGGAGAAATTAAAGCAGTTTATCTGCAAGCTAAAGCAACTCTTGATTTTACCAAAGCGGCTTACGAAAGACAACAAACTTTACTTAAGCAAAATGTTGGTTCACAAAAGGCGTTTCTTGAAGCTAAGACAGAATATGAAAAAGCACTTGCTGAATACAACGCTGAGGATAAAAGAATTCATTCCATAGGTTTAGAACATAGTGATATAGAGACAAGCAAAGATTCTGAACACATTGCGGGTGTGCTTCCAATTAAAGCGCCTATTGGTGGAATAATAGTAGAAAGAAATGTAGTGATTGGTCAATTGGTTGAAGCGAACACAACTGCTTTTAAAATAATGAATATATCTAATCTTTGGGCTGAAGGACAGATTTATGAAAAAGACCTAACTAAAGTTACGGGAAAACCGAAAGTTGAGTTTACTACACCGGCATATCCAAATGAAAAGTTCAAAGGAGATGTGATACTAATCGGGCAAACAATTGATGAACATTCAAGGACAATAAAAGTCAGAGCTTCGCTTCAAAATACAAACGGCAAACTTAAGCCAAATATGTTTGGCGAATTGTTCATACCGATAAACAGCGATACAAAAGGAATCATTGTTCCGACTGATGCAATAGTAAAGGAAGGAAATGAATCTTATGTATTTGTAGTTGAGAACGATTCGACTTTTTCAAGACGCAATGTTGAAACAGGTATTGAGTTTGCCGGAATGAGAGAAGTGGTAAGCGGTTTAAAGAAAGGTGAAAAGATTGTAACTAAAGGTGTGTTCTTCCTAAAATCAGAACTTATGAAAGAAACATTTGGAGAGGAAAAATAATTATGATTGAAAGAATATTAAGATTTTCATTAAAGCAAAAGCTGCTCGTTTTGTTTGCAGTTATTTTGCTTATTGCTGGCGGTATAGCTGCATTAAGAATATTGCCCATAGATGCTGTTCCCGATGTAACAAATATTCAGGTTCAGATTCTTACCAATTCTCCTACGCTTGCGCCGTTGGAAGTTGAGCGATACATAACTTTCCCAATTGAAGTTGCAATGAACGGAATACCGGATGTTAAAGAAATCCGTTCGGTATCTAAGTTCGGCTTATCATTAGTAACAGTAGTCTTTCACGACAATGTAGATATTTACTTTGCACGACAGCTTGTATTCGAGCGGCTTCAAAAAGCAGCAAAAGATATTCCACCGGAATTTGGTAAACCGGAACTTGGACCAATCAGCACAGGTCTTGGTGAAATTTATCAATACATTATCAGACCTAAAGACAAAAAAGCAAAGCAAGATTCTACTACTTTGATGGAAATGAGAACTCTCCAGGATTGGATCGCCAAAAGACAGTTACTAACTGTTCCGGGAATTAACGAAGTGAACAGCTTTGGCGGAATTGAAAAGCAATACCAGGTGTTGGTAGATCCGCAAAAACTTTTAAGCTATAATCTCACCTTACGAGATGTGTTTAATGCTGTTGCTGAAAACAATGCAAACACCGGCGGCGCTTACATTGAACACGCTAATGAACAATATTTAGTTAGAGGTTCCGGCTTAGTTCAAAGTATTGATGATATAAATAACATTATCGTAAAGACATTAGAGAACGGCACTCCGATTTACGTTCACAACGTAGCTGATGTTCAGCTTGGCTCGGCTATACGGCAAGGCGCTGTTACAATGAACGGCGAAGGTGAAGTTGTTGCCGGAATTACAATGATGCTTAAAGGTGAGAACAGCCGTGTAGTAGTTGATAGAGTTAAGGAAAAAATTGAAACTGTTCAAAGGGCTTTGCCGGACAGTGTTACGATTGAACCTTTTTATGACAGAGCGGAATTAGTTAATAAAACAATAAAAACAGTCCAGACAAATTTAATTGAAGGCGGCATACTTGTTATTCTTATTCTTGTTCTTCTTCTTTACAATTTACGCGGTGGATTTATAGTTGCTTCCGTAATTCCTCTTTCAATGTTGTTTGCCGTGATAATGATGGTTGCAACCGGCGTGTCAGGAAATTTAATGTCGCTTGGCGCTTTGGATTTCGGATTGATTGTTGACGGCGCTGTAGTAATGGTCGAGAATGCAATACGAAAGCTTCACGAAAAGAGAAATGGAGTAAGCGCAGAGGAAACATTATTGGAATCTGCCTTAGAAGTTGGAAGACCGGTTGTATTCGCAGTGGGAATTATTATTATTGTTTACTTCCCTATAATGACTCTTACCGGAATTGAAGGAAAAATGTTCAAGCCGATGGCATACACTGTAACTTATGCTTTAATAGGTGCATTAATTCTAAGCTTAACTTATGTGCCGGTGATGAGTGCTTTGATGTTTAGAAAAGGAAAAGTGACTGAAAAAGAAAGTCCAATTATTACTTGGTCAAAAAAGAAATATGTTCCGATATTAAAAAAGATTCTTCATAAAAGAATTTTCGTGACTGGAATTGCTGCTGCATTTGTCATTGTTAGTCTAGTAATTTTTCCATTCTTAGGAAGTGAATTTATTCCCCAGCTTGATGAAGGTTCGATTGCTTTACAAGCGTTGCGATTACCAAGTATATCATTAACAACCGCTGTAAATACAACATCTTTAATTGAGAAAGAAATATTGAAATTTCCGGAAGTGAATTACGTAGTTTCAAAAACAGGGCGTGCAGAAATCGGCACTGATCCGATGGGTGTAGAGATGAGCGACATATATGTGGAACTGAAACCAAAAGATGACTGGACAACCGGAAGAAATAAAGAAGAACTTGTTACTGCAATGAGTGAGCAGCTTTCAAAACTTCCCGGAATGGTTTTTAGTTTTTCGCAGCCGATTCAACTAAGAGTTGCTGAATTGATTGCCGGAGTCCGCTCTGACATTGCTATAAAGCTTTTTGGCGAGGATTTGGAAACACTAAAAGAAAAAGCAGAAGAAATTGCAAAAGTGGTTACAAAGATTGAAGGCGCTGCAGATGTAAAAGTTGAACAGGTAACCGGACTGCCGCAGCTTCAGATAAGAGTTGATAGAAATAAAATTGCACGTTATGGAATTAATGTTGCAGATGTTAATCAAATAATTGAAACGGCTATTGGCGGTAAATCTGCCGGAGAAGTATTTGAAGGTGAAAGAAGATTTGATTTGGTTGTGCGGTTCAGAGAGAGCGCACGAAGCGATGTTGATGTTATAAAAAATATTTTAGTCCCAACTCCAAACGGTTCGAGCATTCCGTTAAGCCAGATTGCTGATGTTTATGTTGAAGAAGGTCCGGCACAAATAAGTAGAGAACACAGCCAGAGAAGAATTGTTGTTGAGTTGAATGTGAGAGGAAGAGACATAGGAAGTTTTGTTGAAGAAGCAGAAAGAACGATTTACAATAAAGTAAAACTTCCAGCCGGATATTATTTAGAATGGGGCGGAACATTTGAGCAGCTTGCAAGCGCAAGAGAAAGATTAGCGATTGTTGTTCCATTGTCTCTCTTTTTAATTTTCTTACTGCTGTTCATTTCATTTGGTTCAATCAGAAATGCTTTGCTGATTTATACAGGAATTCCTTTTGCAATTGTCGGTGGAGTTTTTTCATTGCTTATAAGAGGAATGCACTTTAGTATTTCTGCCGGAGTTGGATTCATTGCACTGTTTGGTGTAGCCGTGCTAAACGGTGTTGTGATGGTTTCATTTATAAATCACTTGAGGCAAGAAGGAAAGCCGCTGGAAGAAGCTGTTATAGAAGGAGCTGCAACAAGATTAAGACCAGTATTGATGACAGCTCTTGTTGCATCACTTGGATTTATTCCGATGGCAATTTCAACCGGAGCCGGTGCTGAAGTTCAAAGACCGCTTGCTACTGTTGTTATCGGCGGATTAATAACTTCAACAATTTTAACGTTGTTTGTGCTTCCAACATTTTATATGTGGTTTGAAAAGCGAAAAGAAGAAAAGCCGATGTAAAGCCCTCTTGCCAAAGGCATCCCTTCGGGAAAATCCCCCAAGGGGTACTTTAGGATAGAAAATGGTAATTGGAAAATTGATTATGAAAAACATAGTAATAAAATCAAAAATAAAATGTCCTTATTGTGGATTTGAGAAAGAAGAAGAGATGCCACTTTACGCTTGTGTTCATTTTTATGAATGCACACAGTGCGAAAAAATGTTAAAGCCAAAAGAAGGTGAATGCTGTGTGTTCTGTTCTTACGGAGATGTTAAGTGTCCGCCAAAACAGGTAGAAGAAAATTATATTCAATAAACAATTTGAAAGGATAAAATTATGAAAGAGATAAAAGCAATTATACAACCGTTTATGTTAATAAAAGTAGTATCAGCCCTTCACAAAATAGAAGGGCTTCCGGGAATAACAATTTCCGAAACAAAAGGATTTGGGAAAGGCAAAGGTAAAAAAAACAATGGCAGCGATGACGAAGGGATTTTTGAATTTGTGCCAAAGAATAAAATTGAAGTTGTTGTTCAGGATGAGTTAGTTGAACAGGTTGTGAATACAATCCAGGAAAATGCGCACACTGGAAATCCAGGAGATGGGAAAATATTTGTAACAGAAGTTAGCAGCGTTGTTAAGATTAGAACGAATGAGAGGGGAGAAGAAGCTATATGATAGGAAGCCCCCTAAATCCCCCAAAGGGGGACTTGAAGATGGAAAATGTTCCGAAGGAATGCCTTTGGCAGAAGATGGACAATAATTTGAAAATATTTTTGGTATTGATAATTTTTTCTGTATTTGCTGCTGGATGCGTTCAGACAATAAACCTTGGTTTGGTGGAAATGAATCGAGTTCAGGAATTTTATGTTGACAATTATAAAATGCGGATTCGGATTATAGCAGTAGATGACTCTGAGTTTATTTATTCAATTTCATTCGTTAATAAGAATGATAATATGCCTATTACAGATGTAAAAGCAGAAGTAGATATTAAGAAGTATCCACAAAATCCTAAGTCGCATTATAAACATAGGCACGAAAAGCAAAATCAGATAAGTGGATTAAAGCTAAACTTTGATGCGACCACGAAAGACTATGATTTTAAATATAAGTATAGCGGTAAAGGTAAATATGAATTAACTATTGAGTTGAGTGAAATTAACGGAAAACCATTAGAGAAAAATTTACTTATCTCGTTTGACCAAGAGGTGTAATAAAAAATGAGATGAAAGTATGTTCATCGAAAAAGAACAAATATTAAACTTGAGAATGATTGTACTTGCAAGCTTTGTTTTAATAATCTTTAATGCAATGGCAACCGCACAAAGCAGTGATTTAAATTCTTCAAACGGTTCTGTTAAAGAAGCTGAGGAAAATTTTTTAAATCAAATTGCGGCTGGAGAAAATTATTCGGATGCTGTAAAGAAGTATTATGAAAAAATCCTTGAAGCCGACAGCACGAATTACGATGCACTTACTAATCTTGGTGTAATTTACCAGCAAAAGAATGATTTAGAAAAATCACACGGATATTTTGAGAAAGCAGTAAAGTATCATCCCACAAGAGCAAGAGCATACCACAATCTTGGCATTCTAAACAGTATAATTGGAAATCTTGACGAAGTGGTTGTTAATCTTAACAAAGCTGCTGAACTTGATTCGAAAAGTCCAAACTCAGTCCGGCAGCTTGGAATTATTTATCTTCAAAATGAAAAGCCGAATGAAGCAATTGAATCTTTTAACCGTGCTTTGAGAAGAGATAATAAAGATACTGAAAGTTATTTGGGGAAATCACTTGCATACTGGCTGCTTAAAGATTTTGAAAATGTTCTTAGTGTGATTAGTGAAATGCAGTCACTTGGATTGCGGTTCAACCGTATGGAACTGCTGCTTGCTGATGTTTACTTTAAGAAAAAAGATTATGAGAATGCGATGAAATATGCTAAGCTTGATGAAGAAGAAAATTCATCTCGGGCAGAAGGACATTATCTGCTTGGTGTGCTTTATGAAATTAACGGAGATAAAGAGAAAGCAGAATTTGAATTTGAAGAAGCGAATTCAATTAAACAGCAAAATCCCCAAGTAAGTTTAGAGTTAGGCATCAATATTTTTTTCAATGCTGGAATAAAATGAGAGATGAAAGTGTAGCTGATGAGTAAATTATTCCCAAAGGGATGGATTCCCACAAAATTGATTTTACCTATGATGAACAGAATAGCTGGAAGTAAGGGTAAAAAAATATTAAGCGGAACAATTGCTTTAGCAATAGTGATTAGCATTATTCATTTATTAACTTTCTCTCAAAAAGAAATCTATCTTGATTTTCTGCATCAGCTTTTAACGAAGTTATATTTTTTTCCGGTTCTTTTAGCTGCTTTGTTCTTAGGCAAAAAAGGAGCGGTAAAGCTGGCTCTGGTGGTTTCATTACTATATCTTCCGCACTCTATAAACACAGGGCTTTTTTCAAAGTTTTATGTTGCAGAAAATCTTTCTGAATTAATTTTAATCTGGGCAGTAGGAATAATTGCCGGAGTATTGATAGACAGATTAAAAAAAGTTCAAAGTGAAAAAGCACGGCTTGCTGCATTAGAAAAAGTATCAAACATTATGAATGTTATCAATAAAGATATAATGAATGATTATTCTGCTTGTGAAGGATTAACGAAATCTCTTACAAAAAATTATAATAACTCTGATGGTAATTCTTTTACGGCAAAATTATTATTGGAAAAATTACAACGTTTGGGTTCGCATATAACACATCTGTCTAACCTTGCTGCGCCGAAGCCGCTGAAAAAGACTAAATATAATTTTTTCCATCTGACTAAAAAATGTGTGAATGAAATTCTACAGCACAATCCCGGTTATAATTTTTCTTTTAAGAGTGAACCAAAGCTGCCGGCAGTTTATATGGATGTTAGGCAAATTGAATTTGCAGTGAAGCAGATTTTACAAAGCTTCATTGAACAAAGCCCGGCGAAAAAGGAGCTGATAATATCGGCAGCAAAAAACAATGAGATGGTTGAAATATCTTTAACACTGAATGGAAAGAAAACGACTCAACAAAATAAAGGCATAGAAGTATTTGATTTAATAGCTCATCCGGAGAAAGGATACACTTTTGCACTTGCATCTTCAATTATACACTCTCATAGTGGAAATGTAAAATTTGAAACTGGCGAAAGCGGCATCAAGTCAATCTATTTGAATATGCCGGTAAAATAAAATTTGATATCAATGCAATAATCAGATGAAAGGTGAAGTAATGAAAAAATTATCAAAATTAATTTTCCCAATAATTGTAGCCGCAGTTATCATAATTATATATTTCACATACTTTGCTCCATCAGATAAATTGGGCTCGTTCAGCAAGTTCAATCCGGGGAGCGAAGTTAATCAACAAGTTAATGCAGCCGTTGTAAAAGAGAAAGGATTTGAAAGAGATGCAAACGGTAATATTATTTCTTTCTTTGCAAGGGATAAAGATAATATTGAAATGAAAGTTACATCCCACGAACCAATAATGCCGGAAATTGCCCACGCTGCAGTAGTTGAATTACTTGGGCATATACACGAGAATAGTATTACTGCTTCTAAAGTTTCTATTATAAAATGAAAAATAATAAAATCCGAAAGAGATATTACAATGAAAAAATATCAATTAAAAAATATTGACTGCGCTTCTTGTGCAGCAAAGATTGAAGACGGGCTTGCTAAGATGCCGGAAGTAAAATTTGTATCGGTGAGCTTTGCTAACTCAACTATGCAGATTGATGCACCGGACATCGAAGAAGTAAAACAAAAAATAAAAGAGATTGAACCGGAAGTTGAAGTCGTTGAGCCAACGGAAGAAATCTCTGCTTCTGTTAAAAAGCCGGCTATAAAAGATGAATTAATTGAAAACAAAAAAGAGCTGATAAAAATCTTTGTTACACTTCTGCTTCTTGCTGCTGGTTTAATCTTTGAAGACGAAATTCATAATACTCCCTATCATATTGCTGAATATCTGGTTTTTCTTCCGGCATATTTAATAAGCGGCTGGGGCGTTTTAAGAGGCGCTCTAAGAAGTGCTACAAAAGGAAAAGTATTTAACGAACATTTCCTTATGACGATTGCAACAACCGGTGCAATTGCGATTGATGCAATGCCGGAAGCCGTTACCGTTATGTTGTTTTATGTTGTTGGAGAATTGTTCCAGGATATCGCTGTAAACCGTTCGAGAAAGTCTGTAAAAGCTTTGTTAGAGATAAGACCGGATTATGCGAACATCAAAATCAATGGTGAAGTGAAAAGAGTTTCCCCAACGGAAGTTCATCCGGGACAAATAATTGTTGTGAAGCCGGGAGAAAAAATTCCTCTTGATGGAATAATTAAAGAAGGAAATTCTTTTGTTGATACTTCTGCTTTAACCGGCGAATCTGTTCCAAGAGCAGTTAAAGAAAGCGAAACAGTTTTGGCTGGAATGATTAACAAAAGCGGACTGTTGACTATTGAAGTAACAAAAGAATTTGGTGAATCTTCTATTTCAAAAATCTTAGAGCTGGTTGAAAATGCAACAAGCAAAAAAGCAGAGACAGAAAAATTTATTACGACTTTTGCACGATACTACACGCCGGTTGTTGTATTTGGTGCTTTGCTTCTTGCAGTCATTCCACCATTGTTTTTTGCGGGACAAACTTTTACAGATTGGATTTATCGTGCTTTGGTTGTGCTGGTAATTTCTTGTCCTTGTGCTTTGGTAATCAGCATTCCGCTTGGATACTTCGGCGGAATCGGCGGAGCTTCACGCAAAGGAATTTTAGTAAAAGGTTCCAATTATTTGGATGCACTTACCAAAATTAAAACAGTTGTATTTGATAAAACCGGAACGCTGACTAAAGGCGAATTCAAAGTTGCAGAAATAATTTCAGCTAATGGATTCAAAGAAGAAGAGATTCTTAAATATGCTGCTTATGCAGAAGCAAATTCAAGTCATCCGATAGCCAAATCAATTTTGGATGCATACAAAAATATAATTCAGCAAAATGAGATTACAGAAGTAAAAGAAATTTCCGGTCACGGAATTCAAGCTAAGATAGATGGCAATGAAGTTTTAATAGGAAATGATAAACTTCTTCACAATGAAAATATCAAACACGATAAATGCGATGTTGAAGGAACTGTTGTTCACGTTGCAGTAAATAAAAAATATGCCGGCTACATAGTTATTTCAGATTCACTAAAGAATGAAGCTGCTGAAACAATTGCAGAGTTGAACAAATTAAAAGTTAATACAATTATGCTTACCGGTGATAATAAGAGCGCAGCAGATGTTTACGCAAAGAAGCTTGGCATTAAGGAATATTATTCAGAGCTTCTGCCGGAAAACAAAGTTCAGCATATAGAAAAATTACTTGAGACAACTAAAGATGGTAAAGTTGCTTTCGTAGGTGATGGAATAAACGATGCCCCGGTAATTGCCCGTGCCGATGTTGGAATAGCAATGGGTGCACTCGGTTCCGATGCAGCAGTTGAAACAGCAGACGTTGTTTTGATGACAGATTCACCAATGCAAGTTGTAAAATCTATTGAAGTTGCTAAAAGAACAAGAACAATTGTTTGGCAGAATATAGCTTTCGCAATGGGAGTGAAATTATTCTTTATTCTTCTTGGTGCATTTGGAATTGCAACTATGTGGGAAGCAGTATTTGGCGATATGGGCGTTGCGATAATTGCGATATTGAATGCAATGAGAGTAATGAAAGCTTGAGGATATTCCCAATTGAAAGAAACTAATTCTCATTTTTCAAAACTTGGTTGATTTGCCGAAAAGATATCTTACATTTCTGCTTAAAAGAAAAGTTGAGGCTTTGAGTATATTACTTTATTAAATGGAACAAAATTTGGGGAGTAGCTAACGACTTGGTTAGCTTTAAAATGAAAATTAGAAAAAGGATTGTAGTATTTTTAATTCTTATTGCTTTCGGCAACTTAATTGCAGCCCAAAATCAGTATGTTATTTGTAAAGAAAGCAGCGGCAAAATAGCTATTGAGAGTTATTCGAGTAAATGCTGTAACAAGAACGATTTTTTCTATTGTAAAAACCTTCAAGATTCCAGACTAAAATTTTCCTCTTCCAGACAGACCGATACTTGTATTGATACTCAATTAGAAATTTCAGTTTTCAGTAAGCAAGACTTAGCTGAAGATAATATTAACTATTCTTCTTCTTTCATTATTGACGACAAATTTTCTGAACTAAATAGTTATCAAGAAAATCATCCACAAAAAACAGACAGAACTTGCACACAAAATCAAAGCTGTATTTCCACAATTGTGTTGCTCATTTAATCTAATCCTCTTTAGCTTCCAAATTTATTTTAAGGATTCTTATTAAAAGGTGAATTATGAAAAATATATGTTTACTTATTTTGTTTGCACTTGCTAGTTATGCAAATGCCCAAATGATGGGCGGCGGTCATTTCAGACCGGATAAAGCTGATACAATAACTGTTACCGGAACAGTAATAGTTAATGAAACATATCCGCATCCAATGTATTTCTTAGATACAAACAATGATAATCAGCCCGACTATCATTTGAATTTTGGACCTTGGTGGTATCAGCCGGATAGCTCTAATGCACAGAGACCAAACAATGGCGATGTAGTAACAATTCAAGGCGGAAAATATCAAATGCTTATGTATCAATTTCCAACTATAGTTGTCTATGAAATTAATGGTGAGTTTTGGCGGGATCCATTTTTTGCACAGTGGAATAATATGGGGAATCATTCTCATCAATATGGATGGCAAGGACACGGACAATACAGAGGTTGCTATGGTTTTGGCTGGAATCACGATACACTAAAGACAATTGAATTAACCGGAACAGCATTGGTTGATACAACTTTTTATATGAACCATTATTATCTCGATACTGATAACGATGGCAGTCCAAACTACTTCCTTAATTTTGGACCATTCTGGTATGAACCTCAAAGCGGAGCTGTAAGACCAACAGATGGAGAAACGGTTACTATAAAAGGCGGAACATTAGAAACAAATTCAAACTTACCAATGGTTATTGTATATGAAATTAATGGATTAGTTTGGAGAGATTCGACAAATCTTTTCCCTCATCTGGGTGGAATGTGGATGCACGCAAACGGCAATAATGGGTTTGCTCATACTCCGTTCGATTATAATGACTATGCACAAATTCAAGGATGGAATATGGGTGGTGGGCATATGGGTGGTGGTATGTATCAAGATTCTTTATTCTGCCAGATTTTTGAATCATATCCCGAAAATATGCCTAATTACAATGGACATAATTTCTTTGCCGGATATGAGTTAAATATTTTTTATCCCAATGGAATGAGCGGAATGTGGAATGGCGGATGCGGCGGCGGAAGTATGAATTTTGGGAATAATATTAATTTACAATTTCACTACACTGATGAGCAGCTTACTTATTACAATATGAGTGAAGACCATATAAAAATAATGGCTTGGAATTCTCAAACGAATAGTTGGCAAAATATAAACGGCACTATAGATAAACAAAATAACTCAGTAAAGTTTAGCACAAATACAGCGAGCAATTTCTTTGCACTTAGCAGTCAAAGTCTTACCGATGTGAAAGACAAAGTAGTTCCAAACCAATTCATTCTTGAACAGAATTATCCGAATCCTTTTAATCCGGCAACAACAATTAAATACTCAATTCCCGTTTCACAATTTGTTATGCTGAAGGTTTATGACGTTCTTGGAAAAGAAATAGCGACTTTAATAAACAAAGAACAAGAAGCCGGCAATTATGTGGTTGAATTTAATGGTTCTAGCTTGGCAAGCGGTATTTATCTGTTCAAGCTACAAACAAATAATTTTGTTGAAACGAAAAAGATGGTGCTGGCAAAATAAAGACACGAATTACACGAATGATAAAACTTAAAAGGGCTTGAGAAATCAAGCCCTTTGTAGTTTATAGCAGATTAACTGCATCCATTAAATTTTGTTTTTGCAGATGAGAATAAATTTGAGTGGTTGCTAAATCTTCGTGACCTAACAATTCTTTAACAACATACAGTGAAACTCCTCTTTGAACCAGCAGCGAAGCGAAAGAATGCCTTAAAGTGTGGAAATGGATTTTTTCACTTAGGTTTGATTTGCGAACTATTTTTTTGAACTGCTTACTAACAAGATCGTGATACAATATTTTTCCTTTCACGTTGTAAAAAACAACTTCACCAGGATTATGTAATGCAGCATTAAACCTTCTGAATAATATTGCTCTTACCTTTTCACTCATTGGAACAATTCTTTCTTTTTTACTTTTGGTTAAGAATTCATTTGTACATTTAACAGTGATTTGATTCTGCAGAAAGTCAATCCAGTTCCACTGCATATTGATTAATTCACTGAGTCGTAAACCGGTATAGAAGGCAACTGTAAAAATATCTTTAAGATGCTGATGCGGAGTGTTGGCAAGAATAATCAGCAACTCATCTTCCGAGATGAAAACCGGAAAGGTTTTAGAGAGCTTTGGAAACTTAACTTTAGTAAATGGATTAACTGGAATATAATTCCATTCAACGGCTTTGGTGAAAGCTGCTTTAAGTGAACGATAATAAAGATGAGCTCCACTTTGAGTGCGTGTGAAAGTTGAGTTGATAAATTTATCTATTGTGCGGATATCAATTTCAGATATTGAAAGATTACCACTAAAAGACATAAACTGCTTAAAAGAAAAACTAATTGAATCAGTATACTTTTTTGATTTAACTGTATTGCAATATTCAAGATATTCTTCTTTGAATTTTGAGAGGGTAAGATTATTTTTATCAGTAGTTATTTTGGAACATCCCGATTCTGTCGGGAGAGAAGTTGAAGTAATTGTGCCCGAAGGATTATTCAAAGTTTTTTTGAATTCTTCCAGATATTGGACCGCTTCAGATTCGGTAGTTTTTCTCGTTGAATGAGTTGTTCTTTTACCATTAACGAAATAAACGATTTGGTAAAATTGAGACTTGTAATTTTTTGTTAAGAACATTTTAGAACTCCTTCCAAATTGTATGGATTGTGTATGGAGTTCCAACAAACTCTTTGTTTTTAGCGAAAATTCATTGATTCCCGATGACTACGGATCAAAAGGTTGAGGGTTCGAATCCTTCCGGGTGTACTGCAAAAAAGGCTTTAGAGTTAATTCTAAAGCCTTTTTTATTATATGCTTAAATAAACATCTATGCAAAATATATTTTAAATATTTATATCGACTTTTATCTTAACTCCTTGCAATTTGTAAATTAACCAACAACTTAACTGATTTTCTCCCATACAATATCTTTAATATTTCTATTTTCATGATCAAATTTTATCCCTACTAGATATATCTCTTTCCCTTGATTTAAGTATTTTTCATAATATTTCCTTTCTTTTATCTGCTCTAATGGATTTTCGCCTTTCACCTTAAACTCAAATATATAAATCTTATCATCCAATACTACTGTTAAATCTATTCTACCTTTGTTTGTTGTATCCTCTGCTATTACAGGAAATGCTAACGAATATATAAATGTATACACAACCGCTGCATAAAATCCTTCATACTCATTCATCTTATTATTTGTATAATTTTCATATGGTATCGATGAAAACAATACTTCCAATTGTTTTCTGAATGTTTCTAAATCTCCTCGCTCCAATGCCAATATTGTTTCATTCTGTAACTTTGACTTCTCTGTTACATCCTTTTGATATAAATCCAATAATGCATCCATCAATGAACTACCGACCTCTAAATTCGGTATCCTTAACTTATAGGTTATTTTATTCCCTATCAATTCTTCTCTTTCTATTGTTAAATATCCAGCTTGAAATAATAAAACTGGAAATATTATTTTATCTACATCGTATCTTTCTAATAATAGCTCATCTACTCTTATATTCTCTAAATCCGGCAAGTAATATGGCTTTTTCTCTACCAATTCTACCAAAAATGTCGGCGTCCCACTCTTAAACCAATAGTTTGAAAACTTATAATTTTTAGATATAAACAATAATATATCAAACGGATTATATAATTTATCCTTTAACCAATAATATCCATTATACCATTTCTTAACTTCTTCCAGATCAACATTAGCGTTATACTCATTTAACAATTCTTCAACATCTTCCTGCCTATAACCACAGATATTACCATATTTTTCATCCAATGTAATATCCACTAATTGATTTAATCCACTAAATATTCCTGTTTTGCTAAACTTACTTACTCCTGTTAAAAATACAAAACGAATGTATTGCGAATTCCCTTTTATTATTGAATATACACCTCTTAAATATTCTCTTGCCTGTCTTGAAAGTTCGTTGTTTGTTATATTATCCAGAATAGGTTTATCATATTCGTCTACCAATATTACTACTTGTTTTTGGTATTTATCATATGTTTTTTTTATCAAACGTTCAAAACATCCTGAAGGAGTAAATCCTTCTTCACATTTTACATCTAATCTTTCCTGATTATTCAATAATATTATATTTAACTTTTCTTTAATTCCATCCATTGAATCTAATACTCCATCCCAGCATATGTATATTACAGGATGTTTCTCTTCCCAATTCCATTTATCGTAAATGTATAATCCCTCAAATAATTCTTTTCGCCCTTGAAATATACATTTTAGTGTATCTAAGAATAATGATTTACCAAACCTGCGTGGACGTGATAAAAAAACATATTCATATTGTGTTATTAATTCATACGCTTCTTTGGTTTTATCTACATAGAAATAATTGCCAGTTCTTATTTTTTCAAATGTTTGTATACCTATAGGTAAGCTACGCATAAGGTTCTCCTAATACAAATAATATGATTTCATCAATAAAATTTACTTAATAAGTTATTAAATTGCAAATTTTTAATATGTGAGTTATGTATAAACTATATTAATAATCTAACGAATTAAATATTAGATTCTCATCCAAGATATAAAGAAAGTTTCTAACAAATTATTCAATTAATTAAAAATCGGTCATCAATATTTATATATTGGATTAAAAAATTGTATCAAATTACCAATATACAAATAGTAAAAAGATGACCGACTTAATTTATTAAAATTATCAAATTTGCTTTTTGTAAAGGTTAATATTAAAAATTCGTTTGATTATAAATTTTGAGATTTAAATCAATTTAATGTTTAAAATGCCTTACTCCAGTAAATAACATAGGAATACCTGCATTATCACAGTAGTCAATTGAATCTTGGTCTTTTACTGAACCGCCAGGTTGAATAATAGCTGTAATACCTGCTTTATGTGCTAATTCCACAGAGTCCGCAAATGGGAAAAATGCATCAGATGCTAATACTGCACCTTTCAAATCAACTCTACTTCTATTTAATGCATTTTCAACAGCCCATACTCTACTAGTTTGCCCAACTCCTAATCCACAAGTAACCTTATCTTTTGCAACCACAATAGCATTAGACTTACAATGTTTTACTACTTTATAAGCAAATAGTAAATCATCCAACTCTTTTTGTGATGGTTGTTTTTTTGTTACAACTTTAAAATTTTCTGCGCTTTCTTGGATGTTATCTTTAAATTGAATTAAAAGTCCGCCACTAACTTTTTTGAGTTCATATTGTGTATGGTTATTTTTTGCATTTAAATTTAATTGTAAAAGTCTTAAATTCTTTTTAGTTTTCAATACGTTTAAAGCTTGCTGGGTAAATGCAGGAGCAATAATGATTTCAAGAAAAATTTTTACAAGTTCGTTAGCAGTTTGTTCATCAACTTCACTATTAAAAGCAACAATTCCGCCAAAAATTGAAACTGGATCTGCATTGTAACATTTTTTATATGCATCGAAAATGTCTTCTCCTAATGCTACACCACAAGGATTGGCGTGCTTAATTGCAACACAGGCTGGCTGATCAAATTCTTTTACCAAATCAATTGCTGCGCTTGCATCATTAATGTTGTTGTACGAAAGTTCTTTGCCGTGCAATTGTATAGCATTACTTAATTCATTTTCTGCAGCGAAAATATCTTTGTAGAAATATGCTTTTTGATGTGGATTTTCTCCATATCTGAGCTCTTGAATTTTTTCAAAACCGAAACTTAATTTATCAAAAAAGAAATTATTATCTTTGTGAATTCTGTTAAAGTAGTCAAAAATCATTGCATCGTATGTTGATGTGTAGCTGATTGCTTTAAGGAAGAGTTTGAATTTTAATTCTTGTGTGATATTTTCATTTTGGATAGCAGAAAGGACATCTTGGTAGTCGTTGATATCGGTTATGATAAGGACATTCATAAAGTTTTTAGCAGCTGCTCTTATCATAGCCGGGCCACCAATATCAATATTTTCGATGGCATCCTCAAAGCTACAATCGGGCTTGCTGACCGTTTCTTTGAAAGGATAAAGATTTACAACCACAATATCTATTGGTTGTATATTCAACTCTTCAGCGCTTTTTTTATGTTTTTCATCGTTTCTAAGGTACAATATACCACCGTGTATTTTCGGATGGAGTGTTTTAACACGCCCATCGAAACATTCTGGGAAATTAGTAACATCTTCAACAGCAATCACATCTATATTATTATTTTTCAATAAGTTATATGTCCCGCCTGTTGAAATAATTTCATAATTTAGTTCGCTCAATTTTTTAGCAAATTCAACAATATTTGTTTTGTCGTAAACGCTAATAAGTGCTCTTTTTTTCATTAAGAACTCCAGTTAGTTAATAATTAATTACCATCATCAACATCATCGATTGTAGTACCTAACAAAATTTGAGATTTTTCAGCTGGCAAGGCTTGCACATCTTTTAATTTTCTTTCGATTGTTCGAGTTTTTTTTCCAGCATCATCAATAACATTAGTCGCTTCTTGAAGCTTTTTCTTAGTTTTTTCGAGTAAATCGCCGAATTTGCCGAATTCAGTTTTGATTGCTCCCAGAATCTCCCAAACTTCACTTGATCTTTTCTCAATTGCAAGAGTTCGAAAGCCCATTTGTAAACTATTAAGAAAAGCAGCAAGATTTGCAGGGCCGACAACTGTTACTTTAAACTCTTTTTGAAGCGTTTCAAAAAGACCATTTCTACGTAAAATTTCAGCGTATAAACCTTCGGTAGGAACAAACATTATTGCAAAATCCGTTGTGTTAGGTGGTTCGATATATTTTTCTTTTATATCCTTTGCATTTTTTTTAATAGAATTTTCAAAATTTTTTGATATCGCTTCAAAATCTTTTGGGCTCATATCACCAACATTATCGTAAGCATCGAGCAATCTCTGATAATCTTCAATTGGAAATTTTGAATCTATTGGCAAATAAATAAATTTCCCATCTTCTTGTTTTGATGGTATTTTAATAGCATATTCTACTCTTTCTTGTGATTTTGCTTTGACAGCAACATTTTTTTCATATTGCTCAGGGGAAAGAATTTGTTCGAGAATAGCTCCCAATTGAATTTCGCCTAAATTTCCACGAGTTTTAACATTTGTGAGTACTTTTTTCAAATCGCCAACACCAGCAGCAAGGTTTTGCATCTCACCAAGTCCTTTATGTACTTGTTCCAAGCGTTCGCTTATCATTTGGAAAGATTGATTAAAACGTTTTTCAACAGTTTCTTGAAGTTTCTCATCGACAGTTTTGCGCATCTCTTCTAATTTTATACTATTTTCTTCCTGAATTTTAAATAATTTTGTTTCAACCGTCTCGCGAATTTCTTTGAGTTTTTCTTCGGTTTCTTTTCTTATAGCATCTTGTCGATTATTGAATTTTTCAAATTCTGTTGTTAATAAATCGCTATAGCCATTTATATAACTTATAAATTGTTTTTCGAATGATTGCAGAGCATTGGTTAATTCTGTTCTAAGATTTGTAATATTATTTGATAAATTATCGCTTAACTTAGTAAAAGAATTAACAATTTCTTCTCGCGTTTCTTTGAAGGCAGCGGAATTATCACGACGGTTGTTTGCAAATTCATTCGATAATGTTAGCTTCAAATCGGCAAGCAAAGTCGATATTTTTGCTATCTCGTTTGTAACATTGCTGTTTTTATTTATTAATTGCAAAACAATTATTACAATAAGACCAATTAGTATAAGAAATTCCATTTTTCCCTAAAATTTTAATTTTAAAGATAAATTTAAATATTATTCTTTAATATAAAAAATTAAACATAAAAGATGCTCACAAAAATAGTATAACCTATTGATAACTAATATATTATAATATATTTGGCTCAGACGGTGTAAGCATAAGCCCGCTTGCGCGGGCGGCTAAAACCAAAAATATTGAAAAAAATACTCTCAATGTAGAAATCAATTTTCTTAAATTAACTGCAAAATAAAGGCTTTTTACATCGTTGATATATATTTTATCTTATGTAATAATATCGCTATTATTCATTTTTTAATACATAATTTTTTGGTAATACATATTTATTATTTTTTGAATATTTTTATAAAATCCCTTTTTATTTGCTATAGTATAATGTTATCTTGTTATCTAATAAGATTGCATTATAATCTCTATTCTCAATTACATTATTATTTTTATACTTTTAAATTATCATCTTATTTGCTCATATTAGTTTTTATGACTATCTTTAAGAAATGATAAATCCTCATATATTTTTATCCTTATTTAACTCTAATTTTATTTTCATACATATATGACTGAATTTGTAGCTAGAATTCCAAAAAGAATTATTTTATTAAAATTATTTCAGAATACATTAAATTATTTACATCTGTTTGTGAAATTAATATATATGATATAAATAGTTTTGTAAATTTGTGTTAATTTATACACCAATTAAGAATTAGGTATACGTTTAGAGTAAATTAATGTTTGAATGTATTTTTTATAAAAGCATATATATTTTGAATTTTAATATAATTTGTAGGAGTTAAATAATAATAGTCAATCTTATATTTTGCGGGCCGACGTGCCCGCTGCCCACGTGCAGCGCCAGCTGCACGTGGGCTAAGCTTACACCGTCTGAGCCAAATATAAAGACTATTTTTTTAGGATAGACTTTAATTTTGTTATTTTATAAGGAGCATTTTTTTTATTGCTAAGTAATTATCTGCTTGGAGTTTGTAAAAATAGACACCGCTAGAAAGATTGTTAGCATTGAAATTTATTTTGTAAATACCAGGCTTTTGTTGTTCATTTACAAGTGTTGTTACAATTTGCCCTAAAGAATTATAAATAATGAGCTTAACATTAGAAGTCTCTGCAATAGAATAAGTTATAGCAGTTGTTGGATTAAATGGATTAGGATAATTTTGCCATAGATTATATGCATATTGCTTTAAATCATCAATTGATGTAGCAGATGTTGTTTGAAAGCCAAAAGCTGTTGACCAGTCGCTTTCGCCTAGTGAGTTGTATGCTTTAAGTCGCCAAAAATAATTTTTCTTTGGTAATAAGTTATTAAAATTATATAAAGTATCTGTTAATATTGTGTCAACTAAAATACCATATCCAGGATCAGTTTTGAATGCATTAAAATTATCAATTTGTAAGCGGTAAGAAGTAGCATTAATATTTTTTTTCCATTTTAATGTAACATTCAAAGGCACGTTTGTTGTTGCGTGTGCTGGATATAATAATGAAGGAGTAGAAGGATATCCAGTTTTAAAGTTATAAGTTTTAGTAAACTCACTTGAACTATCAATATTATAAGCTTTTACTCTCCAATAATAATTTTTTTCGCCAAGTGATGTTGTAAATTTATAAAATGTATCCTGGTATATTTTTCTATTTACTATTAAATTGGAAAAATTTGAGTCATTGGCAATTTGAAGATGATAGTAATGAGTATTTTTATCGCCCTGCCATTTTAATTCGACTACTTTCGGGATTTGGTCAACTCCTTGTAAAGGATAGATTATGTTTGGTATATTCGGTTTATTGAAGGATAATTGAATAATGTTGGAGTTTTCAGATTCATCCCATAATCTATTAGCAGCTTTAACGGTGAAATATTTACCTTCACTAGCAGCAAAAGTGCCGTATTTGAAGTTTAAAAATTTTTCTCCAGTTATTGCAAATATATTTTTAGGGTTTTGAAAATCTGAGGAAGTAGGATTTGAATTATTAAATCGATAAACAATAAATTTCGTATTATCGATATAGTTATTTGGATGATCCCACACTAGTGAAATTTTTCCGTTAATAAGTTCAGTACGTAAATTATTAGGCGTTGTAACCGGAGATAAATTTTTCCCGGGAAATTTAAAACCTAGAGCAGGAAAACGGTTAACGCTAAAAATAAGTGAATCGATAAAATTTAAAACATTATTTTTAATGTCACGAGCTTGGAAGATAGTAAATCCTGCAACTTTATCGGGATATTTTCTGTTAAAAGCGATTTGTTTTGGTATTTCGGCAGCACCGTAGGAGGTGATTTTGTATCCAGCATTGCCTGAAATGAAAACTGTATTATTATTTTTTGCAGAATCAGCCCACCAATTCATTAGTGTTGCATAATCTTGAGCTCCTCCGAAGGGCCAATATAATTGTGGAATAATGTAATCAACTGATTTATTTTGCATCCATTTAATGGCGTCACAATAAATAACATTGTAGGCATCCATACCAGTGCTTCCAGCTGGTACGCCACTTTTCCAAATACCAAAAGGACTAATTCCATAAGCTAAATATGGTTTTAAATTAAGGACAGTATCTTTAAGTCTTTTCACAAATCTATTAATGTTATCTCTTCTCCAATCTGCAATATTTGTAAAACCACGATTGTATTGTTGAAATGTTAACTGGTCTTCGGTAGTTATTTGGTTTGGTGGATATGGGTAGAAATAATCGTCGTAATGTACTCCATCAATATTATAACGATTTACAACATCGACAATAACTTTAATTATGTAATCTTCAACTTCTGGTAAGCCTGGATTGAGAAATTTATAATTACCGATTGATAAAATCCAATCTGGATGGGTTTTAGTTATATGGTTATTGCTTTGAGTGTATTTCCCAACAGTTTTAACAGCTCTATATGGATTGAACCAAATATGCAATTCCATACCACGTTTGTGAGCTTCGTTTATAGCGAATTCTAATGGATCGTAGTATGGGTTTGGAGCTTTTCCTTGTTCACCAGTCAACCAATAAGCCCAAGGTTCGTAAGGTGAATTGTAAATTGCATCGCATTCTGTGCGTATGTGGAAAAATATTGTATTAATTCCAGAAAATTTTAAAATGTCCAAAAGGTTAATTAATTCTTTTTTTTGCTCTTCGACCGATAAATTAGGTGATGATGGCCAGTCGTAATTTTCAACAACAGCAATCCAAGCGCCGCGAAATTCATTTTTAAAATATTGTGCATAAAGAGATGAAATTAAGGCAATAAAAAATATTATTTTTTTCATAGATCCCCCGAGAAATATAAAAATAAATTACAAAAAAAATTTTTTAATTCAAAAAAATATTTTCTTGTGAAAAAGTTATTATAGTAATAAGGGGGTTGAAAAGATAGAATATTTTTGAGAGAGGGATATAAAAAAAGAGCCGGTGACGACCTACTTTCCCACACACTTGCGCATGCAGTATC
>DAOSVM010000013.1:0-60857 GCA_035379625.1 Ignavibacteriales bacterium | reverse complement strand
AGATAATAACCCTAACGAAAATTATTTAAAAGAGTTTGAGAAGGAGAAGGTGGTATTTAAAGCTGTTGGTAAGAACTTAACTTTTTCATTGGTTGAACCAGGAACATTGATTAGTGCGCCTGCTTCTTTTATGACTTCGAATTTTAACAAATATATTATAGGTTTTCTTTGCTCATCATTTACATTTTATTTTGTCCTAAATAATGCAGACAAAACAGGAGCAGGAGATGTTATGCTGAATGTTCAATCATTTGAAAAAATTCCTGTACCCCCTATCTCGCAATCAAACGATTCAATAGTAAAGCAAATCGAGGCATTGGTAGATAAAATTTTGGTGGCCAAAAAACAAAATCCGCAGGCAGATACCAGCGAGTTGGAAAGGGAAATTGACAATCTGGTGTATAGGTTATACGATTTGACTGAAGATGAAATAAAATTAGTTGAAGGGGCTAAGTAGCTAGAGGTTTATATGGAAAGTGGCCAATATGAAAAGAAATCATTAAAACTATTTAATAATTTGAAAAATATTGATTGGAAATCTTTAGCTAAGGATTGTGTTTGTTTTGCAAATGCAAAAGGTGGTTGTATTGATATTGGTATTGAAGATAATTCAAATTTTACCTGATGAATTGGCAAAACTTTTTAAATATAAACCTGCTAATATTTGGGAAACTAAAATTGTTTCAAAAATAAATTTAGAAGAATGTGATAAAAATAAATTAGAAAAATTCTATAGTGATATAAAAAGTTCTGAAAGGGTAAGTAATTTTATTAAACAAAAAAACTTAATTATACAAAATATTTTCTCAATATTGCAAAAAAACTCTTTTTGTTATAACCTAACTGTTAAACTAAAGGTAAGAGAAAATTTCTTAAAAAATATTATTTTCAAACAATTTATGGTAAAAAATGGCTACAATTTTTACTAACAATATTGGTAAAAATCTTAAAGTAAGATTTAGTGAGATTATTCCTTATTGCAAGGAAATAAAAATACTTGTTGGATTTTTTTATTTTAGTGCAATACCAGAGCTTTGGGAGCAGTTAAAAAATAATTCCGATGTAGTTTTAAAAATTCTTGTTGGTATTGATGGAACAGATATTGAAGCTTTGCAAAATTCTATAATAAAAAGCCGTGAAAATAGAGATGAAATAAAAAGAAGTTATTTGAAAGAATTGAATAAATTGCAAAATGATGAATTTGATTCACAACATTTTGCAGAAGTTTTAGGTTTTATGATTAAAAAAATTGAAAATAATACTTTAATTATACGTAAAACTAAGGAAAGAACACACGCAAAACTTTATTTGTTTGATTTTAAGGATGAGTATAAACTGCCTCTTGGTTCAACATTTATAACGGGGAGTAGTAATTTTACACTTCCGGGCTTAACTTCGCAAAATGAGTTTAATGTGGAAATACCTTCATCGAGCCAAGAAAGTTATGAATATGTGGAAGCTAATAATTTTTTTGAAAGTCTTTGGGAAAATTCGGTTGAAATTACGGAAAATGATGAGTTAAAAAAACTAATTATTGAAAAATTATTACATCAGACGCCGGTTGCAAAAATCACTCCATATGAAGCTTATTTAAAAATCTTGCAAGTTTATTTGCATTCCTTTATGCCACAAGATAAAGAGGCGGATATTGTAGCGCAAATTTTAGCTAAAAAAAATTATATTCCTTATCAATTTCAAATTGATGCTATTTTATATGCTAAAAAGATATTGCAAGAGTTTAATGGTGTTTTACTTGCGGATGTGGTTGGTTTAGGAAAAACCATTACAGCGTGTGCAGTAGCTAGAATTTTAAATAAACCGGGAATTGTTATTTGCCCGCCGGGGCTTGTTGGGCCTGAATCTGAAGATTTCGGTTGGAAAAAATATTTAAGAGATTTCGAACTTTCGGCAACCTGGAAAGCTTTTAGCTATGGCAATCTTGAAGAAGTAAAAAGATTTGTCGATAATCACAAAGTTGATATTGTTATTATCGATGAAGCTCATAAATTTAGAAATGAAGATACTAGCACTTATGAGTTACTTAATTTTATTTGTGCTAATCGTCAAGTTATGTTACTAACTGCCACTCCTTACAATAATAATATTCACGATATTTTTGCTTTATTAAAGTTATTTGATACTCCACTGAAATCAAAACTTACTTTAAATAAAAATTTATATGGTGTTTATGAATCCTTAATTAAAAGGTACAGAAAAGTTAAAGAACAAGAGAAAAATTTTAAGAAAGAAAAAAGTTCGGATTATTTGAAATTGAATACGATAAATTCAGAGTATAAAGAAATATTAATTGAAATCCGTAATTTGGTTGAATCTGTAATTATACGAAGAAATAGGTTAGATTTGCTTAAAAATCCACGTTATAAAAATGAAATTTCATCTCTTTCTAAGGTGTCTGATCCAGAGATTGTATTATACGAGCTTAATCATAATGTAAGTAAATTTTATGACGAAGTTTTACGAATTTTTCTTGATGCAATAAAAAGAGAAACAAAAAATTATGAATTTATTGATGATTTAAATGAAGATGATTTATATGGCTCGGACGGTGTAAGCATAGCCCAAATTAATTTTTATGAAAATATTATTGATTCTGATGATAATGTTAGGTATACAGGACTTGGCGATGTTAGAAATATATCAATAAATGGTGATAATGAACAAAATACGCTTATACTGCCCGAGCTAAATAATAATTTAAAAATTACTGGAGCAATTTATAAACCGGCTGATTATTTGAAAGATAAATATAAGCCTGAAAATATTATTATTGATGATTCGAAAAATTTTACCGCCGATGATAGAGAAAATAGTTTACCATTTAGGTATTACGATTATACTTTGCAAAGTAGTTTGTTTAAATTGTTAATTCGAATTTTGGTGAAAAGGTTTGAAAGCTCATTTGCAGCATTTAGGAAAACGTTGGTTAGTTTTAAGCGTGCTAATGAAATTTATTTGGAATTTTATGAAAAACATAATATTTATGTGATGGAAAGGCAATTTATTGAAAAATTTTACCAAGAAGATGATAGTGATTTGGTTTTGAAAAAATTTGAGGAATTTATTGATGAAAAAAAGACAAATATCAAGCCGATAAAAGAGGAATATTATAAAAAAGAATTATTCGTAGAAAATTATAGCGATTATATTAAAAATGATATCGAACTTTATGATTATCTAATTAGAAAAGTTGATGAGATGAAATTGGTTGAAAATGATCCGAAAGTTAATAAGTTGATAGAGATTATTAAGAAAATTGATTTTAATAGTAAACCAAAGAGAAAGATTTTAATTTTTACTGAATTTCAGGATACTTTGGAGTATGTAGGTGATGTTTTGAAGAGAGAATTTAATGATAGAGTTTTGCTTGTTAAGGATTTAAATAAAAAAATATTAGATGATATAAACTACAATTTTGATGCATCTGTGCCAGATGAAATGCAAAGGGATGATTATGATATTTTGTTGGCAACGGATAAATTGGCAGAAGGTTTTAATCTTAATAGATGCGGAATTTTGATAAATTATGATATTCCTTGGAATCCGGTTAAGGTTATTCAAAGGTTAGGAAGAATTAACAGAATTAGTAAAAAGGTTTTTGATGAGTTGTATGTTTATAACTTTTTTCCTACTGAACAAGGAGATGATATAATACGTTTGGTGGGAATAGCAAAACGTAAAATGTTTGCTATACATAATATTTTGGGTGAGGATAGTAAAATTTTATCACCGGATGAAAATCCTACTCCTGCACAGTTATATAAAAATTTTACAAAAAATATAACTGAATTTGAAGAGGAAAGTTTTTATACAAAAATTTATAATATTTATACAAATGCGATAAATGAGAATCCTGAACTTAAAAGTAAATTGGAGCGTATGCCAAAATTGGTAAAAGTTGCAAAAGAACATAAAGAATTCAATAATATTATTAGCGTTATACAAAGAGAAAGATTGCATATAAAATATTTGGATAAGGAATATTTTGGAGATAGGAAAAAAGAGCAGATAAAGGAAATATCTTTTGAGGAGATATTAAAATTTATTGAATGCGATAAAGATACAAAGGCTGTTGAGCTTTCAGAGAGATTTTGGAATAATTATGTGATGATAAAGGATAGTTTGCAAAGGAGAGAAAAAGTTAATTTTGAAATAGGTTCCAAAAGTAGCCTTAAAAAAGCAAAAGATGCTGTTAATAAATTACATAATAGAATTCATCAAGAGTTTAATAGCAAGAAGGAGATTATAGAAGTATTGAAAAAAGATTTGGATAATTATTTGAAATTATCCAAATTTACTTTACGCCGACTAGGCAAAATATATAATGTTATGATGGATTTTAAAGGTGATGAACTTAGTGCGGAGGCTATAGATGAAATTAATAAAATTTTGAGTGAAATTGAAAATTTGATGACAAAAGAATATTTATCTATGTTGAAAGAACAAGGTAAGAAAGATGAAGAAAAATCTGCAAAAGTGATTATAACGGTAGAGAATGTAAAAATTGGTGGAGGAGACGAGCGGTTGATGTAATAATTGAATATAGAAAATTTAAAATGTGTAATAAGGCTCATATTTATAATATATAAAGTTATGTGTAAAAATACGCAATTATGTAAATTAATGTTATAAAATAAGGTTTGAAAAAGTTGGGTATATATGTTTAAAATGTGATTTTTGTGTGGTTTTATAGCTTTGAAAAGTGTTAGTGTAAAAGGTGATATAAAACATATTAGGTAAATTTACTATTCATATTATTAGCATATTTTAGGCTTCAGCCTGCCTGCGTAAGCAGGCTATGCTTACACCGTCTGAGTAATACAAAAATTTTAAAATTTTTTTTAAAAGGCATAAAAGTTTGTAATATTTTGTGAAAAATTGATTTTTTAATGGAAAATACTTATATTTAAAAATTACTTAGTTATCATAAATAAGGGGCATAAAATGAACAAATTATCAGTTGCTGATGTTAATTTTAATGGTAAAAGAGTTTTAGTAAGAGTTGATTTTAACGTACCATTAGATGAAAATTTAAATATTACAGATGATATTCGTATTACATCTGCATTACCAACAATTAAAAAATTAATAAACGATGGAGCAAAAGTTATATTAATGAGCCATCTTGGAAGGCCAAAAGGTCAAAGAGTTGAAAAATATAGTTTAAAACCTGCTGCTGCAAGACTTTCTGAATTATTGGGTAAAGAGGTTAAATTGGCTCCTGATTGTATAGGTGATGAGGTAAAAGCTATGGTTGCCGCTATGAAAGAAGGTGATGTAATAATGCTTGAAAATTTGAGATTTTATGCAGAGGAAGAGAAAAATGATCCAGAATTTGCAAAGAAATTGGCAGAATTAGGGGATGTTTATGTAAATGATGCCTTTGGTGCTGCTCATAGGGCACACGCTTCTACTGAAGGAGTGACAAAATATTTTGATATTTGTGCGGCTGGGTTTTTGATGCAAAAAGAATTAGATTTCTTGTGGAAAGCAGTTGGAAATCCTGAAAGACCTTATGTTGCTATTATTGGTGGAGCAAAAATTTCTGGCAAAATCGATGTTATCACTAATTTGATGGATAAAGTTGATACTTTGATTATCGGTGGTGGTATGGCTTATACTTTCTTTAAAGCTATGGGCTATGAAATAGGAAAATCTTTGTTGGAAGCTGATAAGATTGATGTAGCAAAAGAGGTTATGGAAAAAGCTAAAGCTAAAAATTTGAAATTATTGCTACCAGTAGATAGCGTTGTTGCACCAGATTTTAATAACGATGCACCTAAAACAATTGTTGATGCTGATAAAATTCCTGCAGACCAAGAAGGTATGGATATAGGGCCAAAATCTATTGAATTATTTAAAGATGCAATTATTAATGCGAAAACCATTGTATGGAATGGTCCAATGGGCGTATTTGAATTTGATAATTTCGCAATTGGTACAAATGCAATAGCTCAAGCTTTGGTTGAAGCTACAGCAAAAGGAGCCATTACAATTATTGGAGGTGGAGATTCTGCCGCTGCAATTAAAAAAGCTGGTCTCGATGATAAAGTTTCACACGTTTCTACTGGCGGTGGGGCTTCATTGGAATTTCTTGAAGGTAAAAAATTACCGGGCGTTGAGGCTCTTACAGATAAAAAATAAACTCTTTGACACGGCCGAAGGCCGTGTCTTAATTTAATATATAATGAAATGAGGATTAAATGCCATACGATAATGACTATTATCAACCACAAAATAGCTTTTCTTTTTTCCCACCTGTTATCAAGAATATAATAATTATAAACGTGGTTGTCTTTTTTCTTTCTTTTATTGCTAAAATGATAGCAGTAGAAAGAGCTACTTTTTTGGGCTATGAAACAGTTTCTTTATACGAATATTTGATAAGATATCTTGCATTAATGCCTATTGGTTACGGTTTTGAATTGTGGCAGCTAATCAGTTATCAATTATTGCACGCAAATTTTACTCATTTATTTTTTAATATGTTTGCTATTTGGATGTTTGGTATGGAAATTGAAAATTATTTTGGAAGTAGACGATTTTTATTATTTTACCTTGTTAGTGGTGTAGGCGCTGGTTTATTACATTTATTTTTTTCTCCTGTTTTATCTTCACAACCTGCTCCAACAATTGGTGCTTCTGGTGCTGTTTATGGAATTTTATTAGCATTTGCCGTATTGTTCCCTAATAGATACATATTCTTATATTTCTTTGTTCCAATTAAAGCTAAATATTTGATTGGTTTTTATATATTGATAGAATTTTTATCTATTGGCGAGCCATCCGCAGTTGCTCATTTAGCCCATATTGGTGGTGCTTTAACAGGGCTTTTAACACTTTATATTTTCAAAATTTGGGATATTCAATCTATTAAACGTACATATCATAGAAATAGAAATAAAAAAGAAGGTCAATTTTGGGGAAGAGTTAAGCCTTATTCAAAAAGGAAAGAAGAAATTTACGTTTCTCATTATGAAGAAGTTAATAGTGAAGATAGCTACGAAAACGATGTAACTCAAGAAGAAATTGATAGAATTTTAGATAAAATTAGTGAAGGTGGGTATCAATCGCTAACAGAAAAGGAAAAAGAAATATTATTTAAAGCTAGCAGAAAACAATGAAAAATTTTTTAAAAATTATTTTCTTTTTTTTTATTATTTTTTTTGCAGCCTGTTCGTCTAATGACAATAAGGAAATTAGAGAATTTGCTAAAGTTTATTATGAAATAATAAAAAATGATGTTTATAATTCAGGTAATAAAGAAGTTATATTAGCAAATAGAAAACAAATTTTAATGAAATACAATTATAATGAGAAAAAAATTAAGCAAATGATAGAAAACTTATCACAAAATCCGCATAATTGGCAAATCTTCGAAAATGAACTTGAAAAACTTAAACAAGCCAAGAACTAAAAATGAAAAAGATAATTTATCTAACTATAGCAGTATTGTCTGTTTTCATTACTTCTTGTAATAAGAAATCAGAAGCACAAGAGCCTAGTAATGACCAAAAACTTATATTGCATTCTAAAAATTTTGATTTTATTGACAGCCTAACTTTCGGTAATTATTATATTTTGGGTTTTAATGATAAAAAGCAAATGACTTCTTTTATTGAAGTTTACGATAAAAATAATAAAACTCTTGTTTATAAAAGTCCGATAAATGAATTTGAAATTCAAAATAATGTAATACACAATATTGATAATAATTACTTTTATTATGATAGCGGTATAACTTATTTAGGCTCTAGAAGTAATGAATATTATTCTTTTTTACTTGATATGAATAAATTAGTAGGCTACAACTTACATATAGTAATTGAATATGATTGTATTGTTTATGTCGATTCAAAAGTACCTGATGAAATATTGAATAAAATATTAAATCTATATGATGTTTCAAGTTATAAACGAATAAGTCCTAAAAATGAAACAAATATTTAAAATAATTTTTTTTATTTTATCTTTTTTTAGCCTTTATGCAAAAGAATATTATTTATATGAAATTAAAAATATTTCGTTCAAGGGGAATACAGCATTTGTTGATAAAGAGTTAAAAAACGTAATTACAAGTAAAGAAACACCAAATTGGTTTCTGCAGACAATAAATAAAATATCAAATTACGGTAGCCCACCTTCATATTTAGATACAAATAAAGTAAGTTTAGATATTAAATCGCTTAAGAATTTTTATAAAGATAATGGATATTTTGATGCTACAGTAAAAAAAGAGATTATATATGATGATGATAATTACAAAGCAGAAATAATTTATATAATTAATGAAGGTAAACCTTATTATATCAAATCATATAAAATAGATGGAATACAGAGTGTAAATCAAAAAGTAAAAGATGAAATAAATTTCTATATCAAGGATACTAATAAAATATTTAATAGAGACGATGTTTTAAGTAAAAAATCTGGAATTTTAAATGTATTATTAAATAATGGTTATATGCAGGCAAATATTGGCCAGTTAAAAGCTATAATTGATACTTCAAAAAAATCAGTTGAAATAACGTTTGATGTGAATTTAGATAAAATATATTATATAAGTAAAATTGATATTCAAAAAACAGGCGTTGGAAAGGATAATGTTGAAGACGATTTAATAGAATATGTGTTAAATTATAAACCGGGCGAGATTTATAATTCTGATAAAATAAAGAGAGCACAAATTAGATTAGTTAAAACGAATATTTTTTCATCTGTTTTAGTTACAAGTGTAATCGGAGAGATAAAAGATAATACGGTTCCATTAAGAGCGACTGTTGATATTGGGGAAATGAATGAAATTATTCCTGATTTTTTTATTAACGACGAGGACAACCGTTTAAATATTGGTTTTTGTAATACTTACAATAGAAAAAATTTCCTTGGTGGTGCTAGAAGATTAAGCGTTCAAAATGTAATAAAATTTCAAGATATTTACAGAATTAGTGGAACACGTTTTTCTAACTCTTTTATAGATAAAGATACTTCACTTTATGCTACCTACCAAGCTGTTATAAGTTTAAATCAACCGTACTTTTTAGGATTACCTATTTATAACAAGAACGATTTTTCACTCTCGTTAAAAAAAGATAAAACTTTTAATAATTTGATTTTATCTAGTAAACTATATTTTAATTTTGATTTACCTGAAAAAGTTTTTTTTACAGGATTTAATGCATATTTTAGCTATGAATACGTAAAAAGTATATATAGACAATACTATTTAATTCAAACTTATAAAACATATTATAATGATACAAATTCTGCAAATATTAGTAAATTGGATAAATTGTTTAGTGATGATAAAAACAGAACTAAAATAAATTTAAGTGAAATTTTAGGTTTTGAATTGAGTAGCTACAAGACTGATAATTTATTTTTCCCTAAAAAGGGTTATAATTTAGGATTATTATTTGAAGAAGTTAATTTTTTGCCATATTTATATCAAAAAATAATCAAATCAACAATGTCTAATCCTGCTTTTTTTAAAATATTGTTAAATGGAAGTTATTATACAAAAATATTACATTCGGATGAGAATATATTAGCAACAAAAATAAAACTTGGCAAGATTTTTACTTATTTTGGTAAAACAGCAGATTTACCTAACAATAAAACTTTTTTTATTGGTGGTAGTAATTCTATAAGAGGTTGGTTAGTACGTGAATTATATACAAAACAAATTGTTACCGATAATACTTTAAATCCTGCAGATTTTGATAATCCTTCTATGGCAAAAGCAATTTTAAATAAATTACTTGAAAGAAACTTAACTAAAACTGGAAGTGTAATTATTGAAGCATCTGTAGAAGTTAGAAATATTCTTGTTGGTGATTTGGGTTATACTTTTTTTGTTGATGCTGGAAATATTTGGAATAATTATAAAAAAATAAGTTTAAATGATTTTGGAGTAGCATCAGGTTTTGGATTTAGATATTATTCTAGTTTTGCGCCAATAAGGTTGGATTTTGCATTTAAAATTTGGGATCCAATTTTGAATGAATCAATATACAGAAAAAAATTATTAGATAAATTCACGTTCCAATTCGGAATTGGAGAAGCTTTCTAATGAAATTTATAATTTTAATAGGTATTATTAATTTTTTTTATAATTATTTGGGGATTTATTATTTTAATAAGAATGATTATAAAAATTCGAAAATTTATTTTGAAAAGACTGAAAATAGTTTTATAAAACAATATAATTTAGGTTGTAGTGAATTCAGATTAAACAATTTAGAATTGAGTGAAAAACATTTAAAATTAGCAACAAAATCAGATGATAAAGTTTTGAAATCTTATTCATATTACAATCTTGGTAATGTTTATTATCAAAAAAATGATTATCAAAAAGCGGTTTTATCGTATATAGAAGCATTAAAAATAAATCCAGATTTTTATGAAGCAAGGTATAATTTATCTTATGTTTTATTAAAAATGAAAAAACAAAAAGAAGAAGAAAAAGAAGAGAATAAAAATAATTTCCAAAATAGTGTAAGCAATAAAAATAATAAGAATAAAAAAAATCAAGAGCAGAAACAAAATTCCAATATGCAATATAAAAATGACTTAAATGAAGTTGAAAAGAAATTAAAAGTTGAAGATTATAATTTTAAGAAAAATATGATAATGAAAGAAATGGAAAAAAATCAGAATAATAATACAAAAACAAGATGGTGAGGTTTTTATGAACTTTTTTATTAAACAATACAAAATATGTAGTGGAAAAAATGATTTATTATGTGATAATTATGTGCACAAAGTTAAACTAGACAATAATCTTATGAGTTGTCCTAAATGTGGTAGTGAATTATCTGATTATGCTGAATTAAATTACAAGAACGTTATAATTACGTTTCTTTTAATTTTATTTACCACCTTAGGATTTTTATATTTTACTTTTTTTAAGGATGATACAGTAAAACAAAATTATGAAAATGTTGTTACTAAAATAGATGAAAAAAATTTAGTAAAAACTTATGTAGGAACTATTGAAATTGACAGTTTAAAATATGCTGCAATGACACTATACATAAAAGATATTATTAGGGATGATCAAGGAGTAGTATCATTTAATTTTACATTAAATACAAAAGATTATAGCGAAAAAGGGATTGGAAGATTATATCCAGAGTATAATAAAATTCATTTTTATAGCAATAACTTGAAGTATAATTTTGATGGCGACTACACTCTTGAAAAAGATAATAAAATTAAAATTATAGGAGAAAATAAAAAATGGCAGCTAAAAGAACAATAATAATTATATTATCACTTATTACTGCTTTATTTATTGGTTGCAGTAAAGAGGATAAACAAAAACAATTAGAAGAAAAAATTGCACGTCTTGAAGCAGAAAAGATGGGATTAGAACAATATGTGGCAGAAGTAACAAATACAATTAATGAAATACAAGAACAAGTTGATAAAATTACTGCTGATGCAAAAATTATAAAAACAGATTATAATTTAGAGAAAGGGAATTTAAATCCTACTCAAAAGGAAGAAATTAAAGCAAAATTAGAATCAATTAATAAACAATTTGCTGAGAATAAGCAAAAATTCGATATGCTAAAAGCTCAAATTAAAAAACAAAAAGTAAAAGTTGCAAGTTTAGAAAAAATGGTTGCAAATTTAGAGAAGAGTATACGTGAAAAAGAGCAATATATAATGGAACTTGAAGAGCAAGTTAAAAATATGAATATTCAAATTACAACCTTAAAAGAAACAGTTCAGGAATTGAAAGGTAATGTTAGTTCTAAAGAAAAAGAAATAGAAAAACAACGTAGTGAATTAGAAGAAAAGGAAAAAGAATTAACTACTGGATATGTAATAATTGGTTCTGAAGATGAACTCAAACAAAAGAAAGTAATAAAAAGTGAAGGTAAAGTGCTTGGGTTGGGCGGTACTTTAACATTAGAAGGAGATTTAAACTTAAAAGATTTTACTCAAATAAATATTAAGGAAAGAAAAGAGTTTGAATTAGGTGATAATGTAAAAAAATATAAAATATTACCAACTCGTTCTAATTCTACATATTCTATTGATAAAGACGGTGCTACAACAAAACTAGTAGTTAAAGATATTGATAATTTTTGGAAAAGTAAATACTTAGTAATTGTTGTGGAGTAAAATTATGAAAAGTGTTACAGAATATTTATGGTTTAATACTCAAAAAAGAAGAGAATATATAAACATAACCTCAGAAGTTGAAAAAGTAGTTAGGAAGAGTGGAATAAAAGAAGGTTTTGTTTTAGTTTCCGCTATGCATATAACAGCCGGTGTTTATGTTAATGATGCAGAAAGTGGTTTAATTCAGGATATTGATGAATGGTTAGAAAAATTAGCGCCATTTAATCCAAATTATAGACATCATAGAACGGGTGAAGATAATGGTGACGCACATTTAAAGAGTTTGTTAATTCATCATGAAGTAATAGTTCCTATTACAAATGGTGAATTAGATTTAGGTCCTTGGCAGCAAATTTATTATGCCGAGTTTGATGGACAAAGAAGAAAAAGATTAATTATTAAAGCAATTGGAGAATAAAAAAAAAGGTATATAAATGGAATTTTTGTTTGATGAAAAAGTAATGATATATTTAAGACCTTTAGGAATAGTTGTATTTTCAATTTTAATAGGTTTTATTTTTGAGAAATTTATTCATGTAAGATTGCTAAAATGGGCAAAAAAATCATCACATAAATATGATGATATAATAGTTGAAGCATTTGATAATTTAACGTTTTATATTTTCTTGATAGGTGGTTTGTTTATAGCTTCTCATTTTATTCCTATTCGAGAAAATATTTTATTAATTATACATAAGGTAATTTTAATAGGTTTAATATTACTATTGATAATTGTTGGTAGTAAAATAGCTGTTGGCTTTATTGATAATTATACTGCTAATTTAAGTAATATTTTACCAAAAACATCGATATTTCAGAATATTACGAGAGTAATAATTTTTAGTATTGGTGGGTTAATTCTTTTACAAACTTTAGGTATTTCTATTACTCCAATTATAACAGCATTAGGAGTTGGTGGTTTAGCAGTAGCTTTAGCATTTCAGGATACGTTATCGAATTTGTTTGCGGGCTTACATATTATAATTTCCAGACAAATTAAAGTTGGTGATTATATTAAATTGGAAAGCGGCGAAGAAGGTTTTGTTGTTGATATTGCTTGGCGCTACACCGAAATTAGACAAATGCCAAATAATTTAGTAATTATTCCAAATTCAAAATTAGCATCTGCTATTGTAACTAATTATAATATGCCTGAAACTGAATTGTCTGTTCCAATTACTTTAGGTGTAAGCTATGATAGCGATTTGGAAAAAGTTGAAAGAGTTACTATAGAAGTAGCAAAAGAAATTTTAAGAGAAATTCAAGGTGGAGTTGAAAATTTTGATCCTGTTGTGCGTTACCATACATTTGCAGATTTCAGTATAAATTTTAATGTTGTATTAAGAGCAAAACAATATCAAGATCAGTTTTTGATAAAACACGAATTTATAAAGAGATTGCATAAGAGATACCAACAAGAAGGAATTGTAATACCTTATCCAATAAGAACTGTATATATGAATAAATAATAAAGGACATTTTGCCCTTTTTTTTATTTTGGAAATAAAAAAAGAAATTAGTAATTTAGCAAATTAAGTTTTTTACTAACTAAGGGAGATGAATTATGGCTGATGTAAAATTGGAGCAGGAACTGCATATTGCAGCAGATTTTCCTGTGCCTACTTACGAAGAATGGAAAGCCGTAGTTGAAAATGATTTGAAAGGTGTACCATTCGAAAAAAAATTGCTCACAAAAACCTACGAAGGCATAACACTTCAACCAATCTACACAAGAAAAGATATTGAAAATTTACCGCATGTTGAAAATACTCCAGGTTACCATTATTTTGTAAGATCAACAAAAGTTAGTGGTTATCTCAAAAAAGCTTGGGATATTGCTCAAGAAATTCCATATAGTTTGCCTGAAGAATTTAATGAAGCTTTAAGAAAAGACCTTAATATGGGGCAAACAGCTATTAACTTAATTCTTGATTTAGCAACTCAAAAGGGAATAGATGCCGATAAAGCTGTTGAAGGAGAAGTTGGTGGATGTGGTTTATCTGTATCGACAGTTGCAGATTTGGAAAAAGCTTTTAAAGATGTAAATTTGGAAAAATATCCTATTTATGTAAATGCTGGTATATCATTATTACCTTTCTTATCTCTTTTTGCTTCATATGCAAAGAAAAACAATATAGATTTAACAAAGGTAAGTGGAAGTATTGAAATTGATCCTGTTGCTGCTTTATTATCTTTAGGAAAACTTCCATTATCATTAAACAATATGTTTGATGAATTGGCAGCAGCTATTAAATGGGCTGAAGCAAATAAAATTAATTTAAGATTTGTTGGAATTCACGGACAAGTTTATCATAATGCTGGTGCAAGTGCAATTCAGGAATTAGCATATTCTTTGGCTACAGCAATTTATTATGTTGATGAGTTATTGAATAGAGGGTTAAATATTAATGTTATTACTAAATATTTCCGTTTTACTTTTGGTATAGGAACAAATTATTTTATGGAAATTGCTAAATTAAGAGCTGCAAGATATTTATGGGCTAAAATAGTTGAAGCTTATGGTGGTGATGAAAATGCTCAAAAAATGCTTATTCACGGCAGAACATCTATTTTCACGCAAACAGTTTATGATCCATATGTAAATATGTTGAGAACTACAACCGAAGCATTTTCAGCAGTTGTTGGTGGTGTTGATTCGTTACATACAAATTGTTTTAATGAATCAATTGGTTTACCTGATGATTTTGCCAGAAGAATTGCAAGAAATGTACAAATTTTATTAAATGAAGAAAGTAATTTAAGCAAGATTATAGATCCTGCTGGTGGTTCATACTATGTTGAAAAATTAACAGATGAAGTTGCTAAAGCTACATTGGATATGATTAAACAAGTTGATGAAAATGGTGGTATAATTAAGCTTGTTGAAAGTGGTACTCTCCAAGATTCTGTTAATGCAGTATTGGCTGAAAAGAAAAAAGATTTAGCTAAAAGAAAAACTGTATTAGTTGGTACAAACCAATATGCTAATACAAAAGAAGAAAAATTGGAAGCAGTTTTACCAGATTATAAAAAACTTTTAGATACTAGAAGTAAATATGTACAACAATACAGAGTAAGTGGCGATAATCAAAAACATAAAGATGTATTAGAAAAATTACAACAAATAGCTGATGCTAATACAGAAGTCATAGAGCTAGCTATCGATGCAATTAGTAAAGGAGCTACTTTAGGTGAAGTAGCTAGTGCTATTAGAAGTAAATATTCAGAATCTCAAGAAATTACTCAATTAAAAATTGTAAGATTAGCTGAATTGTTTGAAGAGTTACGAGATGCCGTTGAAGAATATAAGAAAAAGAACGGTGGTGCTCCAAAATTATTCCTTGCAAATATGGGACCATTAAAACAACATAAAGCAAGAGCTGATTTTTCGAGAGGTTTCTTTGAAGTTGGTGGTTTTGATGTAATTTATCCGCAAGGTTTTGAAACACCAGAAAAAGCTGCAGAAGAAGCTGCTAAAAGTGGTGCTAAAGTTTCAGTAATTTGTTCTACAGATGAAACATATCCTGAATTAGTTCCCGGATTTACAAAACGTGTTAAAGAATTAGTACCTGATATGATTGTTATTTTAGCAGGATATCCTAAAGATCAAATTGAAGCACATAAAGCAAGTGGAGTTGATGATTTTATATATTTAGGCGCTGATGTTTATGAAATAATAAGTAATCTTTTCAAGAAATTGGGGGTATTATAAGATGGCAAAAATAGATTTATCAAAAATAGATTTAAATAAAAAAGGTAAAAAAGTTTCTTTTGAAGAGTGGAAAAAAGAAATAGAAAAAGAAACTGGTAAGCCATTTGAAGAATTATTATGGCGTACAATGGAACAAATTGATGTTAAACCAGTTTATGATTGGGAAGACATCAAAGATTGCGAACATTTACCTTATTTTTCAGGTTTACCACCTTATTTAAGAGGTCCATATTCTACAATGTACGTTATGAGACCTTGGACAGTTAGACAATATGCAGGATTTTCAACAGCTGAAGAATCAAACGCTTTTTATAGAAGAAATTTAGCAGCAGGTCAAATGGGGCTTTCTGTAGCATTTGACTTGGCTACACATAGAGGTTACGATTCAGATCATCCTAGAGTTGTTGGCGATGTTGGTAAGGCTGGTGTTGCTATTGATTCTGTGGAAGATATGAAAATTTTGTTTAGTGGTATTCCATTAGATAAAATGTCTGTTTCCATGACAATGAATGGTGCTGTTCTTCCTGTTATGGCTTTTTATATTGTAGCAGCCGAAGAACAAGGCGTTAAATGGGAACAATTAACTGGTACAATCCAGAATGATATTTTAAAAGAGTATATGGTGAGAAATACATATATTTATCCACCAACTCCATCAATGAAAATTATAGCTGATATATTCAAATTTACATCTCAATATATGCCAAAATTCAATAGCATCTCTATTTCTGGTTACCATATGCAGGAAGCTGGAGCCACAGCAGATCTTGAAATGGCATATACACTTGCAGATGGTTTGGAATATATTCGTACAGGTATAAAAGCAGGAATGTCAGTTGATGATTTTGCTCCACGTTTATCATTCTTCTGGGCAGAAGGGATGAACTATTTTATGGAAGTTGCTAAGTTAAGAGCAGCTCGCGTATTGTGGGCAAAATTAGTTAAACAATTTGATCCAAAAAATCCAAAATCATTAGCATTAAGAACTCACTCTCAAACATCCGGATGGAGCTTAACAGAACAAGATCCATTTAATAATGTTGCTCGTACTTGTATTGAAGCTATGGCCGCTGCATTAGGTCATACACAATCATTGCATACAAACGCATTGGATGAAGCAATAGCACTTCCAACAGATTTTTCAGCGAGAATTGCAAGAAATACTCAGCTTTACTTGCAAGATGAAACATTGATCTGTAAAGTTATTGATCCTTGGGGCGGTTCATACTATGTAGAAGCTTTAACTAATGAATTGTTACACAGAGGTTGGAAACACATTTTAGAAATTGAATCATACGGAGGTATGACAAAAGCTATTGAAGCTGGTATACCTAAAATGAGAATTGAAGAAGCTGCAGCAAGAAGACAAGCAAGAATTGACTCAGGTAAAGAAACTATTCTTGGTGTAAATAAATATCGCCCTGAAAAAGAAGTCCCTATTGAAATTCTTGAAGTTGATAACACTGCAGTAAGATTATCTCAAATTAAACGTCTGGAAGAATTAAGAAAAAATAGAAACGAAGAAGAAGTAAAAGCTGCTTTGGATGCTTTAACAAAATGTGCTGAAACTGGTGAAGGTAATTTATTAGAATTATCAATAAAAGCTGCTCGCGTAAGAGCATCATTAGGCGAAATTTCTTATGCATTAGAAAAAGTTTGGGGAAGATACGCAGTGACTCCAAAAACAATCTCCGGTGTTTATAGTTCAGAATATTCTTCTGAAGATCAAGAAACAATTAAAAAAGTTCAACAATTAACAGAAGAGTTTGCTAAACGAGAAGGTAGAAGACCAAGAATATTGATTGCAAAAATGGGACAAGATGGCCACGATCGTGGGGCTAAAGTTGTTGCAACTGCTTATGCTGATATGGGATTTGATGTCGATATGGGACCATTATTCCAGACACCTGAAGAAACAGCTAGACAAGCAGTTGAAAATGACGTACACGTTGTTGGTATGAGCTCATTAGCTGCTGGTCACAAAACACTTTTACCACAATTAGTTGAGGAACTTAAAAAACTTGGCCGTGAAGATATTATTGTTATTTGCGGTGGTGTTATTCCTGCTCAAGATTATGATTTCTTGTATAAACACGGTGCAGTAGCTATTTTTGGCCCCGGAACTAAAATTCCTGAAGCCGGATTAAAAATTATGGAAGAAATTAACAAAAGATTTTAATATTTAAATTCAAATACAACTATCAAAGAAGTGATACTTAAGAAGCAGGCGAGCGCAAGCGAGCTTGCTTTTTTTATCTCCTATTGCTCAGACGGTGTAAGCGTGACCGCACAACTGAAGTTGTGCGGTTTTTTTGCAATTCTTGCAAAAAAATATAGGTGGCAATTATATCGTAATATCGATATAATTGCCACCTTCAAATTTGGCTGCCACTGAGTGGCAAATTCCCTGCCACCATTGTGGTATTCAATGCCAAAAAGGTGGCATATCAATGCTACCCTACATTTATTTTTGCCACCGCGTGGCATTCAATGCCACGCTACTGCCACCAATTAAAATAACACCGCATCAATCTTACGGATAGGCACCGCTTTTGGAAAGATGGGAATTTTTAAATGGTGGCAATTATATCGTAATATCGATATAATTGCCACCTTCAAATTTGGCTGCCACTGCGTGGCAAATTCCCTGCCACCTTTGTGGCATTCAATGCCAAAAAGGTGGCATATCAATGCCACCCTAATTTTATTTTTGCCACATTGTGGCAAATTCGCTGCCACAACGTTGCCACCTTTTAAATTATCCGTGTCAATTTTTGCCACCTATTTAAATGGTGGCAAAATTTTTAGCGGGCCTTCGGCCCGCTGCCCCTTGCGGCTTGCCACAAGCCGCAAGGGGCTTAAGCTTATACTGTCTGAGCTAAGTAGGTAATTTATTGTTATTGAATTTATTTAAAGTTCCTTTTATTTTGAAATTTCGTTTTATATTATTATATTATTTTTTTATAATTGTTGAGGTCAAAAATGCCAAAAAAATATCAAGTATTTTGTTGTAATAATAATCAAAAATACGAAATTGAAGCTGGAACATCTTTGCTACAGTTGATAGATATTATAAAACCTGATACAAAATTTATGATTGTGGGGGCTTTGGTTAATAATGAGGTTAAGGAGCTTGATTATGAAATTTTCGCTCCTAAGTATATAAAATTTTTCGATGCTTCTTCTCGTATGGGAATGAGAATGTATACAAGAGGTTTAAGTTTTGTTTTAAGTAAAGCATTTTATGATTTATATCCAAACGCTATTTTAACTATTAGTCATCCTGTATCACGAGGCCTTTTCTGCGAAGTTGATAATCTTGAAATTACCGAAGAAGTTGTTTCGAATATCAAAAATAAAATGATTGAAATAATTAATAAAGATATTCCTTTTGTAAGAAAGCAAATTGAAACTGATGAAGCTATCAAATTATATGAGAAGTATAATCAACCTGAAAAAATTGAATTATTGAAATTTAGAAAGCATATTTTTTCATCGGTTTATTTTTTGGAGGACAGGCCTGATTATTTTTATGGTTTTTTACCACCTTCAACAGGTTATTTAAAAGTTTTCGATTTGTTTAAGTTTAACGATGGGTTGTTGCTTAAATTACCTAAAAGATCAAATCCAAATATAATAGATGAAAATGTTCATCAAAACAAATTATTTGGTATTTTAAAGGAACATTCAGAATGGGCTGAAATTCTTGGTGTTAAAACAGTAGGAAATATAAATGCTACTATAGATAACGGTGAAATTAGTGATATTATTAAAATCTCAGAGGCCCTGCAGGAAAAGAAAATAGCTCAAATTGCTGATCAAATCCATTCTAAATCTGATGTTAAATTTGTATTAATTTCTGGGCCGTCTTCATCGGGAAAAACTTCTTTTTGTAAAAGATTGGATATTCAATTAAGGGTGCTTGGTTATAAACCGATAAATATTTCTTTAGATGATTATTTTGTTGACCGTGAATTAACTCCACGTGATGAAAATGGAGATTATGATTTTGAATGTCTTGAAGCTATTGATATTCAACAATTTAATAGAGATATGATTGATTTACTTGATGGTAAAGAGGTTGAATTGCCAAAATTTAATTTCTCGTTAGGGAAAGGATTTCCATCCGGTAAAAAGATAAAGGCTCATCCTAACACAATATTTTTAATTGAAGGAATACACGGATTAAATCCAAAATTAAGTCAACTGATTGAAGATAAATTTAAGTTTAAAATTTATGTTTCAGCTTTAACAACAATTTTACTTGATAGACATAATAGAATTTCGACTACAGATAATCGTTTAATGAGAAGGTTAGTACGAGATTATTATTATCGCGGGTATTCTGCTTATGCAACATTGAGCAGGTGGGAGAGTGTTACAAGGGGAGAACAAAAAAATATTTTCCCATTCCAAGAAAATGCAGATGTTATGTTCAATTCATCATTACTGTATGAAATTGGTGTTTTGAAGCCACATTTGACAAAAATTCTCGTTGATGTGCCTGAAAATGTTGAGGAATATGCTGAAGCAAAAAGATTACTAAAATTATTAACATATTTTAAAGAAATTCCAGAGAAAGAAATTCCACCTACATCAATAATTAGAGAGTTCTTTGGTGGTAGTAGCTTCAAATATTAGGATTTGAATATGAGAAAATATTTCTTAATTATTTATTTTTTTATAACTTATTTCGCCTTTTCACAGAAATATGACCAAATAATATCTCAATCTTATTTGAATGATTATGGTTATGAATTTTTAAGAAATGTTTGTGATAGGTTTGGTGGAAGGTTAATGGGTACAGAAAATAACACAAAAGCCTTCGAATTTTTGCAACAACAACTTAAAGAAAATAAAATTGGTTACAAAGTAGAAGAATTTACAGCTCCTTGTTATATAAGAGGTAATGAATTTGTACAATTGGTTTATCCTTTTATAAGAGAATTAAAAAGTATTTCAATTGGATATTCACCTGCAATAGATACTATTTGTAAAGATGTTGTTTTACTAAAATCGTTGGATGATAAAGAGAATTACAAAGATAAAATTATTTTATATGTAAAAAATAAATTTACAGGAGAATTGCCTAAAAAGGAAAAATTATCAAATATTTTATTTCAATATCAAGCAAAAGCTTTATTGATTGCTAATGATAATACAGGGTATACAAATTTAGTTTCTACGGGAAGTTTTGAAGGCAACGAGATAAAAATTCCAATATTTTCAATTACTTATGAAGATGCGCAAATTTTATTAAGACAGATTGAAAATAATATTGTTCCAAAAATTAAAATTTATAATAATTCAAAAATTGTTACCAAACAAGTACCGAATATAATTTCAACATACCAAGGGAAGCAGGATGGTAAAATTGTTGTAATAGCACATTTCGATTCTTGGGACTTAGGGCAAGGTGCTATTGATAATGGAGTTGGTTCAGCGATTGTTTATAATTTGATAAATGTTTTTAATAAAGTACGGCCAAATACATTACATTCAATCGATTTTGTTTTTGTAAATGGTGAAGAATTAGGATTATTTGGTTCAAAAAATTATTATGAAAAACATAAAAATGAAAAAATATTGCTTTGTATTAATCTTGATATGGTTGGTCAACCATACGGTTTTAATGTTATGGGCTATGATACACTCAAAAGTATTATAGAAGAATTTAATACAGAATTAAAAGGCTATAATTTAAATAAGGTAATTTCAACTCCTTGGCTTAATAGTGATCATATGTATTTTATGATTAATGGGATACCATCTATCACTCCATTAGCAAAATTAGATGAGTTTAAGATTCAATATTATCACGATTTTACAGATACATTTGAAAAAGTTAACAAACAATACATATCGGATGCAACCGCTATCATAGGTTCACTTATCGTAAAAATGGCAAACCTAACAAATTTAAGTTCATATCAATTAGATAAACCAACCACAGAAAAGATGTTGGATAAATTTAAGTTGTTGGAAGAGGTGAAGAATAGGTGATGTGATTAGAAATAAATTAAATAAAAGATAAAAAAAATAAAGTATAATAAATTCATTTAATAAAATAATATATATAATTTAGTTAATGCAATAAAATTTATTATATTATCATTAAAATGTTGAGGTTTTTATGAAATGGTTTGAAAATTTAAAAATTAAATTTAAACTCTATTTTTTATCATTTATAGCAATAATACCATTTATTTTGTTAATATTTTTCTATCTCCTTCCTAAAATAAATGAAATTTATTTGGAAGATAGAAAAGCAGATTTAAAACATGTTACAGAAACAGCTTATAGTATACTTAAATATTACGATGACAAGGCTAAAAATGGTGAATTATCGCTTGATACTGCAAAGATCTTAGCTTATAATGCTATCAATAGCCTTAGATACAGTGGAAAAGAATATTTCTTTGGATATACACCAGATGGTATTTGTGTTATTCATGGTTCTCAACCTGAAGTTATAGGACAAAATAGAATAGAGCTAAAAGATCCTAATGGGAAGTATTTTGTGAAAGAACTAGGTGAAACAGCGGTAAAACAAGGTGAAGGTTATGTAGATTATATGTATCCCAAATTAGGTGAAACTGAACCTAAACCAAAATTATCATTTGTTAAATATTACGAACCTTGGGGCATTTATGTAGGTACAGGTGTTTATATTGATGATTTGGAATTACTAATTTCTGAAACTAGAAACTCGTTAATGTTACCGATTTTAATAATTGTAATTATTGTCACCTTAATTTCATATAAAATTTCACAATATTTATCCGAAAAAATTAATATTATTTCACAATCTGCTGCTGAAGTTTCAAAAGGGAATTATGACAAGTTAGTTTATTTGAATACTAATGATGAATTTGGATTGTTATCCCAAGCAATTAATAAAATGGTTGATGATTTGAAAAAATTAATTAGAATTGCTGAAGATAAATCTGAAGAGGCTGATAAATCTAGACAAGAAGCTCTTGAAGCTAAGATGGAGATTGAGAAAGAAAAAAGCTACTTAGAAGATAGAGTTAATTATTTACTAAACAAGTTGTCATTATTTGCTGAGGGTGATTTATCTATCAATATGCCAACAGAATCACATCCAATAATCGGTAAAGTATTTGATGAATTTAATGTTTCTATTCAAAAGTTAAGAAGTATGATGGATAGGGTTAATCAAGCAATACTTGCAACTTCTAGTGCAGCAGCGGAAATTTCTGCCAGTGCTGAACAAATGTCAGCTGGAGCTAGTGAACAAAGTAATCAAATTAGGAGTGTAGCTCAATCAACTGATGAAATGAATAAAACTATTATGGATAATACAAGAAATGCTACATTATCAGCCGAAAAAGCCAAAAATGCTGGTATAATCGCAAAAGAAGGTGGAAATGTTGTACTTGAAACAATAAAAGGTATGGAAAAAATTTCTAATGTTGTTCAAGAAGCAGCTAATAGAATACAAAAATTGGGATTAAGTAGCGAAAAAATAGGTGAAATTGTACAAGTTATTGATGAGATTGCCGACCAAACAAATTTATTAGCACTCAATGCAGCAATAGAAGCTGCTAGGGCAGGTGAGCAAGGGCGTGGTTTTGCCGTTGTTGCAGATGAAGTTAGAAAACTTGCCGAAAGAACAGGAAAAGCAACAAAAGAAATTGCGAATATGATTCGAGAAATTCAAGGCGATACTAAAGAAGCTGTATTAGCAATGGATAATGGTATAAAAGAGGTTAATAACGGTAAATTATTAGTAAATAGAGCAGGCGAAGAATTAAATAAAATCATTGATGAAACAAATAAAGTTGCAGATTTAATTTCACAAGTTGCCGCTGCTAATGAAGAACAAAGTTCTACTAGTGAAGAAATTACTCGTAATCTTGATACTATCGATAAAGTAATGCAAGAAACTTCATCTGGAATTCATCAAATTGCTATGGCAACGGAAGATTTGAATAGGTTAACAAATACTTTGAAAGAACTTATAAATCAATTCAAATTATAAAAAAAGCCTCTTGTAAAAAGAGGCTTTTTTATTACCATCTACAGCCATTGCCGCCACGTCCTGGTCTGTTTCCTTTTCCCATTCCTAAACCGATGGGGCGATTATTATAAAAGTTTTGCTTTTGCTCATCAGTCAGTAAATTATATACAGATTGTCTATGACTTTCTCTTGCTAAATCCATTTTTGTTTTGATTTCATTTCTTTGTGTAATTAGGTTTTTAATTTTATTACCATCAGGATTTAGCTTCATTCTTTCGTTTTGAATTTGTAGATTGATTTTGTCAATTTGAGTTCTAAAATCAATCATTTCATTTTGATGCTGTGTTTGTAATTTTGTTATTGCATCCTTTTGTTCAGGTGATAGATTTAAATTATTTAAGCAATAACCATAATTATTATTTTGGAAATTATTATTAGGTCTATTAAACTTTTGAGCTAATAATATTGTAACAAATGAAAGAGAAATAACAAGAATCATGATTTTAGTTTTCATGACGAACTCCCATATTTTATTGATTTTCTGACTTTATGACAATCAATTTTAATGAGTAGTTTAAATAAATTTGAAAAAAAATGAAAAAAAATAAAAAAATACTTGATTTTTCAGTTTTTAAATATTAATTTTAATCTGGAAATAAAATATGTCTATGCAAAATCAAAAAATAAATACATTCTACATTCAAAAAACAAATCTTCTTTTACTTCGTCATTGTCCTGATTTATAAATTACCAACATAGCCAACTACTTTTTTTAATTACACTATTTTATCAAAAATATTTTACTTAGATCTTTTTATTAAATCTATATAATAATCAAAAAAAATTAACAAGGGGAGTGTAACATGTCACGCAGAAACATTCTAATTATGGGTGCAGCTGGAAGAGATTTCCACAATTTTAACGTATTATATCGTGATAATGAAAATTATAATGTAGTTGCTTTTACAGCTACACAAATTCCAAATATTGATGATAGAAAATATCCAAAAGAATTAGCAGGAAAATTATATCCAGATGGAATAAAAATTTATCCTGAAAGTGAATTAGTAAAATTAATTAAAGAATTAAAAGTTGATGAAGTAGTATTTTCATATTCAGATGTACCTTTTGAATATGTTATGACTAAAGCAGCAATAGTTAATGCAGCAGGTGCAGCATTTACGATGTTAGGTGCTCATCAAACAATGGTTAAAAGTACAAAACCAGTTGTTGCAGTTGTAGCTGTGAGAACAGGATGCGGAAAATCACAAACATCAAGAAAAGTTGTTGAAGTATTGAGAAAAGCTGGTAAGAAAGTTGTTGCAGTTCGTCATCCAATGCCATATGGTGATTTGAACGCTCAAAAAGTTCAAAGATTTGCTACAATGGAAGATCTTAAAAAACATAAATGTACAATTGAAGAAATTGAAGAATATGAACCACATGTTGTTACTGGTGGTGTAATTTATGCCGGTGTTGATTATGAAGCAATTTTAAGAGAAGCTGAAAAAGAAGCTGATATTATTTTGTGGGATGGCGGAAATAATGATACTCCTTTCTACGCACCAGATGTTACTTTCTGCGTTGCTGATCCACACAGACCAGGTCATGAAATTAGCTACTATCCTGGAAATACAAGTTTAAGAATCGCTGATGCTGTTGTTATAAACAAAATTGATACTGCTGACAGAGATGATATTCAATACGTTAGAGAAAACATTAGGGAATGTAATCCAAAAGCAACAATTATTGATGGTGCATCTCCAATATTTGTTGATAATCCAGAAGTTATTACTGGTAAAAGAGTTCTTGTTGTTGAAGATGGTCCAACTTTAACACACGGAGAAATGACTTACGGCGCAGGTGTTGTTGCTGCACAAATTTATGGCGCTGCTGAGCTTATTGATCCAAGACCTTATACAGTTGCTTCAATTACTGAAACTTATAACAAGTATCCAGAAATTGGTATTCTTTTACCAGCTATGGGATATGGCGAACAACAATTAAAAGATCTTGAAACAACAATTAATAATACTGAATGCGATGCTGTTATTATCGGTACACCTATTGATTTAGGTAGATATATCAAAATTAATAAACCTTATACACGCGTACGTTATGAATTACAAGAAATTGGCGCAAATACAGTTGAATCTGTATTAAAAGCTAAAGGTTTAATTTAATAAATTATCCAGCCCAACACGGGCTGGATTTTATAAATACCATATGAGGTAGTTATGGGAAAATTAGCAGTTTGTGCATTCGGTGGAAACGCACTATTACAAAGCAACCAAAAAGGTACAATTTACGAACAAGAAGATAATGCTACAAGAGCATGTAAAAATTTATTACCTTTGATAAAAAAAGGTTATAACCTTGTACTTTCTCACGGAAATGGGCCACAAGTCGGTAATATTATGCTCCGAAATGATGCTGGCCATAGGTTATACAATATCGAAGAAATGCCGCTTGATATTTGCGTTGCCGATTCGCAAGGCGGTATTGGCTATATGATTGAAAGAATTTTGAGAAATGTCCTAAAAGAAAATAAAATTGAAAAAGATGTTTTAACAATGGTTACTCCTGTTTTGATAGATGATAAAGATCCAGCTTTTTCTAATCCTACTAAGCCTGTAGGACCATATTATAGCAAAGAAGAAGCAGAAAAATTGGCAAAAGAAAATAATTGGCAAATAAAAGAAGATCCTAAAGGGCGCGGTTGGCGAAGAGTTGTTGCTTCTCCTAAACCGCTCGATATTTTTAATGTTAAACTAATTGAAGAATTAGCCAGAAGAGGTTATATCGTCATTGCAGCCGGTGGCGGCGGTATTCCAGTTTATTTTGATGAAAATGGATTTATTAGAGCTAACGAAATGGCTGTAATCGATAAAGATCTTGCTTCTTCTCTTATGGCTCAGGAAATTAAAGCTGATGAATTTTATATTCTAACAGATGTTCCTAAAGTTTGTATTAATTTCAATAAACCTGATCAAAAAGAACTTGATGTCGTTTCTGTTGCTGAAGCTGAAAAATTAATTCAAGAAGGACATTTTGCTGCTGGTAGTATGTTGCCAAAGGTACAAGCAGCATTAAATTTTGTAAAAAATACAGGAAATGTTGCAGTTATTACAGAATTAGGACAATTAGAAAATGAAAATGCTGGAACTAAATTTGTTCCTTAATTATTTTTTTGTATAATTCTTTTTGAATTTTATTTAAATAAGGAGTCTTATTATGGCCGTTAATATGAAAGGAAAAAGCTTAATTGAAATATTCCATCTTACCTTAGAAGAAGTTGAACAAATATTTGAGTTATCAAAAACTTTAAAGATGGATAGATTGATTGGTAAAAAACATAATGATTTACTCGCTGGTAAAAAATTAGGTATGATATTTTCCAAACCTTCTACAAGAACTAGAGTTTCTTTCGAAGTTGGTATCTATGAATTAGGTGGAACCGGCTTATATTTTAATCAAAATGATTTGCAATTAAAGAAAAGTGAAAACATTCACGATACAGCAAAAGTTCTTTCAAGATATTTAGACGGTATAATGATTAGAACTTTTGATCATCAAGATGTAATTGATTTAGCTAAATACGGCTCCATCCCTGTTATTAACGGTTTAACAGACTTACATCATCCTTGCCAAGTGTTAACAGACCTATTTACAGTTTTAGAGAAAAAAGGTAGATTAAGAGGATTAAAATTAGCATATATTGGCGATGGAAATAACATGGCTCATAGTTTGTTGCATGGATGCGCTAAAGTTGGTATGGATATTGCCATAGCATCACCTTCCGGATACAAACCAGATGCTAAAGTTGTTGCCGAAGCTCAACAAGATGCTAAATATATGGGAAGTAAGATTGAAATTGTTGAAGATCCAATTGCAGCCGTTAAAGATGCTGATGTTGTTTATACTGATGTTTGGGCAAGTATGGGACAAGAAGCTGAAGCTGCTGAAAGAAGAAAGAAATTTATGCCTTACCAAGTAAATCCAGAATTAGTTAAAAATGCAAAAGATGATTATATCTTCATGCACTGCCTACCAGCTCATAGAGGCGATGAAGTTGTTGATGAAGTTATGGATGATGAAAAGCATTCCGTAGTCTTTGACGAAGCAGAAAATAGACTTCACGTACAAAAAGCAATTATGGCTTTAGTTATGTAAAAAATAAAATAAGGCTGTCTTCAAAAGGCAGTCTTTTTTTTTGGCTCAGACAGTATAAGCTTAAGCCCACGTGCGGCTGCGCCGCACGTGGGCGCGGGCCGCATGCAGCCTGTTTTAATGTAATATTATACAATACATTGATTATAATTATCATTAACATAGTTTTACATCTATAATTATTCATTAAATACTCTTTTCTAAACAGGCTGCTGCGGCCCGCAAAAATTAATAAATTAAATATTTTTTTTCAAAAATGTTCTTTTATTAACACATTATTTTATTTTGCTTTTTAAAATTATCTTTATTATATTTATTATCTTTATTAAATTATTACAGCATTATCAAATGGATAAATTTACAGAATTATTAAAAATTATTAAAAAATTTGATAATTTTGTTATTACAACGCATGTTAACCCTGATCCTGATGCCTTATCATCTTGCATGTCCTTTTATACAATATTAAGATATTTAAACAAAAATGTAAAAATCATCAATACCAGCACTACTCCTTATTTCTTAAACTTTATTGATCCAGAAGGAGTTATTGAAACTTATAATAGAGAAATACATCTCGATTTTATTAATAACTTTGATGTAATTATTTGTTTAGACTTTAACCATGTCGGTAGGCTTAATACTATCGAAGAAGATTTCAAAAATAGTAAAGCTTTTAAAATATGTTTAGACCATCATACAGAACCTGAAACTCAATTCTTCGATTTCATAATTAACAATGAAGAATATGCTGCTACAGTTGAACTAATTTATGATTTTATCAAAATTACAAAAGTTATAGAATTAAATTCAAAAATTGCGTTTTGGATTTACATCGGCTTGAAATCTGATACAGGTTCTTTTAGCTATGAAAGAACTACTGAAAAAACTTACCTAATCGCTGCAGACCTTATTTCTTATGGATTAAACCCTTTTGAAATACATCATCTATTAAATAGTAAAAATAGAATTAATAAAATTCATTTGCAAGGTCGTGTTTTAGCTAATATGAAACTTGATGATACACAAAAGGTAGCTTATATTATTGTTACAAAAAAAGATCTTGAAGAAACTGGAGCTTTTGAAAGTGAAATCGATGGCCTTGTTAATCATTGCTTGTCTATAGATGGCGTGGAAGTAGGATTATTATTTATTGAAATGGAAAAAGGAATTAAAATTAATTTCCGTTCAAAAGGAAGAGTTCAGGTTAATAAATTAGCTGCAATTTATAAAGGTGGTGGTCACAGAAACGCTTCAGGTGCAAGATTGCCCGATACTCAATTGAGTGATAATATAATCGATGATGTAATTAAAAATGCTATAATTTTTATTAAGAACCTTGAGAAAAGTAATGAATAAAATAAATTTATTGTATGATGAAAAATTTAATGTTGAAAATTTAAAAGAAGTTATCTTATTTTTTGTTGATGAAGAGAAATTAAATTCAGAAAATATAGAAATAAATATTCCTTCTATAAACCAAAAACTTAATTTCAAGGATAAAAAAGAACTTAAAAGAAATATTCCACTTGGATATCAAAAATACCTTAAAATTATTCTTTTAAAACAAAATTCTCAAGAACAAATTTTAAATGAAATTTCAAAAATAGTTAATAATTGTCTCAAAGAGTCATTTCAACAGCTTACAATCATTAATAACGGAATAAATTTCGAAAAAAATATTTATAAATTAATTCTCGATGGACTATATTTAGGTACTTACAATTTCAATTTTTATAAAGAAAAAAAAGAAGAAAATGAAATAAATATCAATTTAGTAGGTTTTGATAGTCAAGCAATAGAAAAATTTAAAGATGAAAGAAGTCTTATTTATGACTCCGTTAAATTAGCACGCAATTTAGGAAATTATCCTCCAGATTATTTAAAGCCAAAAAAATTCGTTGAAATATCTGTTCAATACTTCGAGCAATTAAATGCTAATTATAAAATTTATGATTATAAACAATTAACTAAATTAGGTTTCAATGGAATAGCAACTGTTGGAAAAGGTAGCAAGAATAAACCATATTTTATTGAAGCTCATTACAATGGAAATCCACAGTCTAATAAATATTTTGCTTTAGTAGGAAAAGGTGTCACTTATGATGCAGGTGGATTATCAATAAAACCTACAAATCATATGGTTGAAATGAAAGGAGATATGGCAGGCGCTGCTGTCTCCTTGGCAACATTTATTTGTATTATAAAACTCAACTTACCTATAAATTTGAGTTTATATATACCACTAGTAGAAAATGTCATTAGTGGCGAATCTTATAAACCATCTGATATAATAAAAACCTATAATAATAAAACTGTTGAAGTGTTAAACACTGATGCCGAAGGCCGTTTAATATTAGCTGATGCTCTCGCCTATGCAAGTGAAAAAAATCCAGAGCTAATTATCGATTTAGCCACATTAACCGGTGCTGTCGTAACTGCTTTGGGATTAGGTTACGCTGGTATATTTTCTAATGATAATGATTTTTTACAACAAATTTTAGAAATTTCAAAACAAACAAATGAAAAACTTTGGCATTTACCTTTACCCGATGAATATAAACAACTTTTGGAAAGTGATATTGCTGACCTAAAAAATTTAGGTGGCAGTTGGGGCGGAGCAATTACAGCAGCTTTATTCTTGAAAAATTTTATAAACAAAAATCAAAAATGGATCCATATTGATATCGCCGGGCCATCTTTTCCTAATGAATTTGGACCTAATACTCAAAAAACAATGACAGGTTTTGGTGTTAGATTGTTAGTTGATTTTTTTCAAAACATTTCTATGAGATAATATAATTTACGTTGTAAATTATATTCAATTTTCTTTTTATCGATATATTTATTATATTTCAAAAATAAAAAAAATATTTATCAAATGGCAAAAATTATTGCAATTGCAAATCAAAAAGGTGGCGTTGGGAAAACAACAACTGCTATTAACTTGTCCTCTGCTTTAGTTAGTTTTAAAAAAAAAGTATTATTAATTGATTTCGATCCACAGGCAAATACCACATCTGGATTAGGTGGTGACTACAAGTATACTATATATAATGTTCTAACAGAAAAAGCAAAAATCCAGGATGCTATTTGCGATTGTAACATGCCTGAACTCAAATTGTTACCAAGTGAAAATAATCTTGCAGCTGCTGAATTCGAATTTTTAAATATCCCCAATAGGCAAAACTTATTAAAAAATAAAATTCAAGATGTAATAAATGATTTTGATTTTATTATTATTGATTGTCCACCATCATTACACTTATTAACTATTAATGCCTTAACTGCTGCTGATTCAGTTTTAATACCGGTACAAAGTGAATATTTTGCTCTTGAAGGACTTAAACAACTTCTTAACACTATAAATCAAATTAAAACTCATTACAACAAAAAATTAAAAATAGAAGGCGTTTTGCTTACTATGTACGACAATAGATTAAAGCTTTCTATGCAAGTCAAAGATGAATTAAAAAAATACTTCAAAGATTTAGTATATGAAGCTATTATTACCAGGAATGTTAGAATTTCTGAAGCTCCTAGCTTCTCAAAACCTGTTTTACTTTATGATCCTACATCTACAGGATCTCAGAATTACCTTTCATTTACAAAAGAATTTCTTACAAAAAACGGAATTGAAGTTTAAATAAAGAAGTAAAAACTATGAAAAATATTGGATTAGGTAAAGGATTAGACGCTATTTTTAGCAATACTCCTATTGTTAATAACGATGAAAATATAAATAATAATACTAACTTGCCAATTGAAGTTGATCCTTCATCTATTAGTAAATTGGATGTTGATTTAATCGATCCAAATCCTTTTCAACCAAGAAAAGAATTTGATAGGGATGCATTAGATGAACTAAAAAAATCCATTCTACAAAATGGATTAATTCAACCTATAACAGTTCGTCCTTTTAATAATAGATACCAACTCATTTCTGGTGAAAGAAGATTACGTTCTTTTAAGGAACTGGGATTTAAAACTATTCCTGCTTATATTATCAATGTAGAATCTGATGAAATGATGCTTGCTCTTGCGTTGATAGAAAATATTCAACGTGAGAAGCTTAATATTATTGAAGTTGCTCAGGCTTATCAAAGATTGATTGATGAATGTAATCTTACACAAGAGCAAATAGCCGAAAAAGTTGGAAAAGATCGTTCAACTGTAACAAATACACTTAGATTGTTGAAATTACCAAAAGTAATTCAAGATGCTCTTTCTAATGACGAAATTACTCCAGGACATGCTAGAGCCATTTTGGCGGTTAGTGATGTTAATACACAATTAGAAGTTTTTCACAAAATAAAAACTGAACAATTATCGGTTAGAAAAAGTGAGCAACTAGTTAATTCTTTAAATAAAAATGAGAAAAAAACTAACTTTAAACCCTCGAATATTAAAAAAAATGATAATATTGTTAAAGATATAAATACAAAAGATTTTGAAGATAAGCTTAGAGTTTTATTTGGAACAAAAGTTGCAATTAATCATCGTAAAGATGGAACAGGAGAAATTGTAATTTCATATTTTTCTTTAGATGATTTTGAACGAATTTTTGAGCTAATGAATGAAAAAAAATATTAGTTTCGTTATTATTTGTTTTTTAATAGCTAATTTATATGCGCAAGATACAAGTAATACTTTACAAAAAGTAGAATTCCAATATAATCTACATAAAAATCCTACGAGAGCTTTATTCCTTAGTACATTATTACCTGGCAGTGGACAAATTTATAATGAATCGTATTATAAAGCCCCCATAATTTGGGGCGGTATTGCATTTTTTGGTTATTATTTTAATTTTTATAACAACAGGTATGATGATTATAACAAATTATATCAAATAAAATTATCAGAAAATGCTGCTAATGCGTCATCCTATGCAAGAATTAGGGATTTTTATTTTAAGAAAAGAGATGAAATGGCTGTTTATGTGTTAATTATTTATTTAGCAAATATTGTTGATGCTTATGTAGATGCACATATGTATGATTTTAAAATAATTGAGAACCAACCACTACATTTTTCTGCTCAAAAAGATAATCAAATAAATTTTTCAAGAGTAGCGTTCGGTATTAAAATTCCATTTTGATAAAATAAAAAATTACATTATTTTTTCAAAAGTAGAGTTCATACTTTTGGGAACAGTAGCAATAGGTTGATTTAAAGCTTCAATAAGTTGTAATACTTGCTGACCGCTACTATTTTTTAGGTTATTCAATACTTTAGTAGCAACTTCTTGTTGGACTTTACTAGTAGAATTAACGATATTTTGAATTACTTGTTCAGGAATATTTGTTATTGCTCCAATTTGCATTTTTATCACATTAATTTTTCTACTGGAATATAATAAAAAAATATCAAAATGTCAATAGGTGGAATATGTATAATAAAAGACCTTCATGGGATGAATATTTTTTAAAATTAGCAATGTTAGTATCAGAACGTGCTACCTGTCCAAGAATGCATTGTGGATGTGTTTTAGTACGTGATAAAAGAATTTTAGCAACTGGATATAACGGATCAATTCCTGGCGAACCTCATTGCGAAGATGTAGGTTGTTATATAGTTGACAACCATTGTGTTAGAACTATACATGCAGAAATCAATGCTTTATCTCAATGTGCTCAACAAGGCATAAGCACTCAAGGAGCAACAGCTTACGTGACAAATATGCCTTGTACAAATTGTACTAAAGCCCTTATTGCTGCTGGTATTAAAAGAGTTGTTATATTTTCTGACTATCACGATACTTTGGCTGAAGAATTTTTCGCAGCTGCAAAAGTAGAACTTGTTAGACTTCCTATGCCTGAAAAAACAATAAAATATGATTTAGAAAGTTATACTTCAGCTAAAAAGAAAAACCAATAAAATTATTTTTTTTCAAAAAATTTTATAATTTACCTTTAAAAAATCAGGTATTATTATGGATAAAGATTTATTATCAATTCAGGAAACAAGAGAATTAGTTAGTAAAGCAAAAAATGCACAAAAAGAGTATAAAACTTATACTCAAGAACAAGTTGATAAAATTGTGCTTGCAATGGTTGAAGCTGGTGCAAAAAATGCTGAAAAACTTGCAAAATTAGCTGTTGATGAAAGTGGTATCGGAAAATTTGAAGACAAAATTACAAAAAATATTTTTGCTACAAAAATACTTTGGGAATCAATCAAAAATTTAAAAACTGTTGGCGTCATTGGTACTGAAGCTAATGGAAAAATTATCAAAATAGCTGAGCCTATGGGAGTTATTGCAGCACTAATTCCTTGTACAAATCCAACTTCTACGGCTATGTTCAAAGCTATTATATCATTAAAAACAAGAAATGCTATTGTTGCTAGTCCACATCCAAGAAGTATAAAAGCGATTTCTGAAGCATTGAGCATTTTGAATGAAGCTGCTACACAAGCAGGAGCACCTGATGGCTTAATAAATTGTATTCAAAATCCAACATTAGAAGGCACAAATGAATTAATGAAACATAAAGACGTAGCCTTAATACTTGCAACGGGCGGTTCTGCAATGGTTAAAGCTGCTTACAGTAGCGGAAAACCAGCTTATGGCGTTGGGCCTGGAAATGTTCCTGCTTTTATTGAAAGAACAGCTAATGTCCAAAAGGCCGTGGCTGATATTCTTTACGGCAAAACCTTTGATAATGGTACCTTATGCTCATCTGAACAAGCAATTATAGCTGACTTGCCAATTGTTGAAGAAGTAAAAAAAGAAGTTGTAAAAAATGGTGGTTATTTCTTAAGTAGTGAAGAAAAGAAAAAGTTAGAAGCTTTTGCTGTTCCAAATGGTCATTTAAACGCGGAAATTGTTGGTAAATCTGCTCATTGGATTGCTAAAAACGCCGGATTTAATATTCCAGAAGGAACAAAAGCTTTGGTTGTTGAAACTAAATCAGTTGGTAAAGATGAACCTTTGTCAATTGAAAAATTATCTCCAATTCTCGCTTTTTATGTTGTTGATGGGTGGTTAGAAGGATGCCATCGAGCTATTGAACTACTTGAACTAGGTGGAATCGGCCATACTATGGCAATCCATTCATCTGATAAAGATATTATAATGAAATTCGCTTTTGAAAAACCTGCTTTCCGAATTATCGCTAATACAACTTCTGCACTTGGCGCAGTTGGTTATACTACAGCATTAAATCCATCTTTAACTTTGGGACCTGGTACTTGGGGCGGATCTATTATTTCCGAAAATGTTAGCGCAAAACACTTGATAAACATTAAACATTTAGCTTTTGAAACTAATCCGGTTAATAAAGGCTTTGCAGTAGATCATATTGCAAACACTTCTGAAATGAGAGAATCATTCTTAAAGGAAATTGAACAAAGACTTTTAGCAAGAGCTGGCAATCCAAAATTTGGTAATTACACTTCATCGACAAAAACAAATGCTAACAACGAGAGTGAAATATCACCAGATGATATAGATAAAATAATAATGAGTTTCTTCAAAAAATAATAATAACTAAGTTAACTTTTAAAAGCAGATTTTTTAACTTAGCTCAGACAGTGTAAGCTTAAGCCCCTTGCAGCTTTCAAAAAGCTGCAAGGGGCAGCGGGCCGGAACGGCCCGCTAAAATTCTTTTCTTCGACACCTTACAAAGAGCAATGCTTTTGAGCCTTAATATTCAAATCATTCCCAAATATGCAGCAACCTACAATTGTTGCAATTTTTTTATAATAAAATTGTATCTACAATTATATCGTAAAATCAATTATATAGTATTTATAAATATATTATTAGAAATTACTTATATATCGTTTATACATTATATTGAAAATACAAATATATTTTTAGAAAAAGTGGATATATCTTAAATACAATTATATTGTAATTGATAATATATAGTAATAAAAATATGTATTTCACTCACTTTTTACTTGAGCTAATTTTTCATAGAAAAATATTGAAACAACTTTTAGTTATTTAGCTAAATATAAAAATTTTATTTATTGTTGGTAAGGAATCTATAGTTAGAACGAAAAAATATTTTTGAGCTTTATGCTTACACCGTCCGAGCTAAAGAAAAATATTTTTAAAATAAAAAAAGCAAGGTTCTTAATTATTGTCCCCTTGCCTTAATAATTAAAATGGATATATTTTTTATAAACCTAATAATTTATTAATTGAATCTAAAAGAATACTAACTTGTGGTTTAGTTAATTGCATATCTGCGCCTACAGATGCTCCTTTGTGGGCAACTTCTTCTGATACAATAGAAGAGAATATAATTACTGGCAAAGACTGTAGAGTTTTATTAGTTTTTATATTTTTTGTAAGCGTAAAACCATCCATTTGTGGCATTTCGACATCAGTAATGACTAAATTTACGTATTTAGATAAATCTTCGCCTGCTTCAACTTTTTTGGCAACATCTTCTAAATAATTCCATGCAGAAAGTCCGTCATTAAAAGCTTGTATTTTAAAGCCAGCAAGGTTTAACCTGCCTGTAATCATTTTTCGTATTGTAGGTGAATCTTCAGCAGTAACAACAGTAATATCTTGAGCAGTTAATTTTTTAATTTCCTCTGCTTTCATAATATCTTCTCGTGCAACTTCTAGCCCAAGAGTTGGATTAATTTCGGCAATAATTTTTTCAACATCTGCTAATAAAATATTTTTATCTTCCGTTTTTATAATACCGATAATAGATGCTTGATCAGTTGAGAAATCATTAATTATATCAGGAGCTTCAACTTGCATCCAAGAAAATCTATAAATTCTTTTTACGTCACTTACAATAAAACCAAATTGGTTATTGTTAAATTCTGTTACAATAAGTTTCTTGTAAGTATTAGGATCTGTGTAATTAAAAAGGCTCAAACCTAAATCAATGACGGGGATAATTCTATTTCTTAAATTAAAAATACCTTTAACATTTGGTGGTTGGTTTGGTAATTCGGTAATTTCAGGTAAATTCATAATTTCACGTACTTTTGCAACATTAATCCCGAAAGATTGAGTTTTAATACTACCATCTGTATCAGGATAATTTAATAAATATTCAATAATTTCAAGTTCATTAGTACCTGTTTCCAAAAGAATATTAGTTTTCATATATCCTCAAAATTGTTGTTTTTCTTTGAGTATTCCACCAGGATAAAAATATTTTTGAATACCTTTTTTTGTGCCATTTTCAAAGTAAAGAAATTCTTTAGCAGTTCCATCGCTGTAATAATATTTTTGTTCACCATGTAGTTGACCATCTTTATAATTACGTATGCTTTTTAATATACCATTATCGTAGTAATCGGTGAAGGATTCTTCTACAGCTTCAATTTCACCATTGTTTTTATATCTAACTCGTTTTATAATTTCACCATTATAATAATAATCAAGAACTGATAATTTTCCTTCATAATTAAATAATCTTGAATAACCATCTAATTTACTATTTTTATAGTTTGCTATAAGAATACAAGTTCCCATTTCATTAAATACCTTAGTTTCTCCATCGAGTGTATCATTTCTGTAATTTTTAATTACCTCTAATGAACCATTTTCAAAGTAAGTATATGATGTTCCATTTAATCTATTGTTTTCATAGTTGAAAATTGATTGAATTTTTCCAGATTTATAATAAGTTTTTGTTTCACCTTGTTGAACACCATCAACATAATTTAATTCTGCCCATAGTTCTCCAGTTTCATAATACCATTTTTGTAAACCGTTTAATTTACCTTCTTTGTAAATCCATATCATTGAGATTTTGCCATCTTCAAAATACCATTTAGATTCGCCATCTTCTAAACCATTTTTATAAGACCATTCTTTATATAATTGTCCATTCGGATAATATTCTTTATATATACCATCTTTTTTTCCATTAATAATAAAACCTTCTGATTTAATTTTACCATTTTTATAATATTCAATTTTATATTCACCTGTTTGGCAAAATATGAGAGGTGATAAAAAAAAGATAATTAATAGTATTCTCTTCATAAAATCATTAATAATTATTAAATTTATTATTTAAAATATAAAAAATTCTTGTCAATGTAAAGTTAAAAAATGGCTAATTTTAAGAATCACATATTTTTTAATATAGTTTTATTTATTCCTATTTCATATGTTATAAATAATTATTACATCAAATCATATAATACATTAAATATTATTGTAAATACAATATTGTTATTTTCTATATCGATAATGTTTAGTTTGTGGCCAGATATTGATACCAAAAGTATAGGGCAAAAAATATTTTATATATTTTTTTTTATAACAGATATTATGTTAATTTCAACTGGGAAAATAAACGAATCAGCATTTTTAGGATTATTGGTTATGTTGCCCATAATAACAAATCATCGTGGTTTTTTTCATTCATTATTTGCTGTATTTTTTTTTCCTATGATTTTTTTAATAGCACCAGCTATATATTATAATTCTTTTACTTTTTCAAAAATTAAAATAGGTTTTCCTTATTATTTAGCCGGTGTAATAGGTTATTTAAGCCATTATATTTTGGATGGATTATTATGGAAGAAAATAAAAAGGGTATTTTTATGAACAAGATTAAAAGTCGAATTCATTTTTATGATTGTGATCCTGCTGGGATTATTTTTTTTGCAAATATATATAAAATTGCACATGATGCCTTAGAAGAACTATTTTTATTAAAATACATTGATTTTAATAAATATAAAGATTTTACCATGCCAATAGTTCATTCAGAAGCTGATTATAAATATCCATTAAGATTTAATGATGAAGTGGAAATATCAATGTTTTTGGAAGATATTGGTGAGCACTCATTTTGCTTTGTATATGAAATATATAACATTACTGCACAAAAACTTTCAGCTATAGTAAAAGTAAGACACGTTTTAGTTGAGAAAAAAACGTTTCAAAAAGTACAATTATTTAATGAATTAAAAGAAATATTAAAAAACTTTTGGCTATTGTAAAAGTAAGACACGTTTTAGTTGAGAAAAAACGTTTCAAAAAGTACAATTATTTAATGTATTAAAAGAAATATTATCACTATTTAGGAGATAGTATGGCTTGTGATAACAAAGTTAAAAATTTAAATCGTTGTAATTGTACATATGAGCCTTGTCCTAGAAAAGGTGTTTGTTGTGAATGTATAGCTTACCATAGAAGTATGGGTGAATTACCGGCCTGTTATTTTGACAAAAAAACAGAAGCTACTTACGATAGAAGTATTACAAGATATTTTAAAATGATAGGTAAATAATTTTTTAAAATACTTTAAAAATTAATTTGACTTTAAATTAAAATAAGACTAAATTATCTGATAATAAGTTGAGAATTTTATGAAACTTATTTCTATACTTTATTCAAAATTTAAATCTTTATTTATCATTATAAGTGGTATAATTTTAGGGATGATATTTTTAATAGTTTATCTATCAAGGGCTCATTCATATCTATCAGATAAACCAGAAACTTGTATGAATTGCCATGTTATGGCAACCGCTTATAATGGATATTACCACAGTGCACATAGAAATGTTGCAACCTGCAACGATTGCCATGTGCCGCACGATAATATTTTCAATACTTATTTTTTTAAAGCTAAAGATGGTTTAAGGCATGCAACTATATTTACATTAAGAGCCGAACCGCAAGTTATTCGTATTAAAGAGGATGGCAAAAAAGTAGTACAGCAAAATTGTCTACGATGTCATGAGAATCTAATAGTTGATGCAAAACTTACTACTTATCACAATTCAAAAATTAATGAAAATCGTGAAACATTTAACTGCAATCATTGCCATCGGGATACACCACACGGAGAAGTTCAAAATTTAGCTAGTACCAGTACTTCCAAAGTTCCATTTGTTAGCAGTGCTGTACCTGAATGGTTAAAAAAAATTATGAAATAACGGAGGTGTTATGAAAAAGTTAAATAACTGGATAGAAACTAATCCAAAAGCAAAATGGATATTATTATTTAGTGTTATAGTTATTACATTCTTATTGGGCCTTTTCGCTGCTTCTATAATGGAAAGAAGAGCAGAAGCACAGTTTGTTTTCACACCAAAAGTAAAATATGATCAATTAGAACCTCGAAGCGAAATTTGGGGAGAAAATTTTCCTAATGAGTATGAAACATATGTATTGACATCTGATACAACTTTTAGAAGCAAATATAATGGAAATGGAATGAGAGATGCATTAGCTGAAAATCCTGAAATGGTAATTCTTTGGGCTGGCTATGCATTTTCGAAGGATTATAATCAACCAAGAGGTCATTACTATTCTGTAATTGATGTAAGAAATACATTAAGAACAGGTGCTCCAAATGATAGTGTTCCAAGTCCCCAGCCAAATACTTGTTGGACTTGTAAAAGCCCTGATGTACCTCGTTTAATGAAAGAAAAAGGAGTTCAAGGTTTTTACTCTGGTAGTTGGGATAAATTAGGCCATGAAGTAGTTAATTACATTGGCTGCGCTGATTGTCATGATGCTAAAAATATGGATTTAAAAATAACAAGACCTGCCTTAATTGAAGCTTTACAAAGACAAGGTAAAGATATAAGCAAATTAACACATAATGATAAACGTTCTCTTGTATGTGCGCAATGCCATGTAGAATATTTCTTTGATAATAGAGATGGAAAACAAAAGTATTTAACTTTCCCTTGGGATAATGGAATGACTGTTGAAAAAATTGAAGAATATTATGATAATTTTAAATATGTTGATTGGGTTCATCCAATAAGTAAAGCGCCTATGCTAAAAGCACAACATCCTGATTATGAAGTATTTACATTAGGAGTTCACTATAGAGCTGGATTAAGTTGTGCAGATTGCCATATGCCTTATGAAAGTAAAGGTGGAGTGAAATTTACTAATCACCATATACAATCTCCATTGAACCATATTAGTAAATCTTGTTTAGTTTGCCATAGAGAATCCGAAGAAGAGATGAGACAAAGAGTATATCAAAGACAAGACGCAAATAAAGAATTGCAAAAGATTTTACAACATGAGATAGCTATTGCTCATTTTGAAGCCAAACATGCATGGGAAATTGGTGCTAAAGAAGATGAAATGAAACCTATTTTAGATTTAATTCGAAAAGCACAATGGAGATGGGATTTTGCTGTGGCAGGCCATGGTAATTCTTTCCATGCACCTTTGGAAACAGCTCGTATTTTGGGACATGGCATTAATAAAGTTAAAGAAGCACGCAGAGAATTGGCAAATATTTTCGCAAAATATAATAATTTTAATGTAAAAATACCAGATTTTTCAACAAAAGAAAAAGCACAGTTGGCAATTGGCTTAAATATTAGTAAATTAAAGCAAGAGAAAAAAATATTTCTTGAAAATGTAGTTCCAAAATGGCTTAAAAAAGCTCAAGAAAGAGAAAGTAAATACAAAGTTCAAAATTTATAGGTTATTATGCAACCAAAAGAAATTTATCAAAAAAATATTTTATTGATAGCAGGGGGTATTATCCTCTGCTTTTTATTTGAATTTTTACTACCAAGTCCTAATTTTATATTTCCATATAATTTATGGATTGTAATCTTTCTTTTTGTTTTTAGTTTTAGTTTTTATATTCTATTAAGAAACAAAAAAATATTTGTATTCTTATCATCTGTTCATACTTCAATCTCTATATTGACAATTTATCTCTTCTTTTTGTTAATAATGGGATTTTTACCACAAAATGATAATAATTCACTCATAAGCAAATTTGGTTTAACTCACATAGTTGTTTCATATCCTTTTGTATTTATATCGTTATATTTAATTTTAAACTTATTGTTAGTTATTTGGAAAAGATTATTTTTCCCGATGAATTTTAAAAATGTTGCTTTCTTGTTCAATCATATAGGAATACTAATTGTTTTGATTTTTGGAAGTATTGCCGGTTTCGATTTAATCAAGTTGGATATGTATGCAGAAAAAAATAAACCTGTTTGGTATGGCTTTGATGATAGAAGAAAAATAAAAGAACTTCCATTTGCTATTGAATTAAAAGATTTTAAAATTGAGTTTTATAAACCAAATATTCAATTATTAAAAATAGAAAATGAAAACAAATTAAAGTTAATTAAACAGGCTTCTATTGATAAAAACAATATCGAATTAGGAAATGCTAAAATTAAAATTCTTAAAAAAGTAAATTATGCATGGTTTTTTGAGGATAGTGTTTTTTCAAGTTATACACCAGGTTATACAAAGGCTATTTATGCAGAAATTGTTACCCCTACTGAGAAAATAAATACATGGTTGAGTTATGGTACTATTGCACAAAAGTCACGTTTCGTAAGGTTGGGAAATTATGTAATTACACTTTCAGAACCTCAACCTAAGAAATATGTTTCATATGTAAAAGTATATACTAAAGATGAAAAAGTATATGAAGATAGTATTCTTGTTAATCATCCTCTTGATATTTATGGATGGAAAATTTATCAAAAAGATTACGATCATGATTTAGGTGAATTTAGCAATGTCAGCATTTTTGAAGTAAATTATGATAGATGGTTATCAGTTATATATTTCGGTATTTATATGATGGTCATCGGAGCTGTTTTGCTTATGTTTACAGTAAACAAAGGTGGCAAAAATGTTAACAATTTATAATTTTATATCAGCTTTTGTAATAGCAATTTTTTCTTTTAATATCTTTAAAATAATTTATAATTATAGAAAGAATAAAAAATCTTTTGTCATAGACATTTTACAAGTTTTAGCTCTATTATTAATGTTAGGATTTATAGTGTATTATTGGCTATCTATTGAAAGAGAACCTTTAAGAACTTTATGGGAAACACGGCTTTGGTATGCATTTTTTACAGCATCAATTGCTTATTTATTTAAGCTGCATTGGAAAATGGATTACATGTTGATTTATGGTAATATTATAACAATAATTTTTATACTTGTTAATTTATTACATCCAGAAACATTTTCTAAAGAATTAATGCCTGCATTACAAAGTTATTGGTTTGTGCCTCATGTTATTGTTTATATTTTTTCTTATGCTATGTTTGGGATAGTAACAATGATGGCATTATTTAATGAGATTAAAAAAATAAAATTCAAAACATCTATTCAAGATTTGGATGATATGGTTAAAATTGGTTTAGGTTTTCTGACTCTCGGTTTAGTTTTTGGAGCTCTATGGGCAAAAAAAGCTTGGGGAAATTATTGGACTTGGGATCCTAAAGAAGTTTGGGCATTGATTACATGGATTATTTATCTTTTATATATACACTATCGATTTGGTTTTATTAGTGAGGAAAAATATGTAAACAAAATATTAATTATTTCATTTGTACTTTTGTTAGTGTGTTGGTTTGGTGTTAACTATCTACCTGTAGCAAATCAAAGTGTTCACACATATACAAACTAAGAGGATGTTCAATGATATCTAAAAAGTGTGAATATGGTATTCAAGCGATTTTATATCTATCAATTTTAGAAAAAAATCAAGCTATTCCAGTTGGACAAATTGCTAAAAAATTACAATTACCTAAAGAATTCGTTTCGAAAATACTTCAATCTTTAACAGATTCTGGAATAATTGGCTCAATAAAAGGAAAAAATGGTGGTTTTTATTTATTAAAAAATTCCAAAGAAATTACAATACTTGATATTATAAAAATAATTGATGGTGAGAAATTTTTAGATGGTTGCGTCTTAGGTTTTGATAATTGTAGTGATGAAAAACCTTGTCCAGTACATATAAGATGGAAAAAATGTAAAAATCAAATCATTGAAATATTTTCCAAGGAAACAATAGATAAATATGAATTAGTAATTCGAGAAAAAATTAACTTATGAAAAAAAATATTAATCGAAAGTATATACAATTCTTTTTCTTAGTAATAATTCTATATATAGGATATGAATTTCACAATTTTGTTCTTTATATCAATTCAAATGGAATATTAGGTTCATTATATCGTCCACCGTCAGTTGAAGCATTTTTACCTATAAGTTCGCTAATGAGCTTTTATTATTTTTTACAAACGGGTCAAATACATTACTATCATCCAGCAGGTTTATTTATTTTTTTAGGTATATTGTTTACTTCTTTTATTGTTGGAAAATCATTTTGTTCTTGGATATGTCCTTTTGGTTTACTCAGTGAATATTTAAATAAATTAGGGATTAAATTAAAGATTTCATTTAATTTACCAAAAATTCTTGATTCTTCATTAAGGAGTTTAAAATATTTGCTTTTAGCTTTTTTTACATTTGCAATTTTTTCGATGTCAATAGATGGATTAAAGGGTTTTTTGGATAGTGATTATAACCTTTTAGCTGATGTAAAAATGTATTATTTTTTTGCTAAAATTTCTACATTTGCAATGATTGTTTTAGCTGTTCTTGTTTTGTTATCAATAGTAATAAAGAATTTTTGGTGTAGGTTTTTATGTCCCTATGGAGCATTGTTGGGTATTATTGGTTTATTATCGCCAGTTAAAATAAAAAGGGAAAGTACTACTTGTATCGATTGTAAGTTGTGTGATAAAGTTTGTCCGTCAAATATAGAAGTATCAAAAGTTAATTATGTAATAAGTGATGAATGTTCATCTTGTTATGAGTGCGTTACTGTATGTCCTAAAAAAGACACATTATTTACAACAGCTTTTAAAAGAAAATTTGATCATAAAAAGATTATGTATATTATCCTAGCTTCCTATTGGCTTTTTGTTTTAATAGGAATATTTAGTAATAAATGGACCAATAATATACCTATTGAAAAATACATAGAAGTAAATAAAAAAGCTGATCAATTAACGCATCCCAGATCCATAAAAGAAGCAAAAGAATTCAAAGAATAATTATTTATTTAATTGTTTATAAATCTTAAAACGTACTTCTTCTACAATTTCATCATAAGATTTATTTTCGGGATAAACTGGTGTAAGAAAATATAATTTTATCTTTTTAGGTTTAGGGATTTTTGAGCCAATTGATAGAGCTTCATATGCGCCATTGATTGTAACTGGGACAATTGGAACGTTTAATTCCTTACTTAAAATTGCGAATGATTTTTTGAAATCGTTCATTTGGCCAGTTCTTGTACGAGTCCCTTCAGGGAATATAATAATATTTTTATTATTTTGTAATATATAAGCCATTTTTTGAATACTTTCTTTTAAGTCAGCATTTAAGTTTAAAGAAACAATGTTGCTGAATCTTGCAAATAATTTTACAAACCAATACTTGATATACTTATCTTTAGCAAAGAAATACGATTTGGAAAGTAAATTGTCGTTTAATGCACAAGCAATTAATAAACCATCAATAAAACTTTGATGATTAGGCGCAATGATACAATTAGTTTTAGGTAAATTTTCTTTACCAACAATTTCTAATTGAAAATAAGTTTTGAACAGAGGGATTGATATATATTTTAAAACTTTAAGCAAAAATGTATTATCAGGAAGTTTTTGAATTCTTTTTTCTTTTAAAAGTTTATTCCAATTAATAAAATCATCTTCAAGTTTTTGTTTTTTCTCTTTAACAAAAGCTGAAAGCTTACGCAAAGTAGAGTGTTCTGAAAGAGCATTTTCATTTAACTTTATTCCAAAACTTGCTTCAATTTTTGAAACTAATTCCACTTTTGCCAATGAATCGAGACCTAAATCGAATTCAAAATGTTGGTCAGGGAGAATATCTTTTTTAACAACACTTTTGAGATAATCACTAAGTATTTTATATTCAATATCTTCAGGAATATCTACATCTTTATAATTTTCAGTCTTTTCTTTTGTAACTAAATCAGATAGAGCAAATCTCCTGATTTTTCCTAATCTAGTTTTTGGGAGTTCAGTATTAACCACATAGAAATTATTTATTTTTTTGTAATCGACAGTTGTTTTATTATATTTATCAATAACATTCCATTTAATATAATCTCTAACATCAACTATACCGATTTCATTAATAACATTTTCATTAGGGTAAATTATTGCTGTTAATTGATCATTGAAATAACTTAAGCCAACTTCTTTTATAATTGGAAAATTTTTAATTAATTCGAATTCAATTAATTCAGGATTAAATTTTTTACCATTTGGTAGAACAATAATGTCTTTACTTCTTCCTTCAATGTAAACATAACCTTGTTTATCAATTTTTGCTAAATCACCAGTGTGCAACCAACCATCTTTTAGTATTTGATTAGTTGCTTCTGGATTATTATAGTAACCTTTCATTACATTAGGGCCTTTTACAATCAATTCACCGTCAATAATTTTATGTTCCATACAACTCATAATAAATCCAGCAGAACCAGGTTTTACCTTATCTGGATGCGGAAAGGAAATCATTGGTGCAGCCTCTGTCATACCATAACCTTCTAATATTAGAAATCCAAGAGCTCTCATTCCTTTAGCAACTTCGATATCCAATTTTGCTCCACCTGAAACACAATATTCAAGTTCACCACCAAATTTATCTTGTACTGTTTTAAAAACTTTTCTACCAAATTTATAAGAACCTATTGAATACGAAAGTTTAAATAATGTTTTAGCTATTGGGTTAGCATTAATTTTTGATATTATTCCATCATAAAACAATTTATATAAACGTGGTACGCCGATCATAAGATTAATTTTATGTTTTTGCATAAGATTTAATAAATAATCGGATGATAAAGCAGAAGCTATTACGATGGTTTCATTTGTAGATAGTGGAATAGTAATGGTTCCTTGAAATGGTAAAATATGGTGAAAAGGAAGTATAGCAATTACTTTGAATAATGGTTTATAAATTTCAATATCTATAGAAACAGATTTTATATTCATCCAAAGATTATTAAAAGTTAACATTACACCTTTAGGATTACCTGTAGTTCCTGATGTATAAGGTATTACAGCTATATTTTCATAATCAATTTTATCAAAATTGATTTCATTATTAGTCTCAATATTTTTAATAGAAATTTCATCAAAATTGATAGGTTTTATTTCAAATTCGAGTTCATTTTTTATATTATAATAAGTTTCAAGAGTTTTGTTTGATAAAAATATATATTTAGGTTTTGCATCATTTAATATATATAAAAGTTCTTTAGGTGAGGATAAATAGTCAACTGGAATTACGGTAGAAAAATTATTCCAGATAGAATACAAGGCAATAATCCATTCATATCTATTTTCGGAAAAAATGACAACATTATCGTTTTTTTTTTGATGAAAAAGTTGAAGACAATTTTTTTATGAATTCGAAAAGATCTTTATAGGTTAATTTTATTTCGTCTTGTATAATAGCCAAATTTGAAGATGTTTTTGGAAACATAGTTTACCTAAATTAATTATTTATACTTGTAATATATTAAAAAATAAATTATTTTAAAAAATAGAATACGACAAAATGGCACAAATATTGTAATAAATCAAAAAAAATATAGAGTTGGAAATGAGAAAAATAGTAATAACTCTTTTTTTAACTGTGTTAAATATTTTTGCACAAAGTAAAATTGGAAATATAATATCACCAACAGGTGGTGTTTACCTTACAGGTGATTCTTCTTATACAATTCGGTGGACAAACAATGTATTCCATCCGCAATATTTGAACACTTTTACAATATCAATTGATTATTCTACTAATTCAGGTACAACATTTACTAATATAATTGCAAATTTGAGTAAAGTTGATTCAGTTTATAAATGGAATGTTCCTGCTTTAAATATATTTAATGTTTGCAAAATTAGGATAATATATAAAAATTCTTTGGGGCAGATATTAGGAGGCGATACTTCTGCGACATTTTCTATAGATAGTAAACCATTTGCGACAATAAATTTATTATCACCAAACAATGGTGCATGGGTTAATACAACACCTACAATAAAATGGTCTGCATCAGGTTTTTCGTCAGATGCTGATAGCTTAGTTTTAGTTTTAGATGGTCAAAAAGTAACTTCATTTGGTAAAACAGCCACAACATATACTTTTACAAGTCTATTGACAAAAGGATGGCATTCTTGGACTATAAGAGTAATTGATGCTAGGAAAAATTATTTCCAACCTGTAAGTATTTTTTCCTTTAGAGTAGATAACGAAAATCCTTTTGACTTTTCATTAATTTCACCTTCAGCTAATTCTTATACAAATAATTATTTTTGGTCAAATAATCAAGAAAATCAATTTAAATGGTTGCCAAGTGCTGATACAGGTTCTGGATTAAAAAGGTATTATTATTATTTAGATGGCAATATATATGCTGATACTGTAGCTACGTCAAACAGCATAACTTTTAATAAAGTTTTATTTTATGATGATTTTGAAGCAGGTTTAACCAAATGGACAAACCAAAGTGGGTGGGGATTAGTTTCTAAGGGATATTATTCTGGCTCTACGGCCTTAACTGAAAGCCCTGCAGGAAACTACTCTAACAATTTGAATACAACTATAACATCGTCAGCCATAACTTTGAAAAATATTAAAGATTTAAGAGCAAGTTATTGGTGTAGTTATAAGTTAGAAAAAGGGGATAATGCATATTTTGAAATTTCTTTTAATGGTTCAACTTGGCAGACAGTTGCAACATACAATGGTTATTCTAAAATGTTCCAAGCTTTTCATAATCTCACACCATATGTTGGTTCCAATGATAAGCTATATATCAGATTTCGTGTAAATACAAACTCATCCGGGACAAATGATGGTTTTATTGTTGATGATATAAAAATTACAAATTTAGAAAAAAGAATAAGTTCTGGTAATCATAATTGGTATATTGCAGCAGAAGATAGTGTTGGTAATATAAAACAATCATCAAATATTTTAAGTTTTATTGTTGATAGTATTGCACCAGTAGGTTTAAATGGCCTATTTGAGAATATGTCACCTGTCAATAATTTATGGACAAGAGATTCTCTTTTTACTTTCAATTGGTTAGCGGCTAATGATAATGGTTCTGGATTGGAACAATATCAATTATGGATAAATAATAATTTGATTCAGGATAGTTTACAAAATAATCAATATACAATATCAAGTGAACAAAAGTTAGCAAGTGGAACTTACACTTGGAAAGTAAAAGCTCTTGATAATGTGAAAAATGAAATTAGCACAACTCCATTTACATTAAATGTTGATTATACTCCACCTAAAAAATTTAATTTGCTTACACCTTCTAATAATAGTTTCATTAACATTCCAACTCCAACTTTTACTTGGCAAGCTAGTGCGGATTCAGGTATAGGACTTTCAAAGTATCAATTAGTTATTGATAATCAAATAAATATAGATAGTATAGAAGTTACAAAAACACAAACAACACCAAATCCCGCTAATTTATTAAGTGAAGGAATTCATACTTGGTATGTTAAAGCATTTGATAAATTAAATAATCAAATTTCGTCCAATGATGTAAGAACAATAGTTGTAGATTGGACTGCGCCGATTATTCCTACTTTAACTTATCCATTAACAACAGATATTATTGATACTCCTTTTCCAACTTTCAAATGGTTACCAACAACGGATAATTTAAGTGGAGTTTCTCATTATAATCTATATCTTGATAATAAATTAATTGCTTCGAATATTCCTAATTTGTTGAGTGATACAATAAAATTTAAAGCACAAGATAGTTTAAAGAATGGTAGTCATACATGGTATATTTTGGCTTATGATAAAGCTGGTAATTTTGTAAAATCTGAAGTAAAAAGTTTTACTGCGAGTATTGATTATACTCCTCCAGTTGCACAGTTTACAAACTTAGTTAATAATCAAGTGATTGGTGGAAATTCATATTTGATAAGTGGTACTGCTTCTGATAATGTTGGTGGTGTGGGGCTTAATAAAATTCAGTTAAGTTTTGATGGTGGAAAAAATTGGATAGATGTTCAATCGTCTCAATTATCAAAAAAACATAGAGAATTATTAAAACAACAGCTTCAACAAAATGAAAGCGAAGATGAAGCACAGAAAGTAATTGAGCAAACAGTAAGTTGGGAATTTAATTGGCAAGCATATTCTGATGGAATTTATGATATAAGATTGAGAGCCATAGATAAAAACAATAATATTCAAAATCCTGTTAAGGTTAATGTTATAGTTGATAAAACTCTACCAACTATTCAAAGTATAAATATAGCAAATAAATATATTAATGCAGGATTAAAAAATATTAGTATTAAATTTAAAACTTCTACCAAAACATCAATGGATACATTGAAAACAGTTAATGTTGAAATAATAACATATGATAATTTTAAAATCTATGTTCAAAAAACAGGATATGCTTTAAATACTTGGACTGGAGAGGTAAATATACCTGATGGTGCAGTAAATGGTAAAGCAAGAATAAAAGTATATGGTGGAACAGATAAAGCTAATAATGTAATGTTAGCTGATTCATCGATAACTTTTTATATTGATACTCAAGCGCCTACAGCACCAATATTAATAAAACCTAAAAATCAATCATATACTAATAATTTAAAACCAAGATTTTTTTGGTTAAAGTCAACTGATACTTTAAGTGGTATAGACCATTATGAGCTTGAAATAAATGGTTCAACTTTAACACCAGGTAAAAGTTGGATATCACCTAATATAACCGATACTTTGCCAACAAATAAATTAAATCAGTCGACAAATATTTGGCGCATAAAAGTTGTAGACAAAGCTGGTAATTTTATATATTCACAATCTGCGAATTTACTTATTGATACACTCAAACCTACATCTATTATATCTACGCCAGCTAATGGTTCAGTTATAACTCAATATCCAATTATTGTTTCAGGAACAGCTTCAGATCTTCAAATAGATCCTTTTTCCGGAATAGATAGTTTAAGGGTAAGATTTAAGAAAGATAATAAGTATACAAAATGGTATTATGCAAATTTTGATGATACTTTGAATAAATCAACTTGGCAGTATAAATCTGATATTACAGATATTGGTACCTATTATGTTGAAGCTGTGGCTGTTGATAAAGCTGGAAATGTACAAAATGTACCTGCTGTTAATATTTTTACAATTAATTTAGGTACACCAAATCAAATATATCCTGATAACAATGCAACAAATATACCTAAGTATGCTGTTATTAAGTGGAGTAAAGGTTTAGGAGCTAAAAATTATCATTTACAAGTAGCTTTAGATAATCAATTTACACAAATGATTTATAATGATTCAACATTAACTGATACATCTAAAACTTTACAAACTTTACAAAATAATAATTCATATTATTGGAGGATTAGATCTAGGGATGGTAGTGCATTTTCTAATTGGAGTTCAGTATGGAAATTTACTACCAGAGTTGCAACATCAATTTTATATACAAGTGTTGATACATTAAAATTTGGAAATATTATAAGTAAAGATAGTTTAATAAAAACTTTTATAGTAAAAAATGTTGGTGATGATACATTAAAAGCAACATTAACTATTTTGGGAACAATACAAACAGGATTTAAATATAAATCACAAAATATAACCTTAAAACCTTTTAACGATAGCACAGTAATAAGTGTTAAATTTGTTGCGCCCACAACTTATGGCTTATCAGCTGATAAAATAACGATATCTTACAATTCAAACAGTAAAGATATAATTTTAACTGCAAATGTGAACCCACATCCTTTACAGCTTAGTGTAGATACATTAAAATTTGATGAAGTTAATTTAAATACAATATCATCAAAAGTAGTATCTTTGAATAACAATGGTAACGAGGATATAACTATTTCATCAGTTGGGATTACCGGTTCAGGTTATTCAATAACTTCAAGTTATACATATCCACTTTTATTAAAAAAGGGAACATCAATCAATTTTACTATAGCATTTAATCCAACTCAATTAAAAAATTACATAGCATATTTGGATATAAATTCTAATAAACCAAAAGTTATAGCAGTATTAACAGGAACAGGTTATAAATTCCAAATTGGTGCAGATTCTTTAATATTATCAAATTTGACATTAAATTATGGTCGATCTTTAAATTTAAAAATAACACCTACAGGCTTGAGAAATGGAAATATTAAACTTATGTACAAAAAAGCTGGTGATTTATTATATGACTCATTAACTTTTACTAAGGTTGATTCGTTAAATTATTCTGTGAAATTAGATTCAACTAAAATAACTTTACGTGGTTTAATGTTTTATTTAAAGGGGACTAACGGAACAACAGTGTTAACTATGCCACAAAAACAACCAGAATTTAATCCATTTGTAGTTAATATTAATTTAAATAATGGTATTACTGCTCCAAATGATGCTGTAACTGGTACAAATGCTTCGGCTTATAGGATGATTTCAATTCCTGTTAATAATTTCTTAGGCTTAGCAGATACTATTTTTGGTAATTTTGCTCCTAGTTACGATCCTAAAAAATATAGACTTTTCCAACTCATTGATACACAATTTGTTGAATATGATAAAGGGAATTTTACAAGATTAACATCAGGAAAAGGTTATTGGTTTATAACAAAAGTAAAAGCTAAATTGAAATCAGGAAAAGGGTCGTTATATCCGGTTAATAAAACTTTTCAAATTACATTGCAACCTGGTTATAATGTAATTGGTAATCCTTATAATTTTGATATAACTTGGAATGATGTTTCAAGAGATTCTACAAAAGTTTCTTCTTTATATACATATGATGGTAAAGGCTTTAAGAAAACAACTATTTTAAAACCTTGGGAAGGATATATTGTTAAAAATCTTACAAAAAATCCAATTACCGTAAGTTTAATTCCAAGACCTATTACTATTGCAAAACAGAATACAAGAATATTTAGGAATGATGATTGGAGTATTAAATTAGAACTTGAAACAAAGGATTACAGAGATGATGATAATTATTTTGGTGCATTAAAAAATGCTTTAGATGAATTTGATAAGTACGATGAAATAAAACCGTTAATTTACCTTGATCAATATTTATATTTATACAGCGAAGAAAACAATCAACAATTAAGTTATAATTTCAAAAAATCTTATAAAAATGGATATATTTGGAAATGCAAAATAAAGGCAAAAGATGATGGTAATTTTGTTAAATTAACAATGCCTGAAATAAATAATTTACCTGATTCTTATAAAATTATTTTAATTGAAAATGAGAATAATAAAATTTATGATTTACGTTCAATTCGAGAAATAATATTTAAAAAGCAAAAAGATGAAATATTTAATAAATCTGTAACATTATTAGTTGGTGATGATAATTTTATTAACCAACAGATTGAAGGGAAAAAATTTGTACCAAAAAGTTATGAGTTGATGCAAAATTATCCAAATCCGTTTAATCCTGAAACAAATATTAAATTTATGTTGCCAGAGAAGTCATCTGTTCAATTGAAAGTTTATAATATTTTAGGGCAGGAAGTTGCCACATTAGTAAATGAAGTTTTTGAGGCAGGTGAATATCTTACAAAATTGAACATTAATAATTATGGTCTTTCAAGTGGTGTATACATTTATAGAATTGTAAGTAAATCATTGGAAAGTAATAAAACATTTAATTCAGCTAAAAAGCTTGTAATTATTAAATAGGTGAAAAATGAAAGAAATATTAATTTTGTTACTTTTTGTAGCAATAGTATTTGGGCAGGAAAAGCGAGATGTATTGATTAAATTTATTCCTGCAACAAAAAATAATTCACTAACGCAAGAAGAATTAAAAAAATTTTCTGGTAATTTTATTACAACTTTAGATAAAAACAATGAAGATTATATAGTAGTACCGCAGGATAAAGTTAATAAAAAAATTCAAGAATTAAAATTATTTACAAAAGGGTATCCTGTTGCTGATATTCAAAAGCTTTCTAAAGCTTTTGATGGAGGTATTGTTATACTTGCATATATTGCAAAATCTCAGGATAAATATAAATTTGCTTTAAAAATGTATGGATTTGATAATGAAATAAGTGAACAAAATGTAGTTATTAAAGATATAGAAGCAGAAAATTTCACAGATTTTGTGATGGAAGGTAATGAATTAGCTGCTTCACTTCTTAAAAAAACAGATTATATGAAATATGTTTATTATGGTGGTGGAGCTGCACTAATTGGAGGAGGAGTTTATTTCATTATCAAAAGTTTAAAGAAGGAAAGTAAACCAGAAGCAGATTTACCTGAGCCACCAAGAATTAATTTACCTTGATTATATTTAAGGTTTAATAATAAGAGTTAATTTTTTATGTCATTATTTCAATGTGCAATAGTTTTTATTATTCTTAACACAATTGTTATAGCTTTTCAGTTTGGTTTAGCATTGGGTATGCCTTGGGGTGCGGCTTCGATGGGAGGGAAATATCCGGGTAAATATCCAACTAAGATGAGATTTTTAGCTGTATTTTATGCTTTAACGCTTATTTCGACAAATATTTTTGTATTATCAAAAAGCCAAGTGATATCAATAATATCTTATCCATTTTCAAAAATATTAATTTGGGTTGTTGTTGCTTTTTATTTCCTTTCAACAATATTGAATATCTTAACGCCTTCCAAAATTGAAAAAATTTGGGCACCTGTATCAATTATTTTATTTATATTGTCTTTATTCATAGCTAATAACTGAGAATAATTATCATATAATTTTATTTGTTTTTAATTAGTGCTTTTGTTCTTAGTGAAAAGTAATTTAACAATAGTTAGAATTGTTTTTATTGTCTTTGTTAATAATTATATTGAGATTTGGATATAAAAAATAATTTTTTGAGTTAGTTTATGGAAATATTTTGTGAAAATATTTTAAAAAAATCGGTATTAAATAAAAATATAACGGAGAAAAAAGTTTTTAATTTCATAAAAGGTAAAAAAATACCTAGAAGAACTTTTTTTGTTTCGTTGATGAAATATTTTGATAATTTTTTATCAAAAGGTTTTGAACCGCGTTTTATTGGTATATATGGTTTTATGAGAACAGGAAAAACAACTATTTTATGGCAGTTTGCAGATGAGATTTTAAATAAATTTAATGTAAATGTGTATTTTTTTAATGTAAAAGAGATTAAAAGCCAAGGTTATTCTTTAGTAGAACTATTTAAAGATTTTGAAAATAATATTTTGAAAATGAAATTTTGTGATTTAAAAAGGCCAATTGTTATACTTTTAGATAATATTGATGATGATGAAAATTGGGCGTATACATTGGATATTTTATATGATAGTACTAATTTAGTTTTTTTAGTATGTTGTGGAAATTATCTTTGGAGTAGTGAAAAGACAAAAATTAATGGAAAAATGTTTATTGAAAAATTTTATCCATTCAAATTTACTGAGTTTGTTATTGCAAAGCTTTATTTGAACATTGATGCAAAAATTTTATTACCACCAAAAGGGTTAGCAAATGAGTTAAAGGAAATATTATTTTTTAGTAGTTCAATTGATGAAGTTTTTTCAGCTTCTACAATATTGATGGATATTATGAAAAGGTACTTAGGAAGTATTGATAATTTATTATTAAATAATAAGATAGATATTTTAGAAGAATATATTAAGTTTCATAATTATCCTTTTTTACTAAATATTTATGATTTTCAAAAAATTTTTAATGAATTGTTGGAATTACTAAAGCAAGGGATTGTAGAATATGATTGTTTAATTGGTTATAAAGGTAATTTATTATATGAAAAAATATTAAATATTATGTATATAATTGCACAAACTGATAAGATTGATTTACAGAAAATTTCTATAGATAGTGGTTTGGGGTTTGATGAAATTATAAATTTATTGAATTTTCTTGAAATAAATGGAATATTGTTTATTTGGACTGAAAATGGTAATTTAATAAATAATGATAAGATAAGAATTTTTTTTACATCACCTTCTTTAAGGTTGGCATTATTATGGAAAAAATATGGCAAACAAGCTCATAAGTTATTTTCAAATTTTCTTTTTGAAGATGTAATTGCTTTATATTTGATAAGGATATTTTATGATGGACATAGTTTTTTAAAAAAAATATATGATTTTGATTTTAATTGTTTTGTTGTTGAAACGTTGGATAAGCCTGTAGGGATTACGATATATGATGATTTTAAATATGATATACAATTAAAAAATAAATTTAGGTATGTTTTACTTTTAAAGAAAAAGATTGATAAAATTTCTGTTGTAGATAATTGTATAGAGATACCAATGAAATACTTTTTCTTATTGTGATGAAATGTTTTAATATTTATTGTAAACAAAATATAATTATTTAAAGTTTTTAATGAATTATTATTTGGGTTGTGAGTTAGTATTGTTAATAGATTAAGTTTATTATGTAGGGATTTTATTTTGTTTTATTATTATGGGCGTTAGCCAGTCCACGTGCGGCTTTGCAGCACGTGGAATTAAGCTTACACTGTCCGAGCCAAAATTAAATTAAAAAAAGGCAGAGTTGATCTCTGCCGCTAAAATTTTGGTGATATTATTGGGAATCCTTAGATTTAATTTCATCGTATTTTGTAGTATCAATTTTGAAGAGGAAATAAGCTGGGCAAATTTTTATTATACCTGTTAAAATCAAAACAAGGCCGATAAGTGACCACCAACTACCCATTAGACCGAATAGAATAAGTATGACAAGGCCAAGGAAAACTCTTATAATTCGATCGATGTTGCCGACATTTTTCATATACCCTCCTTTTTTTGTGTTAATATAATGAAAAATATAGTTAAAGTCAATAGAATGAATAATTTATATTTCGTTAATTATTTTATTGTAATTAAAGCGATCGATAAAATAATTTGCGTTATCATCTGTGTATCCGGCTGCTATAATAGAAAATGGAATATGATTTTCTTCTAAATTTAAGATTTTACGTGTAAAATCCATTCGAGATTGAATTGGGGCGACGCCAATCCAGACAGCGCCAAGATTTTGGTTAACAGCTTCAAGAAGTATGTTTTGAGTACAAGCTGCTAGATCTTGATCAACGTATTCCGGAGATTTTAAATATATTTCGTTACCAAGCACAACTATAGCAAAGTTAGCGAATTTAAGTGGAATTGCTCCGGTTTTCATTTCAGAAAGGCGCAAAAGAGTGTTTTTGTCTTTAATAATTATGAATTCCCAAGGTTGCTGGTTGTTTGCAGATGGTGCTTGCATTCCAGCTTTAATAAGTTCAATAATTTTTCCACGTTCAACATCTTTATCAAGGAATTTTCTGACGCTCCTGCGGTTAGCAATTTCTTTTAGCATAAGACATACCTTTTTTTATTTAACATAATTTAGTGCTTCTTTTGCTTTATTAATCATTGGTTTTGCAGAGATATTGTAGTTAAAGTTTTTCAACATCCAGAAGTAAGGTGTTATTTTGCCGGTTGTAAAAATTTCTTGAATATTATCAGCGAAATTTCCGGATTTAAGTTTTTCTTCAATAGCAAATTCAATTAAGTGGCCAAGCGGATAAGCAGGCAGATATAATGGATAATCTATCATATGAGAATAAATAGCGAGAATTGGCTCATCTTTGGTATTGAAAATTCTTGCGAAATATTTGTTCCATATGTTTTTAGCGGTTTTAATAGTTTGCTCTTTAAGTTCTTGATCTGTTGCGTTTGGATGTTGGTATAGCCATTCCCAAACTTCAATATCGACGAGAGAGACGCCCATAATTTCGAAAGTTCCCCAGATTATATCTAGAGTTTGGAGATGTTCTTTCAAGTGGTTTTCATCTTTTATGTCAAGTAAGTATAGATCGCGTTTTTGGAAGGTGAAAGCTAATGCTTCGGTGAATGCAGTATTAGGAACACCTTGTAACATATAATAATCGACATCATAAAGAGTAATTGTTTGCTCGACGTTATGCCCGAATTCGTGGCAAGCAATATTGAAACCTTTGTAATCCATACCATTAGCAGGAACTCTTGTGCGAAGGTGCGCAACATCGCCTTTCATCATCGCACCAGCGGCGTGCCCGGCGCCGCGGGCAGGGTCTACTACAATTTTATCAGCAATATATTTAGCTTTTTGTTCGGTATATCCTAATTTTGTTAAAATATTTTTTAAATCGGCTTGGAAACTTTGTATATTCGGATATTTCGATTTTACAATATTATCCAGTTCTTCCTGGGTTATTGAACTTCGGGATTTAAATCCATCGTACCAAATATCGAAAGGTTTTAGTTTTCTATTTAATCGTTTTTCGATGAGTTTTCCAATATCAACAAGTACATCGGATGAGCAAAGTTCATCGAATATTTTTTTTATTTCATCTTTTGTAATTTCTAATTCAAGATTAAACTTTCTATCGATGTAGGTTGGATAGTTCGGATAATGCTCATCAGCCAGCTTTACAGCGTGGAAATTGTTTAGCAATGTTTTGTAACGTTTGTTAGGTTCGGGATTGAATTTAATTTCTTTATTATCTTTGTAGAGTTTATTATTTATTGGATCCCATTTGAAACTTGAGTTATTAATTACATTTTCGGGTATTTCTTGTGAAATAATTCTTTTCATAACAGCGTAAATATAATCTTGTTTTTGCAAGCCATCAGGATTTGCATATTGTGCTTTTATTTCATCTCTTAATCCCCAATGGCTAATGAGTTTAAGATTATTGTTGAAAATGTTGTTAAGTTTATCATCCACAAGAGTATTGGTATAAATGTTATAATTTGAAATATAATTGTCAGCTTTGCTAAGCGTTTCAGTGATTTTAATATTAACATCAGCAGGAACACGTGAGATAAACATATCGCCAACACGAGCATAAGCCCACTCTTTACGGGACCAATTTTTGCCAAGGGTATTTTTTTGTTCAAGTGTATAGTTAGGGAAGTTTAAAATAATATAGAAAGCAAGTTTATTTTTGAAAAAATCTTCACCAAGATGAGCAAAAGGGTCATAAGCTGCAAAAATTTCATCAAAAGGGTAAATTTCGCCAAGATCGAGTTCAGTTTGTTTACGAAAACTTAAACCTATTTTATTCAAATTTCCATAAAGTTGTTCGAAATTATCAGAAATTCTATTGAAAAAGATATCACGCAATTTTTCATCGCTAATGTAATGAGAGATTGCAAAATTTATAAAATCATCTTTAGAGCCGTCTTCTTTGTTCCAAAGGTTAGCAATTTGAGTAACACCTAAAATAATGCGCTCTTTTTGTCTCGGGTCGGATTTTTCAAGCAATTTTTGGATAACCAAATCAACAGTTTTTTGATCGATGTAGTTTTTCATAGAGTTCCCCAGTAATATGTTAACGATAAATAGAACGATAAAAAATTTTGTTAATTTCATATTCTTAATCCTTTTTTATACAAAAATATTGAATAGAGAGAAAATAAAAAAATTAAATTATCAAATACCTTTAATATAGCTCAGACAGTATAAGCTTAAGCCCCTTGCGGCTTGTGGCAAGCCGCAAGGGGCAGCGTGCCCCATGGCCCGCTAAAACTTTTGCCACCATTTAAATAGGTGGCAAAAATAAATGTATTGTGGCAATGATATTCCGCATTGGTGGCACGGAATTTTCCACGTGGTGGCAAAAAAAAATGTAGGTTGGCAATGATATGCCACCTTTTGGCATTGAATGCCACAATGGTGGCACGAAAAAGTGCCACATTGGCAAAATGTGGCACGCAAATTTAAAAGGTGGCAATTATATCGTTAATACGATATAATATCTACCATTTTAAAATTCCCATTTTTCCAAGAGGCGTGGCAATACAAAAGATTGACGGGGTGTTTTTATTTATTGGTGGCACGAATTTTCCACGTGGTGGCAAAAATAAATGTATTGTGGCAATGATATTCCGCATTGGTGGCACGAAAAATTGCCACATTGGCAAAATGTGGCACGCAAATTTAAAAGGTGGCAATTATATCGATAATACGATATAATTGCCACCTTTATTTTTTTGCAAGAATTGCAAAAAACCGCACAACTTGAGTTGTGCGGCACGCTTACACCGTCTGAGTAATAGAATAACTTTTAAATATTTTATAAATAAAGCTGCCTTTCGGCAGCTTTATTGTGTATAAGGAGAACAATATGGGAATTATAAACTAATTCCAAATTTATCCCCATATTTCTCAATTACAAATTCAATATCTTTGTCGCCTCTACCGGATAGATTTACAAGTATTTTTTTATTACTTTCTATCTGTTGAGCTAACTTTATAGCATATGCAATTGCGTGAGAGCTTTCCAATGCTGGAATAATTCCTTCTACTTTCGAAAGTTCAAAAAATGCATTAATTGTTTCGTTATCATCAACAGTGACGTAATTAACTCGGCCAATATCTTTTAAATATGAATGCTGTGGGCTAACACCTGGATAATCCAAACCACTTGCAACAGAGTAAACCTTTGCAGGCTCACCATTTTCATCTTGAAGTAAATAACATTTAAAACCGTGAATAATCCCCGGTTTCCCGAGTGTCAAAGTGGCAGCGTGCTTATCTTTTAAGTTTAGCCCTAACCCGGCTGGTTCTACTCCATAAATATTAACATTCAAATCATTAAGAAATGCAGTAAAAAGTCCAATTGCATTAGAACCCCCACCAACACAAGCAACAAGATTATCAGGCAACGAATTAGTCAACTCTTTAAATTGTTCTTTTGCTTCTTGACCAATAATCTGCTGGAAATCTCTAACCATCATAGGAAATGGATGTGGCCCCACTACAGAGCCAATAGCGTAAAATTGAGTTTTGGGATCTTTCAAATAAGCAATAAAAGCTTCATCAACAGCCTCTTTTAATGTTTTATTCCCAGATTTAACAGTAATAACATTTGCGCCAAGAGCTTTCATACGTAAAACATTAGGTCTTTCTTTGATAGTATCAACTTCTCCCATATAAATATCACATTCTAAATTTGTAATAGCAGCAGCCGTTGCTAAAGCCACACCGTGTTGACCTGCACCAGTTTCAGCAATAA